>NZ_JAMBIZ010000017.1 GCF_025291715.1 Metasolibacillus sp.
GCGGACGATGGAAATACATTTTCGTTGCAAGTAAGTAACGATGGCAGTATTTTTATTGGCCCTTTAACACATACAGGGACAATACGTATAAATGGAAGCTTTTATGTGGGGGTGTGACAAATGAAATTATATAAAATTGACGATAACGGCTTTGTTGTATTTGGAGAGGATAAAATACTCATTGACGGTGAGGAAATACCAGAAGGCTACGTGTCTACTTATTTAGACACTAGTGAACAAGGCTATTTTAAACCTCGTTGGAATGGTACAGAGTGGGTCGAGGGAGCAACACAAGAGGAAATTGACGAAATTACAAATGTACCCACAGAGCCAACGCAGGATGATTTTTTACTAGATTTAGAACTAAGAGTAACGATGTTAGAGCTAGGTTTATAAAACACTAATTAAAAAGGAGTTTGAAACAATATGACAACTTACACATTATGTTTATCAATGATTAATCGTAAATCATACAAAGACAAAGAGGACATGCAGTTTAAGCTGGATGTCTTTTTTGCGGGAGATCGCATCACAGAGGCGCAATATAACGAGTTAGTTAATCTAGTGACTGCTCAATAGTCCCATTATGTGGAGCAAGTAACTAACAACTTAATATCAAATATTTATCAGCCTTCCATTTTAAGTGGAGGGCTATTCTTTGTAAAGGCGGTGATAAATTGTTTTATGTCACATCACTAGATACCTCACAAACAGAGCCTTTAGTAAACATTGGCAATGATTTTAAAATGGAGCAATCCGTAGACGGCACCTTTACAGTGTCATTTACTTGTTATCCAAGTACAAATAATGCTGGATACGATTTATTAAAGGTAGAATCTGTTGTTACTATAGATGGCAATGATTTTAGAGTAAAGGTGCTTAATGATAATGTACACAGCAAATCGATTACAGCATTAAGTATTTTTTATGACCATTTAAAAACATTTCGACATGGTACATTTGAGGGTAGCCATACACTCAATAATCATCTGAATTTTGCGTTAGGTGGTACAGGATGGACGTTTACAGTAGATGCAGCTATAGCAAACGTCACAAATTATATACGTAGCTTTGGCGATGACAATGTAGTGCGCTTGGTCCAAAAAATATGCAAAGCGCATGAATGTGAGTTCGAAATTCTGCCAAATAAAAAATTGCATTTTGCGAAAGAGATTGGTGGCAATAACGACTATCAGTATCGTTATAATCATAATATCTCGTCAATTGTCCTACAGGAGGATACGACCAACCTAGCAACGTTTATACGAGGTTTTGGCAAGGACAGTTTAACAGTTGAGTATACATCTCCAAACTCGGCGATTTTTGGTATACGCGAGGAAACTCCAGTCAAAGACGAACGTTTTACAGATTCACAAGCATTGTTAAATTATGCTAAAAGCAAGCTGCAGGACGAACCGCAGCTTGCCATTGAAACAACAATACCCGAATTGGTAGGACGTGAAATAGGTGAACGTGTATGGCTTATTTATGAGCCTCTAAACATTGAAATGAGTACACGTATATTAAAGCAAACAAAAGTGTTACACGATGATGAACTGATTACGTCATCGGTTATCTTTGGTAACTCATTGCCTAAAAGTGCAGAAGATATATTCGCAAATCATGAAGAAAAAATAGGTGATACAAATGATTATGTGGATGAAACAAAAGAAGAATTAAGCGAAAAAATTGAGGAAGTTGGCGGAGAGTTTAGGAGCGCCATTACTCATACAAACGAACGTATAACTTTAGAAGTTGAGCAATTAAACACATCCATTGCGGCTATAGATATTAAAGCAGATAACATCAACATAAGCGTGAATAATCGCATTACAAATGAAGTAGCCGCTATAAATGTGCGTGCTAATGCTATTGAGCTATCAGTTACTAATTTATCTAATAGTACAAGTAGCGCTATTACTCAACTGTCAAACAATATCAATTTAAAAGTTGATAAAGGTGGAAGTATAACAGATATTAATTTAGACCCCGGCTCAGTGACAATCAACGCAAACAAAATCAATCTAAATGGAGCAGTCATGGTTAATGGGGATATAAGTGGCGCAACTACTATTAACGTAAATAGAGATGTATTGATAGGTAACAATTTGTATTTAAGAGGCAGTGGTAATAGGTCAATTGTTTTTGGGCAAAATCAAATAATGGAATTAACGAGTGGAGAAATAGCGATAGGTAGCAGAACGTCGCTTGGTGCATTCACAAGATTTCACGGGCAAGTCGATTTTTCGGCAGCATATACAGTAGGACTATCGGTTAATAATGCTGAGAGTGTAAATGGATATACAATGGCTTACAGCACAAGTGGCGGGAAAAAATTTATTACTTTCAGACAAAACGGCTCCTACCTGGGCCAAGTAGAAATTAACTAAAAGGAGCATGAGTAACATGGATTATCAAGTACAATTAAACAACGGACAAGCAATTGCTTTAAAAAATGCAGAGTTTAATGTTGAAACTTTTACAGCGACATTAAATGATCAAAAAATTAATTTTGTTAATATCGGTGGGGCAATCATTAATAAGCATATTATCGTTAGTGTCTTACCTACAAATGCTATGGAAACACAGTCAAACGACTAGCGTCACAAACGGACATGTTGGCCGAAGACTGGACTTTAATTTAAAGAAATCCCAAGCGTTTGGGATTTTGAAGGGCGTGTCATACGATGCGTCCTTTTTATTATGTAAAAAGGAAGTGTTCAAATGGAAAAAAACATAGCTTTAGTGAGTGGTGCGGTGGGAGCAGTTATATCTTATTTAGTAGGTGGCTTAGGTATGGCCGTAACGGTGCTAATTGCGCTTATGGCACTTGATTATGCTACTGGGTTAATGCAAGCTGCTATTAATCGAGAATTAAACTCTCGTGTCGGATTCAATGGGTTTATTCGCAAAATTTATTATTTAATGATGGTTGCATCGGTGTATTTAATTGCGCTTGTGATACCTGGTATCGGTTATGCCGGTGATGGTGCTGCCATCGCCTTTTGCGTACTTGAATTTATCAGTATCACTGAAAATGGTACAAAAATGGGTCTGTGGATGCCGAAATTTATTCAAGATTTACTGGCAATTGTTAAAGACAAAGCAGGGGAGGGCAATGCGAAATGAGCTATGTATTCAAACAGAATTTACTGTCCAGTAGTAAGTATCCGTTGAAATCTCCTTTTACTATGACTGCCGAATATATTACAGTTCATAACACAGCAAACGATGCATCAGCTGCCAATGAAATAGCTTACCACAACCACAACAATAATGAGGTCAGCTTTCATGTTGCTGTGGATGATAAAGAGGTCATCCAATGCTTGCCGTTCAATCGTAACGCCTGGCATTGTGGAGATGGTCAGGGGGCAGGAAATCGCAAGTCCATCGGTATTGAAATTTGCTACAGCAAAAGTGGTGGACCACGTTATGTGGCGGCGGAGGAAAATGCTGTACAATATATCGCTTCATTGCTAAAGCAATTTGGCTGGGGCGTTGAACGTATCAAAAAGCATCAAGATTGGAGCGGCAAATACTGCCCGCACCGCATTTTAGATGAAAAGCGTTGGGGTAGCTTTAAGGGGCGTGTACAAAAAGCGCTAGAGGCACTAAATAAGCCGAAAAAGGAGATGGTATGGGTGGAGTTTTTGACGAACACAGGACGTGCAGAAATCAGAGCACTACTTAAAAAAGCACGTAATCAAGGCATTATCAGTGCAGATGTTCATACGGATCAAGCCATCGAAAAATACGACGACATGCAGCTGCTGAGTTATCAAGCTGCTGTTATTAATCGCACATATAAATAACACATTGCCCCTATATGCAGATAAGAGGCATATAGGGGCGATGTCAACAAAAAGAGAGAAATACTTGTTCAAAACAACCTTTAACGCCTGCCGCCATTTTTAATTTTGTACCCCACCCGTACCCCACTTGTACCCCAAATCAAAACATTTCTATACACTTCTATACACAGAAAGGAAAAAATATCCAAGATGCACCACTAAACCACAACCTAAAATCCTCCAAAAAATAATCATCTCAACATAACACCTTCCAACTGACAAACCCCCACCAATCGCGGTATGATAAACCATGAGGTGACAAAAATGCATATATCAGAAAAACAAATTGAAATTCGTTACGCAGAAACAGACCAGATGGGCGTGGTGTACCACGCAAATTATATCATCTGGCTAGAAATCGGGCGTGCACAGCTTATTCATGATTTAGGGTTTGCTTATACGAAATTAGAGGATGAAGGCTATTTATCACCTGTCATCGATGTGTCGATTCAATATAAGGCGGCGCTCCGCTATGGACAGGTTGCGACGGTTCGTACGTGGATTGAGTCACATTCACGCTTGCGTACAACATATGGCTATGAGGTATTGCATGAGGATGGGACTGTAGCGGCGACTGCGAAAACAGTACATACATTAGTGCGAAAAGATAATTTCCGTCCGATTTCCTTAAGTAAGGTTGATCCAGCGTGGGATGCGGCATATATTGAAAATATGCGCGTGCAGGAGTAGATGTGCTAGTTTTAGCGCATCTTTTTTTATTTAATAACATAGAGTTTCTTGATATAATGATGTTTGTGTCAAATTTGCAAGGGAGGGGTGTTCATGGTACAGAAGGTTGCCGTTGAAACGGTGCGATGTCATATATTGTTGACGAATACGGCACGTGAAGCCATTCAGCAGCATGTTCAAGATGAACAGGCCTTTTTTCGTTTGCAAAAAAACTTTATTGTTTATATTGAAAAATTAGCGATTGAGCAAACACAGCTCGCGTTAACACTATATTTTGACAATGAAAAAAACCGCGTTTTAAAGGAAAAATTTCAAGAGCGTGTCGTGATTATGGATTGCGTATTTGATTTGAAAAATGGGCTTGTTGCGAAAAGCTTCCGTACAAGGGGGAAGGGGACACCCGTTGCAACAAATCGCCGTGAAAGGCTGTTAATTCATTTTGTACCATCACGCATTAGTGGACATACATATCCGGATAAATTTATTGAAACGCTTGCTGCGCTTCCTGTTGCCCAGGAGCGCTTTGATTATGTCAATAAACGCATCACCTCATGGGAAGGCTATTTGAAGGTGCTGAATCAAAATGCGGATATAGAGGATATCGAAGCGAAATTTACGACGCATACACTGAATGCTGATTTCACACATATTACATTCATTTGTAGTGAGATGAATGATAAAGAGTGGAAGCAATTGAAAGGGTTAAGTGCTCGTGTACGTGGCTTAAAGCTTGATTTAGGTGAGGTTGTCAAAGTGAATCGCGGGGCACGTGCTGTTGAAATTGCATTAAAGCCTGATGCGGTGCGTCTTGCGAGGAAAAATGAGCTGCATTTTGAGATGAATACAATCGATTTCAGCAATGCCTCGACAAAATCGCAGCTCAATCGTCTGTTAAAAGGCTTTGATCGTTTAAAAGAAGGGCTTGCAGCAAATGCCAATTTAGAAAATATTTTATTTGAGGATAAGCCTGTAATTGCCGCACACAATGCAGATGTTACACTTGATTTTCATAACCAATTAAATGAATTCCAACGCAAAGCGGTAACAGGGGCAATGAGTGCGGAAGATTTATATGTGATTCAAGGGCCTCCTGGAACCGGGAAAACAACCGTTATTTCAGAAATTTGTTATCAAAATGCCAAGGCAGGCTTGAAAACGCTAGTGGCCTCACAGTCGAATTTAGCGGTTGATAATGCACTAAGCCGCTTGCTTTCCAACAAAGATATCCGCATTTTACGTTACGGGCGTACGGAAAGCATCGAAGAGGAAGGCAAAAAGTTTATTGAGGAAAATGTTGCGACCTATTGGCAGCAGCAAACGTATGAGGCGATTAGCCTTGAAGTGTCGCAGCAGCAGGACAAAAAGCAGCTATTAGAGCAGGAAATTATTGATTATGAAGCACAGCTCACACAGCTACAGGAAGAAAAAATCAAGCTTCAGCAGGACATTGAACGCAAAAAGCAGGCAGAGGAGCAGCTTAAAGCACTGACAGAAAAAATCATCGCGCTGAAAAAACAGCTTGTCCCATTAAAAAAAGAGCGTGAGCAAGCAGAGGAGCAGCTCGAAAGGCTAGAAGCATCAAAGGCGGAGCTAACAGCAAGCATCACTACCTATCAAGAGCAGCTTGTTGAGCTTCCAACAGTGCAAGAGCTAGAAGCGTTAGAACAATCGAATACGGAGCAGCTCACACAGCTTAGCGAGGCGATTCAAGCTGCCGAAATAAGCTCAGCAAAGCAACAGCTTGAGCAGCAGCTCGCAAGCGTAACCGGTCAGCTACAACACTTGTCACCAGATGACGGGGCAATGGAGCGATTAACAACGCAAATTACGGAGCTAAAAAAGGTGCAGGATGTAGAGGATTTCATTGTGGCGCATCAAATACGTCGCAGCTTTGTTATCGATCGTCTTCTTGCCTCTTTATCCAAGCTGCAGCCTGAAATTGCGGCATATAAGCCGATTAAGGATTTAAGTGAACGGCTGGAAAAAGCCTTAGCTTACAGTGAAAAAACATTACAAATTCATGTTACAGCACCACCATTGCCACCAAATCATACGTACTCAATTAATGAGGTGCAGGAATTTTTAACGAAGCTCAGCCATGCCTTTGCAGAGCGAAAAATTAATGCTCAAAATGGCGCACGTTCAATTCAAGGTGTGCTATTGCGTAAAGCATATGTAGAGCAGCTACAGGTGAAATATCAGGATTTATTACGTGAAGTTATGCTTATTTTTACGAAGCTGAAAGAGGAGCTTGTAGATTTATATAAAGAGCAGCTTGGTCAGAGTGAAACACAAGTACAACAGCTGCGCAGTACAGAGCAGCAATTGCAGCAAAAGCTCCAACAATTGAAAGACGTACCAGCAATAGATGTGACTGTTGAAGAACTACAGCAGCAGCGCACCGACTTAGAGCACAGCAAGCAGCAGCTTGCACACCAAAAAACGAAGCAGGCAACGCTGACAGCGACTTACGAAGCAAAAACAGCGGAGCTACAGCAAGTCAACGAGCAGCTTACACATGGCAATGAGCTTATCCAATCATTAAAGGAACAGCTTAAAGAAATCAATAGCACGGGTCTTGCATTAGAAAAAGAACGGGAAGAGCTTGAGCAACTAACAAAGCAAAACCCGGAGGCAGCATTATCCGGAGTCGAACAACGCATAACAGCGATGCAAGCAGAAATCGCAAAAACTGAGCAAAGGCTTGAGCTATTACCTGTCACACAGCAACTTCAAAGCGAATGGCAAACGATGCTGGCAAATGCAAGCGAGCATGATTTAGAGGAAATTCGCAAGCTGTATGTGAAGCATGCGAACGTTATTGGGACAACTTGTGTTGCATCGGCGAACAAAGAATTTATGGACAATTATCCAACATTTGATGTGGTTATTATCGATGAAGTATCGAAGGCAACGCCGCCAGAGCTATTGCTGCCAATGTTAAAGGGCAAGAAAATCATTTTAGTTGGTGACCATCATCAGCTACCACCATTGATTGGGGACGAAACTTTCGAGGAAACGCTAGAGCAAGTCATTAAAAATAGCGATACATTTGAGGAAAAGCGTGAGCTTGAAAAAATGTTAGAAGAATCATTGTTTGAGCGCTTGTATAAAAACTTGCCACAGTCGAATAAAACGATGCTAGCAATTCAATACCGCATGCATGAAAAGATTATGGAGACAATTGTGCCATTTTATAAAAATGAGCATGATGCCCTGCAATGTGGCTTACCTGATTCAGACAAAGCGCGTGACCATTTGCTTGAAACACCTTTATTTAACCGCCAAAATCATTTGCTATGGCTTGATATCCCGCATGACCAAGCCCATTTTGAAGAACGTATGAAGGAAGGGGCAAGCTTGTTTAACCGAGCAGAGCTAGAAAAGGTAAAAGAATTGTTAACATCCATTAATGAGGCAACAAAGCAGGCAAAGGAGCAAGGCTTATTGCCACAGGATGCACAGAAATCTGTTGGTGTCATTAGCTTTTATGCGGAGCAGGTAAAACGCATTAATGAGATGGTGGAGCAAGGGTATCCGCATTTGCATATTCGTACAGGCTCTGTCGATAAGTTCCAAGGGATGGAGATGGATGTCATTATCGTTAGCATGGTGCGAAATCATGATGGGCAAGGCAGCATCGGCTTTGCGCAAGATTACCGCCGCTTAAATGTCGCATTATCACGCGCACGCGAATTATTAATTATGGTCGGTAGCACGGAAATGTTTACAAAACGTCCAAAGAAACAAGAAACGCGCCAAATGTATCAGCATGTGCTTGATGTTGTGAAAGCGCAGGATGGCTACCGCGCATAGGAGTGACTTATGGAATTACAACAGTTGGAACGACAAATTCAAAAGCAATTACCGCGTCCTAATGGTGTGGAAATTGTAGAAACAAAGCAATTTTCGATACCCATTCAGACAATTTTAGCGAAATACACGCCGATTCGTCGCATCCCAATGGATATTTTAATGAAAATGATGCTCCTAACCTTTCAAACAGGGCGTTTTCAAGATGTTGAAATGGTTGCGGATGTGCTCTTAGTAGAGGCTTTATTTATTGAAGATTTACTGCAAAAAATGAAGAAAACAGAGCTAATTACAGTGGAAGAAACCATTCAATTGACAGAAAAGGGCAGAACACAGCTAGCAGCGGGTATTTTCGAGGAACAGCTAGAGGAAATGGAGCAAGAATTGTATTATAGCCCATTGCACGAAGCGTTTTTACAAGGGGAGCTAGCGGAATTTGATGAATTTCCTGACGAGCTTTCGCACGAAAAAATGGCTGTATGGACAGAGGAGCAAATTGTTGCTGCCTTGTCAAATGATGATGAGGAGACATTTATTACATCTATCAATAGCGCAGAGGAATTACAAATCCACGATGTGCCATGCTTTCAATATGTTTTACATGATACAAACAAAAATACATTTGATATCCGCATTTTTAACACATTCACCAATGCATGGGATGCACAGCTTGAGCAATTGATAAAGGCGAGTGAGCAAAATGACAAAAACTAGTTTAATTTTAGAGGGTGGGACATTTCGCACGATTTATACGAGCGGCGTGTTAGATGCCTTTTTAGAGCACAAGCTACATATGCCTTACATAATTGGCATTTCAGCTGGTGCGATTAACGGCTGCTCCTACGTATCGAAGCAAAAGGAGCGTACATTGCGCGTATTTACCAACTATCGCCATGATAAACGTTATATCGGCTGGCACAACTTTTTAAAGGAGCGCAGTTTGTTCGGGCTGAATTTTGCCTATGATACCATTCCAAATGAGCTAGAGTTGTTTGATTGGGCGACATATGAGCAATTTGAAGGGCAGTTTGAAATTGGTGTGACAAATGCTTATACAGGGGAAGTTGAATATTTAGATGCGCTGCAAATGGATAAGGCTTGCACGATGCTGCGAGCAACCTGTGCCATTCCGATTTTATTTCCTGAAATCAAATTGGAGAACATTCCATATTATGATGGTGGGCTAGCGGACCCGATTCCTATTACAAGAGCAGAGGAAAAGGGCTTCGAAAAGCATGTCATTGTCTTGACACGCCCACATGGCTATCAAAAATCATTGGATCGTCAAACGAAATTTGCCATTAAAATGCTTGGTAAACGCTATCCCGCATTAGCAAAGCGCATGCTACAGCGTGCTGCGCGTTACAACGAAACACTCGCTTATTGCGAGCAACTTGAGGAAGAAGGCAAAGCATTTTTATTCCGTCCGAACTATGCGATGAACAGCTTTGAAAAGAATTTAACGCAAATCCATAGCAATTATAATATGGGCTATCAGCATGCACAGGAGCAGATGGCAGCATTGCAGCAGTTTTTAACAAAGTAAACTAGAAAAAGCCAAAAGGTTAATGACTTAACCTTGATTTACTTTAGCATATAAGCATATTGCAAGCATCTATTTCCAAATTTCGTTATAGTAATGTGTGAGGTGATTCCATTGTTAAAAAATATTCCCGTGTCTGTTCTAGATTTAGTGACGATTGCGGAGGGACAGACAACAACTGAGGCGTTTCAACGCTCACGCAACTTAGCGGTTTTAGCAGATGAGTTAGGCTATGAGCGTTATTGGGTAGCGGAGCACCATAATAGCCGAGCGATTGCTAGCTCTGCAACAGCGGTCGTTATTAGCTATTTAGCGAATGCAACGAAAAAAATTCGTCTTGGCTCAGGTGGTATTATGCTACCAAACCATGCACCGCTCATTGTTGCCGAGCAATTTGGCACACTTGATGCAATGTTTCCAAATCGTATTGATTTAGGCTTAGGCCGTGCACCAGGTACAGATCCGTTCACTGCAAGAGCATTGCGCCGTCGTGATGCTGAGGATTTTGAACATAATATAGAAGAATTAGAGCGCTATTTAATACATGCGAAAGAAACAGACCATATTAAAGCATATCCAGGCTTTGGTGCCAATATTCCGCTCTGGCTGTTAGGCTCTAGCTTATTCAGCGCAGAGTTGGCGGCACGTCGCGGCATGCCATATGCCTTTGCGAGCCATTTTGCACCAGATTATTTAATGCAGGCGATTGATATTTACCGTACACAATTCCGTCCATCAGAAGTATTGGAAAAACCAAGAATGCTGGCATGTGTCAATGTCATTATTGCAGAGACAGATGAGGAAGCACAAAAATTAGCGACAACGCATTATCAGCTTTTCTTAAGCATTATTCGCCGTACACATGATTTGCTACAGCCACCAGTTGACGATATGGATGAAATTTGGACACCGTTTGAAAAACAAGCGGTGCTACAGCAGCGTCAATATATGTTTGTCGGCAATCAACAAACGGTTAAAGAACAGCTTGAAAAATTTGTTGCTGATACACAGGTAGATGAATTGATGGTCACTGCTTCAATTTATGATGAAGAGGCGAGAGCCAAGTCATTTACGTTATTGAAGGAGCTTTTTGAATAAGACAGGGAAATCACCCCTGTCTTTTTTATATCTTCGCATATATATTGACATCATGTGCGTAACCATCTTGATACATATAATTGCGCAAAGTGCCTTCTTGTTCAAAGCCCTGCTTCAACAACATTTCATTAGACGCTGTATTTTCAATATAAACAGTCGCTCCAATGCGTGTTAACTCCAGCTCCTGAAAGCCGTATTCTACTATTTTCTCCAGCGCCTCGGATGCATAGCCCTTACGCCAAAAATCAGGATGTATTTCGTAGCCTACCTCAGCTCGTCTATGAACAGGTACCCATAAATTAAAGCCAATCGTTCCAATTAAACGATTATTCCCCTTAATTGTAATACCCCAACGCATACTTCTTTTTCCTTGAAAGCCTTTTGTAAACCCTTCGATTAATTGTTCGGCTTGTTCAATATCCTCCAATGCTTGCATACCGTAATGCTTTGTGACATCCTCGTTTGAAAAATAGGCAAAAATATCGCCAGCATCTTCGTGTACAATCTCTCGTAAAATTAGTCGTTCTGTTGTTAATGTTGGAAACATGGCTAAACCCCTTTGTTTTTTTATTAACTAAAAATAATAGTGTAACTTACATTTCAATAATAGGATAGTGTTTCCTCCTATGATACAATTTAACTAATATATTATGAAGGGAGTGCGTTGGATGAAGTTCGTCAAATGGGTCATTGCAGTATCGTTATGTTTTATTGCACTAACGGCTATGGATTATGGGGATGCTCAAGCATCAGCTAGTACCTCTGAAACGAAAGTATCAAAGCAAACTGTGAATCAAATAAAATATGTGAAATCAGAAGGAGGATTAATTGTCAGAAAAGAAGCACATTCGAAAGGTGCTAAAGTAACGATGCTGAAAAATGGCTCAAAAGTTTTTGTATATACAACGGACAGCAACGGTTGGTCACACATCAAACAAGGAAATGTCAAGGGGTATGTAAAGGATGCTTATTTAGTAGTGCAAGAACAGAACACTCAAAATAAAAATCGAAAAATTGATTTTTCTATGAGTATAAATCAAGTTGAGAAAGCAGAAACAGCAAAGTTACTTAGAAAATCACAAAAGGGAAATGTGTCTACTTTAGTTTACTCAGCAATGAAATATGGTTACTCAACAGAATTGATATATTATTATGAGGATAAAAAGCTTGGTGCGATTGGATTTGATTTCTTCCCTAATAGAGACCGTTATAGTGATTGGTCGGAAATACAACTTATCCATGACACTCTTTATAAAGAAGGTCTTAAGGAGCTAGGACGTAATGTGGAAACACGTTCAGACGGTAGTTATTATATTTCAAGCTTGTGGGATAAAGGCTCTTATTACGTTATGTTAGATGTTAATCGTATAGACGGCTATACGATGGCGACTTTAATATATTATCAGTAAAAAACATGATTCATATAAAAGGGATTGTAAAAATTGTATGGAATTTGATTTAAGAAGTGTAGTGTATTGACAATAGTATTTTAAACCCTATTGTCAAACGCTTTCAATAATGCTACAATAAACAAAATTAAAAAAACACTTATCAAGAGAAGCCGAGGGATATGGCCCGTTGACGCTTCAGCAACCTCTAACATTGATTAGAAAGGTGCTAATTCCAGCGGGGGAACTCCCGAGAGATAAGAGTGAACGGATTGCTTACAAAACCCTCACATTCTCTATGCTGGAATGTGAGGGTTTTTTGTATTGATTTGTTATTTCAAGAAATGGGGGAAAAGCAATGCCAATTAATATTCCGAAGCAGTTGCCAGCAGGCGAGCTACTAAGAAAAGAGAAAATCTTCGTGATGGAGGAGGACCGTGCGAGAACACAGCAAATCCGTCCATTAAACATTTTAGTTTGTAACCTAATGCCAGAAAAAGAGAAAACAGAGCTGCAATTATTACGCTTATTAGGGAACACACCTTTACAAGTAAATGTCACATTTTTGAATACAGCAACCTATGAATCGAAAAATGTCTCAAAATCACATTTGCAAACGTTCTATACGACATTTGCTGAGATTAAACACCGCCGCTATGATGGCATGATTATTACAGGTGCGCCAATTGAACGCATGGAATTTGAGGACGTTATCTATTGGAAGGAAATTACGGATATTATGGATTGGGCAAAGCTAAATGTCACATCCATCATGAATATTTGTTGGGGCGCTCAAGCGGCTTTATATCATCATTACGGCATTGGTAAATTTGAGCTGCTGAAAAAATGCTCAGGCGTATACTCGCATGTTATTACGGATTTAACGGTAGATTTAGTACGCGGCTTTAGCGATGAATATGTAGCACCACATTCAAGACATACATCTGTATCAATTGATGAAGTGCGTGCACATCCAGATTTACGCTTGCTGAGCTATTCAGACGATGCGGGTGTCTTTATTGTACAATCGAAGGACAATAAGCAAATTATGATTACAGGACATTTAGAGTATGATGCCACAACGCTTGCTGATGAATACGAGCGAGATATCGCCAAGGCAGATAATGTAGAAGTGCCTGTGAACTACTTCCCAAATGATGATCCAACGAAAGCACCAAAAAATACATGGCGTGCCCATTCGCATTTGCTGTTCTACAACTGGTTGAATTATTACGTATACCAAGAAACGCCATACAAATGGGATTTTGTTGAAGAGGAGATTGAATATCATATTTAGCACACCGAAAAAATTTTACATTGCCTCCAGCTTTCAAAATATAGAGGATGTCCGTTATGTAAAAGATCAATTAATAGCGAAAGGCTTTCAGCATACGTATGATTGGACACAAAACAGCCGTGCTGCCAATTTAGAGGAATTGCAACGTATTGGCAATGCAGAAAAAGAAGCGGTTCAACATGCTGATTTTTTAATCATTTTATTACCTGCTGGGAAGGGCAGTCATATTGAGTTCGGACTTGCTTTAGCGAATGATATAACCATTTATTTATATTCGCCCAATGAGGATGTATATGATATGAATTTTACGAGTACATTTTATCATTTGGACAATGTCCGCATCATTGTTGGCACACATCAGCAGCTTCTTGAAAATATTTTCATAAATGAACAATAAAAAGCGATGCAACGACTCCACAAGAGCCTGTTGCATCGCTTTTTTATGCCTGTTTGTACGCATATGCTAATTCATCTAGCTTTTCATTCACACCTACATGCAAATCATGCTCATTGAAAAACCATTCATCATTGCGCTCTATGTAAAAATGAACGCCATCCACAATCGTTTCTACGCCAATTTCATGTGGTAATTCGCGATTCATACCAAGTGAAAAGCCTTCATGGAATGGCGATGACCCACCGTATCTGGCATAAAAGCGTACATAATCACCCTGCTGTACTTCCATTTCTGTGTGAAACCAATTTAAAGCTGCATCCGTCAAAATAATTTTCATGAAGACCTCTCCCGACATACATTAATAATGTTATTTTAGCGGATTTCCTAAATGAGGAACAGCAAATTGCTTAGTTAGATGCCAAAGTGCTGCTAATTAAGACCTTGGCATTTTAAAGTTAAATCCATTTCACTTTCGGTTCTGTGCCAGCTTTAATACGTTTAATATTTTCTCGATGGCGATAAACGATAAACGTAAATAAAATGACAATTAAAATAAATAAGGCGAAATCACCTGTTAATACAAGATAGATTATGCTATAAATAAGGGCGATGAGTGCAACCATCATCGATGTTAAGCTCACCATTTTTGTTAATTTCAATGTAATGAAAAAGGCAACAAATAAAAGCAAAAATAATGGCCATGCGTAGCCTAGTACAACACCTGCAGAAGTAGCTACTGCTTTGCCACCTCGGAAGCTGGCGAAAATAGGGAAGATATGTCCTATGACAGCCACAACACCTAAAATTAATGCATGAATTTGCACATCCGCAAAAAATGGTAATAGCGGTAGCAATACAGCCGCAGTTCCTTTTAACACATCCATAATTGTGACAATTATCCCTGCCTTTTTGCCAAGGACACGGAAGGTATTGGTTGCACCTAAATTACCACTGCCTTGCTGTCTAACATCTGTATGATAAAAAATCTTACCAATCCATAAAGCAGAGGGGATGGAGCCGATTAAATAAGCGCAAATAACAATTATAGCAATTGACATATATACGCTCCTTTCAAAATTGATAGTTGGTACTAATAGGTTGTAATAATGATTATACACTGATTACCTATTGATTGAATAGTAGATTGATTATTTTTTGTAATGTATGAATAAATACACGGCTCATATGAATAAGAGAAGTAAAGCACTTATTGAAAAATTGTGGTAGAATATCTATTTGTGTAGGGCTTTAGCGTATTGACAGCTAAGCTTATTCTTTAGTACGATAAAAGAAAAGAACGTTTGTTTGTATTTTTAGGGGGTATTTTTTTGGTGAAAGAACAACCAATCGCATACAATGACGATGCGATTCAAGTGTTAGAAGGCTTAGAAGCTGTTCGTAAAAGACCAGGTATGTATATCGGGTCAACGGATGGACGTGGGCTTCATCACTTAGTTTATGAAATAGTAGATAATGCAGTCGACGAAGCACTTGCAGGTTTCGGAGCGCATATTATTGTCAACATACATGAAGATAACAGCATTAGCGTGCGTGACTTTGGACGAGGAATGCCGACAGGAATGCATAAAATGGGGAAACCAACACCTGAAATCATTTTCACTGTTTTACATGCCGGAGGAAAATTTGGACAAGGCGGCTATAAAACAAGTGGTGGATTACACGGTGTCGGTTCATCTGTCGTCAACGCTTTAAGCAGCTTTTTAGAAGTATCGATTCATCGCGATGGACAAATTTATCGTCAGCGTTTTGAGGATGGTGGAAAGCCTGTAACATCGCTTGAAATTATCGGAAAAACAAAAGAAACAGGAACGCTCGTTCATTTTTTACCAGATGCAACGATTTTTTCTGTGACGAAATTTAATTATGATACGTTAGCAGAGCGTTTACGTGAATCTGCCTTTTTATTAAAAGGATTAAAAATTGAATTAATTGATGAACGTCCTGAAGGAATACATGAAGTATTTTATTATGAAAATGGGATTGAAGCATTTGTTTCGTATTTGAATGAAGAGAAGGATGTTTTACATCCAGTTAAATATGTAGAGGGCATGCAGCAAGAAATCGAAGTGGAGTTCGCATTCCAGTTTAATGATGGCTATTCAGAAACAATGCTATCATTCGTTAATAATGTACGCACACGTGACGGTGGCACGCATGAAACAGGAGCAAAGGCTGCCATGACGCGTGTATTCAATGACTATGCACGTAAAATTGGATTGTTAAAGGAAAAGGAGAAAAACTTAGAGGGCACAGATGTGCGAGAAGGCTTGACGGCCATTGTATCGGTTCGTATCCCTGAGCATTTATTGCAATTTGAAGGGCAAACAAAGGGCAAGCTTGGAACAAGCGAAGCGCGTTCAGCCGTCGATGCCGTCGTATCGGAGCAGCTCTTATATGTATTAGAAGAAAATGCTGAACTATCAGCATCCTTGGTGCGTAAAGCGATTCGTGCACAGCAAGTACGTGAGGCGGCTCGAAAAGCACGGGAGGATGCACGTAACGGCAAGAAAAGTAAAAAAGGCAGTACGCTGTTGTCTGGAAAGCTAACTCCTGCTCAATCACGCAATGCAGCGAAAAATGAGCTATATTTAGTCGAAGGTGACTCAGCAGGTGGCTCTGCAAAGCAAGGCCGTGACCGTTCGTTTCAAGCCATTTTGCCATTGCGCGGAAAAGTTATCAATACTGAAAAAGCAAAGCTACAGGATATTATGAAAAACGAGGAAATCGCTACGATTATTCATGCGATTGGTGCGGGTGTCGGCTCTGATTTTGCCGTAGAGGATGCCGCATACGATAAAGTGGTGATTATGACTGATGCCGATACCGATGGTGCACATATTCAAGTTTTGCTCTTAACGTTCTTCTACCGCTATATGAAGCCGCTTGTGGAAGCAGGGAAAGTATATATTGCTTTGCCGCCACTTTATAAAGTATCGAAAGGCGCAGGCAAAAAGGAAGTAATTGAATATGCTTGGACGGAAAATGAACTAGATGCTGCTATAAAGAAAATTGGCAAAGGCTATATTATTCAGCGTTATAAAGGATTAGGTGAGATGAATGCGGATCAGCTTTGGGATACGACAATGAACCCGGAAACGCGTACATTAATTCGTGTAACGATTGAAGATGGTGCACGTGCAGAGCGCCGTGTAACAACATTAATGGGTGATAAAGTAGAGCCTCGTCGTAAATGGATTGAGACACATGTTAACTTCGGAATGGAGGATGAGGTCAATATTTTAGAAAATGAATTCATCCATCATGAGGAGGACTAAGGAATGACAACGGAAAAATTTCAAGATTTACCTTTAGAAGAAGTAATGGGTGACCGCTTTGGTCGCTATTCAAAATATATTATTCAAGACCGCGCGTTGCCAGATGCACGCGACGGGTTGAAGCCTGTACAGCGCCGTATTTTATATGCGATGTTTAATGAGGGCAATACACACGATAAGCCGTTCCGTAAATCGGCAAAAACAGTCGGAAACGTAATCGGTAACTTCCACCCGCACGGCGACTCCTCTGTTTATGACGCGATGGTGCGTATGAGTCAGGATTGGAAGGCACGTCATATGCTCATTGAAATGCATGGTAATAATGGCTCAGTTGATGGAGACCCACCAGCTGCAATGCGTTATACAGAGGCACGTTTATCACAGGTGGCGGCGGAAATGCTGCGTGATATTAACAAACGCACAGTTGATTTTGTGCCAAACTTTGATGATCAGGATATGGAGCCAGTTGTTTTACCTGCTCGTTTCCCGAACCTGCTTGTGAACGGCTCCACAGGGATTTCGGCAGGCTATGCGACAGATATTCCCCCACATAATTTACAGGAAGCATTGGATGCTGTATTAATGCGTTTAGACAAGCCAGGGTGTTCCGTTGATGAATTAATGACGGTCATTAAAGGACCTGATTTCCCAACAGGTGGTATTATTCAAGGTGTGGAAGGCATTAAAAAAGCGTATGAAACCGGTAAGGGGAAAATTATTATTCGTGCGGCTGCAACGATTGAAGAAATTAAAGGCAATAAAGAGCAAATCGTGATTACAGAGCTGCCATACGATGTTAATAAAGCGAATTTAATTAAAAAGATTGATGAACAACGCGCTGATAAACGCTTAGAAGGTATTGCAGATGTAAGAGATGAATCGGATCGCACTGGCTTACGTATCGTTATTGAAATGAAAAAAGATGTGCAGGCACAGGGCATTTTAAATTATTTATTAAAATCTACAGATTTACAAATTACGTATAGCTTCAATATGATTGCGATTCATAACCGTCGTCCAACATTAATGACGTTGCCGCTTATGCTCGATGCATATATTGCGCACCAAAAGGAAGTCGTTAGCAAGCGAACTGCTTATGATTTGACAAAGGCTAAGGATCGTTTACATATTGTAGAAGGCTTAATGAAGGCCTTATCTATTTTAGATGAGGTGATTCAAACAATTCGCTCTTCTAGTGATAAGCGCGATGCCAAAAATAATTTACAGGAAAAATTCCATTTCACAGAAATACAATCAGAGGCAATTGTAAGCTTGCAACTATATCGCTTAACAAATACCGATATTACCGAATTGCGTACAGAGGAAGAGGAGCTTATTCAATTAATTGATAAGCTAACAAATATTTTAAATGATGAAAAAAAGCTAATCCGTGTTATTAAGCAGGAGCTGCTTGATGTGCGCAAGCGCTTTGCGCAGCCACGTCGCTCTGTTATCCAAGCAGAAATCGAGGAAATTAAGCTAACGCTCGATGTGCTTGTACCAAGTGAGGAAGTTGTGGTAACAGTAACGAAGGATGGCTATGTCAAGCGCACAAGCCTACGCTCTCACAGTGCGTCGAACGGACAAGATTTTGCCATGAAGGAATCAGATTATTTATTATATGAAGCAACACTTAATACGCAGCACTATGTATTGTTATTTACGAATAAAGGCAATTATATTTATCAGCCTGTACATGAGCTACCTGATATTCGCTGGAAGGACCTTGGGCAGCATATTTCAAGCATCGTACCGCTTGATGCAGAGGAATATATTATTGAAGTGATTGGCATTGAGTCATTTGACAAAGAGGATACTTTTATCTTTACGGCAACGAAGGAAGGGCAAATTAAGCGCTCGCCATTAGCAGATTATGTGGTCACTCGTTATTCGAAGCCTATTAAAACAATGAATGTCAAAGGTACTGACGAGATGATTTATGCCTCGTTGTTAACACCTACACAGGAAATTTTATTAACAAGCAATACGAGCTATACAATTCGTTTTACAGCAGAAGAATTACCTGTTACAGGTGTGAAGACAGGTGGCGTTAAAGGCATTGTTTTAAAAGATGGTGAATACTTAGCCGCTGCTAATTTAATCAGCCCTGAGAGCAATCAGGAGCTTGTCGTTGTGACACAGCGCGGAGCGATCAAGCGAATGCTGCTATCTGAAATTGAGGTAGGCAATCGTGCAAAACGTGGTGTCGTCATTTTAAAAGAATTAAAATCGAATCCGCATCGTGTGTATGCGGTGTTACTTGCAACAGCGCAGGATCATGTGCTGTTAGAAACAGAGCGTGGCGTGCAGGAAACGATTCACGTGTTGAACCTATCAAGAGCGGACCGTTATTCAAATGGCTCGCTAAAAGTGGATACAGCTGTAGACGGCGCATTAGTAAGAGCCGTGTTACTGCCGAAAGACTAACAGTAACTCAAAGGGCTGTCTGAAAGGAGGATATCTTTTCAGGCAGTCTTTGCTTATATACTTATCCTAGGGTGACGTTTTTGCTATATTGACATTTCTCCCATAATACTATATCATTCAATTTATTTCGGAAGTCGTTATATCATAGAAGGGAAGCTCATTCATGTGGAAAAATAAAAATGTATGGATTGTATTAATAGGGGAATTTGTCGTCGGCTTAGGCTTGTGGGCAGGCATTATCGGTAACTTAGCATTTATGCAGGAAACGGTACCGTCTGATTTTCATAAGTCGCTTATATTAGCACTCGGCATGATTGCAGGTGTTGCGGTCGGTCCATTAGCAGGTCGTATCATTGATTCATCAAGTAAAAAGAAAGTATTAATTGTAGCGAGCGCAGGGCGAGTTGTCTCGGTGCTTTTTATGTTTGTCGCTTTGGCAACGAACTCGGTTATCTGGATGCTCTGCTTTTTAGTAAGCCTGCAATTGGCAGCAGCCTTTTATATGCCTGCATTACAGGCTGTTATTCCAATGGTTGTGAAAGATCGCGATTTAATTACCCTAAATGGCTGGCATATGAATGCCCGCACCATTTCACGTATTATTGGGACTGCAGCGGCAGGTTTAGTACTAAGCTATTTTGATGTAAAATGGTTATATATTGCCTCGATGGTCATGTATATTGTAATGCTAGGCATTACCTTTACGCTGGATTTACAGGAGCAGACAAAAGAGAGGCAGACAAAAGAAAAGAGCAAGGGTAGCTTTAAAGAAGTTTACCCAATGCTAAAAGAGCAGCCAGTTGTGTTAATGACACTGGTGTTAATGGTTATTCCGATTTTATTTTTAGGCTCATTTAATCTTGTCATTATGAAAATTACCGAAATCCATCAATCACAAAGCTTGTCAGGTATGATTTATGCGGTAGAAGGAACCGCCTTTATGCTAGGGGCAGTATTTATTAAGCATTTAACGAAAATCGCCAAAACAGGCACGATTTTATTTATGTCAGTCTTTATTATTGGCTTGATGGAGCTAATGCTCTTTTTATCAGATATTCAATTATTTGCATTATTAACCTTTGCGTTATTTGGCTTTACGGTAGGCTGTTTCTTCCCAACAACCATGACGATCTTCCAGCGTCAAGTGCCGAAGGAATATCATGGACGCTTTTTCTCCTTTCGCAATATGCTAGACCAAGTGCTGTTCCAAATTGTTTTATTATCGACTGGAGCATTGCTTGATTTAATTGGTTTGCAGTGGATGGGGGTTACATTCGGTGTGTTTAGCTTGCTATTAAGCTCTTATTTCTTATTCATTATTCGTCGTCGCAAGCTTGAAATGGCGATGTAAAGGAGGCACGATAGCAATGGCAGTAGAAAATCGCAGAAAGGGGATTGTGCTTGTTCTCCTTGCTGCACTGTTTTGGGGCATTTCTGGTACGGTATCCCAATATTTATTCCAAACGTTACACATGAGCACAGAATGGGTAACGACGATGCGTTTATTAGCTGGCGGGCTCATTTTATTAACCGTTGCTTATCGCCAACAGGGCTCACATATTTTTCACATTTGGCGGCAAAAAGTAGATATTTTATCACTGCTTATTTTCGGCATTATCGGGATGATTGGTGTACAATATACATATTTAGCTGCAATTAATTACGGCAATGCTGCAACAGCAACAGTATTACAATATTTAGGGCCAGCTATTGTTACAGCTTATTTTATTGCTTTAGCAAAGCGCTTGCCAACAGTGAAGGAGCTTTTAGCTGTAGGATTCGCCTTGTTCGGCACATTTTTACTTGTTACACATGGTAATGTGAATTCCTTGTCGATTTCAAAAGAAGCGTTTATTTGGGGAATATTATCCGCATTCGGCTTAGCATTTTATACAATCCAACCCATTTCCTTGTTGCGCCGCTGGGGGTCTATGCTAGTTGTTGGATGGGGGATGCTCGTAGGTGGAATTGCCTTCAGCTTCGTTCATGCACCATGGAAATTCGAAGGGGAATGGCATATTTCGGGGCTGTTTGCCTTAGCCTTTGTCATTTTATTCGGTACAGTCTTTGCTTTTTACAGCTATTTAGAAAGCATCAAGTACTTAACACCAACTGAGACGAGCTTACTCGCCTGTGCAGAGCCATTATCTGCTGCAGGCACCTCGGTGCTCTTTTTAGGTGTAGCATTCGGCTGGATTGATTGGTTAGGTACATTTTTCATTTTAGCAACAATCGGCGTTTTAGCGATACAGAAAAAGAAACCTAGTTAGGAGATGCAGAATATGAGTGAACCGAAGATGAAAGAAAACGACAATAGTGTAGTGGAGTTTATTGAAAGTGTGGAAAGTGATAAAAAAAAGGCAGATGCCTATCAATTACTCGAAATTTTTGAAGAGGTCACAGGCTATCCGGCAAAAATGTGGGGACCTAGTATTATCGGCTTTGGTAGCTATCACTATAAATATGCATCAGGACGTGAAGGTGATGCCCCTTTAGTTGCTTTTTCACCAAGAAAGGCGAAAATCAGTCTTTATTTAGTCTATGAAGGTGAGGAAAGAGATGCGCTATTAGAGGGCTTTGGTAAGCATACGAAAAGTAAAGCCTGCATTTATGTAAATAAACTAGCTGATATTAATATCGATGTTTTAAAGAATTTAATTCAACATACAATGGAAACTTATCAAAAGCTTTATCCAAATGAATAAATAGTGTAACCCTATCTTTATTAAGATTGGGGTTATTTTTATTATGATTCATCAGTAGTTGAAGATTATGCCTTGTTATTTTCTAACCATTTGAGCGTATAAGTGTTAGTTGTTTTGGCAAATTCCCTAGAAGTTGATGTTTTTCCTACTGCACTTGCTCCTTCTAAACAAATCAATGACATATTTTCACCTCTATAAAAATTAATCTAAATTTCATCATAATTTATTCCTGAAAATGTCTTTTGTATTTTTTATACGTCTGGTCAATCGTTTCCTGCTTCGTCTTTGTTTTACGTTCATGTGTAGAGAAGGAGGCAGTGCCGCGTTGTTTTGTAACGTCCGTACCGCCTGCACGCTGCTTCGCTAAACGTTTTTTCTTTGCTTTTGATTGTGTCATGTTATCACCTCATTTGCTAGACGATTGCGGTGTACTAAGCTCATATCAAAATAGGGGAAGCTGCCTTCTTCAATAAGCGCTAGCACCTCATGGAAGGTGCGATAAGCAAGCTCATATTGTTGCTGGGTGATGAGCTGTTTATCAAGTGCCCAAGCTAGTTCATCTTTATCCTTTTGAATGACTTCACCTGTTGGCAGTACGACAATATCTAAAAATAAATCATCCATGTAAGGCATGCCGTTTTCGACACCGTTCTCATTGGTAATATCAATATACCATTGAATAACCTCTCCATTTTGATCAAACATAGTTGTCACCGCAAAATGCTCATTGAAAGGGAGCTGCTGTAACCAAGAATAGTGCGCATCCACGATACAAAGCTCTTTGTCGCCATATTTTTTCTTAAGTGGCTCCGTCACTTCATGCATCTGAAGGAGTGCGATATAGTCTGTAAAATCATCCTCAATAGGTAATTGTCGATAATCCCTATGAACGATGCGTTGCCAATCACCACGCTGTAAATAACGCCTTTTCATCCTACCACCTCTTTAAGAAAAATTTTACATAAAAGAAGATGAAAAAACAACTGCCTTTATAAAAGCAGGAAAAGTACATCTATAATATGTAGGGGATATTAATTAAAAAAGCAAAGAAGTCATACAGAATATGCTCTGTATGACCTCTTTTTGCTTTTAGTGAGAAACATCCTGTACAGAAATACCTGTATTTGCTTTTACGTCTACTTCGCGATATTTCGCTTCGTCTGCTTTTTCTTTTGATAACAATGTACCAATCCAACCGCCAAGGAAGCCAAGTGGAACAGAAACTAATGCAGGGTTTGAAAGCATGAATAATGGCTCACCTACAAAAATTGCTTTTCCTTCTGGACCCCAAACGTTTGGAGATACAGCTACAAGAATTAATGCAGATATTAAACCTGTTAACATTGCTGTTACTGCACCTGCTGTATTAAAGCGTTTCCAATAAATTGTGTAAATAATTACTGGCAAGTTAGCAGAAGCCGCAATACAGAACGCTAACGATACCAAGAAGGCTACATTCAATGTTTGTGCACCTAAAGCTAAAACGATTGAAATAATTGAAATTGTAATTGAACCGATACGAGCAGCCATAACTTGCTCTTTTTCAGAAATCTTACCCTTTTTAATAATTTGACCGTAAATATCATGTGATAGGGCAGATGCACCTGAAAGCACTAGACCTGCTACTACCGCTAAAATTGTTGCAAATGCTACGGCACAGACGAACGAGAATAAAATGTCGCCACCTAGGGCCTTTGCAAGAAGTGGCGCAGCCATATTACCTGCGGCATTCGCTGTTACGATTTCTTCTTTACCTACAAATGCTGCTGCACCGAAGCCTAAGAAGATTGTTAAAATATAGAAAATACCTACAATCCAAGTTGCCCAAATAACTGAAGAGCGCGCTGTTTGTGCATCTTTTACTGTGAAGAAACGCATTAAAATATGCGGTAAGCCAGCAGTACCTAATACTAATGCAATCAGCATTGAAATAGTATCAAGACCATCTGTATAACGTAAACCTGGATTTAAATAATCTTCACCATGCTCTGTAACCGTTACCATTTGTGTGAACATGTTAGCAATGCTAAAGTCGAACTTTGCTAAAACTAAGAATGAAATAATAACAGTACCTAACATTAATAAACAAGCTTTAATAATTTGTACCCAGCTTGTTGCTGTCATACCACCGAATAGTACATAGACTGTCATCATAACACCTACTAAAAGAACAGCCATCCAATATTCAATACCAAGTAATAACTGGATTAATGCACCTGCCCCTACAAGCTGTGCAATCATGTAGAATAAAACGATTGTAATTGTACTTAATGCAGCTGTACCACGTACTTTTGCTGTATCAAAGCGCGCTGTAATCATATCCGCTAATGTGAAGCGGCCTAAGTTACGTAATGGCTCTGCTACGATATAAAGTACCACTAAGTAAGCTACTAAATAACCTAAAGAGAAGAAGAAGCCGTCAAAGCCGAATAGGGCAACTGCACCTGCAATCCCTAAAAATGATGCTGCTGATAAATAGTCACCAGCGATCGCAAGACCGTTTTGCCAGCCTGTTAAGCCTCCGCCTGCTGTATAGAAATCACTTGCTGAAGATGTGCGCTTTGATGCCCACCAAGTAATAACTAATGTTAAACCTACGATGGCAACGAAGAAAAACACCGCTGTAAAGCTCATACCATTCATTAACGTTGCCCCCTTTCATATTCTGCGATAATGGCTTTTGCTTCTTTGTCATACTTGCCAGCTTTCGCTACATACAGGTGTGCTAAGCTCCAAGTCATAATAAACAAGCCCGCTGAATAAATCCAAACCCATGTAATGTCGCCAATTGCCTTGGCATGTAAGATTTTTGTGTAAGAAGTTAGCACAGGTAACAACATGTACGCAATTAAGAAAATAGCTGTTAACGTCCATAAGAATGAGTTCTTTTTCTTTACTAGTTGTTTAAAAGAGTCAAGTTGCGCAATTTTGTCATAGTCAATATGCTTTTGTTGATTCCCCATAAATCTTATCCCCCCATTTTTGTCTAAAATTACTGCATTTTGTACGTAAATTGCTCTATCAAGAATTTACAATTTTCATTCTATTTGACCGTTCACAAAATTGCAATAGTTTTCAAGAAAATTATGTGAAAAAAATTTTTAGAAAAGTAACTTAAGCGAGAAAAATGATAGGGTAAAAGAGGAGAAGTAGGTATTTTTGAAGACGAAATTATTTTACTAAATATTGATATATCAATGTATAAAACGATGACGATAAACAATTTTAGTTCCTGAAAGAGAAAATTTTGTTATTTTCGACGGATTTTTTTGTCTTTTAAAAATGATGTTTTTAAAAGTGTTTCGCAAGAAATTAATATATTATTATAATATTTTTAGGGTGTGAAGAATAGTAATTAGATCTTCACTTCAAACAGTATCCTTGACAAGTTAATATGATATAACAAATACAAAAACTGATATTTTGTGTTATAACAATATTAAAACTGTAAATAGATAATCAGATAAAGCTATTACCGATTTTTCGTTTGCTATATTTTCTTATTTTAAACAAAATACAAATCATATTTTCGAGTTGTTGTTATAATTGCTATATAACAAAGGGGAATTATTGATGTTGATTTAAGTATGCTAGCTGTTAAATACAATAGAAAGAGAAGGTGAATATGTGAAGAAATCAATATTATCATTTTTCCTTATTTTATTAGTAACCATCTTGACAATATTTACGTCAAAAGTATTTTTCACTAACGCTAATGAGGCAGAAACAATCGACTTCAGAGTTTTATGTAAATGGAGTATCTCGGCACATTTTTGTTTTTAAGAAAACTAGCAATGGTCTTAAAATAGAAACCGTATATTTTAAAGGGTTGATTGATGATAAGCAGAATAAGTAATTCGATTAATCAGAATTTCCCTAGATACAAAACATACGCACAAAGCATGGCCATGGTTTGTGCGTATGTTTGATAAATTAATGTGATACATCAGATACAGAAATACCTGTATTTGCCTTTACACGTATTTCTTTGAAAATTTCTTCTGATTGTTGGGTAGTTTGCTTGTTTGATGATAAAACAGTTCCTAAATAACCAGCAAGGAAGCCTAATGGGATCGTAATAATAGCTGGTACTGATAAGTTTACTAAAGGTTTTCCAACAAAAATTGTTGATCCTGTCTCACTCCAAATGTTTGGACCTAATGCCCCAAGTACTAAGCAAGAAACTAAGCCTGTTATAATCGCTGCCACAACGCCAGTTGAGTTGAATTTTTTCCAGTAAATTGTGTACAAAATAACAGGTAAATTCGCTGAAGCCCCTAAACAAAAGGCAAATGATACTAAAAACGATACATTCAAGCTTTGAGCAAATAATGCCAAAATAATAGAAACAATTGCAATAGAAATAGAGCCTAAGCGAGCCGCCATTACTTGCTGTTTCTCTGTCAATTTTCCATCCTTCAAAATCTCACCATAAATATCATGTGAAATCGCTGAAGCACCTGTTAATACTAAACCTGAGACAACTGCTAGAATCGTTGCAAACGCTACTGCACTAATAAACGATAATAAAATATTACCACCTAAAAACTCGGCTAAAAGCGGGGCAGCCGTGTTGCCAGCAGCGCTCGATGCTTTAATCGCATCCAATCCAACAAAATGCATCGCGCCGAACCCTAAGAAAATTGTTAAAGCAAAGAAAATCGCTGTAATCCAAGTCGCATATGAAATCGATGTTCGAGCTGTACGCGCATCCTTTACCGTAAAGAAGCGCATTAAAATATGTGGTAATCCCGACGTTCCTAATACAAGCGCCATCATCATTGAGACAGAATCAATCGTCGATGTATATTTTATTCCTGGCACTAAATACTCTTTGCCATGATCTGCCGCGATTGTATCAAACATTTTCACTAAATTAAAATCAAATTTATAGAACACTAAAATCGCAAGAAGGGCAGTACCGAATAATAGTAAGCCTGCTTTAATAATTTGTACCCAGCTTGTTGCCGTCATGCCACCAAATAATACGTATGTTGTCATCATCACACCAACAATTAGCACGGCAATCCAATACTCAATCCCAAATAATAGTTTAATTAATGCACCTGCACCAACGAGTTGTGCAATCATATAAAAAATAACGATAATAATTGTGCCTGTTGCTGCTACACCACGTATCCGCTTTTCATTGAAGCGAGCTGTCAGCATATCCGCTAATGTATAACGTCCTAAATTACGCATTGGCTCTGCAATGACATATAAAAGAACTAAATTGGCTACAACATAGCCAACAGAAAAAAAGAATCCATCAAAGCCTGTTAACGCAATTGCACCCGATACACCTAAAAATGCTGCGGCAGACAAATAGTCACCTGCAATCGCAAAGCCATTTTGCCAGCCTGTCAAACCGCCACCAGCAGTGTAAAAATCACTTGCAGAAGACGTTCGCTTCGCTGCGATATATGTCACGATTAATGTTAACCCAACAATCCCAAGGAAAAAACCCGCTGATACTAAATTCATAATGATTGACCTCCTTCATATTCTGCTAAAATTGCCTGTACTTCTTTATCCAGCTTTGCTGCCAATTTGCCATAAACGGTACATAATATAACCGTCATCACAAAGAGAGCAGCAGAGTATACCCATACCCAAGTAATGGAACCAATTGCACTCTGTTGTAGAACAGTTGTAAACGCTAAAATCGGTAAAAAGATATAAAATGTTAAAAATGCTGCGGTAATTGTGAATAATAGCTTATTTTTCTTTTTGACAAACGTATTAAAGGACTTCATTTGATTAATTTTTTCAAAGTTAATTGCATTTTTTTCTAGTGAAGCACTACGCATAAATATCCCCCTAAATTGTTAATTTGGATGAATTAGCGTGAAGCAAATTCATGTTAGATGTCATTTTAGGAGAAAATTATTTTATTTGCAATACCATTTTTATAATATTCAGAATTTTAAATATCGTAAATAACAATAGAATTACCAAGGCTTATAAGAGATATCCAGAATAAGTAATCACTTTCTTATACTCTATAATGCTATAATAATGACAATATTTTTTATGTGAGCGCAGAAAATTTATACATGAAGTACAAAATTATATTTCGGCAGGCTAAATATTAAAAAAGGGGCTGAAATAGAAATTGTTATATAACACCAATAGAAATGATAAAAATTTGTGGTGAAAATTTTTTTATTTGTTAATTATATTATCCAATTATCAGGAAAAGCTACGGAAATCAATCCAATTTTGGCAGAGTAGATTTTTTTATTCGATTTATTTGCATGACCATACTAAAATAAAACTATGCGTACAAATAATAAATCAACTAGCAAGAATATATGAGAGAGCTGATGATAATTTTCGATAAATCAACTAAAAAGTAATATGTCATGTAGGAGGATGCTGATGTTTTACTACGAGGTAACGTGTTCGAGCTGTAAAAACAAATTTAGGGTATATGAAGATTCACTAAGATTTCGACAAGTAAAAGAAAGAACCAGTAAAATTTTTCGCTGTGAGGAATGCTATAGCAAAATCCGTATGGACGCCATTAAAAATTTCTTTAGATAGCTATAAAAAATGCCATTTTAATTTCAAAATGGCATTTTTTATAGTAGAGAATTAGTTGTGCATGATAAAAACACTTTGATAATTTAAACTGGAATGGTGAATAATTAAATTTGAAATGCTTTATTTTCCGTTTCGTCTCAATATTAAAAGTATACTTATTAAGGATATATAACTTCCTATAATTTATATTATGTAAACTAAAGTTATTTGGCGTGAGAGAGGGCCTGAATACTTCAACTACCCATATGTAAAAGGACAAGAAGTTTTAAATTTTTTGGACAAGAAATTTTACTGAAGTTAAAAACATTACTAGAATATTTTGACTTTTATTAAAAAGAAGCGAATAATAAAATAGTAGAGCACTTACTTAAAGGAGGAAGGAATATGGAAAAGTTTATAGTAGAAAAAGCAATTCAAGATATTTACCCAGATGATTTTGCATGGTGTTACGGCTGTGGTCGACTAAATAAAGATGGACATCACCTTCGAACAGGCTGGGAAGAAGAAAAGACTGTTACTATTTTTACACCTGACTCAAAATATATGGGGATTCCTGGCTTTCTATATGGTGGAATTCTCGCATCATTGATGGATTGCCATGGCACAGGCTCTGCCTCCCTTGCTTTGCACCGTAAAAACGGGAATGAAATTGGTGATGGCGCTGAGCCTCCACGCTTTGTAACGGCTAGTCTCAATGTCGAATTTCTAAAACCAACACCACAGCATGTTCCATTAAAAGCTGTTGGAACCGTTGAAGAAATCCATCCGAAAAAATGGAAGGTAGATGCCGAGATTTATGCTGAAGATACGCTTTGTGCGAAAGGGACAGTCGTTCTTGTTGTGATGCCTAGTACTTTTCTAAAGAATGATAATTAGTAATCCATCTCCTAAAAAAGTAATCACCTATTACAATGAATGGGTGATTACTTTTTAATTAAACAATTATAATCACAACCATGGCGATTTGAACCTATTCAAGCAATGAAAATAGAAAAACCATAATTTCTCATACGAATGTGTGAGCTGTTTTGAAATGGAAACTAGTTCCAAAGCCCTTATCCGCTCATCAAACCTGTGTTTTCGCTCATCAAAGGCACAAATGCGCTCATTAAACCCAAATTTCCGCTCAGCGGAGACAGGAATTCGCTCAACCAGTCCTCCTTAATGCTGGTGATGCACTGGTCCGTGAATTCTTGCGTACTCGCGATAGTTTTCAAGATCTTGCATGCCTGTTGATGTGCCATTGATTGCTTGCTCTGCCCGCTCCACTAATACATGCTGCAATTCAGGGTGATAGCCAAAGTAGCCAGCAATGTCAATGGCTACATCTGGATGAACTTCGCCAAACTGCTCGCGCATCTTTTTCATTCGCTCCATTAATATACCTGTGAACAGGAAGTACGGTAGCATGACAATGCGTTTCGCTCCTGATTTAACACAATGCTCAATCCCATCTGGTACAGTAGGTGTTGTAACGCCCATAAAGGCACATTCTACCGATTTGACATGCAATTTTTCTGCTAATAGCTGGGTGATTTTATAAAAATCAGCCTTCGCTCCCGCATCACTGCTTCCACGTGCAATAAATAAGATAGTTGTATCAGGATGTTGGCCTTCCGTATCAAAGCCGATTTCCTCTAAGCGAGCTAATAAAATCTTGAAAATTTTGTCGTGAATTCCGATTGTTTGCCCATACGTGAATGTAATATGTGGGAAATGCTCGCGCGCATGCTCGATTTCCGCTGGGATATGCAGCTTTGAATGCCCTGCGTGTAGCAAAATAATTGGCACAACATGCACCTCTTCTGCCCCTTTTTCCACACAGTTTTCAATGCCTTCCTCAATATCTGGTGCAGCAAACTCTAAAAAGCATGTTTCAACTAAAAAGCTGGGGTCAATTAAATAGCGTGTGCGCTCGACAAATTGGCGTACTTCTTCGTTTCCTGCTTCTAATTTACTGCCATGCCCAACGAATAAAATCGCCTTTTTAACTTTTTCTCCCACCTTTTTCTTGCGTTTATATTTATGGATGCCTTGAATCGTTTCACGCTTGTCATTATGTTCAAACGTACCTTCAGCACCGAGGCGGTAAATAATATTTTCTTCCTCGACTTCCTCATGGACAACGGCACGCGCCACCTCATCATTTGGCACATGATACCACGTTGCATCTGGATAAGAAATGACAACACATTTATCTTTGCAGCGACCGTTACAGCGCGTTCTTGATGTATGAATTACCTCATCTAGCTTGTGCTCCGCAATTTCACGGCGGATGGCCTGTGTCACTTCCTCACCACCTGCACTTAGACATGTCGCGCCATTACAAATCAACAAATGGCGCTGCGTTTTTTGTAAATTCCATGTTGTCATATCGCATTCCCCCTATATTGTTCGAGCCACGCTTGAAAGAATTGCTGACGCTTGGCAAATTTATAAAATTCTTCATTGTCTTTGGCATTTGTATTATAAAAATTGAGTAAAGCGATGAGCAAGCCTGTGATATCTTGTGCAGGCACCTTTTTTGCCACAAGCTTGCCAGGTTTCGCGTGTCTGCCCATTGGTACTGCTCCTACCCAAATATCAACCTGCTCTTGATAATAAACGAGCGCAATATCATCATATACCGCATTGTAGCAAGCAGATGCACAGGCATTAAAGCCGATGCGTAGGCGATACTTTGTCGCAAGCCCTTCTACTTCCGTAAACAATTGTTCTGCAAGGTCTTTGGCATGTAATTCCTCACCATCACAAAAATCACACCATTTGAATGTCGCCACATTGCCTGCTGGGTAAATATATAAATCTACCTCTTGAAATGCCGCCGTCACCTCTTCTACACGTGCTGTTTCCACAGACACCAAGAGGCGATGGGCAGCTGAATATTTAATCGCCCCTGTTTCGCCTACAAGCTGAGCAATCGTTAACAGTTGTTGCGCGGTAAAATGCTTATTGACAATACCTGGTGCAACAGATAGACAAGTATAATCACCTTGTTCTTTTAATGTAGCAAAGGTTTTGGTTGGCATCGTTGTAAACATCTTTTGGACTTGATTCATACAGCTCCCCCCTCATTTTTATTATTTAAAGCTGTTTGGATAGAACCCTTTTGCTAAAATCTCGATTGCTTCTGCAGCACGTACCCCTTCTGAAGCTGCGGATAATGGTAAAATCACAAAGTGTTCATTTTGTACAGCTGGTGTTGTGCTAAGTGCAGGGTCTTGCTTTAAGAAGTTGATTTTTTCTTCCGCCGTTGTTGCGCCATAATCAATCACGACAATCACCTCTGGTTGACGGTCTACCGCATCTTCTTTTGATACGGTTGCCCAACCACTTTCAACATCACCAAAAATATTTTCTCCACCAGCAATTGTTACAAGCTCATTCATAAAGTTTTGTGCTGCTGTAAAGACATCTTGCTCTCCACTGTCAAATACTAATACTTTCAATGGCTCTTGGTCTGTAGGAAGCTGTGCTGTAATCGCTTCTACATCTGCTGTCATTTGTGTAACTAATGCTTCTCCGCGTTCTTCAATACGGAAGATTTTTGCAATGTTACGGATGTCGATGAAAATATTTTCTAGTTTTGGTCCTAACATTGAAGAAGATGTTTGTAAATACGTGTGAATGCCTAATTCAGATAACTCCTCTGGTGTTCCTACACCTTTTTCACCAAAGGCACTTTTCCAACCACCATATAAAAAGTCCGCTTCTGCATCGATTACTTGTTCCTTTGATGGATACTGATCTGCTAATACAGGCACTTTGGCATAAGCTTCTTGTAATGGTGCATAAATTTCATCATCTAAATAAGCTGTTCCAACCATTGAATCTTCTAAGCCAAGTGCTAACATTACTTCCGTTACATGTTGGTTTAACGAAATCGCTCGCTTTGGTGCTTCCGTATATTCTTGTACTGTGTCATTATTTTCAATTGTAATTACTTGTTGTTCATTTTGTTTTGGTGTTTCTTCTTTTGTTGCTGGTTTTTCCTCGGTTGTGCCGCATGCTGCTAACACAAGTAGCATCGCTGTTATCCATAATAATTTTAACTTTTTCATCGTTTATTCTCCTTTTGATTGCCATTGTTCTGATAAAAAGAACAACTGTGGTTTTTTTGTTGCGGGATGAATCGAAATTTCCGCTGTTACTTGAAATACTTTTGCTAATAGTGCAGGTGTTAATACGTCCTGTGGTGTGCCGACTGCACATAATTCTCCATCTTTTAACACATAAATGGTGTCACAATAGGTCGCGGCTAAATTTAAATCGTGCAGTGCTGCAATGACGGTAATCGGCAATTGACGGATTAAATCCATTAATTGCAATTGATGCTGAATATCCAAATGATTCGTTGGTTCGTCTAATATTAATACTTGTGCTTGCTGTGCCAATGCCCGTGCAATGACAACGCGCTTTTTCTCACCTCCTGATAATGTGCTAAATTGGCGGTCTGCTAAATGGGTAATACCTGTTTTCATTAGCGCTTGCTCAACAATTTGTTCATCTTCCGCCGTATCCATTTCAAACAGCCCTTTATGTGGTGTTCTGCCCATTGCGACAAGATCCTGTACTGTGAATTCAAAGAGTATAGGGGTTTCCTGCCCAACAACAGCTAACTTTTTCGCCATTTGCTTTTCGTTTTGTGCCCAAACATCTTGCTCAAATAGCAATACTTGCCCTCCAGCAGGCTTTAAAAAACGATACATGCTTTTGAGCAACGTTGATTTGCCGCTGCCATTTGGTCCAACTAAGCCAATCAGTTGCCCTTCTTGCATTTGCAGGGAAAGCTGTTCGATAATTTTCTTGTCGCCAATTGCAACAGATACATCTTCTAAACGAAAAACCATTAGCTTCCCCCCTCACCAAATGTATATTTTTGCTTACGCAACATCCAAATGAAAAATGGACAGCCACAAAGTGCTGTTAGTATCCCAATTGGCATTTCCTCTGGTGCAATGACAATGCGGGCAAACGCATCTGCCCATACTAAAAAGATGGCACCAATCACAGCGCTCACTGGTAGTACTTGACGATAATTCGAGCCGACAAGCATACGCACAATATGTGGAACAATTAAGCCGATAAAGCCGATTGAACCGCTCACTGCTACTAACACACCTGTTAACAGTGACACCATCACAATAATCAGCAGGCGGAATTTTTCAATGGATATGCCTAATGTAGAAGCAGATTCCTCTCCGAGCAGCAAAATATTTAAGTAACGTGCATAAACACGCAAAACAGTATAGACGATGGCTAATACAAGAATCGGCAGCCAAATATTGCTCCATTTTGCACCAGCTAAACTGCCAAGCATCCAGTGCAACACCGCTTTCATGCCACCTTCTTGCTTACTCATCATCAGCATAAAATTACTAATCGCAGATAAAACGAGTGATACCGCAATACCTGCCAACAATAAGCGAATAACCGATAAGCGCCCATTTACTCGTGCCAGGAAAAAGACAACAACTACCGATAGCATCGCACCTAAAAACGCAGCAAAGGATAGCGCATAAATACCGAAAAAGGAAAACGCACCAAGTAAAATCACAGAGGTAGCACCAACAGTTGCCCCTGAGGACACGCCAAGTATGTAAGGATCTGCAATCGAATTACGTACGATGGCTTGAATCGCTGCACCACTAATTGCCAAGCCTGCTCCGACAGTGGCCGCTAGCAAGACTCTTGGTACACGTATTTGCCAAATAATTACTTCTTGTGAGCGACTATAGCTGCTTGTGAAAAAGGAATCGAGCCCTAGCTTCGAAAAAATTACTTGCCAAATCGTTGTGGGCGTAATTGCCACAGAGCCAACCATAACGGCGGCTGTCATTGAAGCAAGTAGCACTAACAGCAAAATCACAACAAGTAAAGCGACATTTTTTGGTTGCCTCATTTTGTTTCTACCATCACTTTCTGTATAGGTGTCCATGTAATAATCGCCGCATAAAACGTATGCGAATAACTATATACGCCGTTTTCTTCAACAATAAATGGCGCTAGTGCTGCCTCTACATGTTCCATATTAAATTGTGCATCCAATATTTTTTTGCTTTGCGCTGTTAACAACGCTTCTTTGCTGTCATAACGATAGGTGCGTTCTAACGGAATCATTTGACAATCCGCATAAATCCCTAGCTGGTAGAGCATATTGACAATTTCAATATAATCGCGTCGTGGAAACTTAATTGCATAGCCATATGTATCATGCAAGATATTGTAATGCGGTTGAATCGGCCCCGTTGTCATCCCAATAATTGCTTTTTTGCGAGCAAGCTCATTCATTTTTACTAATGTTGCATTCATATGGTACATGCGATAAAAACAATTCACACCAAGCACCACATCATGCTGTGCTAAAGCCAGTTGTTCAAACTTGCCATGACATAGCTTGACGCGCTCCGTCGTATGCTGCTTTAAATACGCTAAGACGCTTTCCGAGCTATCCACACATGTGACACTTGCCACATAGCGTTCTAAAGGAAACGTATAATTGCCCCAGCCTGGCCCTATTTCCAACACTTCATCTGCTGGTGTGAGATGTGCTTGCATCGCTTGAAAAATAGTTTCAGCATAGGTATCGGTTTGCTTCGGCTTTTTCTTCGCCATCGATGCTGCCCAAAAGGCTTCCTCTAGCGCATCGTCTACCATGCGCTCAGGCATTTTCCCATGCCAATCATGCATCCCCTCTTGCCACAATTGCTCAAAATTTATGACCAAAGGACCTTTCATTCGTATGCCCCCTTTCTTTTTCTTCAAAATAAAAAGGTGTTAGAAAGAAAAACTTTCCAACACCTCTAGTAATTATGTTAAGGCATAATTGTGTCCAGATTTTTTTTCGAACAAGCGCTGTGCAAGCCTCTCTTCAAAATCTGTGACATCCGCCAGAGGCTTTCTTTTGATTCAATTGCTGCATCAAAAGAAAAGTTTGCACAATGAATCCATGTCCATTGTTCAAAGCCCCCCCATAATCCCGTAGGTGTTTGTTTTACTTGATGAGGCAGGTCTCCTGACTTATCTTCAGCGCGCATTAGCTCTTCCCGATTGCTCAGTGAGTTATCCTAATTTGCTCCAAATTACAGTGGCGGGTACCGTGGCGAAATCGCATCGCACTTCCCTTTTAAGCAGCAAGCAACTTGCCGCACCTCATCATATCTCTTTATTTAATTGTATTTGTCTCATGTAAAATCGTATAAAGCTTGTCCATATCAAGATGTGCGCGCACATGCTGATCCAGTCGCTCGTAGGCTTCATCGCGAAGCTCAGCATCTGTTTTAATAGCTAACGCTAAAGGAGCTAATCCTTTTTGCACGCGTAGTTCATTAATCAAACGTCGTGTTAGGTGGCGATTATGGAAAATTCCATGTAAATACGTGCCAATTACTTGCCCATCAGCCGTTATCGCTCCATCCAGTCGCCCATCAGCCATTTTCACAAAAGGGGTTGCCCCTTCCTTTAACGTCGTGCGTCCTAAATGGATTTCATAGCCTGTCACTTCTTCATTTGTCGCCAAAATAATACCTGCCACTTGCACCGTTTGCTTTTCAGGGAAAAACACGGTTTCAATCGGTAGAAGACCAAGACCTTGTGCCGTGCTACCATCACCTTCGATGCCCTCTGTATCAATTAATACTTCACCAAGCATTTGATAGCCACCACAAATGCCGACAATTTTCGTACCTGCTTGATACAGTGCAACAATCGCAGCATCTAAGCCTGTTTGCTTCAACCATTGTAAATCGTCAATCGTATTTTTTGTTCCCGGTAGAATCAGCAAATCAGGATTGCCTAGCTCTGTCACTGATTTGACGATGCGTACACCAACACCAGGCTCTTCAAATAATGGGTCAATATCTGTAAAATTCGAAATGCGCGGCAGTTGAATCATCGCAACATCTAACGCAAATTCTCCCGGCTTTGGCTTTTTCAAGCGTAAAGAGGATAAGGCTAAGGAGTCCTCGGCATCGATTTCAATAGCCAAATATGGTATAACGCCTAATACAGGGATACCTGTTTCCTGCTCCAGCCATTCTAAGCCATCATCTAATAGCTCTTTCATGCCACGAAATTTATTAATGACAAACCCTTTGACACGCGCACGTTCTGCATCATCTAGTAGAGCTAATGTGCCGATAATCGAGGCAAACACACCACCACGATCAATATCTGCCACTAAAATGACTGCGGCATCCGCTAAATGGGCCATGCGCATATTAGCAATATCGCGTGCCTTTAAATTGATTTCAGCGGGGCTCCCCGCACCTTCTAGCACAATCACTTCATAATTTGCCTGTAAATAACGCACCGAATTTTCTACCTCTGGCATGACCTGTTCGACAAAATGACTGCGATACGTTTTAGCATTCATATCTAAATAATGCTTGCCATGTAGCACGACCTCGGACACCATATCTTGCTTTGGTTTGAGCAAAATCGGATTCATATGTGTCGTCGCTTGAATGCGCGCGGCCTCTGCCTGTACACCTTGTGCGCGGCCAATTTCGCCACCATCTTGCGTAATATACGAATTCAGTGCCATATTTTGTGATTTAAACGGTACGACTTTGTAGCCATCATTTGAAAAAATGCGGCATAATGCGGTACAAATCATGCTTTTCCCCACATCAGAAGCCGTCCCTTGCACCATGATTGCCTTCGCTTTTGTCATTAAAATTCAAGCCCCTTTACAGCAGGTATGCCTTCCTCATAATAATGCTTTGTCGGTGCAATCGTTGACACTAAATCCGCCAGTGCTTCAATTGAAGGATGTGCGCTTCTACCTGTAATGACAACATGCATATGTGCTGGACGATTACGCAATGCCTCTAACACTTCACTAAGTGGTAGTACATCGTCCACTGGAAATTTTGTAATGGCTAATGCGTTATTTAATTCATCCAATACGAGCAAATCAAGCGACTCATCTTTTAGTGCTTGCTTTGTTTTCAGCCAAGCCGTTTTCAAGGCAATGCGGTGCTCTTCAGGTGTTTTTGTCCATGTAAAGCCAATACCAAGCTGCTCTGTTTCTACACCGAGCTTACGAAGGGCGATTTGCTCTCCATATGTTCTTTCTGGTGATTTAATAAACTGCATAAAGCGTACATTGAGCCCTCGTCCAATCGCTCTTAGTGTTACACCTAGAGAAGCCGTTGTTTTTCCTTTGCCATCACCTGTGTAGACAAGCAGTAATCCTTTTTTCGCTGCCATGCGATCCCCCCTTATCAATTACGCCTCGGCGTAATTGTGTCCAGATTTTTTCAAGCTTGCTTGAAAACTCCGCTTCAAAATCTGTGACATCCGCCGGAGGCTTTATCATGATTCAGTAGGTGTCCCGCTACTGAATGAATGGTAATGTAAATATTCATCGCACTATCTGTAGAGATAGGCGTCTCCTACTAAATACTGAATCATAATAGCCATGTTGTTTTTTCTGTATAGCTCGTGCGCTTTTTCTCCGTTTCTTTCTCTTCTGCTGGATAGCCAAGGAAAATCGTACCGACAACTTGTTGGTTTGCAGGTGCTTGAATAAATTGATGCATTGCTGGATCATGCACAAGCCCTACACCACGTGTACGCCATACGAAGCCTAAGCCAAGCTCCTCCGCTACAAGCCACATCGACATAATCGCTGTGCTGACAGCGAATACATTATCTTTCGTTGCATCTGCATCTCCGTCCACGATATCAGATGTTACTACGATGACAACGGGTGTTGTTTGCACAACCTTTAACGAGCTTTCCACTAAATTAGGTTTTGTCGGAAAACGCTCTACTAAATAGTCGTGTGCCAGCGTTTCATAATTTGCCAGTGCTTGTCCTTGCAACACATAAAAATGCCAAGGTTCACGCATGCGGTCATTTGGCGAAAATGTTGCTGCCTCTAATAAACGTTCGATTTTTTCTCGTTCGACAGGCTGTGTTGTATAATTGCGCACCGCACGTCGATTTTTTAATGCTTCAAAAATAGTCATTGCTGTTCCTCCCTTACACGCTCTTGAAACCAAGCGACTTGTTCACGAACTTGGACAACCTCTCCAACTAAAATCATCGATGGATTGCGGTAGCCATGCTCTTGGATATCTTGTGTAATCGTTTCTAATGTCCCGATTAATGTCCGTTGCTCCTCTGTCGTTCCCCATTCAATCACCGCAACAGGTGTTGACGGCTTGCGACCATGTGCCATTAATTGCTTTGTAATATGGGCGATATTGCCAACGCTCATATAAAAGGCAACGGTATCAATATGTACAAGGGATGCCCAATGTAAAAAGTCATTGCCCTTTTCTGCACGACCATGCCCCGTCACAATCGCAAAGCTTGCGGCATGATCACGATGTGTGACAGGGATGCCTGCATAGGCAGGTGCAGCAATTCCCGCTGTTATCCCTGGCACAACCTCATATGGAATATTGGCGTCTTTTAAAACGGCTGCTTCCTCTGCACCACGCCCAAAAACAAATGGGTCACCACCCTTTAAACGTACGACAGTTTTACCCGCCTGTGCTTCTCGCACAAGCAATTCATGAATTTGCTCCTGAATTAAGCCATGATTTCCTGGGCTTTTACCACAAAAAATAAGTTCTGCCTCTGGCTTGGCATGTGATAGCAACTCCTGATTGACAAGGCGGTCATAGGCAATGACATCTGCCTGCTGAATGCATTGTAAGCCATATACCGTAATTAATTTGGGATCACCAGGCCCTGCACCGACTAAAAATACTTTTCCGCTCATGTCGATCGTTCTCCGTTTAGTAAATTTTGTAAAAAAACTTCACATTGTTGTACATCACCTTGCTGCAGCCAGTCAAAAATTTCAGGGCGCAATGTTTGCTGCAATGCTTTGCGCTTAGCGGTCTTGTCCGTCAATGTTGCATTAATTTGCTGGCGACAATGCTTTAAAAAAGCAATATACTGTGCGTAACTTTCATCAAACTGCTCCTCTAGCTCCGCTTTCAACTTGCGTGTATAGCCTGGGCTTGCACCTGATGTTGAAACAGCGAGTATCAATTCGCCTCGTCTAACAACCGCTGGATTAATAAAATCCACACGCCCCTTCATATCTGCACGTGAAAATTGCTGCCAGTGTTGTGTTGCTTCCTCTACCGCATCATTGACTGCCTCGCTATTTGTCGTCGCAAAAACTAAAACAGCATCATCGACATCATGCGGTGCAAATTGTTTTTCATGCCAAATGGCACGCCCTTCTTGTACATAGGAAGCCAGTTCTGCTATTAAATCAGGGCTAATAATATGAATGTTCGCCTTTGTTGGTAGTAGCGCACGCACTTTTTGTGCCGCCACATTGCCACCTCCTACAACGACTACTTTTTTGTAATCAATGTTTAATAATGCTGGAAAATATGTCATGCCTTCACCTTCTTACATGCTTCAAGCCATTGCTCAACAAGCGCTGGATTCGAAGCGAAATGGAAATGCGTATAGCCTGCTACTAAATTGCCTGTCGTGTAGCCCTCTTCCTTTTGCCCAAAGCGCCCTTTTGTCTTATAGGCAGGACAATCATGCTGCCCCTCATATACGGAGTAATGAAATTCATGTCCCTTCGCTTGGCCTTCTTGACGAATAAGGAAATTGTCCGTTGCCCCTGTAATTTCACGATAGCCAAGCGCAGCTAGCTTTGTTTGCATTTTGACTTCACCAGGAATGATGCCTAACATTGGATAACGCGCCCCCGTTGTTGTTGTAATGGCTTCAGTCAAATACATAAAACCGCCGCATTCAGCTAATGTTGGCACACCACGTGCGATTGTCTCTTGAACTGATTTTTTCGTTGCTGTGCATTGTTCAAGCTGTGCAGCAAACTCCTCAGGGAAGCCACCACCTAAATACAGCCCATCTGCCTCACTTGGCACAGGTTCATTGCGAAGCGGTGAAAAATACGCAATTTCGGCTCCCTTAGCCCTTAGTAATTCTAAATTTTCTTCATAGTAAAAATTAAATGCCGCATCCTTCGCCACAGCAATCGTCACATGTTGTGCAGGTTCTGGTTCAAATAAACGACTTGTTTCCTCAAGTTGAGGTGCTTCCGTTAAAGCAAGTAAACGCTCTACATCAACCGTTTCCGCAATCAGTTCACCTAAATGCTCAAAAAATGTCGTTAATTCTCCACGTTCAACCGCAGGAACTAAGCCTAGATGTCTGCTTGGCATAGAAAGTGTCGCGTCTTTTTTCAAATAGCCAATCACAGGAATTTGGCATTCTTGCTCAATCGCTGCTTTGACTAGCTCAAAATGGCTGACACTGCCAACTTGATTGACGATGACTGCGACAATATTTGGCGCTGTCGATAATGTTTGAAAGCCTTTGACAACAGCGGCTACACTTCTTGCCATGCTCGCGGCATTGACAATTAACACAACAGGTGACTGAGTAATGACACTGATTTCTGCCGTTGAGCCTGCATCATTTAGTGGACTTTTACCATCATAAAAGCCCATGACGCCTTCAATCACAGCGACATCTGCTCCACGACTTGCACGGCTGACAATCGTCGTTACTGTGTCATGTGTCAGCATCCAGCTATCGATATTGCGTGAAATACGTCCTGTGACAGCACTATGATAGGTCGGATCGATATAATCTGGTCCACATTTAAAGCCTTGTACAACCAGTCCTTTATTTTTTAATGCTTGCATCAAGCCGATTGTAAATGTCGTTTTGCCGACACCACTTCCTGTGCCTGCAATAACAAAACGCTTTGTCATATGCTCACCTCCTAAAATGTTAAACGTGCAACAGAAATCGTCGCATTGCCGCTTTTCTTTTTCGTTAATAACAAGTCTGTCGTTTTCGCATAACGCATGGCAGCAGGCTCGCTCACACCATACGCTCCTGTAAATTTAAATACCGTTTCAGACGGGTTTGGTAATGGCATTTCATTTAATTGTTCTGGTGTGTACGTAATAAATTCCCAACCGTATTTATTCGTGATTTGCTGGAAGCATACTTCATCTTGTTTAATCGAAATCGTGCACAATGCTTTGACACTTTTTTTCGATAACTGAAGCTCCTGCAATGCTTCATCAATCACTGCCTCGATTTCCTCTAACGAAGTTCCTCGATTACAGCCCATGCCAAGCACAATTGATTTCGGGCGGTAGACAACACCGTTTTCAAGTAAGACCGATTCACTCTCTGTTAACAGGCGATCTGTAATAATTAATGCCGCCTGTGGTTTCACATCGATTGCTTGTTGTATAGACGGATAGACGACTATGCTTGGTGGCATAGGTGTATCATGCATCCACCAATTTTTCTCGCCCGTTTCTTGAATAATTGCCACTTGCTCCTCATTGACAACAGAGGCGCTGACAGGTGTTAATTTATCCTCAGCATCCCAGCGCCAGCCGAAGCGTGCACCGAATAAATCGACAGGAATCGTTTTTTGTACATCGGAGGCAGTAGTAATAATCGCCCGTGCTTGCATTGCCTCTGCGACCTCATGCGTTAAAGCATTTGCTCCGCCTAAATGCCCCGAAAGCACGCTAATGACATTTTCCCCTTTATCATCGACAACAACAACGGCTGGATCTGTCTTTTTATCAACTAAAATCGGCGCAATCATTCGTACAACAGCACCCAATGAAATAATCAAAATTAAGCCTTTATATTGCTTGAACAACGCAGGCAATAGGAGACGCACTGTTCCTGTAAATAGCTGGATGCCTCTGTCTTGCTCATCCCCTTGCTCAAATTTCGCCATATAATATAAATCGACCTGTGGAAACTTTTGCTGTAAGTCGCGTGCCATCGCCACACCATGCTTTGTAATCGCCACAAGTGCATAGGGCTTGCGCACCTCAATTTCAGGAATAACCCCTTCCTGTAGCTCAATCATCTGCTTTCACACCTTTTCTAAAGCCATGTGTAAACGTCGCATCATATAATTTCGAGCGGTATTCTTTATCATGAATTGCTGGGTCCAAAGCCCACCCTGCTAAAATCATGGCATGCTTGCGGATGCCGTTTGTGCGCATTGCTTCATCTAGCTCGACTAAGGTTGTACGAACAATTTTCTGGTCTGGCCATGTCGCGCGCTGGACAACCGCTACTGGTGTATCATCTGCCCATCCTGCTTCCTGCAACTCCTTGACAATTTTCTTCGTTAAGGTCGCACTTAAAAATAAAGCAATTGTGCAGTGATGGCTTGCTAATAAACGTAATTTTTCGAATTCTGGTACAGGTGTACGCCCTTCAGCACGCGTTAAAATCAATGTTTGCGTTAAATCTGGAATCGTTAGCTCTGCACCAACAGCCGCAGCAGAAGCAAACACCGAGCTTACCCCTGGAATGACCTCATAATCAATACCACGTGCCTTTAATAATGCCACTTGCTCCATCGTTGCTCCATACATCGCAGGGTCACCTGTATGCATACGCACAACCTTTTTCCCAGCTAAAATATGCGATGCCATGACCTCGACCATTTCTTCTAAATGCATGCCTGCTGTGCGAATCACTTCAGCATCTGGCTTTGCTTTCGCAATCAGCTCATCATTCACTAAGGAATCTGTATACATCACGACATCAGCCGTTTGCAAATGCTGTAACCCTTTGACCGTAATTAAATCAGGGTCACCAGGACCAGCACCGATAATCCATATTTTCTTCATTATTTGCGCACCACCATTAATGTTAAGTATTCTAAATCCACACCGTCGAGCTGTTGCACATCCCAAATGACTTCCTCATCAGAAGTGACCTTTGTGACAACAGATGCTTTATCCAATAAGTTGAGCTCACGTAAAATCGACAACATTAAATCGATAACTTTCGCTACTTTAATAAAAATAATGGCATCGTGCTCAACAATGGCTTTTTTCATCGCCTCATAATCATCATGTGCTGGAATAATCGCTACATGATCGTCACCATCTGCCAGCGCAATACCTAAGCGAGATGCTGCTCCGTTTAACGAAGAAATTCCTGGTACAACTTGAATGTCTACATCAGGATGCTTGTCCTGCATTAAATGCATCATATGAATAAACGTACTATACAACAGTGGATCGCCTTCCGTTACAAACGCAACATCCTTGCCCTGTTGTAATTGTTCATAGACAAGCTCGACTGATTTTGTCCACTCACGCTCTAATATCGCCTCGTCCTTCGTCATTGGAAAAACAAGCCCCAGCATCTCTTTTTCAGCAGGATTAATATAAACATCGACAATGCGATGTGCGTAGCTTTTGCTGCCTTTTAATTTTTTGGGATAGGCAATAACAGGCGATTCTTGAATTTTACGAAATGCCTTTACTGTAATAAGTTCTGGATCTCCAGGACCAACGCCTAAACCATATAAAACACCTAGCTTTGTCATGTTAAACTCCTTTTCTCGCCGTCACAATATAAATTGGATTTAGCGGTACAAATCTTGTCATATTTAAAATGGGCTTACTGCGTGATAGCTGTGCCTGTAAAATTTCAACTTGACAGCCATTCTGTTTCAACGCTGTAACCGCTTCATATAAATTTTCAATCGTTGCAATGTTCATCACAAGACGACCATCTGCTTTTAATTTCTCCACACAAAGAGCAAGTAACTCCTGCATCTCGCCACCTGAGCCACCGATGAAAATAGCGTCTGGGCTTGGAAAGTCTTCCAATCCTGCTGGCGCTTTACTATGTATCGCCGTAAAATCTACGCGGAATTTACGCTGGTTTTGCAGACAATTTTCAAGATCGCCTTCATTTTTCTCCACCGCATAAATCGCACCTTCTCGTGCAATTTTCCCTGCCTCAATGGCAACAGAGCCTGTGCATGTGCCAATATCCCACATAATGCTTTTCTCATGTAAGGCAAGTGCTTGAATGCTTAATGTGCGAATTTCCTTTTTCGTAATTAAGCCCTTTTCTGGCTTGCGCTGTGCAAATTCCTCATCGTCAATGCCGAGCGTATATGTTTTTGGTGTCACTGTTTGACGCAAAATGACCACATTTAACGGTGAAAAAGTTGCTGCTGCTAATTCATCCAGTGTGTAAAAGCCGTATTTCTCCGTCTCCCCACCGAGATTTTCCGCTACAAATGCCTCATACTCATGCATGCCAAATTCCTTTAAATAACGGGCAATAGCATTTGGGCTATTTTCCTTATCCGTTAACAGTGCGACTTTCGGTCTGCCATCTATCTTTTGCGCTAACCCTTTCATAGAGCGACCGTGCACACTGACAATGTATGCATCCTGCCAACTGTCCTTCATTTTTGAAAAAGCAAGCTGTACTGAACTCATATACGGATAAATTTCAAGCGGTAGCTTTTTCGCTAAATAGCTACCAATCCCGTAAAATAGCGGGTCACCTGATGCCAAAACGACCACCTCACGCGTTTCGCTTTGCAGACGTGTGACAAGTGCAGATAAGCCACCTTTAATCACAACTTTCTCAGCTTGTACATCAGGGAAGAAATCCAATACTCTTTCCCCACCAACAAGCACTTCACATGTTTCAATCCATTTTTTGTATTGCGGAAGCAATCCTTCGACGCTATCCCCGATACCAATCATCTTCATTGACTGTGGCAATATTCTCAGCCCTCCCTAATAGTTCACCCTTCATTGAATACAATGAGGTAGATAGCGTTAAGCCTCCTCTAATATGGTCAAGTGAGGCATAGCAACAGCATTTACACATTTGATAAAAGAAGTCATGCAAACCACGCTCTAGCATCATATCGCCAACATGCGAGGCAGTATTGGCCTCTAGCACCTCTGCAAGCGTTGCCTCATCTGCCCCCGCTGCTTTTGCTAATTGTGCAAGAAATTCAAAATTAATCGGCGCACTTTTCGAATGCACCATCATGACACCTTGTGCGACTTTTGAAAACTTCCCCATCATGCCAACAAGTGAGACACGTTCAATGCCAAGACGCTTGCAATGCTTTAAAGTAAAGCCGACAAAATCGCCCATCTCAATAAACGCTTCCTCTGGCAAATCGGGGTACTCTGCCATTCCATACTTCTCGCTGCGCCCACCAGTTGTAATCACAACATGCCTACAGCCAGCGGATTTTGCTACACTAATGGCCTGTACAATACTTGCCATATAGGCAGAAGTCGAAAACGGTACGACCGTTCCACGTGTCCCTAAAATGGAAATCCCGCCAACAATACCGAGACGACCATTCAACGTTTTTTTGGCAATTTCCTCGCCATCTGGTACAGAAATAATCACTTCGACACCGCATGTAATCGAAAACTCCTGTATAAGTTCTTCGACAACGCCTATAATCATCTTACGCGGCACAGGGTTAATGGCGGCAAGCCCTACATCAACAGGCAGCCCTGGTTTTGTCACACGACCAACGCCGACGCCCCCATCTAAATGAATTCCTGGCTTTTCCACCAATCTGACTGTGCTCACAATGCGTGCCTTATGTGTTGCATCTGGGTCATCCCCTGCATCTTTAATCGTCTCACAGCGTACACTTTCTTGTTCAAACACACAGACATCCATTGTGAAGGTGGCATCTTTACCAACAGGCAAATGGATTGTCGCTGTTTCTTGCTCCTCTTTCGTTAACAAGGCGGTCAAGGCTGCTTTTGTCGCAGCCGTTGCACAAGCTCCTGTCGTATAGCCATGCCGCATTTCCTTCGGGTCTTTTTTAGGCTTTTCCATTCGCTCGTTCATCCGCTAAAATGGAAATCGCATTCAATGCCGCCACTGTGACTGTACTACCGCCTTTACGTCCGACATTTGTAATAAATGGAATTCCTTCTAATTTAGCAAGCTCCTCTTTGGATTCTGCCGCCGATACAAAGCCTACAGGCATCCCGATAATTAAATCAGGCTTCGCAATGCCTTCTTTAATAAGGCGAATTAATTCTAATAAAGCGGTTGGCGCATTACCAATTGCATAAATGCCGCCTTCATTTTCACGCACTGCCTTTTGCATCGACACAACTGCACGCGTTGTACTTTGTTCCTTCGCCTCTTTCCATACGTCTGGGTCTGCGATATAACAATGCAAATCGCCACCGTGCTTTTGGAATCGCTTGCGACCTGAACCACTTTCAATCATTTGCACATCTGCTACCACATGGCGACCTGCTAAAATCGACTGAACACCTGCTTCAATCGCATCAGGTGTAAACATCACACTACGTCCTAGCTCAAAATCCGCAGATGCATGAATAACGCGGCGTACAACCTTCCATTGGTCTTCTGAGAAATTGTGCTCACCCATTTCCTCAGCAATAATCGAAAAGCTGTAATCATAAATTTTATCTGGGTCTACCGTTAGCGGTGTAAAATCCGTATTAAAGTTTTTATTTCCTGTCATCTTCTATTCCTCCTACAAGTTGACTAATTTCTTCAAATGTTGAAAACTGTTGCCCATATGAAATATTCGGGCGATCAATCATAATGATTTCAATACCTAGTTCTAGTGCGGAACTAATTTTTTCATCAACAGAGCCGACTTTTCCACTCGCCTTTGTCACCATGAGTGTCACCCCATACTGCGTATAGAGTGCATGGTTTAGCTCCTTCGTAAAGGGTCCTTGAATCGCGACAATATCCTTTTGTGCTACACCTAATGCTGCACATTTCTCCATATTTTCAAGATTCGGTAACATACGGGCAATGACACGGATACCTTCTACTGGTAACAAAACCTTTGTAAAAGTAGCTAACGTTTTACTTCCCGTTGTCAGCATAATCGTGCCGCCTTTATCTTTCGCTAGTTGTGCCGCTGCCTCATAGCTCGCCACTGTTGTAATCAAAGGGTGTGCATAGTCCTCTCGCGCACGCTCATAACGAATATATGGGACATCCGCTTCTTGTGCTGCCACCATCGCCTGCTTTGAAGCCTCTTCCGCAAAAGGATGTGAGGCATCTACAAGTAAATGCACACCTTCTGTTTTAATGATGTCTACCATTTGCGCGGCTGTTAAGCGCCCAATGCGATGTGGAATACTCGCCTGTTGCAAGCTTTCTGCCGCTGAAGGTGTGACAACCGTTGCCAGCAATTGATGCCCTTCCTGTTGAAGCCTGATTGCTAAATCTCGTGCATCGCTTGTTCCAGCTAAAAATAAAATCATTCAAACCACCTCTAATCCCCGCAAGGCGCAGGTTCTATTTCAATTTTGGTTGCCATATCGACATAGTCAAAATTCAAAATTTTCTTCACGCGTTTAAAGTATTTGAATAAACGCTCATTTGGATGGGCATTGGCCTTATATTCCTCTACAATCTGTCTAACAAGCGGTACAAGCTCTTCTGGCGCCAGCCCTTCAACAACAGGCTGTGCCGCATGTGCCGTCCGTCCAACAGGCTTTGCACCGATAAACAAGTCAAACTTGCTTTTACGGTAGACAATCCCAATATCATCAAAAACCGCTTTATAACAAGCCATCCCGCAACCATTAAAGCCGACATGCAATTGCTTTGGTAGCTTCATTCCGCCAAATTCCGCTTGCAGTGCCTCCGCATAGGGGATACTATCTGCCTTCTCGCCATAACAAAAATCACAAGCCTTGACATTGAGGACGTCCCCAACTGGTGCTACGAGGAAATCTACCTCCTCCAAACGCTCGACAATTTGTTGTGGATTGTCTGTTGGAATTTTTAAGACAATCTGATGGTCAGGTGTATACTCCATCGTGCCATCACCTGTCAGATCTGCTAAAGTCCGCATCTGCTCAGGTGTGAAAAACTTATTTGCTACACCAGGACTTACTGCTACTTCAAAAATAGCTTCCATTTTTTGTTCGATAAATGTCGGTGTTGGTTGCACTTCCTTTGTCACAAGTGATAGTGCCAATGTTGCCATTTCGAAGGATGATTTTTTCGGTACAATTTGCTCTGGTACTTGCTTCTTCACTTCTAGCTCTTCGTAACCTGTTGCTGCAATACCTGTCTCTTGATCCAATGCCCATGGCTCCGCTTCCTTTTTCAAGCGTTGATGTGGACGCAGTGGTTGCTTTTCCTCACCAAGTGTATATTTACGCTGATAGCCACGTGGTGTAATCATTTTATTATCATAGAAAAATGTGGACGAATTTCCGACAACAACTGTTGTCAGCATTCCGATATCATGATTTAACATTTCCGCAAGTGTGGTCATGACAATATTTTGCTTCTCACGATAGGCACTTTTTACAAGCCCTACAGGTGTCGCTGGATTGCGATATTGTAATAAAATTCGCTGTGCCTCCACAATTTGACGCGTCCGACGACCACTTTTCGGATTATAAAAGGCAATGACAAAATCAGCCATCGCAGCTGCCTCTATGCGCTTTTCAATAATTGTCCAAGGTGTTAAATGGTCGCTCAAGCTAATCGTACATGCATCATGCATAACAGGCGCTCCAAGCAAGCTCGCACAGGAATTAATCGCAGAAATCCCAGGCACAACCTCAACGGCAATTCCCTCTTTTTCTGTCCAGCCAAGCTCAATCAATACCTCATAGACAAGCCCTGCCATCCCGTAAACTCCTGCATCACCACTCGAAATAACCGAAACAATATGACCTGCTTCTGCCTGTCTTACCGCCTCCTGTGCACGTGACACTTCCTCCGTCATCCCTGTACTGACAATGGATTTCGCCGTCACTAAATGCTCAATTAGCTCCACATAAGTTTTATAACCAATAATAAAATCGCTCTGCTGCAATGCATCAATTGCACGCTTCGTAATATGCTCATAGTCTCCAGGTCCAAAGCCTACAACAAAGATTTTTCCCTTTTTCAATGCCCTAACCTCCTTCTTATACAAACAAAAAAGCCTCTGCTCCTTTCTAGAGCAAAAGCTTTTGGCATATAAATTCACTTAACAGACAGTACAGAAAAACCCTGTCTCGCCAAAACTTCTCCCTCCGAAAAGTTGGTATCTTCATACAAAGCAGGTTTCCTGACTTATGCTTCCTTTTACTCTCACGCCTTCCCGACAAAGGTGGCTTTGTGATTTCATCTGCAATTACAGTAGCGGGGGCTGTCCCAGAATCTAACTGGCTTCCCTTTTACCTCACACGATTGTGAGCACTTTCTATGTTTCAAATATGAAATTAGTTAAATATTAATAATATAGTAAAATAGCTTGTCTACCCTTTTAATCTGAAACTAATTTTTACTATGTATTTTCAAACTATATCATAATCATTTTTGTTTATAAAGCTTTTCTTATAGCAACAAGCATTGAGCGCATTCAAAACTTACCTGCTCAAACTAAAAAAACCTTACCTAGTCGATTTTTCACGCTTTCCACATGCCGTACTGCTTCTTTTACATCGACTAAATTGTACTCGGCAGTTGCTGGCATGAATGTTAATTGTTGTCGTTCAATTAATGTAATGAGCTGTTGAAAGGTATTTTGCCAATGTGTGATGGATATCCTTTTATTCCAATGACGCAAATGGAAAATTGCCGCATTTACTTGAGCTTCCTTTGCAATCTTTGTCCAGTCAACTTGGATGCCTGATAGCAACCCAATCGTTAAAAATTGTCCCTCTGGGCGTAAAGAAAATGCTAGCTCTGTGCCTGCTGTGCCACCGATTGAATCAATTGCAGCACTTGCCCCTAATCCGTTTGTTAAAGTCAGCACCTTTTCACCCACAGCATCCTCTGAACAAATGACGTCAGAAGCCCCTAATGCCAGTAACTGCTTCGTATGTATAGCATTGCGCGTAATCGCGATTAAACGGAAGCCGAGCCCCTTTGATAATTGAGCGAAAACATGTCCGATTGCAGAGCCACAAGCATTAACGACCAACACATCTGACGGCTTTAAGTTTAATATGTCTGTACAAATGACCCATGCGGTTACTGGGTTAATATACATTTGCGCTGCTGTGAAATTGTCAATCGCTTGTGGAACTCGGATGGCGAGATTCGCTGGTGCTTTCACATATTTTTGCCAAGTACCTTCACCTCTTAATGGTAAGACACGTTGACCAATTAAGCTTTTAGAAACGGCAGCACCAACCTCCTCTACGATGCCAACGCCTTCATAGCCAGGAATCGTCGGTAAAGAAATACGATGTGCATAAGAGCCTCTAATCGGGATTAAATCAGAAGGATTAATTGGTCTTGCTAACATGCGTACTAAAATTTCATCCCTTGCCAGTTGCTTAACTGCTGTACAGTGAATCTCCAATACCTCTTGTGGCTTACCAAACTGATGGAATATAGCATATTTATTCATCATGCAACGTTAGTGTAATTTTATATTTTTATAAGAACCTGAATTATTCACAGCTATCGACAATTTAAAAGATGTCACGTGTTTTCATCCAATAAAGGTCATGTTGAGGTGAAAATTGAATAACGGTAGAATCTTTTCAGTCATCGCCTCGAGAGAACTGATTTTTGGGCAGACTCCTCCCTTGGTGCGGGTTCGTTTTTTTTAAAAAGGACCATTTAGTTAAACTTTAATTGTTGCACCCTGGTCAGGACATCCCAAAAGAAGCCGGTGTAGACGAAGCTCGACGATAATTTGAAATGAAGAGAGCGCCCAGACTTCACTAATTTACTTGCTACTTTAATCAGACGTGTACGAATCGTTTGGATTTGAATACCTTTCACTGCGACTGGAAAACTAAGTGTACGTAGCCAATTGGTTAAATTGTAAGCGAGTAGACTCAACATCATGCGTGCTTCGTTTACGAGGAAATCATGGCTTTTCATTTGATCAAAGCCAAATCCATCCTTCGCCTTTTTGATGAAATTTTCCATCGTACCTCGCTTTTTGTACGATGTAACAATCGCTTGTGGCGAGAAACTTTCACTGAGATTTGTCACGAAAAACGCATGTGAAAAGAACAGTTCGCCAGCGGGTCTTATGGAATGAATGATGATGCGACGTGGCATGGACCAAGAGGACGCTTGATAAATAGAATCCTCGACATAGCTTTCTGTCACGGACACATCACGAATTTCATGTGTCGGATGAAGTTCTTCGGCGAGTGCTTTCAGTTTGGGATTCGATTTTAAACGGATGATGTAATAAACCGATTCCTTTTCACACAGTTCGTAAAGCCCAGGCACCGCAAAACCACTGTCACCTCGTACAAGGGTAGAGATTTCAGGGAATGTTTCGTTGTAGTGTTCGATGAAAGGACGCATAAATTCAACAACACCATTCGACGTATAGACACTACCAGGTCGTAACTGAGCTTTTAAAAAATCGCCTGTTAGCCCATCGAATGCGACAAGTGGATGAAATCCGAGCGTCCGGTAATGCGCATTATAAGAGGACTTTTCTTGATTGCCGTAGGTATCCGCATGCGTCGAATCTAAATCGAAAATCAGCGTTTTAGATTGTCGGGCATGATGAACTCGGTCAAGTAGTTCTTGATTTGCCGCTTGAAGTTGGTCAAGTGCCTGCGGGTCAAAGCGTTTGAAAAAACGCGATAAGGATGGTTGTGAGGCAAGTGCTGGTGTACCAAGAACTTGTGTAAAGACGGGATCATATGTGAGTTGATCCGCTGCGTCATCCTCGTGATAGCCAGCGATTAATTGATATATTTTTTGACGAAGTAGCTGTTCATTTGGATGAATACAAAAAGAGCGCTCATCTTTTAAATGAAGATGTTTGGCGATTGTTTGTGAGAAGCCAATTTTTTCGTCAAACTCACGGAATAAAAATTGGCCTGTATCGGAAGATAATTCACCACCATCATTGGATAATTTCAGTCGGTGATTGAAATTAAGCGTCGTTTGCGGTAATCTAATCATGAGAAGAATCCTTTCTTTTGGTTAGTTCTTAGTCGATTTAACCATATCAGAATGGATTTTGTGTTGGTCGGTGAATAATCTAGGATGAAGTATTTTATTGCAACTTTATTTTTAAAGGCTACGTTTTTCCATTATCACAGTATCATGCCATTTTCCATTTAACTGAGCAATTTTTTCTCTTGTTCCCACAACCCTAAAGTCCATCTTTTTATGTAATTCAATGCTTGCAGTATTAACAGCGAAAATGGATGATTGAAGTGTCCAAAATCCTGCTTTTTCACTTTCTTTAATTAATACATGAAATAGCTTGGAAGCAATTCCCTTACCTTTGCTCTCACTCGATATATAAACACTTACTTCCCCAACGCCAGAATAAACTGCACGGGTAGAAACGGGTGAAATGGCAATCCAACCAACCACTCGATTGTTTTCTTCTGCTACAAAGCGCAAAACGGCATGATGCCCTTCATCCCATATTGGCTCACTTGGTACATTCGTTTCAAAGGTTGCCATTCCTGTGTCGATTCCTTCTTTATAAATCGCTAATACCTCTTTTAAGTCTTTCTGTTCCATTTCGCGAATTATCAGTTTATCCATATCTTGTTACCCCTTTCGTATTTTAAAAGGACTGCTAGCTTTCGCTAGCAGTCAATGAATTAACAACATGACTTTGATTTGTCCGCTAGATTAATTCCACATACACCTGTTTCAGGTAACTTCAATTCCACTCGTTTTGAAGCCTCTTTATCGCCAGCTAAGTAGGCTGTGATGGAACGGACTTGTTCATAGCCTGTTGCCATTAAAAATGTAGGTGCGCGTCCATAGCTCTTTGCACCAACTATATAAAAGTCCTTTTCGGGTTGTCGAAGTATTTCTTCACCATGCGCTCGTACTGTCCCACAGCTGTGTTCATTTGGGTCAATAAGCGATGCTAATGCTTGCACGCTTTCTGTTACTGTGTCAATCGAAAGACGTAGCTCACTGTTCATTGTAAAATCAGGACGGCTCCCTGCATTGACAATCAATTCATCGAATCCCGTTAATACGTTTTGTTCATCATTTACAGTCCCAATAATATGAATATTTTCGTCCCTTTTCACCTGGGAAACATAAAAAGGCGTGATGACCTCCACCTTACCAGTGTCTACTAATTCATGAATGCGGATTCCTAATGTACCACGTGCTTCTAAAGCGTCTTTTTCCTCACCACCATAGGCTTCCTCTACAGACTTTTTACGCATAATCCAAACGAGTTGAGTTAAAGGGTTTTCTTCTTGTAATTCGGCAAGCGATAGTAACGTATTTATCGCTGAATGACCGCCCCCGATGACGGCAATCTTCTTATTTGCGTATTTCTCCACATTCATATTAAGATCTGGAATACCATATTCGATCTGGTTTGCTAATGCTTTTTCAGTTTTTAACCATACGCCTGCAGTATTTGCTGGGTTTGGATTTCCCCATGTACCTGTCGCATCAATGACCGCTCTTGCTTCAATGATATGTAGGTCATTCCCCTGTTCAACATATAGGTGAAAGGCTTGATCTACTCGATTTTTCGACTTCATTTTATCATTAAATTGCTTAGAAATGCCAACTACCTTTGCGTTTAATTGAATGCTCGATTTGATTTGTGCTAATTCTGCTAGAGGCTTTAAATAAAAATCAATTAATTCATGCCCTGTTGGTAACGCGTCTAAGTTTGGCTCTTGCCAGTTTGTCTCATTTAATAAAGCTTTTGCGGCTTTATTAATGTTATATCGCCATGGAGAAAACAATGTGACATGCCCCCAACTACGAATATTGTAGGCGACTTCATTTCCTGCTTCTAGTAGAATAAATGCCTGTTTTTGTTCGACTAGATGAGCAGCCGCGGCTAACCCGATTGGTCCAGCGCCGATGATGGCAATCGGTAAATTTTTATTGCTAGCATTTGCAGTCATATGCTCTTTGGTACTCTTGGTTTTAACAGTGGTACAGCAAGAGCCAGTTGGTTGAATTACCTTAAGTGTTTTCATAAGTAAATTCTCTTCTTTCTTTGAATTATAATATAAGCATTTACTTATATATAAGTTATTTTTTACGCCTAGCATAAAGCTAGGCGCAATTTATTCCTTAGTTTGTTTCCTCTGTCACAAATCGCTCTATGCGCTTACCAATGGTATCACGTACGGTTTGGAAAACAGCCCACTGCTCCTCTTCTGTACCAGACGCTTTTGCTGGATCTTCAAAGCCCCAATGCTCCCGGCGGACATGCGGAGGTGTTATAGGACATTTATCTGCTGCATCCCCACATAGCGTTACAACTAACGTTGCGTTGTTTAACGTTTCAACGTCAATTAAATCTGATGTATGATTCGATATATCAATATTTAGCTCTGCCATCGCTTTAATGGCTTTTGGATTCACCCCATGTGCCTCAATACCCGCACTTTTCACTACCCAATCAGCAGGTAGTAACCTTCTTGCCCATCCTTCAGCCATTTGACTACGGCAAGAGTTCCCTGTACATAAGAAATAGAGTGTTTTTGTCATCTTAGTTACTCCTTATCAATTACTAGTTTTAAAGTATTTTTTCTGCCATCGTAACGCAACCCATACAAGTCCGATGAGCACAGGTACTTCGACAAGTGGGCCAATAACAGCGGCAAATGCCACACCACTGTGCAATCCAAACACACCTACGGCTACGGCAATCGCTAGTTCAAAGTTGTTACTTGCAGCTGTAAATGAAAGCGCTGCTGTAACGGGATACGATGCACCTGCTTTACGAGAAGAAAAGAATGAAACAGCAAACATGACCACAAAATAAATAAACAATGGAATCGTTATACGTACTACATCAAGTGGCAGTTCAACTAATTGTTCACCTTTCAGGGCAAACATCATGACAATCGTAAACAGAAGCGCGATTAAAGTTAGTGGTGAAATCTTAGGTAAGAACTTTTCTTCATACCACGCTTTCCCTTTTGTTTTAATCCCTATCCAACGTGTGAGGAAGCCTGCAGCAAATGGTATACCTAAGTAAATAAGTACACTTTTTGTAATCTCCCACATGGAAATCGATACATGGAAATTCTCTAAACCAAACCACCCAGGTAACACATTTAAGAAAAAGTAAGCAAAGATTGAATATGTCACGATTTGGAAAATGGAGTTAAAGGCAACTAAACCAGCCACATATTCACGATCCCCACGTGCTAAATCATTCCATACAATGACCATGGCGATACATCGGGCTAAACCAATCATGATGAGTCCAGCCATGTACTCTGGATAATCGTGCAAGAAGATGATTGCTAAAAAGAACATTAGGAATGGACCAAGTAACCAGTTCTGAAAAAGCGATAATAAAAGCACTTTCCAGTCCTTAAACACGCGCCACATTTCTTCATATTTTACTTTCGCTAATGGTGGGTACATCATGACAATTAACCCTATGGCAATTGGTATGAATGTTGTACCAATCGACATGGACTCTAATGCTTTTCCGATATCAGGCATTGTCACACTTAATAAAACACCAATCCCCATTGCGACAAATATCCAAAGCGTGAGATAACGATCTAGAAAAGAAAGTTGTTTTGTTAATGATTCATTACTCATTACTATTTCCCCCTACATGGCAACAATCTGTTTCGCAATTGCATCCCGTTAAAGGCTGAATTTGCTCTAAAATGCCTTTCATTAAGGGGGTTTGCTCCTCCACTAAACGATAATGCTTCCACGTGCCAACCTTTCGTTCCGTAATAATGCCGGCCTCCTTTAATTTTCGTAAATGCTGACTTACCGCTGGCTGGGAAATTCCTAAAACCTCGACAAAATCACATACGCATACCTCCCCATTTTTCATACATGCAAGCAATTTAATCCGATTCAAATCAGCTGCTGCTTTTAATTGTTTTTCAATTAGTGTGTTTTCCATCCTATCTGCACTCCTTATATAAGTATTTACTTATATATGATTTAAAATAAAATCACCTTTTGATTTAGATGATTACATTTGTATATAACTATACACTTATATTATGTGAACTTGAAAATAAATGCAATGACTATTTCCTCATTTTTGAAAATTTATTTTTTTGCTACTTCAAAATCTTTCTATAAAGCCTCCCTTATGGTATCGTATCTCTTTGTAATGTATGAGTATAGTTTTATGAATCTTATCGGCTGTGTAAATCCATTTTGAACAGCAGTGTTAGATAAGAATCACATTGTTTAATTTGAAATATCCATAAAGGGAGGTTCTTGTCTATAAATGCGCTTATAAGTACGTACAAAAACGCTCGTATAACCATGTACATTTTTGCTCACCAATGTATATTACAACTTTACTTGGAGTGGCGAGCATGATAGCCTTTTTCGGCTAGCCAGCCCTTGTAGTAGCTGGGTTTTGGCTGCCGATTCATGCGAGTAGAGGTCTCCAAGTCAAGTTGTAATTATTCATACACATGAATAGAGAAGTACATTTTGAGCGAAAGTGTACATGCTTAGACAAGCAAAAATGTACATCTCGATGCGGACATTTATAAAGAATATTTGCTGTCCATAAATCACCATGAAGTTTGATAAATGGAAACTCAGCTTCAAATAATTGAGTATCTATATTGTTAACTATGTGCTTAAAACGTTCTACATGAATTGCATTAGAGCTGGTTTTTAAAAGATCGTTCAATGTATAATAAGCTGGTTGTGATTCACGGTTAATAGTTGAAAAATAATTAGTATAATCATCATAAATGCTTTTCAATATGAATGGATTATCTTGATGACTTTGCCTTTGAAAATTAATATATTTTTCTATCAATTGATATTTATTATCATCTTGATATACCAGTTCTGGAAGCTTGAAAAATCTTGAAAAATACGTATAGTTCTCAATCTTATTCAAATAGTTTTCTTTGTTATTACAAATAATCAATGTTTCAGTTTTAGAAAATATTTTAATGTCTCCATTGCTGCAAAACCAGATAATATTTCCTTGAAACAATTTATGTTTCTCTTTTTTAATTTTTAAGGGTTTTTGCCAGCTTTTCAACTTCCCTTTTGTTAACGGGAGTGACCACTTTTGATCGAAGTCATGAATGTCAAATGAGCTATCGAGAATAGGAGAATTACTCTCCTTCTTATTAAACAAAACTCTCAATTCTTTATCAAACTCATAGGTACCGCAAGCTAGATAACGTTCTAATTGACGTACTTTTTTTATTTTAGCCTTTTTTTCTTGTACATATTGATTTAGTTTGTCCATTGTTTACTCTCTTTCTAAAATTATCTCTTTATTTTCAAATACACCTATTACATCAGATGTTCTTCATTTTTTATATTTTAGCAAGCTACTTACTTTGTCCTCCATATCTTCGGTTTCTTTTTGCAATGGGTCCGATCGGTGAATAAAGGTTAGGATTATAATTCTCATTTGAACACATCAAAGACTTTACTTTCATCATTTTCATACGAGCAGTTAACAATTTGTAGGTCTTTCATTTCCCATTTTGCAGAGCGAAGATATATAAATGACTTATCAAGTTCTACAATATTGTGACTCGTACCATATTGTAAATCGTCGTATTGCTCATGATAACCTGGTTGTTCAATAGTTTTAGGACTAAGTAAATTGGATGGCTGTTGTGTAGTTTTTTTGATTATTCTAGTACTAATATCATATTGATGAGTAAATATATATTGATTAGACGACATAGACATATCATCATTTCCAATAAAGATTGTTGTCCCATCTTGCGATACAGATGCCAACATCATTGAAATGCCATATGACTTAATTTGCTCATATGAAATCCGATTCGTAACAATTGAATCTTGCATATTATATACGACTACTCCAAATGTGCCCTGCATAACTGCTATCTGGCTATCGGCATATAAAAGTCGGGGCATCTCGGCACCAATATTCATTTGTTCAATGTCAGACAGGTCCACGGCTAATTCTTCACCTTCAGGCAAGGTAATAGTTTCATTATCAGAACCCTGTGCAACATACTCGTTTTCTGGAACTACAATTGGACTTTTTAGAAAAGATAGGCTTAGTATGAGAAAAATAATTGCTGCAAAAGCCAAAACTGTCCAATATAACGGATTAGCGCTTCTTGATTTATAAAACTTTTGTTGAATTTTTAGGTGAATTTTCTTACTTTCTTCAGTCGAAAATTCAACATTTTCATCTAAATAACTTTTCACTTTTCCTGATATCTTCTTATCAAAGTTATCCAAGTTGACTACTCCTTTCAAATTTTCTTTTAAGGGCTTCTTTTCCATGTAACAGTCTTGATTTTACGGCATTTATACTAATATTTAAGACATTGCTTATTTCTTTCATGTTCATTTCCTGATAGTAATAAAGAATGAGAACTTCTTTGTATTTTCCTGAAAGACTAGCGATGTGTTTTACTATTTCTTTGGAATGTTGTTGTTGAATATATTCATTTTCGGATGAATGACTTGTACTCAATGAATAAATTTCTGGTTTATAAATTAGATTCTTAATGCTCCATCTCTTACGATGATCCTTACATTTGTTAATCGTAATTCTAATTAACCAAGTCTTATAACTAGCTTCATGGCGAAAATTGCCCAAGTTTTGATAACAAGTTATGAAAACTTCCTGAATGATATCTTCACATTCAACTCGATTATTTACATACAAATAGGCGATCCGTTTTAACTCTGATCCTCCTTGGCATTGTAGGCACGTACTACATGAATGCCCATCAGTCCCTCTCGTGTCACACGATTCAAGTTATCTGTTAATCTTTGCACAATTTTAAATTTCGGTAAGACGAAAATAATTAATGTGCTAATCATAATGAGTAGTGCCAGCACTGCGATACCTGTTGCAAACGACCAATGCCAATTTTTATCGGAAATTTTCCAGATAGCCCAAACGGCTAAAATTGGCGCTTTAATCATTACTTGTAACCCCATTGCAACAGTTTGTTGAATTTGTGCAATGTCATTTGTGGAGCGCGTAATCAAGCTGGCTGTGGAAAAACGATTAATTTCCTGTAATGAAAAGGATAATGTTTTTTCAAATAATGTTTTGCGCAATGTTTTAGCATGTGATGTCGCAACCATTGCAGCAAAATAACCAACAATTACTGCTAATAATGCACTCCCCAGTGCGCACAGCAGCATTTTCCCACCTGCGAGCCAAATATCCCTCGTTCCACTGCTTTGTGTTTGTACCAGTGTTGTAATTTCGGACATATAGTCAGGCAGCTTTAAATCGAGCCAAACTTGTCCAATAATAAAGATGATACTTGTTAGAATAAGCAGCCATTCCTTGCGGCTTAAGTAGGCAAATATTTTCAGAATATTTGCATTCCTCCTTGTCTTGTTAGCGCGCAAACTATAATGAGTAAAAGCTTCGGTGTGATAGATCTCATCCCTATGAATAATCGTTACTGACACAAGACGCCCACCTCAAAATATTTGAGATGGGCGATGAACTGTCCAATTTGATGTTTCATTTTATTCAATTATAGTTTTACATTTTATAGATGTTACTATCTTATGCGAGAATTTGTTTTTTTGCAAAAAAGAAGTCCCTTGAAGCATGATTTTATTGTTTCATATTTAACTAGAAAATCCCTTCTTAACCCGACCTCTTCCGCCAATTTAAATTTCAAGAAGCAAATAAAAAGTAATCACCTAGTAATTTAAGATGATTACTTTTTCCATGAACAATTTAAATAGGTTTATATGGATTTCTTCATAATCCAATCTGTTTGCTTATCGTCGCCCAGGTAAAAGGCGTGTGCACCTGTTTTAATGAAGCCTGCCTTTTGATAAAATCCAATAGCTGCTTCGTTTTTCTCCCAAACACCGAGCCAAATGCTTTGTTTATTTTGTGCTGTTGCGCGCTCTATAGCTTTGTTCATTAAATGTTTGCCTAAGCCTTGTCCTTGATAGCGATTGCGAATATAAATTCGCTCAACTTCAAGCGTTGTATCGCCCATATTCTCACTTTGTGCCTCGCTGATATTGACCTTTAAATAGCCTGCTACTTCTCCCCCGACATAAATCAAGTAAAATTCCGAGAGCTCGTTTGCTAGCTCTTTTAGAAGCTGCTCTTCATTAAATGCTTTGGCTAAATAGGTCTCCATATTTTCAGTGCTGTTTTGATCTTTGAACGTTTCTTCAAATGTTTCAATGCTTACTTCCTGTAACTTTTTCACATCGGCTTGCTGACATTTTTTAATTGTAATTGTCATCTATATGCTCCTTTAGTAGTTTCTTTTATGACCTTTTTTGACGAGCTCCCAGTCTATCTCTACATTTTCCCGAACTCTTTTTAGCAGCTGGAAAATTTGCTCTGCTTCCTCAGTTGAGAAGCCTGTTAACGCGATGTTGTTTGAGTGATCATTTTCTCTTTTAATGATCGGAAATATCGTTTTTCCTTTAGTTGTTGGAAACAGCTTTTTAATTTTTTTATTGTGCTCATCATTTCTTTTTTCAATAAAGCCATTCGTTTCTAGTTTTTGAATCGCACGAGCTGCGGTCGTTCGGTCTACTTTAATCATTTCAGCTAGCTTTTCTTGAATAATACCTGGATTTTCACATATTCGTACAAGGTACAAATATTGACCTTTGGTTAAATCATATTCCTTGAATTCAATATTACTAATGGAATCTAGTGCTCTAGCAATCATGCCAATTTCACGAAGAATTTCTGTCATTGCCAACCTCCTTTATGTTGCAAATGCAATAAAAAAATTATATAGTTAATATAATTTAATTTTGTTGTATTTGCAACATAAAAATGAGGGTGCAAACATTATGAAGTATATTTTTTATCTGATAGGTATTATGATGTTAACACTTGGTATTTCTTTAACGATTCAATCCAATTTAGGGACATCCCCCTTTGACGCATTGCTAGTAGGATTATCTATACATGTAGGATTGACGGTTGGCAGCTGGGAAATTGTTATTGCGATACTACTGATAGGCTGTAACGCGATTTTAGCGAGGCAGAGACCGGAATGGTTAGGCTTAGTAACAGCATTCATTACAGGAGTTGGTATTGATTTGTGGCTTTTTTTATGGCGTGATACGTTAATGCCAACAGTATGGTATTCCCAAGCAATTTGCTTTATCGTTGGCTTGGTTATAATAGGGTTAGGAACAGCTATTTATTTGTATGTTAATTTTGCCCCGATTCCTATTGATCGGCTTACATTGCTTCTTCAAAAATTAATGAAAACAAATTTGCTAATAGCCAGAACGTTAATTTATTTTGTATTTCTAGTGCTAGCGATGCTATTTCATGGCCCTATTGGCATTGGAACAGTGTTAACCGTTTGCCTAGGTGGCTTTCTTCTTCATTTCTGTATGCCCTACACAGAAAAAGCTTTGAGCCGCTTTGTTACATAACGATAGAAGGACTGCCTATAAACATTCGGCAGCCCTTTTTCTCAAACTAAAAAAATTTTACCCATTTTCCTTTTAGCGGCTTCCACATGCTGTACAGCCTCTTTGACATTAGCTAAATCATATGTGGCAACGGCGGGCATAAAGCTTAATTGCCCCTGTTCAATTAATGTCATTAATTGATTGAACGTGTTTTGCCAGTGAACGATAGAGATTTTTTTATTCCAATGACGCAAATGGAAGATTGCAGCGTTTGCTTGTGCTTCCTTTGCAATTTTTGTCCAATCGACTTGTATACCTGATAGCAGACCAATTGTTAAAAATTGACCTTGTGGACGTAAGGAAAAGGCTAGCTCTGTTCCTGCTGCCCCACCAATTGAATCAATAGCGGCACTTGCCCCTAGTCCGTTCATTAATGTCATTATTTTTTCTCGAACAGCATGCTCCGAGCAAATGACATGAGCAGCGCCTAGTGCTAATAGCTGCTCCGTATGTATAGCTGCTCGTGTAATGGCAATTAAGCGAAAGCCAAGCACCTTCGATAATTGCGCGAAAACATGTCCAATCGCAGAGCCACATGCATTGACAACGAGTGTATCTGTTGGCTTTAGCTTTAGCACCTCCGTACAAATGACCCATGCAGTAATTGGATTAATATACATTTGCGCAGCTGTAAAGTTATCGATTGTTTGGGGAATTGGGATGGCGAGTGCAGCAGGCGCCTTTACATAGTCCTGCCAAGTGCCCTCACCTCTTAGTGGTAGTACGCGCTGCCCAATTAAATTTTTATTCACATTTGTCCCAACATCTTCTACAATCCCAACACCTTCATAGCCTGGGATTGTTGGCAAGGGAATACGATGAGCATAGGCTCCCTTAATCGGAATTAAATCAGAAGGGTTGATGGGCCTTGCTAGCATGCGTACAAGCACCTCGTCACTTGCGGGTGGTTCAACAGTTGTTTCTGTTACAGTTAACACACTTGCTGGTTCACCAAACTCATGAAATGCGATATATTTTGCTTTCATTCTTGCCATCTCCTTCTTTTTGGTGAATTTTAATGAAAGCCCTATGGACAAGTATATAATTTTTTTACAATGTATACTACGGTATTCTATGGCATTATAAAAACCGCTCCGTCCCTTGAAGCGGTTTCCTTTTATTCATGAGCTGGCATTATGGTCTTAATATTTTATACGAACTATGAATTTCTATTGTCTGATAAATATAACGTCTAAAAAAACGTTTAAAAAATTTTAATACCTTGTTATCTTGATTCCTCACATCAAAATGAGTATAAGGTATGTGAAGTTGGAGTTGATTTTTTATTACCTCCCCCAATAATGGACGTAAAATATAATGACTTCTACAATCCTCTTTAATAAAGAGAGATGTAACAACTAAATATTCATTATTGATATTTTTACTTAAGATCCACCCAACGATTTCTCCTTTAAAGTAAACCCAAAAGCTTGTTTGTGGGCTCGTTTCACCAAATTGAAAGTCCTCTAAGGGTGATAAATGCTTAGGATACCAATTGGCATTACGTAAGGGTTCTAGCTCTGTTTCATGAATTTGATTCAAGCTTTTAATAGAGAAACCTTCAGGAAAAGTGCTCGTTTCAATCCATTTTTCTTGACTCATATCCTTCACACTAATAATAAAATGCGTCTTATCTAAAGCTGGTGGCATCCACGACTGCTTTCTTAATGTAAATTTCATATTTGGGCTCGTTTCAGGAAAAATATTGGTGTATAAAATTTTAGCTCCTTTTGCCTTCAGTTCCTTTTCGGCAAACTTCAATAGCTTTTCTTCCATGTTTGTATTTTGCGAGTTCTCTCTAACATTGACCGAATAAATGATACCCATCCTATTTAGCTCTTTATATTCCGCTAAGACAAGCCCAAGTATTTCCTCATTTTTATCCGCTGAAATGCCTATAACAAAGGAGTCGTTGTCTAAATTATTTAATAAAAAATCACCCTTCACATTTTTAAAATGTGCGAATACTTCATTTACTTTTGTTTGCTTTAATTTTTGAATTTGCATGATTTTTACCTTCTATATAAAAATATTTTAGCTACAAAGATGAAAAGGACCACTTAACATAGTGATCCTTTTCGGTTATTAATAGGCTGTATTAAGGGGGAGTAGCTACCCCTGGAAGGCTTTTTATATAAGATGCAGGTTTTTCTGCGGTTGCTTTTATACGGATATGAATATATTGTGGTGCGCTAGCTTGAATTTCCTGAGAGGAAACTCCCGTTATAGGTGTAGCAGTTGCCCATTCTGGTGCATTATCTGCTGCGCTATTATTGTTATCAACAAAATATTCATAGCTCTGATTAGAATCAAAATTATATAATTTTGTGAATCCTGCATTAGACGGTAACGATGTATAAATATCAGGCGCAGCAGCAGGCTTAATATCAATTAATTCAATTTGCCCTATGTCTTGTATAGCATTTGTTGGCTGCCCTGGTGGTGCAGCTACACGAATATGCACATATTGCCCTGCATTGATCTGAATATTGTCAATTTCAGTGATTCCTATTAGGGGAGCTGTTACTGCCCCTGCCCAATTTGTACTAGCAGATGTTGTGGCACTGTCATCAACTATATATTCATAAGTAACACTACTTGTTAAGCCTGTCAGCTTTATTGTTCCTGCATTCGTTCCTTGTGCTTTTATTGCAGTAGGTGCTGGTAAAGTAGATAATGGAATATTCGTTATATCTATTGTTTTTGAAATAGAATAAGAATTTTCATCTACAAATTCTTTTTGAGGCTTCGCTTTATTAGAGGCAGCGTCTCTTAAAGAAATATTGTTACCATTATCACTTATTGTAATAGTTGTATTTGGTTCGATTTTTGATACGGTTGTTGCACCTAATGTGACCGTAACCGTATTTCCTAAAAGTTCAAAGCTATCATCATGAGCAAAAGCAAATGTAGGATTTGTTTGATTGCTTAATGTGAAATCATCCACTAATTCAGCTAAATTACTAGAATTAACATTTACTTCTTCTGAGAAAGTAACGGTTAGCTTGTCTCCTGCATTTACACTGTTAGAACCATCATTGTCAACGAAAGCTGAACTAATAATCACTGGTGCAGCTTGATCCACTGCTGTCACATTAATCCCAGTTATATGCACCCCATTCATATCTACTATAGATACGCTTGGATTTTGAATAACTGTTGGTGTAAAGTGCGTGCCAGTCACTGGTGCAACTCGAATTGTTATATATTGATTTTCACCTTGAGTATGCCTAGAATCAGGTGTTACACCATCACTAAGTCGCGGTGTTCTTCCATTTTTATCTGTTACTTTTATAGACTCTACAGTATAGCCAGGGACAGTAAATGAATTAATATTGACTGTCGCTGGATCAATATTTGCTGAAAACTTCAGGCGAATCGTTTCCATTTGCCCATCTTGAGAGCTTACGCCATCTTTCCCGTCTATTGTAACTGTTTCTAATAATGGATTATTCGCTACTGTGTTCGCAATAACTTGTCCCATCTTTCTTGCAAGTTTATCTGTTGTTGTTCTTTCTACTACAACTACGAACTTGCCAGCAGCAGCTGTAATTTTCCCATCTGGTGGAAGTGCATCCCAAGAAGATACATCTGTATTAAATGATGGCTTACCTGTCATAACTGCAACCACATCATCAAAAACTTTATAAGCAAACTCATTTCCTGCATCTGCTGATTCAGTGACTGTGATAGTTACTTTGTCATTGCTTAATGGGTCATCCAGTGAAGTAACAGTTAAAGTTCCTAGCGCCTCAACGCTCACGCGCGTTCTTAAACTCTCCGCATATTGTGTCCCATTATCTGCTACTTTTACAATCGCTACATCAATTTCAGTCGTTCCGTTGGCAAAACCAGAGAAAATTGAAATTGTTTTTTCATCAATTCCATCAGGTAGTAAACTCCAAGTTAATTGATTGCCTAACACATCATATGCAGTAATTATATAATCACTTATTGGTGAGGGAAGTTTTACTTTCACTGTATCTGCTCCAAAGGCATTGTCAGTAACCATAATATCATTAAGCGTTGGCGCATTCGGGAAAGTCGTTGGGACGCCTTTTTCTACCCTTGCACTTTCTGTTTTTCCGCTCTCTGTAACTGTTACATACACTTTATCAAGACCTAAAGGAAAACCTCCCAGAATGTTTACCATATTAAATTGAGAGACAGTCGTAACTGTCAAACTTCCAATAATATTGCCATTTGTGCTTGCATCATATACATTAATGATTGAGCCTATCGGCAATGTAGATACAGCAACAACATCATTGCCTGGTGTTTCATAATTAATCAATTGGATAGACGAGGGTGCTTGTGATTGTCCTGTACTTGGAACAGACACGGGTGTTGATAAACTTGCTGGTGTGCTTCCATTTGCTGCAAAACGAACTTCATAGATTCCTGCACTTAAACCCGTAATTTCTGTTGCTAATAAAGGTACATCTGTCCAGTTTATATTAGTGGATAATTTATATTGGTAAACCTTAGTAATATCTAATCCTGTGATTTTTCCATCATCACCTATTACTGTAGGAGCTAGTCCTTGCAATCCTGTCGGTGCTGGCGGTGCTAACATAAAGGAATCTGTAACAGTAGTTACCATCACCACATTCGAAATAGCTGAGCGATTGTTACTTGTATCTACGGCATAAACTGTATAGTAGTATATTGTTCCTGCAACAACAGACGTATCCGTAAATGTTGTTACTCCTTTTCCAATATTACTGCTTACTTTTGTTGCGCCAGTAGTTCCATTTGGATTGGTTGAGCGAAATACTTCATAATGTGAAAGGTCAGATGCTGTGTTGGCTGTCCAAGAAATAGTGTTTTGTAAACCACCTACTGCTAGAGGGATTATATCCTGACTTGATCCGCTAACCCCTGTAACTGCCATTGGTGCTGTTGTGTCTGTTATTCCACTCCCACCACCCCCTGAGGGCACTGCTGGTGTAGGCTCTGAATCCTTTCTTCCATTAATTAGTTCGATTCTTTCTTTTATAGCATCATAGTTTTGAATGACATCAGTAGGCTTTAATCCTGAAGGGAGGATTAGATTACCGATTCTCATTTCTGCTCCTATCGTTACTTTTGACTCTTTATTCATGATTTCAAGAGTGCTCACGTTTGAGTTAATTGTCACATCAGTAGCACCTGGAGCAATAACAACCCTAGACAAGCTGCTAGCAGTTAACATAACATTGCTATTAACAATGATTTCTCCTACTGTTGTAGATGTTCCAAGGAAAATAACATCTGCATTTTTATCGATTCCCACATCACCCAACTGGAATTCACTGAAAACAACTTTGCCTCTCGCATTATTGATAGCTACAGGGACAGGCTTCGTTGAAGCAAGCTTTGCTATTTGTAAGGAATCATCAATCGTTGTTTTCCCTTCTACTTTCAGAAATTCAGAAAAGAAAGAATTTTCAACACCTTGGCCCACATGGAAATCCGCTTTAATTGTGATGTTTTTGATGGTGATATAGTCACCATTTACTGTGACATTCGCATCAATGCTTGCATCGTTTCCATCAAATACAATGTGATTTGCATAGGGATTAGCTGTATCTGTACTTGATGTACCCTTTGCAATAAGTTCAACAGATTGTATTTTTTCAATTTTATTCCCTTTTGATGTTAATGCTAATCTAGCTCCTTCTAAAGCCGCTAGATTATTAGGGTTTATCCATTTCTTTTGTTCGTCTGAAAGCGTGTATGTTCTTTCAGATGTAACGAGAGTTTCATTTGTAATCGCAGCTATTGTTTCATTTACTTGCACAGGTGTGAGTTGGCTTTCACTACGATAAACGAACGCGGCTATTTGCCCACGAGTCACACTTTTATTAGGCGAAAATGTTGTTGGCGTCGTACCAGTTGTGATGTCATTTTCAATCAATGCACCAACATAATTTTTAAACCAATCACCTTGCTTCACATCTGTAAATACGAGCTGCTGTGAATCCTTTATGTCGAAACTATAGGCTAAAGAGAGAATTTTCGCTGCCTGTGCACGAGTGACAGGATGATTTGGTTTGTATTCTCCTTCAAACCCTGTAATAATTCCCTTATTGGCTAAAGCCGCGATATATTTATAGGCACTGTGTCCCTTCGATACATCTTTAAATTCTGGATCTGTGATGTTTGTTGTATCCAAATTTAATGCAAGTGCAATGATTTTCGCTACCTGTGCTCGCGTTAGCGTTTCATTTGGACGGAATGTGCCATCCTCATAGCCACTAATAATATGACGTGCATGCAAACTATTCACAGCCTCGTAAAAGTAAGCATCTGACTGCACGTCCTTGAATGTCGTTTCGGCTGCATTAGCATTTGGTGCGCCTGTCGCTAAAGTACTGACTACAACTGATGCCGTAATTGTAGATGTCATAATTTTATTAAAATTTTTCTTCTTTTTCATAGTCTCACATTCTTTCTCTTATTATTGAGGGGACTGTTATACAGATACATAGCGTCTACACTTTAGGTTGGAATATCTCCCTTTCTTTATATTTAGTTCCACCCTTTTTGGATAGTAATAGGTAAAAATTACTATTTAAACTTTCTATGACGTTCATACTATAAGTGGTATAAGTAGTTTATACTAAAAAATAAAATTTTTATATAAATTTTTGCTATTTATAATGTTAAGAAAATTTAACTTCCATTGGAGAAAAACCAATTATGTTGGCACCATTTCTTAACTATGCCTTAAAAGCATTGATACGCGGCACTTTCCTACACATTTCTTCCATGAAAGTATATAATAGCTTAGGGGGTTCATTATGCTAAAAATTAAACAAATTGATTTTATAAAAACGGTTTATGATGACTCGATGTCACATAATATTTTTTCCATTGCTAATATCACCTTTTCTAATTATGAGCCAATTTATGGTGCATTGCTTTATTGGTGCCGCAATACAACAAAAAGTGAATATACACCTGAAGGGGATTATAAATTCTTTTACGATATGGCAAATGTTACGTATTTTGCTTCTGTGAAGTTTCCAAAGCATGTGCGTTTAACGCGCGACCAAAAGCAGGAGCTTGCCTATATATTGCTAGAGGAACGCGGTTCGATCGGGTCATATAGCTTCCCGACGCACAGTAATCGTCGAAAATATGATATTCAAAAGGAATTTGAAGCGCTCACTTTTCCAGAAAATTTTAATCCAGAAATGATTGAGCCAACATTAAAGCAAATATCGATGAAACAGGTATTGGAAATTCAGCAGCAGCATCCTGATTTCAGCAAACGCTTTATTAGACAGTATATTCAGTGGCGTTCACGTGCATCGCAAATGCATCCAAATGATTTGCAGCCATATTTATCAGTGATTAGCTTTGCACATATATGCTTAACAAATCCATATTTAACGGAGCAATATTTAATTGAGCATTTAGACCAACTGTCACCATCATTGCAATATAACTATCCTGTATTAAATCGTTTAACAGGCTCCTTTAAGCGCTATTTCATTGATTTTTTACAGACACGTCAAGTACCATTAAACGAGGACTTTGCTAATTATGTGGAGCAGTTTATTAACGATGATAACTTTTATGCAAGCCAGGAAGTTCATTATATGGAGCTAGACGAGCTTGAAGAGGAAATGGATTTACAATTTTTTGAATATGATGTTGGTCCAAATAAGTGGAGCGGTAGCGAGCATTTAGTGAAAGGTATCCCATCTTTGGCATGCCAAAAATATGATTCACATGGCTTTAAACGAAAAACAAATAAAGAAATGGACGAGATAATCGCTTCATTTAGCGAGGTACAATTAGATTTGCTTTGTGCTGTTCTGGAGCCGCATTGGCTACATCGTTATCGCAATCAATTAAATTGGACAAAAATTTGCCGATATAATCGCTATTTAGCGGAGGATTTTATTGTCGCCCATATTAAATTTATTGATTTTGAAGCGCTTGGTGAGCATACAAGCTGCCAGCTATCTGAGGAGTTTATGTTGAAGTATATGAAGCGCTTTAACCACAAACACCCTGTGCCGCTCGTATTGCGTCATTTAACAGTACCTCTTTATGAGGCATATAAAGATATGATTAAAGTGGATTTGCAGCTTTTGCAGGAATATCGCACTTTGATTGCAGAGGAAGACCTTCAGCAATTGCAAAAGCTGTTATCGGAATAAACCATTGACTTTTAACAGCATGACAAATAGAAGGTTACACATGATCATCGCTTTTTGCAGAATTAGTTGAAGGACTAATTCTGCTTTTATGTGCGCCCAGCATGCGCATGAACTATAGGGTGCAAGTCCCGAACCCCGAAGACAGAAGTAGAGGTTAGCCA
>NZ_JAMBIZ010000018.1 GCF_025291715.1 Metasolibacillus sp.
AAAATGGGGAGGTGCCCGTTTTTTATTGTCTTGAAACCCTTGGGAGACAAGGGGTTAGAATTATGAAATTAACTCAATTAGAGTTTTAATTTCATAGATAATTGAGTGTTAAGAAATCTTAACACTTCTAGATTAGGGATTTTATGGTATTTATATTAGCAGGTTTTTATAATTAAGATAGATACAACAAATATTATTTGATGGAAATGATAGATTTTTACCCATTTAATAATCTAAAGGGGGCATAGTAATTATGGCATGGACTTTTTATGTAAATATTACAAATGACACAGATCGGGATTTAGAGGTAGTAGAGTCTCAGTTGCACTGGGGATATTGGAATACGAATGGGGAAGAAGATAAAGGGCCGCAGACTATTAAAGCTGGGGAAACGATACAGGCAGTTGGTGTGAAGTCAGCTTTTGGCCCAAATGGCTATGAGTTTTCATGCTCATGGAAGGATAATAATCGAAATGGTGAAGCGCCATACGGGGTCGTAAGTCTTTATGTGAACGTACCATATAATAATGCCAATGAAGCAACGTGTAAAGCTAATGGCTATTTTGAAGTAGCAGAATGGAAGGATATTACACATGATGGGCATAATTTTATTCGGAATATTCGTATTTCTAATAAAATAGATGGATTAAGAAAAAAGGAAGCTATTAATAGCTTATATACAAATTGGGATCGCATTGACAAGATAAAGATTGTAGAGAATGTGAAAAATGTAGATTTGAATCAATACATTCCGAGTGGCATTCACTTTGAAAAAATGCCATTATTCCGAACAGATACTTTTGCTATTTCAAAAAGGCTATGGGATGGTGTGAATGATTTAGACTTTAATAGTCTTTATTTAAAGCAAAGAGAAGTAAGTGATTATTTTTCGGTTGAGGTGACTTGTTTGCGAGCAGATGCAGCGAAAGTCGCGACTGTTACAAAGGGAGGCAAAATAACAGTTAAAGATGAATATGGTTTGTCTACTGCAACCAAAGCAGTAGATGAAAAAGTGATTACACTTGAGAGTGCGTTGAAATATACAAACAAAGCTTCTGCCTCCGTAACTCAAGAAAAAGTAGCGAGTGTAGGTGTGGAGAAAGAATTACAAATTGAACTGAAGGCGAAATTTAATATATTGAACACTGTAACAAATGAACAGCAACGAAATGAGAAAAAATCAACAGAGCGAGTTTTCGAAGCACCAAAAAATAAGGATATGGATGTTGTACCTTGGATATTTAGTAAAATGATTCTTCTCTATCGAACAGATAAAAATAATGTGACTACGTTAATAGGAGCGTCTGAGTGGGATTATGCTATTTTAAATCGTACCCATGTATACGATGTGATGGATAATGTGAAACAAAATGTAGAGACAGGAGGACAATAGGAGTATGGCGACTTGGACCTTTTCATTAATGATTACGAACACAACAGATCGTGAGTTAGAGGTTTTTCATTCACAACTAGATTGGGGTATCTGGAACACAGAAGGAATTGAGGATAGGGGACCACTCAATATTCCTCCTAATACAACAATTCAAGCATTGGGAATTAAAGCTTCTACTGGACCAAATGGCTATGAATGTTCCTGCTCATGGCGAGATAAGGTTCCAGCAGGAGAAAAATCTTATGGCACAATCTCGCTATCATTAAATGTTCCACAAAAAAGTAAAAATCGAGCTGAATGTTTGGCAGATTATCAACTGCATATAGACGCTTGGGATGAGCTACCTGAAAAAGGTCATAATTTTGTACGGTCTATTATTGTAAGCAAAGTAAGATAAAAAAGTATTCAGCACACTGGGCATTTGATGATATCCAAGCTGCAGCTAAAAAGTAAAAATACAAAGAGCTATTTGAAGCATGTGTCAATGCCTCAAATAGCTCTTATTTGCTTACTTACGCAAAGATCCTAACTCTGCAACAATTGCATTCATTTCGCTAGGGCTGAAGGAATCACGCTTCATGACCATTTCATATAAATAGCACAGATCCTCATAATGTTTTTCGTCAAAATGCTCTGATTTCATTGCATCGACATTGACCATGCGTAGCTTCTCTTTAATTTGCTCTACCATGTAAATCACATTTTCTTGAGTTGGTATTGTTAAATCCATTGTTAGCCTACCTTTCACAATAAACGAATTAATTTGACTTATTATAGCATATAGAATGAGTAACGGCGATGCAAGGAAGCTTTTAAAAATAAAGAAATTTCGTTACAATAATAGGTAAGCAACGTTTTACTTTAAACAGACTTGGGAATAATACAGAAAGAGTGGAGGAAAAAAGAATGAAAAGCAAATTAGTACCAGCAATTATTTTAGGCGCATTAACAGGAGCTGCATTAAGCATGTTAGATAAGCAAACGCGCCAGCATACAGTGGAAACATCAAAGAAAGTAAAAGATACTATTTCTTATTATTCGCAAAATCGTGACGAACTACAGGAGTTAGTCGAAACGAAAATGGAGCAGGCACAATCGTTATATGCCGATGTCACAACGAATATTGCTTCCATTATGGAGCATGTAGATGATGCAAAAACATTGCCTAGCACAGTAAAAAGCCTAGTAACTGAAACGAAAGATGCCTTTTCAAAAAGTAACACATAAAAAGGCAAAGAAGGGAGGGTTGCTTGGTGAAAGAATTAAAAAAGAATGCATCAAGCACGGTAGCCTTCTGGAAATCCTTTGTTGCGCCAAGCGGGACTGACATTGATGTTACGACAACAAAGGGCCTTTTCCAAGATATATTGAGGCGTGTGCAACGCGCAGACATATCTGGAATGGGTGCACAGCTTGCTTATTTTTTTCTATTATCGTTTTTCCCATTGCTTATATTTTTAGTGACATTGCTACCATATTTAAATTTACAGCGCCAGCAAGTATTTGAATTTATGGCGGATATTATGCCAGAGGAAGTATATGTATTGACGGAAAATATCGTCGGAGAGATTTTAACAACTTCAAATAGCGGGCTTTTATCGCTTGGGATTATCGGGACGATTTGGTCTGCTTCGCGTGGTATTGATGCATTAATTAAAGGCTTAAATCGAGCCTATGATGTAGAAGGAAAATCAGGTGTAGTAAATCGTTTATGGGCTCTTCTTTTTACATTAGCGTTTATTGCTATAATATTAATTGCATTGATATTCCCTATTTTCGGTAAACAAATTGGTAGCTTTATATTCTCATATATTGGTATAGAAAGCTCATTTGAATCAACGTGGACATTGCTTCGATGGCTGATGCCAAACGTAATTATTTTTGCTGTATTAACGTTGATGTATTGGATTATACCAAATACTGAGCCACGTTTAACGCTAATTAGTATCATTCCAGGCGCATTATTTGCAACGGTAGGCTGGCTTGCATTAACGTATGGTTTTTCATTTTATGTGGGGAATTTTAGTAACTTCGGAGCGACATATGGAAGTATTGCAGGGGTGATTGTCCTGATGCTATGGCTTTATTTAACAGGCATGATTTTAATTTTGGGCGGACTATTAAATGCAGCTTTGCAAAATCGTTATCTTGCTAAAAAAGTGAAGCAGGACAAAAAGGTATTTCTTGTGTAACTCAAAAGGCTGTTGGAAAAATCCCAACAGCCTTTTTAAATTATTCATTTTTCAACATGCGTAGCCCATTTAAAATAACTAAAATAGTGCTTCCTTCATGTCCAAGAACCCCTAATGGTAGGTCGATTGCTTGGAAAAAGTTTGAAGCAATTAACAAAACGATGACACTTAATGAAAAAATGATATTTTGCTTGACGATGCGCTGCATTTTACGTGATAGCTTAACAGCGTATGCAATTTTCGATAAATCATTTTTCATTAGTACAACATCAGCTGTTTCAAGTGCAACATCTGTACCGCCCCCCATGGCAATACCTACTGTTGCTGTAGCAAGTGCCGGTGCATCATTAATACCATCACCAACCATGCCAACTGTTTTATACTTTGTGAGATAGTCTTTAATATAATTTACCTTCGTTTCTGGCAAGCATTCGGCTACATAAGCGGTGACACCAGATTGTGCAGCGATAGCTTGCGCTGTTTTTTCATTATCTCCTGTTAGCATCATAACATCGATGCCTAGCTGTTGAAGCGATGCGATAGCTTGCTTGGCTTCCTCACGTACGACATCCTGCATAGCAGCGAGTGCCACAATGCCTTCATGATCCTTTAAGAAAATAACCGTTTTCCCTTGTGAAGCAAGCTGCTCTGCCGCACAGTTAGCAAAGCTTTGAGAATCCTCATAGCCTACAAAATCTGGTTTTCCAACAAGAAATTGTTGACCTTGAACCAATGCTTTAATACCAAAGCCTGGAACCTCCTCAATTTCCGCTTCCAATTTTTCTACTTGCTGCTCGTTGGCAAATGCAGTAATAGCATGTGCAAGCGGGTGATTGGAATGTGCTTCAATTGCAGCTAAAATTGCTAATGTATGCATACGCTTTTCCTCATCACGCACGATGAAGTCTGTTACAACAGGTGTACCCTGTGTTAATGTCCCTGTTTTATCAACTGCTAAAGCGTGTAGTGCGCTTAAATGCTCTAAATGTAAGCCGCCTTTAAATAAAATACCGTTTCTTGCACCATTTGAAATAGCTGCTAATGTGGCAGGCATAATGGCAGCTACTAATGCACATGGTGAGGCAACAACTAAGAGCACCATTGCACGGTAAAATGTTGTCGTCCAATCCCAACCTAGTAAAAAGTGGGGAAGAAACATCATGAGTGCCACAGCTGCTAATACACCTTTTACATAGACACCTTCAAAGCGCTCGATAAATTGCTGAGAAGGGGATTTTTCACTTTGTGCAGACTGGACAAGTGTAATAATTTTTTGGAATAAAGTTTCTGAGCTTGTTTTAGATACTTTAATCGTTAAAACACCATTTAAATTCACAGTGCCAGCGAACACAGCACTATCCTCGCTTTTCGTAACAGGCATAGACTCGCCAGTAATGGCTGCTTCATCGACAGCGGAGACCCCTTTAAAAACAGTCCCATCTGCTGGAATGCGCTCACCAGGCTTTACTAAAATGTGATCACCCACTTTTAATGATGTGACAGGAACATTAATTGGTTCAAAGCCACCACGTACGAGCCATGCTTCCTCTGGCTGTAATGCCATAAGAGCGGAAATTTCTTTATGGCTTTTATTCATTGCATATGTTTCTAAAGCCCCGCTTACTGCAAAGATGAAAATTAAAATAGCCCCCTCTACCCAGTAGCCAATAATAGCCGAGCCGATTGCTGCTAAAATCATTAAAATTTCCACATTCAACGTTTTGTTTTCAATTGTATCTTCAATACCTTCCTTCGCCTTCGCATAACCACCAATTGCAAAAGCCGTTAAATAAGCAATAGTGGCAGCTGTTAATTGGCCGCTTTTATCCATACGCCATGCAAGAAAGATAATTAAGCCAGCGATTAATGCTGCAATCAATTCCTTATGCTCTTGGATTTTCTCATTTATTGATAGATTTTCTCGATTAGCTGTATTCATATATGCCCTCCTTGATAATGAGTTTCACTTTCATTTAATAAATGATTGTTTATTTGATAATGTTTTTCATTTAGATTAGTTTAATTTCTAAATTAGAATTATTATAAATAAAGTATAAGGCGAAGGAGGAAAGAATGCAATAAAAAAAACTTGCGAAGATTATTTTTCGTAAGTTTGAGCAATTATGTATTTTGTTGTGATTGCTAATGGTATTACATTGTTCTCAGTCCTTTCGCTGTTGTTTTATTACATGTTTAATTTATTCGTAATAATTTCTTCCTGCAACCAATGCTCGCTTGTTTGCACATGCTGTGGTCGTACAAATTTACCTAGATTATATTGAAAGTCTTTGTAATGAAATGAATTGGCATTTCGAATAACATAGCCCTCCTGTTCACCATCAAAGCATGACTTACCTGTAAATAGTTGTTTGATTTTCTTTTCATCAAAAAGTCCTCGGTACAGAACAGGAACGGTTTCAATGCCTAATTTAGCAGCAAAAGCCTCCGTTTCATCCCAGCTCAAGCATATATTTTCTTCATTCCAAATGCTAAATAAATAAAAGTAGCTTGTTAATGCTTGATAGTAAATGGAATGCTTTGCATACATATTTTCACCACACAGCCGCCAGCCATCAGGAATTTGATAGGCAAAGCTTGCATGATATGTTTTCACCCAATGTCTAGAAGGGTGGTTAGCCGAGTTGATGCTTCTAGCATGCATATAATCTTTGTAAAGCGTTGTTCCTTCACCGTCTAATTTTTCGGTTACAACGACCTCCTTGCCGATAAAATGCTCAACATTCTTGGCGACTTTATCATCATGTGTATAACCTCTGCTCCACGGTAGATGAAAGCTTCGTGGATATTTTATATAGCTTGACATGATTTCACTTCCTTTCTATTTCGCAAATTGATCTGCTTCACGGAAAAAGTAAAGCTTTGTTAGTAAATCAGCATCTGCTAAATGGTAAATTTGGCTGCTACCTTTGTCACCACCATATTGAATAAGCATATGAAATTGTACTAAATGAATAACCTTTAACACAAAATCTGTATCAAAGCCTAGCTCCAATAAAAAATGGCAAACGGTTTGCGCTGAAACGTTTTCATGACCAAAATAGCCATAACGTTCTTGAAGCGGCTTATACTTTTTACAAAATGGCTTGCCGCTATCATGGAATAGTGCAGCTATTTGTAAGGCAAGTTTATCATTTTCCGTATAGTATTCGTTAACATAGGTTAAAACAAAATACGTATGCTGGCATAGCAAAAATTGATGGTACGGATTTTCTTGATTGAAACGATACATTTGTTGAAAGGCTGGAATAGCTTGCAATGCTTGAAAAAGCTCCTCATAACTCGGCTGTCGCTCAAGCAATGTAACGAATTGCTGTCTAGAGATGGCGTAAGGAGTAGACTCATGCACAATATGCACTTCATCAAAGCCTTCACCAGCTGTTGGAAATTCTAAATGCTTCGCCATTTTTTCCATGATTGCTAATGGCACAACTCTTTTACGCTGCTGATTTCTGGCTACACAAATGGAGTAGGGGGTATCAAAGTAATAGCATTCTTTTTGAATTGTTGCAGACAATTTTTTGAGTGCAAACATTCTGCGTTCTCGTTCAATATTCGTCGCATCGACAATAACTGAGTAGCCCTTGGCGACAAGCTCATTTAATCGCTCATATAAAACGCGAAAAATAAGTCGGGATTTTTGTTTTGTCGCATCACCAAAAAGCTCCTGACGTATCGTATCACTTGAAAGAATGACGGCATTTTCTGTTTTTGCGAGCTTTTGAACGAAGGTGCTTTTACCGCTAGCAGGTAAACCGACTGTAAATATAACCTTCATTTTTTTCACCTCCTTTCAACTATTTATATCGTCTGTAGTGAGGAGTTGTTGAATTCGCCCGCAAAGCATTAAGATTCGCACACAAAAAAAAGCGTGTCCGAAATTTTCGGACACAGCCTTTTAAAATACGCGTTCAGCGTGTTGTGCTAATTTATCAAGTGAAGATTTTTCAACGTCAGCGTGTAATGAATTGCCATGTGAATCCATTGTGACAACGGCTGTGAAGCCTTCTACACTTAAGTGCCACATCGCTTCTGGAATACCGAATTCCATTAGGTCCACACCATCTACAGATTTAATACAGTCAGCATAGTACTGTGCTGCACCGCCGATTGCGTTTAAGTAAACGCCGCCATGCTCTTGTAGTGCTTTTAATGTTTTTGGACCCATGCCGCCCTTACCCATTACTGCGCGGATACCGAATTTTTTCATAATATCGCCTTGGTATGGCTCCTCACGAATAGAGGTTGTAGGACCTGCTGCTTTTACTACCCAGTTGCCAGCTTCGTCTTTTGCCATAACTGGACCACAGTGATAAATGATTTGACCATTTAAGTCAACTGGTGCTTCTACACCTTCGCCAATTAAATGATGGTGGATGGCGTCACGGCCTGTGTACATGCGTCCAGTGATTTTCACAACGTCTCCAACTTTAAGTGAACGAATTTTTTCTTCTGTAATTGGTGCGACTAATTCAACTACTTGGCTATCAGTATCAGTTGTTGCAGCAGTTTGTACTTCATCTTTAAACGTGATTTTTTCACCTTCTTGATAGTGCCAGTTTATGATTTCGCCTGTCTCAGGGTTGATGTCAATTGCCATACGACGGTATGCCCAACAGTTATATGCTACGGATACGAAGAATGAAGCAGGTAAGCGGTCCATTACACCAATTTTACAGCCTAGTAATGTTGCCTCGCCACCGAAGCCCATTGTACCAACGCCGAATGTGTTTGTTGTTTTCACAACATATTCCTCTAATTTTGCTAAATCTTCAATTGGGTTGACATCATCTACATGGCGGAATAACTGCTCTTTTGCAAGGTCATAGCCTGCTGAACGGTCACCACCGATACCCACGCCGATGAAGCCTGCTGAACAGCCTTGTCCTTGTGCTTGCCAAACAGAGTGTAAAATACATTTGCGGATGCCATCCAAATCACGACCAGCGCGACCTAAGCCTTCTAATTCTGTAGGTAAAGAGTATTGGATGTTTTTATTTTCACAGCCGCCACCTTTAAGGATTAGCTTTACTGTAATGTAGTCATTTTCCCATTGCTCAAATTTGACAACTGGAAGACCTGCACCGATATTTGTGCCAGAGTTTTTACCAGTTAATGAGTCAACTGAGTTTGGGCGCAATTTTGCGTCAGCCGTTGCAGAAGCAATTGCTGTTTGGATTGCTTGTTTTATTTCAAGCTGGTTGACACCTACAGGAGTGTATACTTTAAAAGTTGGTAAACCTGTATCCTGACAAATTGGTGATACATTATCCTCAGCCATTACGATATTTGTTGTAATTGTATCTAAGCTCATTGCCGCGCGCGTGCCAGCATTCTCTGCTTCTTTTGCTTTTTTAATTGCACGGCGAACGTCTTTTGGTAAGTTAGTTGATGTTTCTGTTACTAAATTGTACAGACTTTTCTCCAAAGTTTCTAAATATGCCATGTTATTTTCCCCCCGAAAAATATTTAAATTCCGTAATCTATTATACTCCTTTCGTACAACGAAAAAAAGGGAAGCCTCATAAGTCACGAGATTCCCTTTAAAAATGATTATTCTGTGCGCTGTTGGAATTGATCCATTTTGTCTTCTAGATCATCCATCATTTGAATAAGACGGTCGATATCTTCCAACTCTGTCGTTTCTGGGTCGATTGCATCTAGCACTTCTAAAAAGATTTCTAGGCGTTCTTTTAAATAAGTAACTTGCTGTTCTTTGTTTGTAATAGGTTTCATGAGATTCTCCTGTATTGTAGGTTATTACATTTTATTATACAGCGTTTTGATGGAAAAATCCTTGGAAATTTTAGTTCAAAAGTAGTGATTCGCTCATCGAATAATGAAATTCGCTCAACCATCGTCAAAATTCGCTCATCGAACATGAGAAATCGCTCAACGATGAAGCAAATTCGCTCATCCAAATGAAAAAGCTATCCAACATATGGATAGCTCTCTCCATTATTACCATTCTGTATGGAATGTACCTTCCATATCATTACGTTTATATGTGTGTGCGCCGAAATAATCACGCTGTGCTTGTAAAATATTGGCGTTCGATGAACCTGTGCGATAGCTATCATAGTAAGCTAATGATGAGCTGAAGCATGGTAGGGCAACACCAGATTGAATGCCTTCGCAAACGATATTGCGCAAGCTTTGCTGATAGCGCGCTGTTTTATCAGCGAAGTATGGGGCAATCAATAAGTTTGCCAAGTTTGCTTTTTCGTCATAAGCTTCGCTAATAACATTTAAAAATTCTGCACGGATAATGCAGCCATTACGGAAAATTAACGCGATATCCTTTAATGGCAAGTTCCAGTTATTAATTTCGGAGGTCATTTTATATTGTGTAAAGCCTTGTGCATAGGCACAAATTTTGCCCATATATAATGCTTGGCGCACATATTCAATCCACTCAGCTTTATCCAAGCTTTGCGTATTTTTAGCTGGTCCAGCTAAAATCGGCTGTGCTTGTATGCGTTCCTCTTTTAAAGCGGATAAATAGCGTGAAAATAGTGCCTCTGTAATAATGGATGTTGGAATACCATTATCAATAGCTTGTAAGCTCGTCCATTTGCCAGTCCCTTTTTGTCCAGCTTGATCTAAAATCACATCGACAAGAGGTAAGCCCGTTACATCATCTTTTTTACGTAAAATTTCTGCTGTAATTTCAATTAAATAGCTTTTTAATTCACCTTCATTCCACGCTTCAAAAATGTCTGCGATTTCCTCAACGGATAAACTTAAATTGCCACGTAAAAATGTATACGCCTCTGCGATTAATTGCATATCCGCATATTCGATACCGTTGTGTACCATTTTGACGAAATGTCCTGCACCTTTTGGACCGATATATGTGCAGCAAGCCTCACCATCAGCTTTTGCTGCAATTTTTGTTAAAATGGGTGCGACTTCATTATAAAAGTGCAAGTCACCACCCGGCATAATGGAAGGACCTGTTAATGCACCAACCTCGCCTCCTGAAACACCAACACCTAAATAACCAATGCCGTGTGGCTTCAATTCATCATAACGGCGCTCCGTATCTTGATAATGCGAATTACCACCATCCATAATAATGTCGCCTTGTTGTAGCAGTGGGATAAGTGATTGAATAACAGAATCCGTTGCTGTACCAGCTGTTACCATTATGAAAACTTTACGAGGAACAGCTAAAGATTGTACGAATGTTTCCAATTCATAGTAAGGGATGAGTGTTTGCCCATCTAATTTTTCCATTAGCTGATCTGTTAAATCACGTGTGTAGTTGTAAACAGCAACCTGCTCACCATTGTTTGCCATATTTAATGCAATATTGCGTCCCATTACGCCTAAACCGATAACACCAATTGTATTGACCATCGTTTTCACTCCTTAAATAAATAAGCTTAATAATAGAATAAACCCTAAACCTGTGACAGAAATAATCGTTTCAAGTAATGTCCATGTTGCAAATGTTTCTTTCATACTTAAACCGAAATACTCTTTGAACATCCAGAAGCCTGCGTCGTTGACATGTGAAGCAATTAAGCTACCTGCACCTGTTGCAAGTACAACTAATGCAAGGTTGACATCAGATTGGCCAAGCATTGGAATAACTAACCCTGCTGTTGTTAATGCAGCAACTGTTGCAGAGCCTAATGAAATACGTAAAATTGCGGCAATAATCCATGCAAGTAAAATAGGGGAGAGGTTTGTGCCATCAAATAGCTCTGCCACATAATCACCAACACCACCGTTGATTAACACTTGCTTAAATGCACCGCCACCACCAATAATTAAAAGCATCATCCCGATATGAGAGATTGCCGTTGTACATGATGCCATTACTGCTTTAATAGGAATTTTGCGAGCAATACCCATTGTATACACAGCCACTAATAAAGAAATTAACATCGCTGTCCCTGCATCACCAATAAAGCGGATAGCAGCTAAAAAGCCGTTGTCTGCAAAGCCCATCGTTTTTTGTAGCAATGTAATGATTGTTGCAATCGACATTAAAATGACAGGTAATAGTGCGGTGAAAACACTAATGCCGAAGCCTGGTGTTTCTTCTAATTTAAATGTTTTTTGTTCACCTAATGAAGCGATATCGCCCGCTTTTGTAAAGGATTCTGGCACTAATTTTTGCGCGATTTTTGTAAAGATAGGACCTGCGATAATAACGGTCGGAATTGAAATAATAAAGCCATATAACAGCACTTCACCAATGTTTGCCTCGAATTCACCTGCAATAACAGTTGGACCTGGATGCGGTGGTAGGAAGCCATGTGTGACAGATAATGCGGCTGTCATTGGAATTCCTAAATATAAAATCGATACTTTTAATTGTCTTGAAATCGCAAAGACAATTGGAATTAATAACACTAAACCAACTTCAAAGAATAGGGCAATCCCAATAATAAATGATGCAGCAACAACTGCCCATTGAATGCGTTTTTCACCAAACTTTTCAACTAATGTCATAGCGATGCGCTGTGCACCGCCAGAGTCCGCAATTAATTTACCAAGCATTGCACCTAGCCCGAAGATTAATGCTAAATGTCCAAGTGTGCCACCTAAGCCTGCTTCAATCGTTTTGACAATTTCATCTAGTGGAATCCCTAATGCTAACGCAACCCCAAATGATACGATAATAAGTGAAATAAATGTATTGAGCTTAAACGCCATAATTAAAACTAATAACGCAATAATCCCAATCCCAACAATAACTAACGGCATATACAATTCCCCCTAATGTTTAATTAAATTACGCTGATAATCAGCAATTGCTGTATAATCCTGCTCTAAAGTACGTGATAAATGAATAAAGATAGGTAATAGCTGGCGATACTCTTGCATCGCTTCTTCCTTTGGTGTGTGCTTATACGTTTCCCCGACCATATTTGCTACTACATGTAAAGAGTCAACTCGCTTTGTTGCATAAAGCCCTAAAATACAAGCGCCGAGACAAGAGCTTTCATGACTTTCTGGGACAGTGACCTCCGATTCAAAAATATCCGCCATCATTTGACGCCACGTTTCAGAGCGTGCAAAGCCACCTGTTGCTTGAATACGTGTGACAGGTCCATCCATACATTCTCGTAAAGCTAAATAAACGGTATATAAATTGTAAATAACGCCTTCCAGTGCAGCGCGAATCATATGCTCCTTTTTATGTGCCATCGTTAAGCCGAAAAATGACCCGCGCACATCTGGATTCCATAAAGGTGCACGTTCTCCTGCTAAATAAGGATGGAACAGCAAGCCATCTGCACCAGGGCGGATGCGCTCCGCAATTTTCGTTAATACTTCATATGGATCAATACCTAAGCGCTTCGCCGTTTCCATTTCAGAGGAAGCAAATTCATCGCGAATCCAGCGCAGTACCATGCCACCGTTATTGACAGGTCCGCCAATTACCCAGTGCTTTTCTGTTAGGGCATAGCAGAAAATGCGCCCTTTGCTATCTGTTTGCGGCTTGTCAATAACTGTGCGAATTGCACCACTTGTACCGATTGTCACTGCCACTTCACCTTTAGCGATGGCATTGACACCTAAATTGGATAACATACCATCACCCGCACCGATAATAAACGGTGTTTGTGGATCGATGCCCATTTGCTTTGCGAGCTGTGTATCACAGCCTTGGAAGCATTGGGTTGTTGGCACAAGCTTAGATAGCTGTTGTTCTGAGATACCCGCAATTTGTAAAGCTTCCTCGTCCCATGCTAAATTTTTTAAATTCATTAAGCCCGTTGCTGAAGCTAATGAATGGTCGACAACATATTCATTAAAAAGCTTTTTAAAAATATATTCTTTAATGCCGATATATTTTTTTGCTTTACCAGCAATTTGTGGATGCTCATGTGTTAGCCAAGCGATTTTGCATAATGGTGACATCGGGTGAATTGGTGTACCTGTGCGCAAATAAACCGCATGCCCATTGAGCTCATTTTTAATTTTGCGTGCCCAGCCCTCGCTGCGATTATCTGCCCATGTAATAACGGGTGTTAAAGGCTGGTCGTTGTCATCTATTGCAATGACGCTATGCAATGCGCTACTAAAGGAAATAAAGGCTATTTTTTTGTTAGCGTGCTTTGACATAATATTTGAAACAGCCTGTAGCACAGCCTGAAATATCTCCTGTGGATTTTGCTCAGCTGTTGAAATATCAGGTGTGTGCAATGGGTAGCCAATATTTTCTTGCTGAATTACTGTCCCTTGTATCGTAAATAAGACAGCCTTTGTGCTCGTTGTGCCAATATCGACGCCTAACATATATTCAGTCATTTTGCTGCTCCACTCCTTTTACTAGTAGTTGCTGAGATCTCCATAAATCCTCTACTTTTCCTTGTACATCGTCAAAGTTGGCATGCAAAGATTGAATCATTAAGTTGCGCTCTTTTGCTTCGATGGCTGCGATGTATAGCTCATGATTTTTTATGATGCGAGGGAAGTCATCGTATTTTTCCTTGAAGCGCATGCGCATGGATAACAGAATAAGACCTTCCATCACAGGCTTTAAATTCGTCCAAATCATCAAAATATACGAGTGGTTGATGGAGCGAATAATCGCTTCATGGAATAAAACATCTTGATATGAAAATTCATCAGCATCGTGATATTTAATAGCCACCTTCATCATTTCGACAATTTTACTTAGCTCCATCGTTAATTCTGTTGTTTCCATTTTTAATAGGCGCTCAAAGACAAATGTTTCAATTAATAAACGAACATCATAAATTTCTTCAATTTCCTTATCTGTTAAACCGAGTACAACAGCACCCATACGCTCTAATCGAATTAAATTTTCAGCCGCTAATGTTTTTAATGCTTCACGAATAGGGGAGCGACTGACAGAAAATTCAGCAGCTAATTTATTTTCTGAAAGAATGGTACCGCTTTCAATCAAGCCCGAAATAATACGTAACCTTAGCTCAGATGTTACCCGTTCACCAGTAGATGCTTTAATAAGCCATTTTTGTGGATAGAGAAAATCTTTGAATTCAGTCATCCAATCATCCTTTCTATTTCTGAATTGTGCGGAAATTGTGTGAGTGCCTGGCACCTAATAGTATACTTGTATACAAGTATTATAAACGCAAATAATAATAATGCAAGCGCTTTAATAATGATGAAATGATGAAAGTGTAGTAGTGGTAAGCAATTAGGCACAATAAAATTTTTATTCTGAATATTTACATTATTCTAACTTTGTGTTAAAGTAATCTTAACAAATAAAAGAGAGGGTTGATCGGAAAAAACATGTAGCCAAAATACAAAATGAATGGGAGGGAGTCTAAACATTTTCTGGCAAAGTGCTAGGAAATCGTTTATACAAAAATTAGTGGATATAAGTGATATTTAAAACCCTAGTGAACTTTTAGAGATAAAGTTTGCTAGGGTTTTGTTTTGCTTAAAATTGGCTTGAAACATTCCAGCACTTGTACAAGTGCTGGAATGTTTCAAGCCAAGCTCCCGGCGGATGTCAAGGATTTTGAAAGGAGGAAATTGTGCAAGCACAATTCAAAATCCCGACACAATCACGCTAAGGCGAGATTGATTCGACTTCCGTAAAAAAAATGATACAATAATTAACAGGCTTACTAGAAATCGTTTTGGAGGCAACATAAATGGCAGTAACATATGCACAGCAAAGATTTTGGATTTTAGTTATCATCGTCTCCATTTCGGGATTTTCACAAGGAATGCTACTACCATTAATTGCAGTTATTTTTGAGCAGGATGGTGTCGCAACAACATTAAATGGTTTGAATGCTACAGGCTTATACATAGGAACTTTGTTAATTTCTCCTTTTATTGAACAGCCGCTGCGAAAATTTGGCTATAAGCCTGTCATTATGGCTGGGGGAGCCTTAGTCTTTCTGTCACTAGCAACATTCCTATTATGGAAAAACATATTGTTTTGGTTTTTCTTAAGATTATTAATCGGTATTGGTGACCATGCCTTGCATTTCGGCACGCAAACGTGGCTGACAGCCTCTACACCGCAGCATAAATTAGGACGCAGTATGGCGATTTATGGCTTGTCGTTTAGTATTGGTTTTGCAGTAGGACCGCTTTTCGTTCCGCTAATTAAAATTTCGCAGGCTTTACCATTCATCGTTTCTTCAGTACTTTGTTTACTTGCATGGTCGCTTGTGTTTTTTGTGCGCAATGAGCATCCTGAAGCTTTAACAGGAGACACAAAGCAAACAGGAAGTATGATGCGTTATAGGTTAGCATTTCGTTATGCATGGATTGCCTTTTTACCACCGTTTGTTTATGGCTTTTTAGAATCCTCTTTAAATGCCATCTTCCCTGTTTACGCGTTGCGAAAAGATTTTGATGTTGCGATGGTATCAATTGTGCTTGCCGCCTTTTCCATCGGCACGATTGTTTTGCAGCTTCCCTTAGGGATGTTAGGGGATAGAATTGGGCGACGCAAAGTCATTTTAGGAGGGCTACTAGGTGGTGCAACCATATTTGCAGCATGCAGCTTTGTTGAGCACATACCTTGGAGTGTTGTTGTGTTCTTTGCATTGGCAGGAATGTGTGTAGGAACGATGTTTTCACTCGGAATTACCTATATGACAGATTTAACGCCTAAAGAGTTATTGCCAACAGGAAATCTGCTATGTGGTATTTTCTTTAGCTTAGGTAGCTTAAGTGGTCCTTTCCTTGGTGGAGGCTATTTACAATTAGTAGATAGTTTGAGCTTTTTATTATTGATTGCAGTAATGCTTGCAGCAATATTTATTATTATTTTATACTTTGGACGAAATTTACAAACGAAATCAGAAAGGAAAGAATAATGCTAAGAAAATTTTTCTCTTATTATAAGCCACATAAACGCTTGTTTATGATTGATTTTTCAAGTGCGATTATCGTGGCAATTTTGGAGCTTGCATTCCCGCTTGCCGTGCAATGGTTAATCGACACATTGCTGCCAACAGGCGAATGGGGCATGATCGCTAAAGTTAGCGTATTGCTATTGCTTGTTTATGTTTTAAGTACATTTTTAAACTTTATCGTCAATTATTTAGGGCATAAGCTTGGAATTAATATTGAAACAGATATGCGACAAGAGCTATTTAATCATGTACAAAGACAATCATTCCGCTTTTTTGATAATACGAAAACAGGGCATATTATGAGCCGTATTACGAATGATTTATTTGATATTGGTGAGTTTGCGCACCATGGACCTGAAGATTTCTTTATTGCCATTATGACCTTTATTGGTGCATTCACAATTATGTTTAATATTAATCCAACATTAGCGTCGATTGCGCTCGTGATGGTACCATTTTTAATATGGCTTGTCACATTTAGCAATATGAAAATGAACAAAGCCTGGAAAAAGATGTACGGTGAAATTGCAGATGTCAATGCACGCGTTGAGGATAGCGTATCTGGGGTAAGGGTAGTTAAGTCGTTTACGAATGAAAAGTTTGAAATGACACGCTTCCGTCAGCAAAATGGTTTATTCCGTACCGCTAAATTATATGCGTATAAAATAATGGCTGGTACACATTCTGGAATTTATATGATGACACGCCTGTTGACATTAGTCGTATTAGTTGTTGGCGCATGGCTGAACTTAAATGACCAGCTGTCACACGGTGAGCTAGTCAGCTTTGTTTTATTTACCAATGTACTGATTAAACCAATCGATAAAATTAGCGCATTGCTTGAGCTTTATCCAAAAGGGATGGCAGGCTTTAAGCGTTTCCGCGATTTAATTGATCAGGAGCCTGAAATACAAGACAGGGAAAATGCTGTGGATGTACCTGCACTACATGGGGATATCGCCTTTGATCATGTCAGCTTTAATTATGATCAGTCAAAGCCTGTACTAAAGGATATTTCGTTTTCTTTAAATGCTGGCGAAACGATTGCCTTTGTTGGTCCAAGTGGTGCAGGGAAAACAACGATTTGCTCATTAATTCCACGCTTTTATGATGTGAGTGATGGGGCGATTACGATTGACGGTATGGACATTCGTGATATGACGCAAAAATCGCTACGCGAGCAAATCGGTATCGTACAACAAGATGTCTTCTTGTTTACAGGTACAATCCGAGAAAATATCGAATATGGTAAGCTAGGTGCTTCCTTCGAGGAAATTCAAGCTGCCGCAGAGCGTGCACATTTAAAAGAGTTTATCGCTAGTTTACCAGATGGCTATGAAACGCAAATTGGTGAGCGAGGCTTAAAGCTATCAGGTGGTCAAAAGCAGCGTTTAGCAATTGCACGTATGTTCTTGAAAAATCCGCCAATTTTAATTTTAGATGAAGCAACATCTGCGCTTGATACAGAAACAGAAATGATTATTCAAGAATCTTTAGCAGAGCTAGCTGAAAATCGCACGACACTTGTTATTGCGCACAGACTTGCAACGATTCGCAATGCTGACCAAGTGTTAGTTGTAACACCAAACGGTATTGAGGAGCAGGGGACCTATGATGAGCTTGTCGCAGCAGGTGGTGTTTTTGCGAACTTGCATCATATTCAATTTAAAAAGTAATATAATAGCTGAAACTAGCAGTCTTCTATTAGAGGACTGCTAGTTTTTTATATTGATTCAACCTAATATGCACGGCTGTAGATGTTAGGCATATTGATTTGTTTTCGAAATGATATTAGATAGCATCATATCTGCAATCTATAATAAAATGACATGGTACAGTATTTTCATTAATTACTAAGAATGGAGGCTAAACTAGTGAGCTATGATTTAATGGTATTTGATAAAGAGCAGGCACCTAAGGATAAAGAGGCATTTTTGAAATGGTATGATGAACAAACACAATGGGCTGAACCACATGATTATCAAACGATTACAACTACTATACCTGCATTACAGAAATGGTATGAGGACATGGTGAAGCATTTCCCTGATATGAATGCTATGGATGATGAAGACGAGGAATTAGAAAGCCGTTATACAGATTACAGCATTGGTTATACAGTGATTTATGCTGCCTTTGCATGGTCAGTTGCAGATGAGGCCTATAGTAAGATGAAGGAGCTTGCACAGAAGCATAGTGTAGGATTTTTTGATGTTAGTGGTAATGGTGAAATCTTTTAGCTAAAAACAGGGGCTGATGTGATAATCTGCCCCTGTTTTTTTAGGTAAGCAACCTTTTCTATAAATCTTTATTTTCAAGCATTTTTTTCAAATAGTTTCTTGTATCTTGATGTGTTAATTTTACAAGTGTTTGCTCAAAACTGAAAAATTTAATCGCAGCAATTTTTTGTAAGTATATAAACAACAGCTTCACTATCCTGTCCATTAAAAGGCGTTTTATTATAATCACTAAACGCACTTTCGATTTGCAATCCTGCTTTCACTATAAATGATTCAAATTCATTAGGGTGATAGTATTTGACGAAGAAATCCTCATTCTCACTTTTTGTTTTCGTATCATTTTCAAATAAATCATAGGTCATTTTAGAATGAGCAATGCCAGTCACAGGGTTATAGCTAGTTGTCCCAGTTAATTGTATAGCTATATTTTGCTGTTGAACGGTTCTAGGGGCGTCAGCTGTCTCAGTTGGTTGCTCATTTCTATAGTCCACATTTGTGAAAACAGTTAGCGCTATTTTACCATCAGGCTGTAGCCAATTTTTTAATTGCGTTAAATAAGAAAGTATTTGCGTATCCTCCGTAATTAGAGAAAAAGAACCTGCTGCAATAAAAATAAAATCATACAATTTCTCCGAATGGAATGAGGCAAACTCACAGCATTGCAAAGTCCCATTGTATTGGCTGTCTTCTAGCTTTTCTCGAAATCTAGTAATCATTTCTTGTGAAATATCGAATCCATCAATTGCATATCCATTGTGGATGAACTCTAGCATAAATCGCCCAGAGCCACACATCGGCTCTAAAATGGCCATGTCTTTATTCGTATAGGACATATAAAAATTTAATTCATCCGTTGGAGCTGTAGGCTTGCTAATGTCATAAAATAATGAGCAAAGGCTTCCATAATAAGTGTTCATGTACAATTCCTCCCTTTTCTCTTCTCAATATAGTATAGAAAGGTTTGTATGTACAGCGTTTTAGGGTATTCTATATAAAAGAATTCAATAATTCAGAAATCAAAATGAAAGCAGGTTTTACATATGGCCAAAATAGGGTGGGGCTTAATTTTAATTGTGATACTCGGCGTATTGTTATTTGCTGCGATGACGGTAATGCAAAAGCCCGAAAAATCCGAACCACAGCCAGTTCCACAGGAGGAGCAAGCGGAAAATCCAAAGTTAACTGTTCAAGATATTATGCATTTAGCTGAAATTGGAAAGGTGCCAGATGTGCCATTTGTTGCTGGAGAAGCTAAAAAACAAGATATCCAACAGCAATGGGGAGAGGCTCAAAACGTAGCAGAGCTAGACAATGAAAAGTATGAAGATTATACAAAACAAGATGTGACAATTGGTTATCAAGGTGAGCTAGCATTTGATATTCGTTCATTTAAAGCAGATATACAAAATATTCATTTAGAGGATATTAAAAATAACATGGGGGAGCCTACGGAAACTCGCTATTATCAGGATGAGGCAACGGACCAAGTAATTTTAGTGTATCAAGTGAATCCGACTTACCAATTAAAATGGATATTGCCAAAACCAACAGAGGCTGAGGCAAATCCAAGTGTACATCATATTTCAGTGTATACAAAAATAAAAGATGAGGTAGCAGAGGCGATCAATCAAATGACGTTAGAAGAAAAAATTGGTCAAATGATGTTTGCGGGCGTTGCAGGCACGACATTGCAGCAGGAAACAGCTAGCTTAATCCATGATTTCAAGGTTGGTGGTATGATTCTTTATGGCAATAATCTTGAAACGACAACACAATCGGTAAACTTAGTTAATGATTTAATGAAAGCAAATGCGGACAATCGTTTGCCACTTTTCATTGGCACAGATCAGGAGGGGGGGAATGTCGTACGATTGCCGGGAGCATTGAAAAATTTCCCGACAAACCAAAAAATTGGAGCAATTAATGAGGCACAATTTTCATATGAAATCGGTAGCTTATTAGGAGAGCAGCTCAAAGCATTTGGTTTTAATCTGGATTTTGCTCCTGTATTGGATATTAACAGTAATCCTAAAAATCCTGTTATCGGGGATCGCTCGTTTTCTAATAATCCACAAGTTGTCAGTGAACTAGGAATTCAAACGATGAAAGGCTTAGCATCACAGCAAGTTATTCCTGTAATTAAGCATTTCCCGGGGCATGGTGATACATCGGTAGATTCTCATTTAGCTTTACCAAAGGTAGAAAAAAGCTTAAAGGATTTAAATGAGACAGAGCTTATTCCATTTAAAGCAGCTATTGAAAGTGGCGCAGATGTAGTAATGGTAGCGCATATTTTATTGCCAAAGATTGACCAAAATTATCCTTCCTCAATGTCAAAGGAAGTAATTACAGGCATATTACGGGAGCAAATAGGCTTTGATGGTGTTGTTATGACTGATGATATGACGATGGGAGCTATCGCGAACCATTACGATATGGGGCAAGCGGCTGTAGCTGCTGTAAAGGCAGGTAATGATATTGTATTAATGGCACACGGCTTTAGCAATGTGACATCTGCTATTGAGGCAATAAAAGTAGCGGTAAATAGCGGTGAGATTTCGGAGGCACAAATTAATGAAAGCGTACGTCGTATTATTCAGCTTAAACAAAAATATCAGCTTGTAAATACACCAGTGCCAGCAGTGGATATAAATAAGCTAAATGCAGATGTTGAGAGAGTATTGAATGCTTATATGGATTAACTAAGAAGAGCAAATCTTGATTCAGCGAGTATCTTAAATGCTCACTGAATCAGGATAGATAGCTGTAATCACCTAGCGATGCTTGCGCTTAAAAATTGTGATAGATACAATGGCTAGTATAACAATCGTACATACAATAACGATATAGCTTGTCGCATGGCTTAATATAGTTCCATGAAGCTTATAGGATATACCATAAATCAATTTATATTGCTCAATAGCTTCAATTGGTGCATCTGCAAATACTGTAGCAATTGAATTTTCCATAAAGGCATTGCGTAATAGTAAGGTTGTATGGCTAACAGGGAAATACATAATACTATTTTGAGCAAAGCTAGGTAGTACACCAATTGGAATATAGACACCGCATAAAAAGCCAAGAAGTGTACCGACAATTGTGCTTAATGTGGAAAAGGAATTTTGCGTGTTGACTAAAAGTACAAAGAAAACATTCATAATACTCGCTAATAATACAGATAAAATTAATAGTCCTGCTACTTTCAAAAAAGAGGATACGCTTAACCACACACCACCTGTTGAAACGATAAATATTTCACAGATGATGAAAGCAATAAAGGTGAAGAGACAACCGATAATAAAGGCATTGAACACATAGCTCATTTGAATGGTAGCGCGTGAAACAGGCGCTGTTAAAAAATCGGCAGTAGCCTTTGATTCGATATCTTTTATAGCGATGCCAAATGCTGCTAATGTTGTTGATACAGCAATCATAGATAACAAGCCTGCGACAAACCATTCATTCACCATTGTAATTAGCTCAGGCGTAGCCTCTGCTGCTTGTTTCAGTGAGTCGATTTGTGTTTTTTGTAAAAATAATGCGTAAAGCCCGATGACAATAAGAACTGATAACAAGGAAAAGAAAACGGCTGTTTTATCACGTCTAAACACTTTATTATTGCGCTGGATTAAGCTGAGTAATGCGCCCATATATTTATACCTCCTGCTTTGTAATATGAATAAACACATCATCCATTGTGCCTTTGATTACTTCAAAAGAAGCGACAAGTGCTTCAGCCTGTTTTAATAAGGCTAATGCATGTAGTGTAGATTGTACTCGAATTGTAAAGATTCCCTGTTTTTCTGCATAGCTAATATTGTGTTCTTGAAGCCAATGTGCACCTTCAGTAAAGCTATGAAAAACAAGAGCTAATTGGTCATAGGCATATTTCGTTTTTAATTCATCGGGTGTACCTTCAGCCACAATTTCTCCTTGTTTGAGCACAACTACTTTATGAGCCATTGCAGCTTCCTCCATATAATGAGTTGTTAAAAATACCGTCATATTTGTTTCTTGCTGTAATTGTCTGATTGTTTGCCATACAAATTGTCGAGTTTGTGGGTCAAGACCAGTTGTTGGCTCATCTAAAAATAGCAGTGTAGGGCGATGAATAAGTGCCCTTGCAATATCCGCCCGTCTTTTTTGCCCACCAGACAATGTGCCATATTTTTGTTTTTCAATGTCACCTAAATTTAAATAAGTCGAGACAAATTGATAGTTTTCTGCTAGCTCCTGCTTCGATAAATTGTACATTTTGCCACGATGAATAATGTTTTCGTACACGGTTAAACGTTCATCTAATAAGCTTTGCTGAAAGACAACACCAATCGACTTACGAATTTCAGCATTGTGATCACTACTATCAAGCATATAGCCATTTATTTTAACTATGCCACTCGATTTTTTTAATAAAGTGCATAAAATTTCGATGGTTGTAGATTTACCTGCTCCGTTCGTACCAAGGAATGCGAAAAGAGTGCCTCGCTCCACTGAAAAGGAAATTCCCTTAATTGCTTCATATTTGCCATAGCTTTTATGCAAATTTTCTATTTGAATAATTTCTTTCATTTTGGTCGTCCCTTCCTTTTCTGAATTGCAGCATTAATCTGCTCAATATCCCTTTTTTCTAGCATATATAAAGTACTCCAAACAATAGTGTAAATAATAACTTCAGAGACAAAAACGTTTTTCATACCAAAATGCACAAACCAATCACCAAAGTGACCAGCCGTAAAGACGAATAATGTGACGCTTATGAAATGAATGATGAGCTGTGCAATAAATGGCAGACGCTCGGTATTAAAGAGCAGTGAAAGTGGTCCAATTGCAGCACCAAGGAGAGTAGCTATAATAATTTGATAACGTAGCTCAGCTCCTGAAATCGTAATATTTGCATCAGATAAAATGCTAATTGTGACTAAAATATAAGAGCTACTTAACGCAATAAGTATACCTATAATGATCATGCGAAAAATTCTCATGAAATCAATCCTTTCCAATACCAAGATGGTGTTTTAAATCTTTTAAATATTTGCGACTAACAGGAATACCTGTATCGTTTTCGAGTATTAATTGTGTTGCGCCGATTTTGCCCATTTGAATGGAGGAAATTTTATGGACATTGACAAGCGTGGATTTATTGACGCGAACAAAATCCTTTGCTAATTGCTCTTCAAGCTCATACAATTTACGCTTTGTTTCAAATTCCTGTTCATCTGTTTGCAAATAAACTTTTGCGTCCTCTGCATAAATTGAAAATATCTCTGTAATTTTGAGTAGGTGAATTTCTTGTTGTAAATAGCCATCAACTACGGTCTTTTGCGATGTTGATGAAGCTTGCAGTTGCTTCATCAATTGTTCAATTTGCTCATTATACGCTTTGGCATGTATATGAACCTCAGTTTCTTCTAAGTCACTGTTAATCGTTAATTGAATTTTCAAGCGGAGACCTCCTTATTACTTCATATCGAATTCGGTAATCTTACTGTAGCATAGAAAATTTGCAGAAAGTGTAAGTTTTAAATAAGTGGTTGAATTTATCGTGTAACATGTAGTTTTCAAAGGATGACAGGTTGCTGTTTGACAGCCATTTCAGTAAATGGAAAAATAAAAGGGAACTATGTATAATAATTTTCAGTTTGTACCCCTTTATCAGCAAAGCTCGAAACACCTGCCAATTTAAGACGTAAAGGCTATGAAACTGTAATGCAGGAGCATGGACGAACAGCGATTACATATGAAATAGCAAATGCACTGAATCGAGGTGAGCAACAAAAGGTCATTGCCCAGCTTTTTCAAGAGCATCCACAAGTTGATGGTATTTTTGCTAGTAATGATTTAATTGCAGCTACTGTAATAGCAGAGGCACAAAAGTATGGCAAGCATATTCCAAAAGATTTAAAAGTGATTGGCTATGATGGCACCGAAACCTGCCAAACATTATTGCCAAGCCTAACGACGATACGTCAGCCGATTGAATTAATTGCACAAAAGGCTGTGGAGGTTTTATTGAAGGAAATTGAAGGGGAATATGAACAAGAGGAAATGGATATTTGTTTACCTGTGCAATTAATCGAGGGAACAACGACATAAAGAAATGTGCAAAACTGTGTTCTAACTTTCATCATTTTACTTACACTGATTATAGGTAGAGATGAAGGGGGAATAGAGACAGTGAAAAAAATAAGCATAATAGCACTGTTGCTCTTTGGAGTATATGTGTTTTGTATGTATAGCTATATAATGAGCAATAGCAGTGTAATTCCACAAGCATTACAAGGAACAGCGGCAGATCCTGTGATGTTTATGTCTGGTAGGGAGCTTTACTTAAGTGAGGAATATTCAAAAATACGCAATTTTTTATTTTTTATTGCTACACCATTGGAATGGCTTCTTTACTTTTTAATACTTGTTATGGGGGTATCACGTTATTTTGAAAAGGTAGCAACAGCTCAATCGAAATGGCGATTAGTACAAAATGCAGGCTATTTATTTTTCCTGTCAGGCTTCCTGTATATTATATTGTTACCGTTCAATTATTATCGCTACTCACTTAGTAAAAGCTATGGGATTAGTACACAAACATTGTCATCATGGCTACGGGATGGTTTGGTTGATTTTGCTGTCAGCTTTGTGACGATGTTTATTATTATAACGGTGTTATATTGGCTAATCCGTAAAAGTGCAAAGCGTTGGTGGCTGTATGCTTGGTTATTGACGATTCCAATGACGCTTTTTGCGACGTTTATTCAGCCTGTAGTTATTGCGCCATTATACAATGATTTTTACCCGTTGCAAAATAAGGAGCTAGAGACGAAAATTTTAGAGTTTGCTGGACAGGCACATATACCAGCTACACATGTCTATGAAGTCAATATGGCAGAGAAAACGAATGCTTTAAATGCCTATGTGACGGGCATTGGCAGTAACGCTAGAATTGTGCTATGGGACACAACCTTGAATCGTTTATCGGAGGATGAAGTGCTATTTATTATGGCACACGAGATGGGACATTATGTGGAAAAACATATTTATTGGGGCATAGCGAGTTATTTAGCCTTAGCATTTGTAGGCTTTTGGCTAACAGCGAAAGCGATGTCATGGCTGATTGCGCGCTATGGGCGGTTGTTACACATTGATAAAGTAAGTGATATTCGCTCATTCCCACTTTTTTTACTAATCCTATCGATGTTGCTATTTCTGTCGAGCCCATTATCAAATTATGTGTCAAGATATCAGGAGACAAGAGCAGATGATTATGCTATTGCTCTCACAAAGGATAAGCAAGCAGCCGTGTCTGCCTTTCAAAAGTTGACAATTGCTGGTTTGAGTGAGGTCAATCCACCGACACTTGTGAAATGGTTCCGCTATACACATCCAACAATGCTAGAAAGAATTCAAAAAGTAGATGAAGAAGAGTCTAAATGATTTCAACTTGATTCAGTGGGTGTCCAATCATCCGCTGAATCAAGTTCGAACAATACAGGGTGTTAAATTCACTAAATTATCGAAGGAATCGAATTGATTTTTTATACTTTGAATTAAAGTGCCATTTTTCGAGAAAACAGCTTGGTAGTGCCATATGCAACAGCTGCTGCAATCACTGCAACGATTGTAGCAGCTACATAATTTGGCTCTGCTGTTACAATCACAGCCTCTGTTCCAACTGCAACCGTTGTTGGATCAAATGTTGGTGTGTAGAACAATGTAAGTAGGATGCCTGAGCTGATTTGTATAATAAAGTAGGCAGCTATGAACACACCGATATATAACATAAATTTCTTCAAATGAATCCCTCCTTCTTATTCCATACGAATGAAAAAGAGTAAATTTTCGTCATTTTTTACAATCCATTATAAACATTGAAGCGTCCTGTGCCATAAATATTTTTTCACCATGGTAAAAGGTTTCAGAGTGGCAATGGTGATAGCCGACTTTTGTTAAGAGGGAAGCTAATTCCTTTTGCTCAAAGCCGTTGTGAACCATGTCTGATACGACTTTTTCATTTTTATCAAAATCGACAATGAGGAGGTGCCCACCTTCATTTAACATGTCATAAAGCTTTGACAATACAAATTCCGTATTCTCAATATGCAGCAATACTTGTGCCATAAAAATATAGTCAGCACGTAGGTTGTTTGTGCTTACATTTTCAATATCAATACAGTGGGTAGAGGCATTTTGAAGATTGACTTTTTCAATTTTCTTCTGTATTTCATCTACCATATTTTGCGCGGCATCCACAAAAAGCACAGATTGAAAATCATTGAGTAACTGCATACCAACAAGTCCTGTACCACAGCCAAAATCAATAGCTGTTTTATTTGTAGCATCCACTAACTGCTCACGAATTGCATTGGCCGCTATTCGTGCAATAGTCATTCTTTCATCGGTATCATAGCTACCAGCTATTCTTTCAAAAATATCGAGGTTTCCCATTGGATAAGCTCCTTTACTGAAAAAATTATGTTATTGTAGTCAAGAGAGTTTCGTGTTACTAGTATAATTCAAATGCTCTCTGGAATGGGAAGGATTGAATCGATTGAATACACAGTCTGAAAAAATACATAGTAAGAAGTTATGGTTTGTATTGATTTTAGGGTCACTGACCGCATTTGGTCCACTGTCACTCGATATGTATTTACCTGCATTGCCATTAGTTGCAACAGATTTAGCAACGTCAGCATCGCTTGTGCAAATGAGCCTTACCGCCTGTTTATTAGGGCTAGCACTTGGACAATTGCTTTTCGGACCATTAAGCGATATTTATGGTCGACGACGCCCGTTACTTTTTACATTGCTTGTCTATGCATTCGCCTCTTTATTATGCGCATTTAGCACATCAATATGGATATTTATTGTATTGCGCTTTATTCAAGGATTTGCAGGAGCAGCAGGGATAGTGATTGCACGAGCCTCGGCAAGGGATATGTATTCAGGTAAAGAGCTAACGAAATTTGTGGCACTGCTATCATTAGTGAATGGAGCAGCACCAATATTAGCACCTATTTTTGGTGGCGCTGTGTTACGCTTTGTCGCATGGCCTGCTGTCTTCATTATTTTAAGTGTCATAGGTGTTGTGATGTTTTTAGCAGTTGCCTTTACATTGACAGAAACATTACCGAAAGAGAGGCGGGCAGAGGGTGGAATGCTTGCAACTGTTAAAACATTTCATCTGCTGTTAAAGGACCGTGTTTTCATGGGAATTGCACTATCACAGGCACTAATTTCCATGAGTATGTTTGCCTATATCGCAGGCTCTCCTTTCGTATTGCAAAATATTTACGGTGCAACACCACAGCAGTTTTCCTTTATTTTTGCCGCAAATGGTATTGGAATTATCATCGCAGCACAAGTAACAGGAAGACTAGCTAATCGTATGGAGGAAAAGAAGTTGCTGCTTTATGGCATTATGATGTCATTTAGCGGAGCATTGTTATTGCTGTTAACGATTTTGCTGCAAGGTCCGATTTGGCTTGTATTAATCGCTTTATTTTTTGTCGTTTCGAGCGTCGGTGTCGTCGGGACAACCGCATTTTCGTTATCGATGGAAAGGCAAGGAAGGGCAGCAGGAAGTGCCTCTGCTTTTTTAGGTATTTTGCCATTTGGTGGTGGGGCGCTCGTTTCACCATTAGTCGGTATTGCTGGTGATTTCACAGCCGTTCCGATGGGAATTACGATATTTGCCTGCAGCTCGTTAGCCGTAATTATTTATAGTTTGATTGCCGAAAGCTGAAGGATGTCCTTCAGCTTTCTTCATTTTCGATGAATTGCTGGATTGCTTTTATCACGATATGAGGGTTTTCCAAATGAATTGAATGCTGGCAGCTTGTTTGAATTTGCGTTGTTTTTGCAGTGAGCTGACTTAATAAGCTTTGATGCTCTACCCATGTTGAATCTGTATTATTAGAAGATAAAACAATAATAGGTAAATCAGCCTTTAAAGCTGGAGCAGTTACAACTTGCATCGCGGATAGCTTACTATATAAAAATTCATTGTAGGCGGCCTCATAACATTTTGGGTGATAGCCTAAATATTGAACATATTTTTGATAGGGCCCTGGCAAATGCTTTCTACCGACAGGCTGCTTTAGTAGCTTTGGCAGGCCAATGCCTGAAGTTAAATAACCCAATCGAAATAGCTTTAAGCTTTTGCTATGCGCATTTTTACGCACAGCATCCCATTCACTGCTTAAATATCTTTTTTCGTGTACTGCATCAATTAAAATTAGTGCAGCTACTTGTTCAGGATATTTACTTGCGAATAGCCGCATATTTAAGCCACCGAAGGAATGACCAACTAAAATATAAGGTGGCTTTAGCTGTGATTTTTTTAAAATATGTACTAAATCACTGACAACATCCTCACTTGTATAGGGCATATTTGCTGGAGAGCTCCAGCCATAGCCAGCTCGATCGAATGAAAGCACACATGCAAATTTGGCTATTTGCGGCTGAATATAATGCCAATCTATGGAGCAACAGCTTAATCCAGCATCTAATATGATGGTATAATCGCTGCTTTTTTCATCAGAAACAATTGCGTGAATGAATCGTTCTCCAATAGAAATCCTTTGACCAATTTCCTTTACATGTCTTTTCTTATTCATATACGTATTCGTGATTGTGAAAGGGAAACCGATAATGTCAATTGCTTGTTTAGCCAATTTATCAAATTTCAAACATACCAACTCCTACTATTCTAACTAAAAATATGCAATATATGACGCTTATATTTAAGAAAAGGTTGTTAGAAAGAAGGGAAGTTATCTATTTATTTTTTCTAAATACCATATTGGCACAGGATTATTCATATGATTAAACCACGACAGCACATTTTTTGCTTGCTTTTTCATGGTTATTACTTCCTTCTCACCAAAAGGAATCGCCCAGTAGATAGAGGAAAGCATATTGCTTGAAATATAAAATGCTAGCAGTTTGAAAAATTCAATCGGTGGTTTGCCATCAAAGTAGCCATTGAGCTGACCTGTCGCAAAATGAGGACTAGCTTCCGCACTCCACACAATGCGATTAAATTCCTCCCATGGATCACCAAAATCATAGCGATTGAAATCGATGATTGATAAAGTGTTATGAGGCGAAATTATCATATTCCCAACATGATAATCTCCATGATGAAGACACTGGGGTCTGTCAGATAGCAAGTAGCGATTATTTTCGATATAATGCATGATTTGTTCATCACCATCTAATTTAATAGGGCACGCCTTATATTTTTCAATTTTATAATTTGTTTTGCGATTGAAGCGGATTTCCCAATCTTCTTGATTTAGCGGGGCAGAAATGGAATGAATAAGCTTGAGCATCTGTCCAGAGCTTACACCAAGCTCGTACTGCTCGATTTCGGTTAACTGTGACAAAACATCTCCAGCATCCTGTCCCTCACACCAAGTAAAAAGTGAATAAACACTTTCACCATTATGACAAATGCCAAAATCAAGTGGCTGTGACATTGTGACACCTAATGCTGCAACTTGTTTCATTATCTCAAATTCAGCTTTTTTCTTGTCGTATTCGGAAATACTCGCAATACGCAGCAATCTTTTTTCATTGTCAGTTGTTTCAATATAATATTTTTGGTCAGTTGACCAGCCTTTGTTGATGAGCTCAATTTTTGTGAATGTGTTGTAGTCTTTGATGGATTGCATGTGACACCTGCTCTTTCATAGAGGTTATTTTGATAAGAAGAATATTTTATGGTGAAATGTAGAGATTTTGTCAGTAAATCAATTTTACTCGTTGCTTAATTTTTGTCAAATAAGCAAATGTTATTAACAGCAGTATAGTACGTAGTCACATATGAAAAAACAGCCATCTATTCTGGAATATTTCAAAATAGGTCGCTGTTTGTTGTACTTGCTAGTTAAGCTGCGTTTATTTTATATTAGATTTATTTAAATCTGTAATGCATTTTTGAGGTATAATTTTAAGGCTCCTATTTGCCCTTCTGTAACATTTATGATAAAAGTGGCAATTATACTAAGCTGCTGCTTTGGAGAAAATTCTCCTGTGTCTACTTCTTTTTTAGTTATGTTAAAATTTTGTACGATGAATAGAAACAAAAAGATGCAATCTGTAATAACAGAATGCACCTTTTCATATTCTATAGGGTTTAGCATTATGTTAGCAATAAAGCCCTTTACAAACGATTAAGTATTGGCAGCTCTTCTTTTGAAATCTGATTCATTTTACAAAAATGTTGAAGAAACTGTTGTGCTAGCTCTTGTTCCTTTGGATCACTTTTTAATGAAACGATTTCAAATAAAATTTGAGCCATCCATAAATTATCAAAATAACGGTATTTGCCTGTGTTCCATGACATTTTTTTTGGAGACTTTTCAGCTACATAATATCCCCATGAGAGCAACTGGTCAGATTCTTGTTCTGTCAGTTGGAGTCTGTATTTTGAATGCGCTGGAACAGTGCCATCTTCACAAAGCTTACCAAAGAAATCTTCTTTTACCATATAGACACCTAAAATACGTCTATCTTTTTCGGGCATTTTGGCATCTAGCGCTGTTAGCAAAACAGCACTATTTTGATGTAAACGGCTTGGCTTGTTTGGTTTCCCTTTATTGTTTCCACTTTTAATGACACCGGAAAAAACTTTCCACTCTAAAAAGGCGTTGTGCTGCTCTTCAGTGTCGCACCAAAAAACCATTTGTGATTCCAAATGAAGCTTATGGGATTTCATGAGCTTTTCCTGTTCTAAGCGAAGCTCTTGATTTTTTCGTTGTAATTTGAGTTCTTCTTCTTTTTTCCACTCATCCTCCCTTTGTTTCATTTCTCTCGTTTCTATAATTTTATGGAGTAAATTAGCATCAGCTTGATCATGTAACTTTAAATGCTTGTCAAATGCATCTGGGAAAATAAATTTTTTATTTTCTGATGCGAAATGTATTTCAACGCTTGAATCATTGTGTTTAATGACACTCCCAGTGCCAAAAAGTTTGTGTGTAACTTTCTTATTAATTAGATTCATTATTCTAGCCCTCCTTGTGTATTTGAGTTCTTCCTTTCGTTCAAAAAGATATTAAAAAAACGTATTCAAATTCTATCTGTAAAAAGGGTCAGCAGAATTCAAATACGTTTCAAAAAATCATTCTAAAACTATTATAACATTTATTAATGGATTTACAAATTTATTATTGACAAAATATTTGGAGGAGAGGTAAAATGAAATTTTATTCTTTGTATAGTTTTGAATTAGCTATGAAGTAAAGGTTTAATATCAGCATTTTAAAAGCTTAATTAAATGAAAAAATACATAATTTTCACACTCACTGAGTAGATGATTTGTAGAGAAGGGCAACTAACAATTTGTTAGTTGCCTCTTTTTAAAATAAGCTGTACAACAACCTCCACATGCGCAGTCTGCGGAAACATATCAACAGGCTGCAAATACGCCACATCATAAATCTTAGATAACTGTTGCAAATCTTTCGCCAATGTTGATGGGTTGCAAGATGTATACACAAGACGTTTTGGTTTGATTTTTAAAACGGATTCGATAAATTTTCTATCTAAGCCTGTGCGTGGTGGGTCTACTGTAATGACGTCAGGTATAAATTTTTCACGATGCCAACGGGCAAGTAAGTCCTCAGCTTTGCCTGTATAGTAGCGGGCATTTTGGAAGCCATGATTGCGAGCATTGTTTTTTGCGTCCCCAACACTTTCAGGCACAACGTCCATCCCACGTACTTCCTTTGCATCACGCGCTAACCATAAACCGATTGTGCCAACACCACAGTAAGCATCAACAACGGCTTCCTTGCCTGTTAGTGCCGCCGCTTTTTTGATTTCATTATATAAATGCACCGTTTGCTCAGGGTTGAGCTGGAAAAACGCACGTGAAGATAAATCGAATGCAAGCTCACCAAGCTCTTCATGAATCGTTTCTTTGCCATCTAAGACAATTGTTTCATCACCGAAAATAAGCGATGTTTTCTCACGATTAATATTTTGCGTAATCGACACGATGGCAGGGTCAATTTTTTTTATGCGCTCAATTAATTGTGCTTGATGCGGCAATTCATTGCGTGTTGTTACTAAGCATATTTGTGTTTCACCTGTACGGATGCCTGTACGTACAACGATTGTACGCACTAAGCCATTTAATGTTTTACCATCGTAAATTGTAATGTTCAGCTTTTGTAAAATTTTACGTGTAGCAACTGTAATTTTTGATGTGACAGGGTGCTGTACTAAGCAATCGTTAATATTTAAAAGTCTGTTTGAGCCTTCTGCAAATAGTCCTGCATAGACACGCTTGCCTTCCTTGCGTACTTGAAATTGGCTTTTGTTGCGGTAATGCCACGGGTTGTCCATACCGAGTGTTGGACGAACTTCAGCGTTTGCTGCGATTTCTGGCACATATTTTTCTAAGGCTTGGATAACGATATCGCGCTTATTTTTTAGCTGTGCCTCATATGTCATATGTTGAAGCTGGCAGCCGCCGCATTCATCATAAACAGGGCATGGGGCTTCTTGTCGATCTGCACTTGCTTTACGGATAGCTAAAATTTCAGCCTCGGCGAAATTGCGCTGTAGCTTTGTTATTTTTACGGTTACTTCTTCTCCAGGTAGAGCACCTTTTACGAAAACGACATTGCGCTTAAAAAAGCCCACACCTTCACCATTAATGCCAAGTCGCTTAATTGTTAAAGGGAATTTTTGCCCAAGTGCCATTGTTGGTTGATTCATTTTTTCACGTCCTTATACAAGTTCATCCCACCATTATAGCGCATGGTAGGATGAAAAAAAAGATTAAGGTAGTGTGATACCTTCATATTCGAGAACGAGGTCATCTAATGATTTAAATGTATAGCCTTGTTTCTTAGCATCTTGAATAAATTTTGGCAGTGCCTCTGCATTATCCTGTGCAACCGTATGCATTAAAATAACTGCACCTGGGTGAAGCTGCTGCATCAAGGCATCGTAGGCATATTTGTAGCCACGACGTTCATCTTTCAGCCAATCTTTAAAGGCAACAGACCAGAAAATATGGCGATAACCGTTATCATTTCCGACTTTTAAAAGTCGTTCATTAAATACTCCCTCAGGTGGTCGAGCATAATAAGTACGTTCAATCCCTGTGAGCTCCTTCAGTTTGTTATCGAATCGTTGCCATTCATTTACCATTTCGCTGTCGGACAGTCGTGCCATATTTGGATGGTCATAAGAGTGATTACCAATTGTATGGCCATCTGCTACCATACGCTTTACTAAATCCGTTGCGCTTGTTAAGTAATGTCCTGTTAAAAAAAATGTTGCAGGGACATTTTCTGCCGCTAATGTGTCTAAAATACTTTCAGTGAAACCATTTTCGTAGCCGTTATCGAAGCTTAAATAAGCAATTTTTTCATCAGGCTTTCCTTTATAAATGGCTCCATATTTGCTAAGCAGTGTATCAAGCTCAGCGCCAGCCTGTGCGGGCTCGTTGTTAGTGGAACGTTTAAAGCCCCAATGATACTCAGCAGCTTGGGCAGTTGAATGGGATGTGAGCATAAATGTACCAAGTACTGTACAAATCAATAGTATGCCTAGAAAATGATGCTTCCACATAGTTGTGCAAATCCTCCTTTTTTGAGTAGGTTGCACAAAAACTTAAGACTTATACAAATCACGTAATGCTTCTTCAAGTGTAGGGAATTGGAAAGTAAATCCTGCTGCAAGCAGCTTTTCTGGTACGACATGCTGACCTTCTAAAACGAGCACGCTTTTTTCGCCAAGTGCTAGCTGAAGTGCAAAGTTTGGGACAGGTAGCCAATGTGGCTTGTTTAATACACGACTTACTGTTTTACCAAAGCTTTTCATGCGTTCAGCATGCGGTGCAGCAAAATTAATTGCGCCTTCTAGTGAAGGTGTTTCAATGGCATATAAAATTGCACGTGCTACATCATGTATGTGAATCCAGGATAACCATTGCTTGCCAGAGCCAACCGTTCCGCCCACAAACATTTTGTAAGGGAGAGCGATAAGCGGTAGTGCACCAGCTTCTGTATCTAATATGACACCGAAGCGAGCTAAGCATGTACGAATGCCTAATTCTTTCGCACGTAATGCTTTTTGCTCCCAATCAGCTACTGTTTTTCCTAAAAAGTCATTTGCACGTTGTGTTGATGTTTCATTATATGTAGCGGTTGTAGAAATCGGATAAATGCCAACAGCACTCGCATTAACGATAACCCGTGGTGGAGTGCTAAGCTGTGTCACAATGCGTAGCATTTCCTCAGTAGCCGTCATACGACTATTGTAAATTGCCTCTTTTTGCTCAGGTGTCCAACGCCCATCATTTAATGAAACGCCAGCTAAATTAACGAATGCGTCAATACCATCAAGTTGTTCGAGTGGCAATGTGCCATGTAACCATTGTACATAACGTGCATTTTGTGGCTGTCCACGTGTTAAAATAATCGGTTCATGCCCTTGCTCTCGCAATAAATCTGTGAGTGCACATCCAACTAAGCCTGTGCCACCTGCAATTGCAATTTTCATTGTTATCGCCTCCTCTTCATCGTTAATATAGTATTCGTGAAAGCATGCCAAAAAACCTGTATACTAAAAGTAATTTGTATAAGAAAAGGAGGAAGGCATGTTTGTTATTACGAAAATTGGGCGTCAAAAAAACAATCCAGAGCGTTATAATATTTATTTAAATGAAGAATATGCCTTTGCTGTAGACGAAGGAACGCTCATTCAATTTGGATTGACGAAAGGCAAAGCGCTTGAGCAATTTGATATAGATGAAATTACGTATGAGGATGAAATTGCTAAAGCATTTAACAAAGCATTGCATTTTTTAAGCTTCCAAATGCGCAGTGAATATGAGGTAAGAAAAAAGCTGTTGGATGCAGGGCATGGCGAGGCTGTCGTTTTAGAGGCAGTTCGTAAGCTAGAGCGCTTAGGCTTTTTAAATGATGCAACATATTCAAAGGCTTTACTTGAAACGAAAAAGAGGACAGCAAGCAAAGGGCCGCGTGCGATTAAGCAGGATTTAATGAAAAAGGGCATAGATAAAAATTTGCAGGAGCAAGTTTTGCGAACATTTACGCATGAGGAGCAGGTGCAAATTGCCTTGCAGCTAGCAGAAAAGGAAGTACGTGGCGGCAAAGGGCGAACACCCTCACAAATTAAACAAAAAATTCAAGATGTACTTGTGCGCAAAGGATATTCGTTTACAATTGTACAAGAAGTGCTTGATCAAATGACGATTGAGCGACAGGATGATGAATGGCAAAATTTAATTGAAGTGCAAGGCGATAAAATTTGGCGTAAATATGCGGCAAAGCATACTGGTCGCGAGCTACATATGAAAGTGAAGCAGGCACTTTATCAAAAGGGCTTTCCAGTTGAAGTCATTAATAGCTATATTAATTATAAGGAGTCTGAGGAATAATGGAAAAAAACTATGCAGCAATGACAGAGCAGGAGCTGCGAACAGAAATTGCGACACTAAGAGAAAAGGCTCGTAAGGCAGAGCAGCTCGGTATTATGAATGAGTTTGCAGTATATGATCGAAAAGCGATTATGGCTGCCTCTTATTTAGTTGATTTAGATAAAATTGTACTCGGTGAAATGTATCGCATTGATGGTGCACCAGGGGAGTTTTTTAAAGTAGATCGCTTGAAGGGACGCTTTGCCTGGGGGCATCGTTTAGGAAGCGAGCGTTATGAGGAAGCGATACCTGTCGCAATGTTATTACCAATGAAGGTGGGGAAATAATATGGAGCAGCATATCGAAAAATTAACGGAGCAATTGCTAGAAAAAAATCCAGCCTTGTCAAAGGGACGTGCACGTACTTGGGTTGAATTGCTATGGAGCGATTTTGAAGCAACTTCTGCCAAAGCTGGCTATGCGTTTCGTGGAGCGGATTATACAGCAAACCTTGTGAAGCAATTGATTGATAGCTACGGTGATAAGCTACATGAGTTTGCAGCTAAAAATCCAAAGTACGCACATTTATTAAATAATAGTGACGATATCGTACAATAAAGAGATAAATAACCAGTTGAGAATAAACATAGCTTCTCAACTGGTTATTTTTTTAGCAATTGAGGTAAATGCTCTTTTTCACAAATGGCAGCGTCACCTATTAAAGAAAGATCTTACACAGCAACATATTTGAACTATGCAGCAGGCATTTTTTATGGTTTTTTGCTTGCTATAGCTATTTATCATTTATTGCTGTATTTTTCACTGAAGGAAAAAGTGTATTTATATTATGTGTTATTTATAGCATGCTTTATGCTTTATCAAGCAAGACAGTTAGAAATATTTATCTACCTTTTCTTTATATTTCAAGTGCTATTTGCTATTCAGCTTCTTGCATTACAAAAGCATGCAACGCATTTCTATCGCTTAGCTAAAGGGCTAATAGTCGTTATAGTATTGACATTTTTATTGTCAAATATGATAAGAATACATGATGCTATAGCTATTGTACCCATTCTGTTTTTATTGTTAAGCGGTGTAGTTATTTTGCTGAAAAATCAGCTAGTAGCTCGTTTTTATGTAGCAGGGTATAGCGTTGTAGTTATTATTCAGCTATTTTGGGGATATGAGGCATTCATGATAGGTTTTCCTTTGCTTGCATTATTTTTGGCTTTCGCTTTAGGGGAAAGGATAAATTTCAGAAAAAGAGATTATCAAAAAATACAATATATGTTGAGTGAAGAGATAGAAGGGATTGTTCAACAGCGAACTGAGCAATTAGAAAAAAAGAAGCGGGAACTAGAAAAGCTAGCGAATACAGACCGTTTGACACAAATATCAAATCGCGTACAAATAGAGAAATTATTGGAGGGGAATTTTCAGCTTGCACAGCAACAACATATTCCGTTTTCGATTATTTTGCTAGATATTGATGATTTCAAGGCTGTCAATGATGAATTTGGTCATCAGGTTGGCGATATAACGCTTAAGGAAGTAGCAAAAATTTTGAGAAATGCGATGACAGGGCAAAATACAGTTGACAGATGGGGTGGAGAGGAATTTTTAATATTATGTCCTCAAACAACATTGAGTGAAGCCGTTATCATAGCTGAGAGGCTGAGGGAGCAATTGGCTAGCTATTCATTTCCTGTTGTTAAACAAAAGACAGGGAGCTTTGGGGTAGCAAGCTATATGGAGGGCGATAGTCTCGATTCATTATTATTAAGGTCTGATAAAGCATTATACCAAGCTAAAAAATGTGGGCGAAACTGTGTAGAATTCATCATGATTCAAAGGGAGCCTGCCACCTTCACAGGTAGTGGGAGAAATGTTTAAATTACATTTTCCAAACATCTGTTGAGAGATGGGAGCCGTCATGTGATGGACCTACATCATGTTGTTCAATTGCAAATTGCGAAGGGGAGACCTATGCAGCCAGTTAACTTTGAGTGAAACATATAAAAATTTAATTTGTTGATTAATTCAATATAGAATATACTTATGAGAAATTTAAAGGTGCTTAGATAGGAGGGAGAACACTGTTGACATATATAATGGCAAGAAAAAATAAATTGCTGCTTTTTGGGATTATTTTTATTATTGCATATATGCAGCTCCCTGCTTTATCTGCCTCTGCTACAGAGAGGTCAGAAAAAATAATTTTAGGAAAGTACTATGATATTTTAAGAGATAAATCTAATAGTATTACAATAGAAGAAATTATAAGTGGCAGGCATGATAAGGAATTTGAGCAGAGTGAATACGAGTATCTATTATTTTGGCATACGACAGATACAATCTGGTTAAAACTCTCAGTGCAAGATTTATTATTAGATAAGCAAGAATATTGGATTGAAGCAATTGATAAATTGGATAGTATTGAAATGTTTGTAGTACAGCAGGATGGCTCGTATACAAAACAGCAAAGAGGTTTATCCCATATTGATCAACAAAATATACCGCATCGCTCTAATTTATTTCAAGTTTATGCGCCTAATATTACTGAAATATATTTTAAGCTAGATGGTACGCAATTATTACCACTTAGCATGGTTTCATTTCTTTATACGGCAGATGATTTTACAAAAAGCGCAATGGATTATAAGTTTTTCATAGGCATTTTTTATGGCTTTTTACTAGCATTGCTTATTTATAATTTGTTTTTATATTTTTCCTTTAAGGAAAAGGCTTATTTATATTATGTGCTATATATCACTAGCTTTATCTTTTATCAAGCAACGATGAATTCGCTAGATGTAGAGATTTTTGGGCACATTTTACCGAAGTGGCTGTTGGCAAAAACATTAACGATAGCTGCTTATGCGCTTCTTGTTTTCATGCTGTTATTTTCAATCGAGTTTTTGGAATTGAAAAAATATGTGCCCAGCAGCTACAAAATGGCAAAAGTATTTTTAGTTATTGCCCTACTGTCATTTGTTGCTATATTTGTTGTACCGAGTGCAAGCATTATAAATAATTTTACGCTTATTTATATGCTCATTATTTTAATATTTTTGTGGGGAGTCAGCTTGTGCGTTTTACGCAAAGGGCAGAAAATGGCGCGCTTTTATATTGTTGGTTGGACGGTGCTGTTAGGCACGATAATTGTACAAGCATTAAGCTTTTTAACAATACTGCCATTCCATCCTTATTTTTTTGAACATGTGCCTGCATTAGGCGCCATGTTTGAGGCTACATTTTTATCGCTAGCATTAGGTGATAAAATTAATTTAATTAAAAAAGAGCATCAAGAAATACAAAATGTTTTGAATGAGACGTTGGAGCACAAAGTTAGGCAGCGTACACAACAATTAGAAAAGGCGAAGCAAGAGCTTGAACAGCTGGCAAACACAGATAGGTTGACGCAAATCTCAAATCGCGTTAAATTGGATAGCGTTTTAGAGAAATATTTTGCAACAGCAAAACAATCTGATGAGCCATTTTCAATTATTTTATTAGATATCGATAATTTTAAAGAAGTGAACGATACCTATGGCCATCAAGTAGGGGATCAAGTGCTAATAGAATTTGCTCAAGTATTGAAAAATGCGATACGTGAGCAAGATATCGTCGGTAGATGGGGGGGAGAGGAGTTTTTAATTATTTGTCCTCACACAAGCCTGCATGATACATTGCAATTAGCGGAAGTGTTGAGAGTACAAGTGGCCAATTCTACTTTCTCTATCACAGAGCAAAGAACGAGCAGCTTTGGTGTCGCAAGCTATGTGCAAGGCGATACACTAAATACTTTATTAACGAGAGCCGATAATGCATTGTACAAAGCAAAGGAGCACGGAAAAAATCGAGTTGAATATATAGCGGCTAGTCGGAGTTAACAGCTCTCCAGTTGATTGAATTCATTATCCCTCATGAGTAGGTTTGCGTCATGAGGGATATATTCATTTAATTTCCTGAGTATATGCTATGTGCAAGCTTTAAAGGGTTATGCTCTTTTAAATAGTGTTCTTCTGCTGGCCAGTATCTATTTTTATACGTGTTCAATCGCTGTTCTAAATCCCCCAAATATTTATCACGCTGTAATGCACGCTCATGCCTTATTTCTTTTGCACAGTTTAAAAAAATGATGTAATCATAAAACCTTCTCCATTCCTCACGCAATAAAAATATGCCTTCAATAATCACGATGCAATGAGGGGGGATAGGAATGGCTTTATTTATTGAGCTATCTGTTTCTCTGTTGTAAAAAGGTAACCATAATTGTCTGTCATTAGCATGCAGCTTTTTGAATAAATTTTCCTTCAAATAGTTGATATCCCATTGGAGCTGATAGTATTCATACCATTCAGCATGCTGTGTGTGATAGCGCAGCTTTCTTTCCACAATATGATCATCAATATGAATAATGACCACATCTTTTTCCTTTTCAAATTGCTGTACAATTGTCGTTTTACCAGAGCCACTTAATCCATCAATTGCCACAATAAAAGGTCTATCAAGAGAATGTTTTTTATAAGCCTCTTTCATATTTTGCATTATTGAGTGATTCATACCTTATGTTGTGACCTCCTTTTCCTTCAATATAAAGATAACATAAAAATGAGGACAGAGAAAAAGGACTGTAGGTATAATTTCTATACATACAATCCTTTCATTTGATTTAGGAGCAACAAGAGTATCAGTCCAAGCCTCTGATGAAATTGCTTTTTCATGTCGTCCATATAAGAAATAATAGAAAATACATGCTGCAATAATAACGAATACCATAGAGAGGAAAATGTTGCTATAGCCGATTACTAGTACAAAGAACCCTAAAATAAATGGTCCAACGCCTAGCCCGGTATCATATAAAATAAAGTAAGTCGATGTGGCAAGACCTAAGCGCTCATGGGGATATACTTCCTTGTATAAAATGTCAATAGGAAAAGGCTGTGTAGAAAGTGATACTCTACTCACTTTCTACACAGCCTTATTTAATCACTTGTCCCAATTTGCAATTTTCTTTGAAGCTTATCCTCTGTAAAAATCCAGCCTGTATAGGAGGTAACAATTTCTAAATCGTCATTTAAATGTGCTACTGCGACAAATGGATAGCGATTGTTGCTACGATAGCGTAAGTCAATTAAACGTACCTCTGTTAAACCGTTCTCTAGCTCAGAGATTTCCCATCGATAGAGCGGTGAGAAGGAAACGAAGGCTTGTAAATTTGAATCGCTTAAAGCTTTTTCTACGAGTGGTGTTTTTGGCAATGGATGAATTTCAAATTTATCATAAATGTTTACTGTACGACCATACGCTTTCCCTACGTAATAGTGCGTTTTTGAAGCGGCAGCTACACGCCAATTGAAAAAGCGCATCGTTGGAGCAACGATAACATATTCCTCATCCTGAATCGTTGCATGTACCGCTTTTTTGACTGCTTTTTGTACAAAGAAACGCAGTATATAATATAAAACAATGATGAAATACATGATGCTAAATGTGATGACAGGGTTGGCACCGAATGCCCAAAGCAACAGTCCAATGCAATGAATTGTAAAAATAAATGGGTCAAACGTGTTGATAACGCCTAATGCTACCCATTGTTTAGAAAATGGACGTAGCGCTTGTGTGCCATATGCATTAAAAATATCAACGAAAACATGGAGAAAGACAGCTAGCTGTACCCAAAGCCATAAGTGCAAAGTGTTGGCATCTTGGAAAATTAGCGATAAAATAGCCGTTATGAGAAGTGGCCATAATAAAGTAGCGGGAATAGAGTGAGTAATTCCACGATGGTGACGTATATAAATAGCGTTATTACGCATTTTTAACACTGTATCAATATCAGGTGCTTGCGAGCCGATAATCGTTCCCGCCATGACAGCAGTAAATGTGATGGAATGGTTTGCGACAATAGGGTCAGCTAAAGCTAGGCCGCCGAGTGCAATACCCATAACTAAATGTGTACCAGAATCCAAATTACATCATCTCCTATCAATTACGTCTCGGCATAATAACGTCAAGATTGTGAGCATAATTGACAATCCTTGACATCCGCCGGGGGCTTAGTTTGAATCAATACAGATTCAAATTAAAGGGCATCTTGTTACTTCTATCATATACCCTTTTTCACTGAAAGAAAATCTAAAACAAGCGGAGGAAACTGTGAATTACAAATATACGCAACAATTTCGACAAGCTTTAGTCGAATGGTTTAATCGAGAAAAAAGAGACTTACCTTGGCGACAGACGACAGAGCCATATCATATATGGGTTTCTGAGGTAATGCTACAGCAAACGCGAGTAGATACTGTTATTCCTTACTACAATCGTTTTATTGAGCGCTTCCCAACAGCTGAAACGTTAGCCTATGCACCAGAGCAGGAGCTATTAAAAATGTGGGAAGGCCTAGGATATTATTCAAGAGCACGCAATTTACAGGCTGGTGTACGTGAAGTTGTTGAAACGTATAATAGTGTTGTACCTGATAATCGTGCAGATATTTCAAAATTAAAAGGTGTAGGACCTTATACAGCAGGAGCAATTTTAAGCATCGCATATGGCAAACCAGAGCATGCGGTTGACGGTAATGTAATGCGTGTTTTGAGTAGGGTGCTACATATTAAAGAGGATATCGCTTTACCAAAAACGCGCAAAGTGTTTGAGGAGGCAGTTGATTTTTTAATTGATCCAGAAAATGCCTCATCCTTTAATCAAGGATTAATGGAGCTAGGTGCACTAATTTGCACGCCAACATCTCCTAAATGCTTATTATGTCCAGTACGTGACTATTGTATAGCCTTTGAAGCAGGAGATGCGGCACAATTGCCAATTAAAACGAAAAAAATAAAAATGAAGCAGCTCGAATTGGATGTAGCTGTTATACAAAATACCAAGGGTCATTATTTATTAGAGCAGCGACCAGCGGAAGGATTGCTCGCAAATATGTGGCAATTTCCGATGGTGGAGCGTAATAAAGAAAGCATTGATGAAAAATATAATGTAGCAATAGAAGCAAAAAAGCCTTTAATGCAGTTCAAGCATGTGTTTTCACATTTAACATGGCATATTGATAGCTATTCTGCAACAGTAAAGGAAACAGGCATTTTAGGTGAACATGTACAATGGTTTACAAAGGAGCAAATTGCTCAGTTACCAATGCCTGTTCCAATGCTAAAAATTTGGTCGCAGGTTGACGTATAAATCATTTTTTCGTGCGCACAATAATGAACACGGAGGTGATTTAAAGATGAAACGCAATCGTCAAAACAATGAGCAAGGGAAAAACCAAAACCCAATGCAACGTGAGGAATTCGCTGCAGAGCCAGATTTCCGCGAAATGGAAAAAAACAATCAATATGCTGGTAAACAGCAACCAAAGAAAAACTTCGATAACGAAAACAACGAAGAAACAAAATAGTTATAAAGGGATGGCGAAAAAGCAGAAATTTAACTGCTTTTTCACATCCCTTTTTCAATAAATTTGAGTTTTCACACTACACCTTTATGTGAACGATTGCTATAATAAAATATGAATGGTACATTATTATAAATTATTGATTGATGGTGGACAAAAAAGGTGGGCTTTGATATGGCATTACCAGTAGAAGGAGAAACGATACAAATACATAGCTATAAACACAATGGTCGTATCCACCGTATCTGGCAAGAAACGATGGTGTTGAAAGGGACAAAGAACGTTATTATTGGCGCAAATGAAAAAACGCTCGTAACGGAATCGGATGGACGCACATGGCTGACAAGAGAGCCATCAATTTGTTACTTCCATGCCGAGCATTGGTTTAATATTATTTGTATGCTGCGCGAAGATGGTGTGTACTATTATTGCAATATGAGTTCACCATTTGTTTATGACAACAAATCCCTTAAATACATCGATTACGATTTGGATGTTAAGGTTTTCCCAGATATGTCATACACATTACTTGATGAGGACGAGTATGAGGAACATAAAAAGTTAATGGCCTATCCCGAAGTAATTGATAAAATTTTAAAGCGCAATGTAGCAAAACTAATCAGCTGGATTCAACAGCGCAGAGGCCCGTTTGCGCCAGATTTTATCGAAGTATGGACAAATCGCTATCATCTAAATCGCGAAATTCAAGGAGAAAAATAAGTCATAATGGAAGAGAAAGCTTGCCAAAGCATTTTGGCAGGCTTTTCTTTATGTGTTTGCTATAATAAATAATTAGGCAATCGAAAAGGAAGTGGAAAACATTTGGATAGTATGAAAAGATATATGCGCTTTGTGAAGCCATATACTTGGGAATTAATTTTAACGATTATTATCGGTATTTTAAAATTTGCAATACCGTTATTTATTCCGTTGCTAATACAAATTGTCATTGATGATATTATTGGCTCAAATACGCTGACACAGGTGGAAAAAACAACACAGCTCGTTTATTGGCTAGGTGGAACATTAATCGTGTTCTTTATTATTCGACCACCAATTGAATATTATCGCCAATATTTTGCGCAAAATGTCAGCAATAAAGTGTTATTTGATATACGGAAGGAATTGTATACACATTTACAAAAGCTGAGCTTAAAGTATTATTCCAATACAAGAGCAGGAGAAGTTATTTCGCGCATTATTAATGATGTAGAGCAAACGAAAAACTTCATCATGATAGGGCTGATGAACTTATGGTTGGACCTAGTAACTATTTTAATTGCAGTAGCAATCATGTTAACGTTGGATGTTAAGCTAACGTTAGTCGCGTTAATTTCGTTTCCACTCTATGCTTTCAGCGTCAAATACTTCTTCGGCAAATTGCGTGATTTAACGCGCAAACGCTCGCAGGCTTTAGCAGGAGTGCAAAGCTATTTACATGAACGTGTAGCAGGGATTAGCATTATTAAAAGCTTTACATTAGAGCGCCATGAGCAAAAAATATTTGATGAGACGAATGGAGAATTTTTAGATAAGGCGTTAGATCATTCAAGATGGAATGCAAAATCATTTGCAGTTGTCAATACGATTACGGATATGGCTCCGTTGTTAGTCATTGGATACGCAGGCTATCAGGTAATACATGACAATTTGTCGCTTGGGGTAATGGTCGCATTTATTGCCTATATTGAACGTTTATATGGACCGCTGCGTCGACTTGTCAGCTCATCGACAACGTTGACACAGTCGATTGCATCGATGGATCGCGTTTTCGAGTTATTTGATGAAAAATACGATATTGTTGATCAAAAAGAGGCTCAACCTTTAAAAAATGTAGCAGGACAAGTGACATTTCAAGATGTTGTTTTTCGCTATGAGGATGAAGGAGAAAATGTTTTACAAAATATTAATTTTAATATTCAAGCAGGCGAAACGGCAGCCTTTGTCGGTATGAGTGGTGGTGGTAAATCAACAATTGTCAGCTTAATCTCAAGATTTTATGATGTCCAATCAGGTGCTGTTGTAATTGATGGCAAGGATGTTCAAGAGGTGACATTAGAATCGTTACGCTCCCAAATTGGTATCGTGTTACAGGACAATATTTTATTTAGCGATTCAGTCAGACATAATATTTTAATGGGCAAGCCAGATGCGACGGAGGAAGAAATTATTGCAGCGGCTAAGGCGGCAAACGCGCATGATTTTATTATGAATTTGCCAAATGGCTATAACACACAAGTAGGCGAGCGTGGTGTCAAGCTATCTGGAGGACAAAAACAGCGTATTGCTATCGCGCGTGTATTTTTGAAAAATCCACCTATACTCGTACTAGATGAGGCAACATCAGCGCTGGATTTAGAAAGTGAAGCGTTAATTCAAGAATCGCTAGAACGCTTAGCACATAACCGTACAACGATTATTATCGCACACCGTTTATCAACGATTACACATGCGGATAAAATTTTCGTTATCGAGCATGGACAACTTGTTGAGGAAGGCAATCATGAGCAGCTGATGGAGCAGCAAGGAGCTTATTATAATTTGTTCCAAGTGCAGAAATTATAGAGGGGAGCCACTGTAAGGCTGAGGAGGATAGTATCATATGAAAAAGACAATATGTTGATTTTTTATGTATACGAAGATGCTATTGAAAATATAGAAGTTGATGCTTCGATTAAGGAAGCGTTGAATGGCTTGTGACATTACGAATAAATTAGCTAACAAAAAGTTGCGGGGAATTTCCCTGCAACTTTTTGTTATGAGAGGTGGAGCGAATGGAATTAATAGAGCTAAATGATTTGATTGATAGCGCTGTTTATGAGTTTTGTTGCGCAGTATATTACAATGATTTGGAAAATAGAAGTCATTGGAATGCCAATTCGCTCTTTGTGAAATGGGAGGAATTTGGTGTACTTGCTCCTTATTTAGATATGGTTTTTCCACATTATCATTATTTTGGTCCACAAAAAATTAGATTGTTGGAGTGGGAGAAGGTGAAAGAACTTTATTTTGCTTCAAATAATCAACATACACTGATGTCAAACTTTTTTGTAGGCATTGATCAATGGCTTGCGAAAGAAAACAATAGCGCAGAGTATTTTTGGATTTTAGGTGTGTAATTTAAAAAGACGCTTGGAGTGATTTTACTCTAAGCGTCTTTTTACCAATGAAGAGTAGGAAATAAAATTATTTTAAGCTAGACATTTACAATTTTTTAAAATAAAATAAAGATTGATTAATCAATCAATTTATTGGTGAGGTATTTTTATGAAAAATATAGCAAGATTAAAAAAAGAAAAGTATCATCTATGGGCGTTTCCAATAAGTAAGCTTATCTCTTCATTTGGTGCGCTTGTTTATGCCTTTGCAATGAGCTTGTATATTTTACAGCAAACAGGCTCTGCTACAAGCTTTGCATTAAGCTTGATTTGCAGTGTAATTCCACGCGCACTTGTAGCGCCATTTGCAGGGTACATGGCGGATAATTGCTCAAGAAAAGCGATTGTACTTACAGGACAAATAACAATTATAATAGCGATTAGTGGATTGTTGAGCGTTAGTTTAGTAGTAGGATTATCTCCCTTAGCAATATACATAACGACGATTATTACATCTATTGCTTCTCAATTTTTAAGCATCGCATTGAGCGCCTCTATTACAAAGCTTTTCAATGCAGAAAACGTCCAAAGAGCGATGTCCTTTAATCAAATTGCCATCTCCTTATCTTCAATCGCTAGCCCAGTCATTGCAGGTATACTGTACGGCTATATATCAATGGCTGTATTTTTAACTGTTTATATTGGAACAACAACGCTGGCAGTAGCGCTAAATGCAACGATGGATTTTCATTTATTTGCAGCAAAAACAGAAGAGCATTTGAAAGAATCGATATGGCAAAGCATGAGAATGGGGGTTATTTATTTAAAATCACAGCCGCTTATTTTACCAATGCTTTGGGTTGTCTTTGTGAATAATTTTTTATTTGGTGCCTTTAACATAGGTTACTCTTATACACTTATTGAAATTTTGCAAATGCAAACACAGCATTTTGGTTTGACAGAGGCAGCATATGCTATAGGGATGCTGTTGATGTCCATTTGGCTATCAGCACCGAAAAGAGCAGTGAAGTTCCCTGTTTTAGTAGCAAAGCGTTGTATGATAGGCATGGGAATAACGATGATGGGGGTTACACTTCCATTGTTTTTTGAAATTTCTTATATAAGCGTTGTTATCTACTATATGGTGCTAATGTTTGCGATTGGACTATTAGAGCTTTTAGTCAATATACCGTTACAGGTGATGCTACAAAAAGCTGTTGATGATGAGTTTAAGGGGCGTATTTTTTCGTTAACTGAAACAATGTCAATGGCATTGATGCCACTTGGAAGTGTTGTGTATGGCTATCTTTATGATGTATTCCCCGCCCAATGGATATTTATTATTTCTAGTTTATTGTTAATAAGTGTTATTATTATTTTAATAAAACCATCCTATATTCACAAAGCTCATCCAGAGTTAAGCAATGTATGAAAGCATACGTATCAATTAATAAGGGAGGAGTTGCTTTGAGCAAACTAAAAATCTTAATTAGTATTTGTGCTGCCTGTGTATTGGTAGCAAGCTGCTCTACCTCTTCTCCTGATTGGGCTTATAATTTTGTTGTTTGGAATGACTTTATGTATGTGGTAAGCGATGAATATACAGAGAATATAGGTGGTGTAATAGGTGAAGTCACTAAATTTTCTGACTCAGAAGGTATTTATTTTGGGAACTTTTCGAATAAGTTTAAAGAAGGAACTAAATATTATGAAGTGGAGGGTGTTGGTACAGATGTATCCATAGCCATTGAGGAAGGCTCTCGATACAGGATTGCATATCGAAATGGAGAATATAAGAAGTAGATTGTTATAAAAGTACAGCAATTAAAATTTCCTCCCTATAATTTTGACAAATGATTTTACATTGCCATTTCTCTTAATTCAAAGTGAATATTTATTAATCCGAAATTTATTTTTAATAATCGTTATTATTATTTTAATAAAGTAGCCTTCTATTCAAAACATTTATATAAAATAAAATACTCATAGAATAGCAAGGTTATTATAGTTAGGATGTGAAATTCGAAATCTTAAAAGTGATTTCGGATTTTTTTGTAGAATAATAATTACAGAATTTTCTGTACAAGGAATGTAAAATCGAATATATTATAAATTAACAAACTATTCGAAATAATGAATGCGGTTTCGAAACGATTGGTAACAGTTTTATTTTGACAACGAGGGGGCAGCTAGATGAGCCGAAAACAAATTCTTGAAGTGAGAGATTTAGAAACAAGCTTCTTTACTGACGATGGGAGAATTGCTGCTGTTGACCATATTAGCTTTTCTGTAGAGGAAGGTGAAATTCTAGCTATCGTAGGAGAGTCTGGCTGTGGCAAAAGCGTTACATCACTATCAATTATGGGGCTAGTACCAAGTCCACCAGGGAAAATTACGAATGGTGAAATTTTATTGGATGGCAAAAACTTAGCTACTCTTTCTGAAAGAGAAATGCGACGGATTAGAGGGAAGGATGTCGCAATGATATTTCAGGAGCCAATGACCTCTTTAAATCCATTATTTACAATTGGCAATCAAATGACAGAGGCAATACGTATTCATCATAAAAAATGGACAAAAAAGCAAGTACAGGAACGTGCAGTTGAAATGATGAAGCTAGTAGGCTTACCACGCGCAGAGGAATTGCTCAAGGAGTATCCCCATCAATTATCTGGCGGGATGAGACAAAGGGTAATGATTGCGATGGCACTTGTTTGCGATCCGAAGGTATTGATAGCAGATGAGCCAACAACGGCATTAGACGTAACAATCCAAGCGCAAATTTTAAAGTTGATGAAAGAATTAAATACAAGATTACAAACAGCTGTTTTGTTAATTACACACGATTTAGGCGTTGTCGCTGAAACATGCGAGCGCGTTATTGTGATGTACGCTGGACAAATTGTAGAGCAAGCACCTGTCCAAGAAATTTTTGAAAATCCGCAGCATCCATATACAAAAGGGCTAATTCAATCAGTACCCGATATGCGCTATAAAAAGGATGCACTTTATTCCATTCCGGGCAATGTACCAAAGCCTGGCTCCATTCAACAAGGCTGCCGTTTTGCACCACGCTGTGAGTATGCATTCGAACGTTGTCATATGGAAAACCCAGCGCTTTATAGCAAATCAGAGGTGCATACAGCACGCTGCTTTTTATTAGATGAGGCTGTTGAAGGAGCGTTTCATGTGGAGATAGGGGGACAGATTGATGGCGAACGTACTGTTGAAAGTTGAGAATTTGACGAAGTATTTTCCGATTCGAGCTGGAATGCTAGCTCGCAAAGTAGGGGATGTCAAGGCAGTCAACGACATATCATTTGAAGTATACGAGGGAGAAACATTAGGAATTGTAGGAGAGTCTGGTTGTGGAAAGTCAACAACAGGGCGTGTTATTATGCGCCTGCACGAGCCAACAAGTGGAAAAGTTACATTTGATGGTGTTGAATTGACTTCCTTATCAAATGAGGAAATGCGCAAGGCGCGACGCGATATTCAAATGGTGTTTCAAGACCCATATGCGTCGCTAAACCCGCGTCACACGATAGAAAAAATTTTGGAGGAGCCGTTAATTGTGCATGGAATTGGCACAGCTGAGGAGCGGCGACGCAAAGTGATTGAATACTTAGAAGTAGTTGGTTTAAGCGCCTATCATGCAAAGCGTTATCCACATCAATTTAGCGGTGGTCAACGTCAGCGTATCGGTATTGCAAGAGCCTTAATGACAAATCCGAAGCTGATTATTGCGGATGAGCCCGTATCAGCGCTAGATGTATCCATTCAGGCACAAGTTTTAAATTTAATGCAAAAGCTGCAAGAAGATTTAAAACTCACATATATTTTTATTGCACATGATTTAGGAGTTGTTCGTCATATTAGTGATCGCGTCGGTGTGATGTATCTTGGGAGAATGGTAGAGCTCGCAAATAGTGAGGATTTATATGCAGAGCCATTGCACCCCTATTCGCAAGCACTATTATCTGCTGTGCCAATTCCAGACCCTAATTATGAGCGTGAGCAAGTTATTTTAACAGGGGATATTCCTAGTCCTTCAAATCCGCCAACTGGCTGTGCTTTTCATACGCGTTGCCCAATGGCGATGGATATTTGTAAGCAGCAGGTTCCACAGTTTAAGGAAGCTAAAACAGGTCATTCTGTTGCCTGTCATTTGTATGAATGATAGGTAGCGATGATATATAGATATATAACATTTAGGAGGGGTTCATTTGAAAAAGAAATTTTGGCTACTCGGTTTTATGTTATTGGCACTTTCCATCTTTTTAGTAGCATGTGGTACTGATAAAGAGAATGAAGGTAATAGTTCTACACCAAGTACAGATAGTACAGATGATGGCGGTAAAGAGGAAGCTTCGTCAAAGCCTCAAATTTTAGTATTTGGTCGTGGCGGCGATTCCGTATCTTTAGATCCCGGAATCGTAACAGATGGTGAATCATTTAAAGTAACACAAAATCTTTTTGAGACATTATTAAACTTTGGTGAGGATGATACAACAATTCACCCTGGTTTAGCAAAAGAATGGAGCATTAGTGAAGATGGTTTAACCTACACATTCCAATTACAGGAAGGCGTTAAATTCCACGATGGCACGGACTTCAATGCAGAGGCAGTAGTGAAAAACGTCAACCGCTGGAAAGGTGGTAAGGAGGACGATTTCTATTACTTCAACTCAATGTTCAAAGCTGAAGGGCAAGATATTATTGCAGATGTAAAGGCTGAAGGTGATTATACAGTTGTTTTCACATTATCCCGTCAGCAAGCACCATTCTTAAAAAATCTTGCGATGAGTCCGTTCGGTATTGCATCTCCAACTGCATTTGAAGCATCAGGTGATAAGTTTGGAGACGAACCAGTAGGAACAGGTCCATTTAAATTTGTCGATTGGAAGCGCAATGATTCAATTACAATTGAAAAGTTTGCTGATTACTGGCAAGAGGGGCTACCAAAACTTGATAAAGTTATTTTCCGTTCAATTCCAGATAACTCAGCACGCTTAAATGATTTAGTAGCAGGTAATATTGATTTAGCTGATGGTATTAATCCATCTGATGGCGCAACCATTGAATCAAACACAGCTTTACAGTTAATTGAGCGACCATCTATGAATATTGGTTACTTAGGTTTAACGAGCACACGTAAACCATTCGATAATAAATTAGTACGTCAAGCGGTAAACTATGCAATAGATAAACAAGCAATTGTGGATGCATTCTTTGAAGGGCGTGCTGAAGTAGCGAAAAATCCAATGCCACCTTCAATTAGCGGTTACAATGATGATATCGAAGCATACCCATATGATCCAGAAAAAGCAAAAGCTTTATTAGCTGAAGCGGGCTATGATGGTACACCAATCGAGCTTTGGGCAATGCCTGTACCACGTCCATATATGCCGGACGGTGCAAAAGTAGCAGAAGTTATCCAAAAAAATCTTGAGGATGTAGGCATGCCAGCGAAAATTGTCACATATGAATGGGCAACGTATTTAGATAAAGCGAAAAACGGTGAAGCAGATGCATTTATGCTAGGTTGGACAGGTGATAATGGTGACGCTGACAACTTTATCTATACTTTATTAGATGAAGACAATATTGGCAGCAACAACTACACGTACTTCAAAAATGATGAAATGCATAAATTGTTAATTCAAGCACAGTCTGAAACTGATGAAAATGTACGTAACGAGCTTTACAAGCAAGCACAAGTAATCATTCATGAAGAAGCACCATGGGTTCCTTTAGCGCACTCAACACCATTGCTTGGTGCAAAGGCAGAAGTGAAAGGCTTTAAAGCGCATCCAACAGGCTCTGACAAATTATTAAATGTATCAATTGAATAGAAATTAGTAGAATAGGGCTATCGAAAAGGTCTTACCTTTCCTGATAGCCCAATCTTCTATATGAAGTAGATAGATTTAGTATTTTTGAGAATATAACCATTTTGACGCAATGACAACTTAGTGTTTGAAAAGTGGTGTATTCGTCTACTTTTTCAACACTGCTACTAACAACAAGATTTTATGGAGAGGTGAAGAATCATGCTTCACTATATTGGCAAACGTTTGTTACATTTAATACCAGTGTTACTTGGGATGACATTTATTGTATTTTTAATTATTCGAGCAATTCCAGGAGATCCAGCACAAGTAATTTTAGGACAGCAAGCAACAGCTGAAGCAATTGCTGCATTACGTGATAAACTCGGCTTAAATAATCCTTGGTACATACAATACTTCGATTATTTAAAAGGCATTTTTACAGGGGATTTAGGTGAATCTTTACGAACGAGACAGGCAATTGTAACAGAAGTATGGCCTTATTTAGCTGCAACATTTGAACTAGCTATTTTTGCGATGATTATTGCTGTTATTGTTGGAATGAATGCAGGTATTATTTCAGCATGGTTTCAAAATTCATGGTTCGATTATATTGCGATGGTTATCGCACTAATTGGCGTATCTATGCCGATTTTTTGGCTAGGTTTAATGGAACAATGGATTTTTAGTGTGAATTTAGGTTGGTTACCAACATCCGGTCGTGAAGAGGTGCGGGATCCTGTAACGGCAATTACGCATTTATATTTAATTGATACGTTAATGCAAGGGCGTTTTGATCAGTTTATTGTGACGATAAAGCATTTAATTTTACCTGGACTTGCACTAGCTACAATTCCAACAGCGATTATTGCACGTATGACAAGAGCTTCAATGTTGGAAGTAATGCGCTCAGATTATGTGCGTACAGCACGCTCAAAAGGGCAAAAAATGTTTGTTGTTATTTATAAACATGCGCTGAAAAATGCATTAATTCCTGTATTAACAATTGTTGGTTTACAGATGGGGATGCTATTAGGCGGAGCTATTTTAACGGAAACCATTTTTAGCTGGCCAGGCATTGGTCGCTATATATATGAGGCAATAGGTTATCGTGACTATCCAGTCATTCAGTCTGGTATTTTAATCGTAGCCTTTTTATTCATCATGATTAATTTGATTGTTGATATTTTATACACTGTCATTGATTCAAGGATCAAATACAACTAGAGGAGGGGAAAATATGTCTGAAATTGCAACAAAACCAAATGTGAATATGGCTCAGCAAGACAAAGTTGCTGGACCTTGGAAAGAGGCATGGCGCAGCTTTCGTAAAAATAAATCAGCGCTAATTGGAACAGCTATTGTCATATTTTTCATCCTTCTAGCCATTATAGGTCCAATATTTGCGCCACAGGGCATTAACGATCAAAATTTATCGCAACGTTTATTGCCACCATCATCTGAATTTTGGTTTGGCACGGACGATTTAGGTAGAGATATTTTTTCACGTATTTTGCATGGTGCACGTATTTCTTTAACAGTTGGATTCTTTGCGGTTATTTTATCTGCAACAGCAGGGAGCTTTTTAGGAATTATTGCAGGTTACTATGGCAGATGGATTGATACAATTATTTCACGTATTTTTGATATTATGCTAGCATTCCCTAGCATTTTATTAGCCATTGCAGTTGTATCGATTTTAGGTCCATCTTTACGCAATGCATTAATTGCCATTGCTATTATTAATATACCTAACTTTGGGCGTTTAATTCGTTCGCGAGTATTATCGATTAAAGAAGAGGAATATATTCATGCAGCGAAAGCTGTTGGTATGAAAAATGCACGTATTTTATGGCGGCATATTTTGCCCAACTCTATGACGCCTGTTATCGTACAAGGAACTTTAGCGATTGCAACAGCGATTATTGAAGCAGCAGCATTAGGCTTTTTAGGGTTAGGCGCTGAAGCACCACAGCCTGAATGGGGAAAAATGCTTGCAGATGCACGGATTTTCTTATTGAATGCACCATGGGCAATGATATTTCCTGGTCTTGCGATTATGCTGACGGTTGTCGGCTTTAATTTAATGGGTGATGGCTTGCGAGATGCGCTTGATCCGAAGATGAAAAATTAAAAGAAGGCGGGTGGAAAAGGAACTCCTTTTCTATCCGCCTTCTTCATTAATAAAAATCGGTCTCTAAATCAATATTTGCTTCTTCGCTATGGTAGTTTCGATAAGCCATAATTAATCTATCTAAATGCTCTAAGTTTTCCTCATAATCTAAAATACGCGATAAAATATAAAGCAAATGGTAGCTTGAAAACTCTTCTTCACCCTCTGTTTCCTTGGCGATTGTAATTTGTTTAATAAATAAATCCATTACTTCCGTGCGCTGTAGATGCTCCTCATGTCGCACCCATGAAGAATGGTCTGCCCGTAGTTTACCCGTAAATTTCAAGAGAAGCTGTTCATGGTATGTTAACAATAAATCGATGCGCTCTTGAATTAACATAAGGATAGAGGATGGTAAATGTGATAATTCATTTTCATGCTTGTGCAGACGCTGCAACAGCTCTAAACTTTTTTGAGATACGGTAATCATTTGACGATAAATTACAAGCTTTCTTGCTTTCACATATTTTTGATTTTTAATATAGCGACGTTCTTCTTTATATAGCTCATACAGCACTTCAATTTGAGAAAGTCGTGATTTTAACTTAGTTAAAGCTGTTTTTGTTGATGTATGCTCACTTGCTTGACGAACGGCAAGACGCGCCCAGCGAATAATATCATCTTGCGTAGAATCAATGCTTGTAAATAGCTTAATTTCGTAGCGAGGTGGTAAGAAAACCAGATTGACAATAAACGCCGCGAACACGCCGACCATGACCGTTGTAAAACGAATAAGCGCAAAGGTTAAAAAGTCATCTCCTTGAAACTCCATAATCGCAACAACTGTTACGAGTGCTAGCGTTAAGGATTTTTCCAACTTAAACTTCATCATAATCCCGATCACAAGTATTGCAGCGATGCCGATTGCTACTAGCTGATGACCAAATAATAGACCGAATACAACCGCTACAACCGCACCAATTAAGTTTCCTTGCACTTGCTCTAAAATGGTTAAATATGAGCGATAAATAGATGGCTGAATGGCAAAAATAGCAGCAATTCCAGCGAATACAGGTGATGGTAGATTACATAATTCAGCTAAAAATAGAGCAAAAACAATTGCCACACCTGTTTTTAAAATGCGAGCACCGAATTTCATACTAGGGCTCCCCCTTTTTCATTTAGTTAAAGCCCAATTAGCCTCTAAAAGATGAAAGAATCGCATTCTTTCACTTGTTAAGCTTGACGAGTAAGGAAACAGAATTGTTATTGATTAGAGCTCCACTTTATAGCTGTGAAAAGGCATAATCAACTGCTGCGAGTGTTTCTATAATATCATCCTCTGTATGCTCAGTCGTTAAGAACCAAGCCTCATACTTAGAAGGAGCTAAATTGATACCTTGTGAAAGCATAAGCTTAAAGAAGCGACCGAAAATTTCACCATCAGCTTTTTCTGCTTGCTCATAATTTACTACCTTTTCATCTGTAAAGTAAATAGTTAATGCACCTTTTAGGCGATTTACCGTAATCGTTATGTCATGCTTCTTGGCAGCTTCTAAAATACCTTTTTCTAAAATAGCACCAAGTCGATCCATTTCCTCATAAATACCTGGTTGCTTCAGTACTTCTAAACATGCGATACCTGCCTGCATAGAGGCAGGATTTCCAGCCATTGTACCTGCTTGATAAGCTGGTCCTAATGGTGCGACTGTTTCCATAATTTCCTTTTTTCCGCCATATGCACCGATTGGAAGACCACCCCCAATTACTTTGCCAAGTGCTACTAAATCAGGTGTCAAACCAAGCATCGTATGTGCAGCCCCATAATGGAAGCGGAATGCTGTAATAATTTCATCATGAATTGTTAACGCCCCATATTCTTTAGCCATTTCATGTACAAGCTCTAAAAAGCCTGGCTTCGGCTCAACGATACCGAAATTGCCAACAATCGGCTCAATTAAAATACCTGCTATTTGCTCACCCCAACGCTCCATTGCATGTTTAAATGCCTCTGGATCATTGAATGGTACTGTAATGACCTCTGTTGCGACGCTCTCAGGTACACCAGCAGAGTCAGGTGAGCCTAATGTGGCTGGGCCAGAACCGGCAGCTACTAATACTTGATCGAAATGTCCATGATAGCAGCCAGCAAATTTAATCATTTTTGTGCGACCAGTGTAAGCACGAGCAATACGAACTGTTGTCATCACCGCCTCTGTTCCAGAGTTGTTAAAGCGAACTTTATCTAATGTTGGAATCGCTTCTTTAAGCATTTTGGCAAATGTTACTTCATGCTCTGTGGCTGTACCAAAAAGCACACCTGTCTCAGCTGCATGTGCAATTGCTTTTGCGATATGCGGATGGCCATGTCCAGTAACGATGGGACCATATGCTGCTAAATAATCGATATAGCGGTTGCCATCAATATCATAAAAATAAGCGCCTTTCCCGTATGCCATTGCGACAGGCGCACCACCGCCAACCGCTTTATAAGAGCGCGATGGGCTGTTAACACCACCGACGATATGTTGTAATGCTTCTTCATGTAAAGCTTCTGATTTTGCGTATCTCATGTTTGTTCCTCCAAATAATTTAATTCCTCTCTATTGTAGACCGAATTTTCATTTCATGCCAAAGAATTTGAAAGGTTTCGCATAGTTCGGTACGATAGAGGAGAGAGGAGTGGTAACAGTGACATTATTACATACACAAGCACCAAATTTTACATTGAATAATGAGCAAGGACAGCCAGTGCAATTAAGTGATTTTTTAGGAAAGAATGTGGTGCTATATTTCTACCCTAAAGATATGACGCCAGGCTGCACAACAGAAGCTTGTGATTTCCGTGATGCCTATGCTGATTTTTCAAAGTTAAATGCAGTTATTTTAGGTATTAGCGCAGATGATGCGAAAAAGCATACGAAGTTTATTGAAAAGTATAATTTACCTTTTTCATTATTAGTAGATAGTGACCACTCTGTAGCAGAGGCTTATGGTGTGTGGGTGCTGAAAAAAATGTATGGTCGAGAATTTATGGGTATAGAGCGTTCAACCTTTTTAATTAATGAAAAAGGGGTTATCGCAAAAGAATGGCGCAAAGTGCGTGTGAAAAATCATATTGAGGATGTTTTAACCTATTTACAAGATGGAGGCGAAGAGTAATGCAAGTATATTTTACATTCGAACCAAGAGAAGATTTGCGAAAGCCTTTAGTGGCAGAGTTTCCGGAAGTGAATTTTGTATTTGATGCGAAGTTGCGTGAAGAGCAATTAGCAGAAGCTGAAATTGTCTTTACATATGGGGAAGATTTAACGGCGGAAAATATTGCACTTGCTAATAAATTGCAATGGATTTTCGTTGCATCAGCTGGCGTAGAAAAAATGCCTGCTCAAGCGATTGCTGAGCGTGATATTGCCGTTTCAAATGTACGTGGCATTCATAAAAGACCGATGACAGAATCGGTGTTAGCCCATATTTTAGCATTGAAGCGCGGTTTGCCTTTTATTTATGAGCAACAGAAAAAGGGTGAGTGGAATAAAAAGACGAGCCTTTCAGAGTTAAATGGCTCTACTGCTTTAATTATTGGCCCAGGTGCAATTGGTTTGGAGATTGGTCGTATTTTACAGGCATTTGGTGTGCATACAATTGGCTGTAATCGTAGTGGACAGCCGGTTGAATCAATGGACGAAACGCATATGATTAAAGATTTGCATGAGCATTTGCCAAAAGCAGATATCGTTATTTCCATGTTGCCAAGCACTGAAGAAACAAAACATTTACTGACATATGAGCATTTTGAGTTGATGAAAGACACAGCTATTTTCATGAATTTTGGTCGAGGCAATGTAGTGAAGGAAGACGAGCTAGTACGTGCGCTAAAAAATAAGCTAATCGGACATGCGGTTTTAGACGTTTTTGAGGTAGAGCCATTATCGGCTAATAGTGAGCTATGGAAGCTAGATAATGTAACGGTTTCTCCGCATTTTTCTAGCCATTCATCTCGCTATGTTGAACGCGCATTGGAAATTTTTAAACCAAGCTTGAAAAAATGGTTAAACGGTGAGCGAGATTTAGAAAATAAAATGGATTTATTGAGAGGCTATTAACTCTAATTGAGAATTTATGAATATTAAATGAGAAATGTAGATATATTGCATAGAAATAGTTGAAAGTATCACTATATTAACTCTTAGCTAACAATGCATGCTTCTGCGGTAGTCATACTATTCTCAGCGCAAAGACGTGTGTGGAAAATTCTTTTCACACACGTCTTTATTGACAGAATACAGTTGAATTCGTTACACTAATTATAACAATTATAAATTAATAATTATGTATGAAAAGAGGTGCATGGCGATGTCTAAAATGCATTTAAACATTGCGCTAGACACGTTAAAGGCTACTGGTGTAAGGATTACTCCACAACGTCATGCGATTTTAGAGTATTTAATTCAGTCAATGAATCACCCGACCGCAGATGATATATATAAAGCGCTTGAAGATAGGTTTCCAAACATGAGTGTCGCAACAGTTTATAACAATTTACGTGTATTCCGAGAAGTAGGACTTGTGAAAGAGCTTACTTATGGAGATGCAGCAAGTAGATTCGATTTTGCGACAGGTGATCACTACCATATGATTTGTGAAACTTGTGGTAAAATCGTGGACTTCCATTACCCAGGCTTAAATGAAGTAGAGCATTTTGCTTCACATGTGACAGGATTTACAGTAAATTCACATCGTTTAGAAGTATACGGTACATGTCCAAGCTGTATGGAAAATGAGGCAAAAGAAGCGTTATAAAGAAAGTGTCCCGAAATTTCGGGACATTTTTTTATAAAAAATAAAATATTCTAAATATATTGACAAAAAGAAATGAATCATATACTATGCTATTTAATAATAAATTTTAAGCATCGATTGGAAATAGTAAAAATGTTAGTGTACTTGTAGAGAGCTGATGGTTGGTGAAAATCAGCAGACACACATTTTGAACTCGTCCATGAGCTATTCCCTGAACTTATAGTAAGGGCAATCGGATTCCTCCGTTAACAGGACAGGCAGTGTTAGCTGCTGATAAGATGGGCTTTTTCGTAATGGAGAAGTCAACTAGAGTGGTACCGCGAGCATAAACTCGTCTCTATTAATTTAGAGGCGGGTTTTTTTGTTTTTATCCAGCCGAGAGGCATCATTAATTTTTACAATAAAAAAAGGAGTGTTGGAAAATGAGCAGAAAAATTTGGGTGTTTGATACGACGTTACGTGATGGGGAACAAGTACCAGGTGCAAAATTAAATTTATTTGAAAAAGTAGAAATTGCCCAACAGCTAAAAAAATTAGGTGTTGATATTATTGAAGCTGGTTTTCCAGCCTCTTCTCAAGGCGATTTTGATGCGGTAAAAGCAGTTGCAGAAAGAGTTGGAAATACGAGCGATATTATGATTACGGCATTAGCGCGTGCTGTGAAAGCAGACATTGATTCTGTTTATAACGCAGTAAAATATGCACAAAATCCAATGATTCATATGGTGCTAGGTACTTCGGATATTCATGTTGAGAAAAAATTTAGCAAATCTAAAGATCAAATTTTACAAATCGGTATCGATGCCGTTAAATATGCAAAAACATTATTGCCACAAGTGCAATATTCGACAGAGGATGCATCACGCTCGGACTTTGAATATTTATGGAAAACGATTGAAGCGGTTATGAAGGCTGGTGCGACAATGATTAACGTACCTGATACGGTAGGCTATGCAGAGCCTGAGCAATGGGGTGAAATGATTGGCAAACTTGCCTATCGCATGAAAAATACAGATGATTCTGTACTGCTATCTGTACACTGCCACAATGATTTAGGGATGGCAACAGCCAATACGTTAGCTGCTATTAAAAATGGGGCTGATAAAGTGGAATGTACGATTAATGGAATCGGTGAACGTGCAGGAAATGCAGCACTAGAGGAAGTCGTTATGGCAATTAAAACGCGTGGAGACATATACAATGTACACACGAATATTAATACGAAGGAAATTATGAATACATCTCGCCTTGTATCGAGCTTTATGGGGCTTGATGTACAAGTGAATAAGGCGATTACAGGAGATAATGCTTTCGCCCATTCATCGGGTATTCATCAAGATGGCTTATTAAAATCGCGTGATGCCTATGAAATTGTTCACCCAGAGGATGTAGGGCTAGAAGATATGGAATTAGTATTAACAGCGCGTTCTGGTCGACATGCGGTGAAAAATGCACTGGAGAAATTAGGATTTACAAATCTTTCAGCAGATGAATTTGAAGGCATTTTCGAAGGCTTCTTAAAGCTAGCTGATGCCAAAAAAGAAGTGTATGATCACGATTTATATGTCATTGTTGAAGAATATTATGAAAAGCATAATGCAAATCATGCTAATGCGACACATTACAGCGAGCAATTTTTCAGCTTTGACGATTTACAAGTCGTCAGCAATGCAAGCTTCCCATCAGCTAGTGTGAAAATACGTAAGGGTGAAGAGGTATTTAAGTCAAGTGCTGTTGGCTCAGGTCCTATTGATGCCCTGTATTCGGCTATTGCTAGTATTACAAACGTCAATGTTAAACTAATCGAGTACAATATCAACAGCGTATCGCGCGGGCAAGAAGCTTTAGGGAAAGTGAAAATTACAGTAGAGCATGAAGGGGAAAAATTTATTGCAAAGGCTGCTGACACAGATATTTTAAAAGCAAGTGCACTCGCATATATTAATGCGATCAACAGCATTATCGTTTCTAAATTTATACCGATTGCAAATTAATCTAAAGTAAAAAGCCAGCAGGAAAAAATCTTGCTGGCTTTTCATTTTACTTCTTTTTATTATACGCTTGATCAAATTCTTTACCTTCTAATGTAGGATCTAAAGTTAGTGGCTCATTGCAATACATGCACATATCTACACGACCTAATACTTTCGTATGTTTGCCACAGCCTGGACATACAACTTGTACAGCGCGGGTTGATAATAAGCCAATCCAGCCATAAACAATAACGCTACCGAAAATACATATTAATCCTAACGTCATAAAAATGATTACTAAAATTGGATTTTCTCTAAAGAAAATAGCTCCATACATGACAACGAATCCGATAAAGATAAGTGCCAATGCAAATGAGCGAATTTTATTTATTTTATTTTGATATTTTTTCATTGTAATTTGCCTCCCTACTTACTATAACATACAATGAAATTATTTTAGAATGAGAATTATGTGAATTTGAAAGGGATTCTTATAATTGTTGTCGAAAGAACATTAACAGATAATAAATTATCGTTTGGAGGGAAGTATGATGGAGCAAATTTTACGTCCAATTTATCAGGAACGTGCGAGCCATCCTGATACACTAGGAATTATTTTAATAAACAAAAAAGAAAATGCATTAAATATTACAAATACATTTGATTCTGTACTTCTTATTATTGTGAAAGATCAAGATAGCTCTATTTTCACGAAGCATTATATGTATGGCGATAAAAAAATGGTAATGCATATACTAACGGAGAAGCGCTTGAAAAAATGGTTATTTGTAGGCTCACATAAGCGATTAGTAGATTGGCTATTTTTCGGGAAGGTCATTTTTGATCGTAATGAGTTTTTATATAAGCTCCGTTCAGAGTTACAGGAGTTTCCTTTCTTTGGACGTAAAATTAAAACGGGAATTCAATTTAGTAAACTTATTCGTCGTTATTTAGAGGGAAAAGAGTTTTTTGAAAGCGGAAATTATTTAGATTCTTATAGTCATGTTGTGGAATCATTACATCATTTAGGTCGATTGTCGATTATTGATAATGGTTTATATCCAGAAGTAACTGTTTGGGCGCAAGTAAAGAAGATTGAACCAGCAATTTATAAATTATATGAAGAATTAGTCATGAGCGATGAAAGCTTAGAAAAACGCTTAGAGCTACTCTTTTTAGCAATTGAATTTTTAATTAATTCAAGAACACAGGATGCTGCGCAGCATATTTTAGAAATTATGGTGACACAGCCATCATGGACAATTCAGCAATTACATGAGCAAGAAGAGCTTTCCTTATATTCAACAGAGCTAGAAGTGTTTGTTGAGTATTTGGTAGACAAGGAATATATTTTAGTTGAACCAACCTTAGCTAAAAGTGAATCAGTGTTCCATCGCAATTATGTAGTTGATCGACAATTCGTAGAAAGCAAATATAATTTAGGCAAAGTATGATTGCTTTGAAGTGCTAAAACAATAGCTTAATTTAGGCAAGCATGCTATTATAGATGCTTGCTTAACTGTTTGAAAAAGAAATATAAATATATTTTGTAGAAACCTATATATAGGAAGTTATTCTGTATTTGAAAAATATTTATATGAAAGTGAAATTTTTTTAGAAAAACAGTTGACTTATTTTCAATAAATATTGTATTATATTAAATGTCGCTAAGACATCGCATTTAAGACTCAAACGAAATAAAAAACTTTTAAAAAAGTGTTGACAGTATGAAACTTAAATGTTAAATTAGAGAAGTCGCTTCAAACGGAAGTGGTGAAATGAACCTTGAAAACTGAACAAGCAAGACGTGAATGAATAAAACGTTTCATTTAATAGATGAAACACAATTTTGGACATCATAAAGATGCCAGCAAATGTTTTACTGTATCGAAAGCGAAAGCGGTAGATACAATTTGAGCTTAACTCAAATTCTTTTTATGGAGAGTTTGATCCTGGCTCAGGACGAACGCTGGCGGCGTGCCTAATACATGCAAGTCGAGCGGGCGTTACTTTGGTGCTTGCACCGAAGTAACGCTAGCGGCGGACGGGTGAGTAACACGTGGGCAACCTACCTTGTAGATGGGGATAACTCCGGGAAACCGGTGCTAATACCGAATGATACTTTTGAACACATGTTTGAAAGTTGAAAGATGGTTCTGCTATCGCTACAGGATGGGCCCGCGGCGCATTAGCTAGTTGGTGAGGTAATGGCTCACCAAGGCGACGATGCGTAGCCGACCTGAGAGGGTGATCGGCCACACTGGGACTGAGACACGGCCCAGACTCCTACGGGAGGCAGCAGTAGGGAATCTTCCACAATGGGCGAAAGCCTGATGGAGCAACGCCGCGTGAGTGAAGAAGGTTTTCGGATCGTAAAACTCTGTTGTAAGGGAAGAACAAGTACAGTAGTAACTGGCTGTACCTTGACGGTACCTTATTAGAAAGCCACGGCTAACTACGTGCCAGCAGCCGCGGTAATACGTAGGTGGCAAGCGTTATCCGGAATTATTGGGCGTAAAGCGCGCGCAGGCGGTTCTTTAAGTCTGATGTGAAAGCCCCCGGCTCAACCGGGGAGGGTCATTGGAAACTGGGGAACTTGAGTGCAGAAGAGGAAAGTGGAATTCCAGGTGTAGCGGTGAAATGCGTAGAGATCTGGAGGAACACCAGTGGCGAAGGCGACTTTCTGGTCTGTAACTGACACTGAGGCGCGAAAGCGTGGGGAGCAAACAGGATTAGATACCCTGGTAGTCCACGCCGTAAACGATGAGTGCTAAGTGTTAGGGGGTTTCCGCCCCTTAGTGCTGCAGCTAACGCATTAAGCACTCCGCCTGGGGAGTACGGTCGCAAGACTGAAACTCAAAGGAATTGACGGGGGCCCGCACAAGCGGTGGAGCATGTGGTTTAATTCGAAGCAACGCGAAGAACCTTACCAGGTCTTGACATCCCGTTGACCACTATGGAGACATGGTTTTCCCTTCGGGGACAATGGTGACAGGTGGTGCATGGTTGTCGTCAGCTCGTGTCGTGAGATGTTGGGTTAAGTCCCGCAACGAGCGCAACCCTTGATCTTAGTTGCCATCATTTAGTTGGGCACTCTAAGGTGACTGCCGGTGACAAACCGGAGGAAGGTGGGGATGACGTCAAATCATCATGCCCCTTACGGCCAGGGCTACACACGTGCTACAATGGTCGGTACAAAGGGTTGCTACACAGCGATGTGATGCTAATCTCAAAAAGCCGATCGTAGTCCGGATTGGAGTCTGCAACTCGCCTCCATGAAGCCGGAATCGCTAGTAATCGCGGATCAGCATGCCGCGGTGAATACGTTCCCGGGCCTTGTACACACCGCCCGTCACACCACGAGAGTTTGTAACACCCGAAGTCGGTGAGGTAACCTTTTGGAGCCAGCCGCCTAAGGTGGGACAGATGATTGGGGTGAAGTCGTAACAAGGTAGCCGTATCGGAAGGTGCGGCTGGATCACCTCCTTTCTAAGGATATTTTCGGAATATCTCCTACAGGAGATACCATTCACGGCTTGCTGTTCAGTTTTGAAGGTTCATCCTTTGATGAATACTTCAAACCATTGTTCTTTGAAAACTGGATAAAACGACATTGAAAGCAACAAGTTTAAAATAGATCAAGTAATTGATCGTGTAAGTTCTGAAATCTTATTTCTTTATTGAAATAAGTTGTAACTAACAACAATGAGGATTTCAAGACACGAGTAGGACAAGGAAGCGATTGAACGATGGAAGGAGCGTACTTCAGTACGTGACTGACGGAGTGAATGAAGCTGACGCCGTCATACGATGTGTATTGGAAGCCGAATAGAAGGTTTCGAGATACGAGCAAGACAAGGAAACTGCTTGAGAGAATGAAGGAGCGTACCTTTGTACGTGAC
>NZ_JAMBIZ010000019.1 GCF_025291715.1 Metasolibacillus sp.
CGTTTGAAACAAGAGGTAGACATTCTAAAAAAGGCTATGACCATATTCGCGCAAAAATAGACGACCAAGAACTCATCGATCACATTGAAAAAGAAAGCGAGCATCAACCTGTTCAGTTGATGTGTCGCGTATTAAAGATGCCAAAAAGCACGTATTATCAATCGTTTCACAAGAAGCCAAACAGCTATCATGTTGCCAATGAAAAGCTTTTAGTCCGCATTCGTGCGATCCACGCAGACAGTGATGGACGGTACGGGGCACCGAAGATCTTTGCCATCTTAAAGCAAGAAGGCTACACCGGCAGTATGGATCGCGTACAGCGCATTATGAAACACGCAGGCATCCGTTCGAACATCGTAAAAAAGTATAAACCGGCTTCATCTAGCGTTCCTGTGGAAGAACGTGAAAACGTACTGGAACAGGATTTCACAACCGAAACCATCAATGAAAAATGGGTGGCTGATATTACGTATATCCATACCGTTCAGGACGGTTGGTGCTATTTGGCGTCGGTACAAGATTTACACACAAAAAAGATTGTGGGCTATAAGTTTGGGCGCCGTATGACGGTGGACCTTGTTTTAGACGCGCTCGAAAACGCCGTGATGGCCCAACAGCCCGCACCAGGTTTGATTTTGCATACCGATTTAGGGACGCAATATACAAGTGAGGATTTTCGAAAAAAGCTAGAACAGCATGGCATCACGCCTTCTTACAGCCGTAAAGGTTGTCCGTATGATAATGCGTGCATTGAATCGTTCCATGCGACGCTGAAAAAAGAAGAAGTTTATCGCACGCGCTACGCCAATTTTGAGGCAGCCCGTATCGCGCTTTTCCGCTACATTGAAGGCTGGTACAACCGCAAGCGAATTCATGGCAGCATTGGCTATTTATCGCCAGATGCCTTTGAAAAAATCTGTCGTGCCGTAGCGTAAACTTGGGTGATCGAAATCCCCACCCCCAACATTTTTGTTTGGCAACATCCGTATCTTTTTCGCTCTACATCCCAAGTAGGCGGTCAAAGGCTCTTTTCACTTTGACGGGCTACTTGGGATGTGGAACAATCCACTCGGGATGTTGCCCCAAGAAAAAACTTAGGTAGAATGTGTCCAAAAACTTGACGTAGATCCAAGATTTTATAAGAACTAAGTGGTTTTTAAAGAGCAAATCATCATTTGTGATTGTTTTATTTTCTAGTATTTTATAAGAACTAAGTGGTTTTTAAAGATTATTCAATTTACAATAGATTGGAGATGATAAAATTTTATAAGAACTAAGTGGTTTTTAAAGGTTAGTAGAAGAGAGCGTGAAGTCATATGAACTACGATTTTATAAGAACTAAGTGGTTTTTAAAGTTTCTTTGAATATTGTGAACTACTTCATCGTAGGTAATTTTATAAGAACTAAGTGGTTTTTAAAGTAATTGACCAAGTGCAAGCGGCTGTTGATCCAGTGGGAATTTTATAAGAACTAAGTGGTTTTTAAAGGTTGTAGCGTCCGGTGCATCATCATGCTTGTTCTTACATTTTATAAGAACTAAGTGGTTTTTAAAGTTCGTTAAAAAGTCTTGGTAACTATTAATGCCTTGCATTTTATAAGAACTAAGTGGTTTTTAAAGGCTTGTATTAGTTTTTTACAGTTTCGCCAAGCTCCATTTTATAAGAACTAAGTGGTTTTTAAAGGTTCATCAACCGTAACGCCATCTAATAGCGTTTTTAATTTTATAAGAACTAAGTGGTTTTTAAAGAATTGTGCTGACTGCATTAAAGCGGCCACAAAACTAAATTTTATAAGAACTAAGTGGTTTTTAAAGGGAAACGCTCTAAAAAAGATGCTATAAAAATGTCAGTATTTTATAAGAACTAAGTGGTTTTTAAAGAAAGATGAGAGACAAGCAGCTATTTTTTGGGAAAAAATTTTATAAGAACTAAGTGGTTTTTAAAGGTCAGATAGAAGGACAGCCCGAATAGAAAATCTAAAAATTTTATAAGAACTAAGTGGTTTTTAAAGACATTTACCGATTACGTAACAGAGGCGGACGAACAACTATTTTATAAGAACTAAGTGGTTTTTAAAGCTACATCATCACTGTGGACGGCAAATGAAAATTCACATTTTATAAGAACTAAGTGGTTTTTAAAGGTGGATGGCAACCAATGACCAGGTGAAATTGTAATCATATTTTATAAGAACTAAGTGGTTTTTAAAGCCTGTAGGACAATTGACGAGATATTATGCTTATAAATTTTATAAGAACTAAGTGGTTTTTAAAGGTTGTATTAGTGAGCTGTACGGAATAACCCAATTTATTTTATAAGAACTAAGTGGTTTTTAAAGACTTTCTTCTGGCGTTGGGCCATAAAGCGTTTCACCATTTTATAAGAACTAAGTGGTTTTTAAAGGAACTTTACAGAGAAATTGCACAATCGTTTAATCAAATTTTATAAGAACTAAGTGGTTTTTAAAGTCTCTCGGATTTTCCGGCTTTGGTTCTTCCGGTTCCATTTTATAAGAACTAAGTGGTTTTTAAAGACAGGATATTCGACATTACTAACTAAGGCAAAGATAAATTTTATGAAGAATAAGGGATTCATGTATATTTTGGATTAACAAAGATGGGGTTAGTACAACTAAATTTTAACAAAAACACACAAACCCTATAATTGGCTTGTGTGTTTTCTTTATATCCCTCTACAGCCCAGCTAACCGAACAACATCACGTGCAATCATCACTTCTTCATTTGTTGGAATAACGATGACTTTAACAGGTGAGTGTGGATAGCTGATAAATTGCTCTTTGCCACGCACGTTATTCAAAGCAGGGTCCCAATAGACACCCATAAATTCAAGCCCATGTAGAATACGAGCACGTGAGGCAATATCATTTTCCCCGATACCAGCTGTAAAGATGATGGCATCGACACCAGACATACGAGCAGCATAGGAGCCAATGTATTTGTGAATGCGATTAGCGAATACTTCTAGTGCTATAATGGCACGCTCATCGCCTTCTTCAGCAGCTGTTGATAAATCGCGTAGGTCGCTTGATAAACCTGATACACCAAGCATCCCACTTTGCCTATTTAAAATATCAAGAACTTCATCCACTGTTTTTCCTGTTTTCTCCATAATAAATGGAATTAAAGCAGGGTCAATGTTACCAGAGCGTGTTCCCATCGCAACACCAGCAAGTGGAGTAAAGCCCATCGATGTATCAATTGATTTTCCACCTTCGATTGCCGCAATACTTGCGCCATTGCCAAGATGACAGGAAATGAGACGAAGATTTTCAATTGGACGTCCTAATAATTCTGCCGCACGTTCAGCGACATATTTATGCGATGTGCCGTGGAAGCCATACTTTCGGATGCCATACTTATCGTAAAATTCATAAGGTAAACTATACAAGAATGATTTTTTTGGCATCGTTTGATGGAATGCTGTATCAAATACTGCAATCGCTGGTATATCTGGTAATACTTTATGAAAAGCATGAATCCCAATGATATTAGCTGGATTATGCAGTGGTGCTAAGTCAGATAGCTCTTCAATTTCTGCGAGCACCGTATCATCGATGATGACAGAATCATTAAATTTTTCACCACCATGTACGACACGATGACCGACACCATCAATTTCGTTTAATGATTGGACAATACCGTTTGTAATGAGCTTAGCTAATAACATTTGAACTGCAACAGTGTGGTCTGGGATATCTACTACTTCTGTGTCAGTTGTACCATCTAGGTTAGTAATCGTAAATATGCTATCTGTCAACCCAATTCGTTCAACAAGTCCCTTTGTAAGTACAGTTTCCTGTGGCATTTCAAATAGTTGAAATTTTAGTGATGAGCTGCCTGCATTGATTGCGATTATTTTAGACATAGGTTTCCTCCTGAGATTAAATAAATTTATTTTATAATAGAGATTGACAAGATAACGCTTACAGAAACCCATCATTTTGTGGCAACTATTTTGTCAACGTCCGCTTCGTTTAGTGTATCATTTTTTACACGAATAATGGTGAGAATATTCGATAAAATTCAGAGCATTTTGGCTGAGTATAGGCAAGAAGCTATGGTTGTTTTGATTGTACAAATAGATAGGGGTATTTCAGCTATATTATTCAATTTGTTTAGGTAAAATACTAGCAAAATTTTCTTATATGCAACGAGGGGTGCGTGTAACTAGCTGAATATAAAAAAACAATACAAATACTTAAAGAATCTCAAATTGGACTAGGTCAGCTCAAAAATATTCTTATATTCACGAGAAAAGCAGAATTCTTCTAACTTTTTATTAAATTGCAGTGAATCATTTAATCATTAAAGTTAATTCAATACATGCTGTATCTAGCCTCTCGACACTTTTACTTGTTAGCTTAATATCACGATTGCTGATTGACTGCAAACTCGCTTAAATTTCTGTTAAACAAACAACTGAAAAACATTGGAAAATAAGGGTTTATTTATTATGATGAAGGTGTGTTTTTAATTAACTAAGTGGAATGTAAATTTAGAAACACAATATGAAACATATGTAACGGATCATATTTTTAATTGACTAAGTGGAATTTAAATGAAATTAATTAGAATAATTTTGTTGTTTTCAGCAACTTTCCTTTCTCCGTTATCTAACATGAATTCCAATACAATTGGAATTTTTCATCAAACTTTTTTTGAAGATGTCCAATAGATATCTATTAACTAACTACTCCGAATAATCTGCCATTTTGAACTAATTTGCAGTGAATGATTTTTGCAGTAAAAGTAGCTTAATGCATGTTACACCTAGCGTTAAGGCACTTTTATTCAAAAAGTAAATATCTCGATTGTTGATTGACTGCAAAGTTGACAAAATTATTATTATATAAAACACCATCAACCATTGAAAAATAAAGGTTTTTTCATTATGATGAAGGTGGGTTTTACATTAACTAAGTGGAATATAAATAGCAGCGACACTGTAAAAATCCGTTCTCTTGCTTGTTTTACATTAACTAAGTGGAATATAAATAATTTGACAATTAAGTTATCTATTATGTATGTAACAGTTTTACATTAACTAAGTGGAATATAAATGGTGAACCTATTAGTAACATGTGCTGGCGTGCTATTGTTTTACATTAACTAAGCGGAACATAAGTTTATAAAAACAATAATTGACTAATGATCAAGAAAGCGTCTTATACTAACAATTCCCACCATAACACTATTCATTAAAATCCCCAAAACTTTTTATACTTTTATGTAACTTTTTAGGTGGCTGTTACGTCTAAGGTATAAAGGAGGGCTGATTATGAAGAAGTTGCTTTTGGTCGTTGCTTGTAGTTGGGTGTTGGCTGGTTGTGTGACGCAGCAGGTGGCTGTGCCGCATAATACATATCATTTTTTTGCGGAGGATATTGTGTCAAAGACGCGCAAAGGGATTGATAATGTGGAGCGCTTTTATGCGTTTTTCGATAATGTGGAAAATGGCAAGCGCGATCAGGTGAGGATTGTTGAGCAGACGGTTGAAGGGAAGCCGATTTATGTCGATGTTCGACATCACAATCATCAAATTGATTTAAAGATTGATTATTCGAAAGATACATATAGTGATGAAAAGATGATTGCGACGACTTGTAATCAGCTGAATGCGATTGAGGTGGAAAGTCGGACGGATTATTATGTAAGTGATTGCTCAGATGAAGAGCAGTATATTATTTTCTCGGATTATTAAGGGGAGGGTGTGTGAACAGCGTTTTGTTCACACACCTGTTTTTAATTGCTCGATAAATGCTGGTGCATCATCAACTTTAATAGCGATTTGATGATAATGCTTTTCGATGCCAAATGGCAAAGTAACCGTAATGGGCTTTTCGCAATAAAGGAGAACGCTTGGTTTTCCTGCTTCAAAGTCTTTGACGATAAATTGTGCGATATCCTTTGGCAGCTTTTCTTCCGAGACATTTGTCGTCATTTGTGTGATTTGGCTTAGTGGAATTTTTGCACGTTTCATTAAGCCGAGTGATACATAAAGCGCTCCGTTGCGAATTTGAGCAGGATTTAAGCGCATTGCCTGTAAATCTGCTAGGAAAAATAGCACTGAATAGATATTGAGCGCAAGTAAAATAACAGACACAATCGGATATTTGCTGTGCAGCCACCAATGGATGCCTAATGTTTCAATGACGATGGCATGGATCATCATGAGTTGAAAGGCGACATAGCTCGTTTTTTTATGCAGCGTGTAGCCAGCAGGAGCCTGTTGACGCCAGCTAAATAAGGCATAGTAAAACATCAGCAGCTCTGAGCACAGAACGTGAAGCATTGGGCGTCGCTTGATATGCTGATCGACAGCCTGTGGAAAAGCAAACAACAGCGGCATATCGCTTGTGCGTGTCGATTTAATAATTTTTGGTAAGTACAAAATAAAGGAGCTAATGACTAGCATCTCAAAAGCAACAATAATGATTTCAGCAGCGATGCCAAACGCTGTAAAGCTTGAATAGGGTGCTAGCATCGTTTGCGGGATGATAAGACGGGCTAGTACACAGCCTACTGCCATTAAGCCGATCATTAATTTTATGCTAAATTTCTTTTTGGCTAGCATAAAAACGAGTGGTGCAATGATGATGAAATCAATTAATGAGCCAAGGACAACACCGTTCGATTCTTGCGGGATAATCGTATGCCCAAACGATGTGCTATAGAGCATCATATTTGTCAATAGAACGAGCATTAAAAATAGCCAGAGCCAGTTTTTTCTTGTCTGTAATATAGTCACATGGAACAACTCCTTTTAATTTTCATTATACTGGAAATGAAATGACTAGCCAAACGTGATATAGTGTGAAGGAAATATATCATGTTAAAGGGTGAGAGAATGGCTTATTTTCCTGCGTTACTAAACATTGAAAATAAAAAAGTAGTCATTGTTGGTGGAGGGAAGGTCGCGACGCAAAAAGTGAGGTCGTTATTACCAGCAAAGGCGCACATCTACATCATTAGTCCAAAGCTGACAGAGGAGCTTGTAGCATATGTAAAAGCGGGACATGTTATATGGCATGAGAAAATGTTCGAGCCACCTGATGTGAATGAAGCTGTGCTTATTTTTGCGGCAACAGATAGCAAAGCAGTAAATGAGGCGGTAGAGGCGGCGACATCACCATGGCAGCATCTATCGCGCGTCGATGCGAAAGGGCGAAATGATTTTATTACACCTGCCGTTATCCGACGTGGTGATTTAGTATTGGCCATTTCGACTTCAGGGGCTAGTCCGGGCTATACAAAAAAGCTAAAAAAGGAGCTAGAGACACAGTTTGATGATAGCTATGCACAATACATTGAATTTTTAAAGCATTGTCGCACGCAAATTATTCATCATGTAACAGAGCCTACTGCTAAGCGCTATGCCTTAAAGGAAACGCTGCGACCAGAGCTATTCGATTGGTTAGCTAAAGGCGATATCGCACGCTGTGAGGCCTTTTTACAAAATTTGTTAGACGAAAATAGAGGGCATATCTGATTTTTTCAGATACGTCCTCTATGTATTGTTTCAGCAAGCTACAACCCATTCATTAACTTTCGGCAATACTGTAAGCAAGTAATGTAATGTAGCCGATTACACAAATTGCAATGATGTTAAGTATGATTAGTAGCCATTTCAAGAAGCCTTTTTTGGCTTTGAATCCTAAAATGATTCCTAATAGAGGGAACAAAAACATGGAAAGAAAATACGGCTTACCTAACGAAATTCCATTCAACATTGTAAAAAACAGAGCAACGAAGATGACGACAGTAGCAAGTGAAAAAACACTATATTTGTTCAAATAGGTTCCTCTCCTGAAAGTTACTTATTTTTTCATATCATGATGCTTATGTTCCTGACCTAAATAATGATTATATGAAAGAACAACAGTGATAAATAACATCATATAGGTGGCTGGTAATGTAATGAATGCGCGTGTGATAGCTGTCTGCGTCATTTTTTTAGTTAGCTCAAGCAGCTCTACCCATGTCATAAAGCACGGGGTGAAAATAAGCACAACGAAGAGCGTTAAATAAGCCATTTGTGCTGCATTTCCTGTAAGCTGAATCAGCAATAGCCCTGCAAGGTGTAAAAAGATAACGATACTTACCATCATCATAAATTTTTCAGGAAACTGTTGAAATGAAATCCAAAAGCCGCCGAAGAACAGAGCGGCAGTCAATAATGCGAAGGCAAAAGGTTTCATCATGCATTCCTCCTTAATATGGTATAACAACGCCAACGCGCACAGTGCGCACGCTATTTTGCTGTAAATAAGGTAGAAGCTCCTTTGGTGTCCCTGTTAATACAACCCCAGCAATTGACCAATCCTTTGGCTCCTGTTCACCGATTAAACCGCGCACAATATCTATTGAATAGCCTTGTCGATAGGCGAGCTGCTCCTTGAACAGCTCAGCTGCTTGTATCAAGCCTGCGTCATGCCAAATTGAAAAGCCATATGCGCGTGTATCGGATACTGCGCTAAAATCCTTTGGCTGCACTGTGCTTAATTCAGGAGGGGCTTCTGCCTCTGCCTTTTTTGCATCTTCAATTTCAGTGTAGATGCCCTCATCAAGCAGCCAAGCCCATTGTGTTGTGGGAAATTGTGCCTGTACCTCGCTTAAAGGTAAAAGCTCCTTAAAGGAGATGGCTACTTCAATATTGTAGAAGTCTGGTAAGCTTACAATATAGTCCAAATCATTTTTATCTGTTGCCTCTGTTGGTACATGGAAGGTCAACGCACGTTGATTCTTCATATAAGTGGCAGCATCATTGATCGCCATAGCGTTATTTGCTTGGAGCACAGTTTGTGCGCCTAAAATGGTATGAAAATAATCATAGGAGCCCCAATCGATTAAATGTGGACCAACTCGCTTATAAAGCTTGGAGGACGTTTTAGTTGCGACTAAAAAGTTATCGAAGCTTGTTGCATTCGATTCAATATTGGCTCCTTGTACATACATTTCGTTTTGAAATCCTTCCAACTGTGCATCAATTCGTTTATTCATCAAATAAATACTTGCGGCAAGTGCGCCCCATAATAAAGCTATAACGATTAGTGTGACAAGCACTGAAATGCAAATCGTTTTTTTCAATGATTTGCGTTTTGCTGTTTTCACTAAACTTGAAAAGTCATCCTCACGTTCAAAAATTGATTTTTCCTCCATTATAAACCTCCTGTAATCGTTGTTTGAGTTTGCTTTTTGCTCGCGCTAGCTGGGTTTTTATTGTTTTGTCTGTTGTGCCAAACAATGTAGCGATATCCTTTAATGACAGGTCAGCACTATATTTTAATAAAATAAGCTGTGCCTCCTTATCCGAAAGAGATGAAAGCTGTGTGACGATTTCTTGCTGTAGCTCCTGCTGCATAACAATCGTTTCGGGAGTATGCAGCTCTAATAAATCCTCTAATCTAAAGGAGATCAGGTATTTGTGCTGTGACCGTGACTTTTTCAGTAAATCATAATATTTATGTATCGCTACTTTATAGAGCCAAGCGCTTGCTTCATTTGGGGAAATACCATCGATGTATTGAATAAATTGAATGGCTGTTTCCTGCACGACATCCTCTGCGTCCTCTTTATTAGCACCCATTGTTAACAGTGTTTTATAAATGGCAAGCAGTTTTTCCTGTAGCTGTCTGTTATATAATTCATCCATATCGCCCCTCCTGCCTATATAACGATTGAAGTGGAAAAAAGTAAACAAAAAAGGGGTGCGTCCGAAAAATCATTTTGGGACGCACCCTTTGCGACGAGGATAGTGACAATTTTAATCAAAAATTGACTATGTAAAAAAGCGGAGCCATCCAGAAAGTGAATTTTCTGGATGACTCCTTAAATCCTTTACTTGAAAGGGTGACTCAGTACATAGTTATTATAGCAAATTATTATCACAAACGCAAACATTCGTTCTCCGAAAAAATTTCTGAACGATTTATAGGATAGAACAGTCTAATGCATAAGGGGGGGCAATTGATGGATGAAGAGAGCTTGCTTCAATTATTAGAAGCGCTTTTATCAAATTGCCTATGCCTATATGCGTCATGAACAGGATGCACTGGATGCCTATCAGGAGCTTGTTTATCGCGCATTAAAGCATCGGCATAAAGTGCGTGAGCCGGCATATATGAGCACATGGCTTGTACGTGTATTAATCAATATTTGCTTAGATATGAAGAATAAGAGGCAAGCAACTGTCACATTGGATACGGTGCAGGAGCCCGTTAGCTATGACGCACAAACGGTGGAGCTGACTGAGCTGCTTGCAAAGCTGTCACCAGCTGAGCAGGAGCTAATTTATTTAAAATATGTAGAGGATTTAAAAAATCAAGATATTGCTGTGCGGCAAAACATTCCTGAGGGCACTGTGAAATCAAGAATACATACGACGCTGAAAAAACTGCGTAGCTTTTGGAAGGAGGAGAGAGGATGAACAAGGAGCTGCTAGAAAAGCTAGAACAAATAAAAGTACCAAAAGCCGCTTTGCAGCAAGCGCGGCTATCAGCACTTAAAAGACGACGAAAAAATAGGCGCACATTGCAGCTGATACTAGTCGCTGCCTTATTTTTCTTCGCATTGACAGCAAGCATCCGCTTTTCACCACAGATTGCGACGGCTGCGGCCAAAATTCCATTGCTTGCGCCCTTTGTCCACATGATTACATATGATAAAGGGCTGGAAGATATTTTAGCGCATGAGTACGCAGAGGATATCGTAGTGGAGGCGGAAAGCAACGGGAAAAAGTTGATGATTACAAGCGTTGTCGCAGATGAAAGTGGACTTCTTATTGCTTATCGCTTTGACAATGGGGAAGTGATGAAGCATCCTATCGATTTTGCAGAGGTGAAGCTACTGCAAAATGGTGAAGCATTGCCAGCAGGTGTGACGATGTATTTTGATGGGGCAGAGGATAAGTCAATAATGGAAAGCACATTAGATGTTATTTTTGTCGAAAATACGGTGCTAAATGGCAATGATTTTGAGCTTTTTGTGCAATTAAATGATCAGCTCGAAACGACCTTTACATTGCCTTTCACACTGTCAAAGCCAGTAGCACAGAGCAAGCACTATCCGTTAAATGAGCAGCTGTTCATTGATGGGCAGGAAATTTACAGCAATGGCATAGAAATCTCGCCGTTGCGTGTGGAAGTGAGCTTTACCATTCCTGAAACAAATACAAAGCGCATTTTAGATTTTGATTTGCATCTAGTTGATGAGGTGGGAGAGGAATGGGAGACAACGAGAAATGGGACGACTGGCTATGGCGGCATTAGCAGTGGGACGTTTACACGCTTTATGCAAAGCAATTATTTCCGTGAGCCAAAATCATTAACTTTAATTGTTGAAAATGTCACAGCGCTCGAAAAGGGCAAGGATTATATCGAGGTTGATTTTAGTCAAAAGCAAGTGCTCTATATGCCAGAGGAATTGCAGGTCGAGCTGAATATTGCGAGCGAAATATCGATTGATACCATTCATCCGCTAGAGAAGGCAGGGCATGGCAAGCCACTATTCTCGACATTAATTGATGCGAACGGAGAAGAGTGGTATTCGACACAAAGCTCTTCTTTAATCGATGACAGCAAGAAAAGTGAAAGCTCCTATCTATTTAACAAAGGCTTTGCCAACCCTGTTAAAATGTATATTCAGCACTATCCGCTTTATTTAAACGGAAGCGCAGAGCTGGAAATACCAATTCGTTAGGAAGAGAAAAGCGTTTTCGACAATCGAAAACGCCTTTTTTGTTTAGTCTTCTGGTGTAAATGTACGGCTTGCTAATTCAGCATCTAGCATGAAAATCGCATTAGAGTCGTCCTCGATGCGGCGCAGCTTGGCGATAAGTGTATCGAATGTTGCTTCTTCCTCTACTTGCTCATCGATGAACCATTTTAAGAAGGCTGTTGTTGCATGCTCGCGCTCATCCAATGCGATGTCCATTAAATTGTAAATGCGACGTGTTACTTCCTTTTCGTGACCTAATGCCTTTTCGAAAGCATCGCGCACTGATGCGAAGTCATTGTGTGGGTGCTCAAAGCCATCGATTGTTGCGCGGTAGCCCATATCGCTTAAAAATGTGTAGAATTTCATTGCGTGATAGCGCTCTTCCTCCGCTTGTACTAAAAAGAAGTTTGCAAAACCATCGTATGCCTCGTCTGTGCAGTAGGCAGCCATTGCCAAGTAGGCATGTGCAGAGAAAAATTCGTAGTTCATTTGATCATTCAATGCTTTGTGTAGTTTTTCAGATAACATCGTTGTTACCTCCTTCATATGATTTTGCTATTGATAATGATTATCAATACAGTTATTTTATCCTTTTTTTGATAATGAAGGCAAGCTTTTTCTGTAAATAGATGCGCTGTATGAGGAATTCGGTTACTATAGTGGTAGCTATTTAAACTAGGAAGGACTAGATTTATGCTGGAATCATTTCAACAATTTTTTCTCGATTTACAGGATGTAACTGTACAAAGGATTAGCGCAGCGATTGGCTTGCTATTTACAGGGCTCATTGTGCAGCGATATATTATGAAGCCGTTTATTAATTGGAATGGGCGCTTTTTTGAAAAGCGGGGTAAAACGTTTGAAGCAAGGGTGCTGATGCAATTTAGCAGTGCCATTCGCTACGCCTTTTTAATTTGTATTATTTTTATTAGCCTGTCCATCGTATTGGATAACTGGCTTATTACCAATCCGAAAACGGCCAATTTATTTTGGTCGTTGATGTTATTTTTTATTTTTAAAGGGTTTGCAGATGTCATTTCTTATTATATTGAGCATCCCGATAGCATTTATACACAGCACAAGCAGTATGTGCTCATGCCTTTTTTCCTGCGCATTGCCAAAGTAACGGTATATGTGGCAGCATTATTTGCAATTGCCTCACTATGGGATTTTAATATTAATGGCTTTCTAACAGGGATTGGCTTAACAGGTGTGGCGATAGCCTTCGGTATTCGCGATACGCTTGGGCACTTTTTTGGTGGAATGTCTGTTGCACTTGATAAGCCGTTTCAAATAGGTGATTGGATTGCAACAGAGGACCAAAAGATTGAAGGCATCGTCGAGGATGTCAATTTGCGTAGTACCGTTATTCAAACAGGGGATAAAGGGCTTGTTTACGTACCGAATGCTTATTTAGCGAATCGCCCGATTTATAATTTGTCGAAGCGAGAAAAGCGCAAATGCGAATTTTATTTATATGTATCGACAGCTAATAGCGAGGAGATATTGCGCGAAGCTTGCGAGCATTTACAGAAGGAAATTTATTTGCATAGCGCGACAGAAAAAGAGGCTATTCATGTCTATATCGATGAATTGCGCCCAACATCCTATCGCATATTAGTGCGCTTTTTCATCGTCACAAATGATGGGGGACAAATGCAGGCGGTGAAGCAGGATATTTTGTTTGCCACAAAGCACATTTTTGAGCAGGTAGGCATTGTCTATGCGGAGGATGAAATTTGGGTGCAGATGTGAAACGTAGAATAAAAAAGCTGTAGGGAGCGCATCCCTACAGCCATCATTTTATTTTACATCCTTTGTCCATGCATCCACTTTGTCGCGGTTCTTTTCAATCCAGTCATTTGCCGCATCCTTTGGCGATTGCCCGTCATGGATTGCCAGCATGACTTCTTCAATGTCCTCTGGTGCCCATTCGAAAGCATCCAACACTTTATATGCCTCAGGCGCATCATCCTTTAAGCCTTGACGTGTAAATGTGTTAATTGTTTCCTCGCCACCGAAAGAGCCTTTAGGGTCCTCTAAATATTTTAAGTCATAAGAGGCGAATTTCCAGTGTGGAGACCAGCCTGTCACGATAATTTCCTCATTATTGGCAATCGCTTGGTCAAGCGCAACCGTCATCGCGCCTGAAGAGGATGGTAGTAATGACCAATCTGCTAAATTTGGATAATCGGCAAGGGCTGTTTCAGCAGCGCTCATCACACCAGCACCCGCCTCAATCCCTGTAATCGTTGAGCTTGCCTCAACTGTTAAATCATCAATTGAGCTTACTTCCATGTAGCTTGGCACAACTAAGCCAATTTTAGCGCCTTTTAAGTTTTCACCAAGATGCTCCACTTGATCACCATATTTTTCAAGCTGTGCACCGTGTGTTGCTGGTAGCCAGCCTGCGACCATCGCATCTGCTTCGCCTTTTGACACAGATTCCCACATAATCGCATTGTCTAATGGTGTTAATGTCACATCATAGCCAATTTCCTCTAGCACCTGCCCAACGACATGCGTTGAAGCAACCTCTGTGTCCCATTCTACATAGGCTAAATTAATTTTCCCTAAGTTGTCTCCATCGCTAGACGAAGAGTCGCCTCCGCAAGCCGCTAATGCAACGGCTGCGCTCATTGCTGTTAATCCTAAAAACCATTTGTTCTTTTTCATATTCAAACAACTCCTATTTCTTTTTATTTAAGCTCTGCGTTAAACGGTCTACGATAATCGCAAAGATTACTAAGCTTAATCCTGCAACGAAGCCGTTGCCGACCTGTGCACGCTGCAATGCAGATAATACTTCTCGCCCAAGTCCTGGCGCACCAATCATCGAAGCGATAACGACCATAGATAACGACAGTAATACTGTTTGGTTAATACCAGCCATAATTGTTGACTTGGCAAGTGGCAATTCAACCTTAAATAATTTTTGTCTACCTGTACTACCGAAAGAATCGGATGCTTCCACAAGCTCTTTTGGCACTTGGCGAATCCCTAAATTCGTGAAGCGTACAGTAGGGGGAAGGGCGAAAATAACCGATGCGAATACCCCTGGCACGACGCCGATGCCGAAAAAGGCAACCGCTGGAATTAAATAAACGAAGCCAGGCATTGTTTGCATAAAGTCTAAAATCGGTTTAATAATATTTTCAGCCATGCTATTTTTCGACATTAAAATACCGATTGGTACACCTAATACAATTGCGATAATACTTGAGAACAGAACGAGCGTGAAGGTATTCATTAATTGTTCCCATAATCCTTGATTGTAAATAAACAGCAAACCAATAATTGAGAAAATCGGTAAGCCAAATTTTCTTCTCGTTGCGAAAAAGGCGAGTATGGCAATGAGTAAAATAAAGACAATTGGCGGAACCATCGTCAATAAGGCAGTCACACTTTCCATGACCGTTTTACCGCTCTCTTGTACTATTTTAAATAGGCCAGAAAACGTGCCAGTTAGCCATTCCATAGCCTTTTCAACAGCATCTGCTACTTGTAGCTTAGGTATGTTATTCATTCAGCTCACCTCCTTGTGATGATGAGGCAAGTGATTCGATAATGACACCGCGGATTAAAATGCCGCGCAATTTACCCTCATCGACAACCGCAACAGGTGTTGGGCTATCTGAAATAATTGGTAAAATATCCTGAATTAACGTCGTTGAATCGACGATAGGCATATCTGTTTTAACGAAAGACTGTACCGACTTCAAGCCATTTTTAGCGCCTTCTAGCGCATCATTTGCTGTAATATAGCCTTTGAAATTACGTAGCTTATCAACGGCGATTAAAACGCTGATTTCTTCCTCACGCATACGTTTTAAAGCAACGGTTGGACCGTCATTTTCAACGTTCACTGTCATCGGACGTACCATGACATTTTCAGCTGTTAATACTTTCGAACGGTCAACATCCTCTAAGAATGTACGGATATAATCGTTGGCTGGGTTCGTTAAAATTTCCTCACCTGTGCCGATTTGCATAATTTTTCCGTCCTTCATAATAGCGATGCGATCACCGATACGCAATGCTTCATTTAAATCATGGGTAATAAAAATAATTGTTTTTTGAACGTTCGCTTGCAGCTCTAATAATTCGTCTTGCATATCTTTTCGAATTAATGGATCGAGTGCAGAAAAAGCTTCATCCATTAATAAAATTTCAGGATCATTGGCAAGGGCACGTGCAAGACCTACACGCTGTTGCATCCCACCTGATAGCTGGCTTGGATACTGGTCTTTATAAGCCAATAAGCCAGCATTTTGTAAAGCCTTTTCTGCTTTCAATCGTCGTTCCTCTTTTGAGATGCCTCTTACTTCTAGGCCATATTCTGTGTTTTCAAGAATCGTGCGGTGGGGGAATAAACCGAAGTTTTGGAACACCATGCTCATTTTTTGACGGCGAATATTTTGTAGCTCACCTTTATTTAAAGCCGTAATATTTTGCCCATCAATATAAATTTTCCCACTAGTTGGGTCGATTAATCTATTTAACAGACGGATCAGCGTAGATTTCCCGCTACCGGAAAGCCCCATAATAACAAAAATTTCACCTTCATTAACGGTGAAATTCGCATCATATACACCGACCGTTGCACCTGTTTTTTCAAGAATTTCCGTTTTGCTCTTTTGCTGTTCTACGAGCTTTAAAGCATTCGCAGTTTGCTTACCAAAAATTTTGGTGACATGCTCTATTTTTAATTTTTCCATCGTCTCACTTCTTTCTTCTTCGTTTCTCGGCATAATAAGTGAACTTTTTCAATGTTATATCCTTATTCCCAAATAAGTAGATATTTAGATTTATCGTAACCGACAACTTAATTTTAACAATAGGTTGTTACTTTTGTCAAATGAATGTAACCAATTTGACAAAAATGACAACGACAAAAAAATGCAAGGAAAGCAGTGATAACAATGCTTTTCTTGCACTTCGAAGAAAAAATTAAATTTGTAAAAAATCCTTGACTTTGACGATCGCTTCATCATCGCCAATGAAATAAATGACATTGCCAATATTCAGTGTTGCATAAGGTCCTGGCGATAAAATTAAATGGTCATCTTTGCGAATCGCAATAATCGTTGCGTGTGTATTATGCCAAAAATTAATTTCACTTAAATTCTGGTCTAAATATGGACATGCCTCTGTAATTTCAAGCTGAAAAGGAACGAAAGGGTTAATGGAGCGGAAGCGCTCTGTCCGGTTGACTAATTCCTTCGCTGTTTCCTGCATAGTCATTAAATCGCTAATTTGCTTGTCAATTGCTTGCTGTAATGAAACTTGTAGCTCTCGAACCGTTTGCACGCCTTCAAGACGTTGAATGAGCTTGACCGCATTTTCATAGGAGGTGATGACAACACCACTGCCCTTTGTCGCTTCCACAATTTCTAAATCCTGCAACACCGCTATTGCGCGGCGGGCTGTTTCTGCTGATACACCATATTGTGATGCGAGTGATGAACGCGCATATATTTTATCACCAACAATATATTTTTTTTCCACAATTTTTGCCGCAATATCTTCGGCAATCGTTTGATAGCGTGGCTTTTTAATTTGCAATTTTTTTGTTTCCATCGTGCTTGCCTCTTTCATAGTATGCTTCTTCCTATAGTATATCATTGCTACTGAAAGCGCACGTATTTGTTATATAATAAGAAGGGGTGATTTTCCTATGGAGCAAATTGTAGAATGGTTAACATTATCAAAGCATACCGTCGTTTTAACAGGGGCAGGCATGTCAACGGAGAGTGGGCTAGCCGATTTTCGCTCGAAAAGTGGCTGGTGGCAACAGATTGACCCACGCACTGTCGCAACAACGGAGGCGCTCACTTCGAATTATGCGCTGTTCCAGCAATTTTATGCGGCTAGAATACAAGCATTAGAGGATGTGAAGCCACATGACGGGCATTTTATTTTAACGAATTGGCAGCGACGTGGACTTATCCAGCATATTGCTACACAAAACGTTGATGGGCTACATACGTTAGCAGGTAGTGACAATGTAGACGAGCTGCACGGCTCGATTCGCTCAGTGCGCTGTCAAAAATGCGGTCAAGCGGCTGAAATGCAGCATTTTTTAGCAAAAGAAGCATGTCCCTGTGGTGGGAAATTGCGTCCGAATGTCGTGCTGTTTGGTGAAAATTTGCCACAGGGGGCATGGAATCATACATTGTCCCATATGAAGGCAGCACAGCTTGTTATTGTGATTGGCACAAGCTTAGAGGTATATCCAGTGAGTCAATTGCCACACATGACAAACGGCAAAACAGTCTATATTAATCTGGAAAGTGGGCAAAGTCATTTTGATCTAACAATTGAGGGCAAGGCAGGAGAAACATTAAAAATAATCGATGCGTTGCTTAAGCGTGATACAATATAGAACAAAGGAGCGGATAAGTATGTTAAAAACAACTGTATTTGAGCAATTAAAAATAGCGATGAAAGAAAAGGATACGCTAGCAAAGGGTGTATTAACGCTTGTTAAATCAGCATTAGACCTTGCGGAGAAGGAAAAGGGTAGCGTTTTAACAGCAGAAGAGGAGATTGCTATCGTCAATCGCGAAATTAAGCAAACGAATCAAGCGTTAGAAGGGGCACAATCGGCAGGAAGAGAAGATTTAATTGACAAAGAGCAAGCGAAACTAGAAATTTTAAAGCGCTTCTTACCAAAGCAATTAACAGAAGAGGAAATCGTTGCACAGCTGACAGCAGCAGGCGTTACAAAAGGCATGAATATGGGCGATGCGATGAAAATTGCCAAGCCACTTTTAGCAGGCAAAGCAGATGGTGCGTTGATGTCGAAGGCTGTGAAAAGCTTGATTTAACAAGCTAGCATTGACGATGAAAAAAATAATTTCATTTTTAATCTTGGTTTTAATAATTTTTGTTGCTGGATTAATGTATTTGAATAGGAATCAATCTTTAATGAATTTAGAGAATTTTCCATCTGAACATTCAATTGAAGGTGCTGCGTTAACATCAATTGAACATTTTTCTGATAAAGATGCCTATCTCTATCATTTAAATGATGATGAATTTGTGATGCTATTACAATTGTTATCACAGGCATCTGTAAAGAAATCGTTTGGCGCCCAGGAGGCAACAGCGGAATATTATTTAATTATTAGCTCAAAAGAAAAGGATTATATTTTTCCTGTAAACGATAATAAAATGAGTATTGGCTTTAATCAACTATACGAGCTTCAGGATCATGCTTTAACAGATTTTCTTGATGCAATAGCTAATAAAAATAGCGCTTCACAAACATAGTGAGGCGCTATTTTTGAATATTTAATATGAAAATTGACTTAAAATCTGCTTTAATTGCTTGCTCAACGTCTGTAGCTCATCTGCGGAACGTGCAACGCTTTCAATCGCTTTATGCTGCTCATCTGCAGATGCGGCTACCTCCTCTGTTGTTGCGGCGGTTTGCTCTGTAATCGCGGTCATGCTTTCAATTGCAGTAGCTGTGCCGTTCTGCAAACTCGTAATGTTATGCATGCCTTGTGAAACTTCCGAAATAGAGTGCTGAATCGTTTCAATAGATTGGGAAATCGTTTGGAAAGCTTGCTCTGTTTCGATTGTCACTTGCTCCTGCTTGCCTGCAATTACTTGCGTTTGCTGGAGGGCAGTAGAAGCATTTGTTGATTCCTTCAGCATGAGCTGAATCATCTCGCGAATTTGCGTTGTCGCATTGGCAGATTCCTCGGCTAGCTTTCTTACCTCGTCTGCCACGACCGCAAAGCCTTTGCCATGCTCACCAGCACGTGCCGCCTCAATGCTTGCGTTCAGTGCAAGTAAATTCGTTTGGTCAGCGATGCCAGAAATAACATCGGTCACAGTACCGATGCTTGTTACCTTTGCAAGCAACTCACTCATCACGGCATGGACATCTGCTAGCACCTTTGTAGAGGCAGTTGCGGTATCGCGTAGCTGCACTACTTGCTTCATGCCTTCTACACTAGCGCTCGTCGCTTCCTGCGATTGTGTCAGCATGCTCGCCGTCACTTCAGCAACACGCTCTACTTGATGGGATACTTCCTGTACTTTTTCATTTGTTGTTTCAGCATCGATTGCCCCCTGAGAAGCGCCTTTTGCCATATCATGAATCGCATTTGTAATATTCTCAATAGATACGGTCGTTTCCTCTACAACAGCGCTGACTACATTCGATGTTTCGACAACCTCTTCAGCTGCGTTATCTACAGATTGCACAAGTGAGCGTAAGTTTTCCTTCATCGTATTGACCGATTGACCTAGCTTACCTAGCTCGTCCTGCTGGTTTAGCTGTAGCGCTTCACCCGCAAGATTACCACTGGCAATTTGCTCTGTTTCACGCATAATCATCAAAATAATTTGGACAATTCGCTTGATCACGATGATGCCAATGCTCACAACAATCGCTAGCGTAATGACTAAAGCAGCAATCATTACAATGTTCTTCCATTGATTATTTGATTGTAAGCTTTCGATTGATTGTTGGGCAGTGTTATCAATTAATTGCTCAATTTCATCTAAATTGCTGCGTGCCATTTCAAAGGTCGCATCAATTTCCTTGACCGCTAAAGTGGACTGCAATGCTTGACTTTGCCAGTGTGTAAAATTTTCATTAAAAAGATCAAAGTTTTGGGCCATTGTTTGGCCAGATTGTTCATGCATCAATGTAGTAAAGGCATCTGTTCCTTCTAGCAATTGACGTGCCTTTTGGACACGCTGCGTTACCTGCTCAATATTTTCCTCGTAATCCTTTTTATTCGCATCAATCTCTTGATTGCTTGTGCTCTCAAACATGCGAATAATTGCTAGATTTGCCTGATATAAATCACGGTCTGCCTCAATCAAGCTTGTTTGGGCAGTGTATACCTCATCATATAAAATTGTTTTTAAATGCGTAAAGCTTTGCTGACTTAGCAGCATATTGACGATAAATATGACAATTAGCAAAATAATCGGCATGGAAAATAGTAAACCTAATTTTGTACGAATAGACCAATGTTTCATTATTATCACCCCTTCAATTAACTAAATAATAGCATATTTATAATAGAATAAAGGATAAATATTCTAAAAAACAGCATAAAAAAAGCATGCAATGCTTGCTATATTATGCTATACTATTGGCAATTCGAAACGGAAAGGAAGATGGGTGGCCGATGTTAAACTAACCTGATTTTTTACACATGATGAATCATTCAGCATGAAAAAAACAGGATTAGTCTGCCCATTTTCCATAAATGATTGTTTTTCTGCCTATGCGGAAAAGCTTATTTGTTGCCGACTAATCCTTCCATTACGGGAGGATTTTTTTGTTCTCCTAAAGCTTAAGGGGGCATTTTTATGATAGAACTATTAAAAATACATGATGTGACACTTGAATTCGAGCAAGTTGTTTTATTGCAAAACGTGCGATTATCGTTAACAGAAGGTGATGTTGTTGGCATCGTTGGCAAAAATGGTGCAGGCAAATCAACTCTTCTGCATTTGCTTAATGGTGATATGGAGCCAAGTACAGGCACTGTGCAATGGCAGCGTCATATAACACCGCTCTACATTCAGCAAGAGCAGGAAACGTATGATGAAACGTCATACGCCAATGCTGAGCTTTTAGCGAAATGGCATGTACCTGACAATGACTATGCGACATTAAGTGGCGGTGAAAAGCTGAAGCTGCGCCTTGCAGCGGGATTTTCAAAGGCAAAGGACTTACTTTTATTAGATGAGCCAACAAACCATTTAGATGATGCAAGCATTCAGCTATTAATCGAGCAAATGAAAGCATATAAAGGAACGATTGTCGTTGCGTCGCATGACCGAGCGTTTTTAGATAAGGTTGCGACAAAAATTTGGGCGATTGAAAATAAAGAAATACGTGCATATCACGGCAACTACACGCATTATAAAAAAGTCCGTGCCGATGAACGAAAGGCACAGCAGCACGCCTATGAGCAGCAGCAAAAGAAAATCGAGCGCATTGAGGGGCAGCTAACAAATTTAACAAGCTGGTCAAATAAAGCGCATGCGCAGTCAACAAAACAGGAAGGCTTTAAAGAATATCACCGTGTGAAGGCGAAGCGTACGGACTCTCAAATTAAATCAAAAAGAAAACGCCTAGAGCAGGAGCTAAAGACGGCAAAAGTAGAGCAGGTAGCAAAGCCGTATGAGGTGCAATTCGAAATTCATGCAACAGCGAAGCGAGGCAAGCGCTTTTTAGAGGCGACAGGCATTGAAAAGCGTATTGGGAACAAGCTGTTATTTAAAGCACAGCATTTCACAATTATGCATGGTGAAAAAGTGGCGCTTATCGGTCCAAATGGTGTGGGCAAAACGACTTTTTTACAGATGGTGATGGGGAAGGAAGCCTATGACGGCAAGCTGTGGCTCTCACCGACCGCATCCATCGGCTATTTATCGCAAAATGTCTTCGATTTGCCGTTAATGCAAACACCTGCGCAAATGTTCCATCGTGCTACCTTTGAGGACAGAAGCGTTGTTCAGCATTTAATGAAGCAGCTTGGCTTCACGGCGGTGCATTGGGAAAACCCAATTGATACGATGAGCATGGGCGAACGCGTCAAGCTAAAGCTGATGCAATTTATTTTGCAAAATAAAGATGTGCTGCTGCTAGATGAGCCAACAAATCATTTAGATATGGAATCACGCGAGCAGCTAGAAGCAACATTGCAGCAATTTACAGGAACGATTTTAGCGGTGTCACATGACCAATATTTTTTACAGCAAATCACGGATGAGCAGCTTATCATTGAAGAGAGCAGGTTAAAAAAGCATATCGTACAGCAGGAAATTCAGCAGGACAATAGCGCAGCATTATTAGCATTAGAAACAGAGCGGCAGGCTGTCTTAGGGAAGCTAAGCCTTGCACAGCTTGGCTCTGAACAATATATGAAATTAGATCAACGTTTTAATGAGCTGACGAAGGAAATTAATGCGTTGAAAATTAAATAAAGACAGAGAGCCTAATTAGGCGTCTCTGTTTTTTCTTTAACTACACCTTGGCAACAATTCACCCTTCAGTAAACTAAATCTCTTTATATAACAGAAGATAATTATAAATAAATTTAACATGGATAATTCATCAACTTCTTTTTACAACTCTTCTATAACAATTAATCTATCATTATAATAAGACAAAATTTTACTTTTCAATTCTTTTCGATATCTTTGAAAAAATAAATCATGCTGATAATACGATAATCACTATAGGTACTAATTACATCAAGCTATTCATGATTAAACTATTAATGAAAACATTTATTGCGGTCTTAATCTTCTAATTTAACAATTGATAAAGGTGACAGAAGTGAATTAATTAATTCAGAACTAAATGTTCACTTCATTCTGCTCCCATGAATTACGATTGACAGCCTTCACGTTCTCCTCTTTCTTACATTTTAAAAAAACTGCCCTTCAAAAAGGCAGCCGATTATTTAACAAAAGTATACGTTTTTAGATTTTAAATTATTTTCAGTTTTAAGAATATTCTACCCAAACTTTATATCTCCTATTATTATCATTATCCCTCATAGTTTTCGTAAAAACTCTGAAGCCTTTCATCCCAGCAAGTCTAAAAGCTAAAGAATAAGCTACCTTATAATCTGGTGTGTCATAACCATCATACAGTCTTGCATACATTTCATTTCCTATTGAATCAGCCCATACATCTGCTTCGTATAAACTATCAAATATAGTATCTTCTATCTTCCATCTAAGTGTCATCTTTTAGCCCCCATCTAGAAAATTTAATTTACTCTACATTTAAAAAGATATAATATGTTTCATTTTTTCTTAATTACTATTATAGCTGAGTCAATTTCATAAATCGATTTTTTCAAGAGCTTAAACTGCTCCTCTGTTAAAACTTACGTTTTTAAAAAATTATGCAGCTGTCTGTTTTCCTTGTAATTGTGTGTTGATACGATCAACTACTAATTTGCAGGCGTTATAAATAAACGTCACCAGATTGAAATGGAACTTAGCCTTTTTACCAGTTCTGTGACGAATGTTGTTTAATTGAAAGAATTGTTTTAAATAAGCATTTACACGTTCCACTGCCGTACGTTCTTTGTAGAGTTTTTTCCACAATTCGGAGCCTCGTGCTGGATATGTGTACTTTCGAATATTAGTTTCACACTTGATTTTGAAGATCTTTTGACAAAGTGAATCTTCTCGTAACGGACACGTTGCACATTCTTTTGGACGAGTGAACTTAAGTGTTTGGTACTTTTCGTCAAAGCTGTCGTAACAGTAGCTGTGTTCACGCACACACGTTGGTCGAAAGTGTTGATCAAAGCCAATCATGTCTCCTTCTCGACGGACGTTATATGGAATAACAGCACGCATTGTTTGATGAAGTGCTTGGCGATAAATCGGTTCATAGTCATAACCGGCATCAAAAATAGCCGTTGTAAAATGATTGGGAATCAAGTTTGCTACCCTTTTAAGTAATGGAATAACGGCTTTACTGTCATGTAAATTCCCTGAAGACATCAAGCGAGCAACAATATATTGGCTTTTTGTTGAAACGGCTAAATGGCCTTTAAAGCCGTACCAGAACGTATTTTTACCATCACTATTTTTCTTGATGCCCCAGTCAGGTGCTATCGGAATGTCTTGCCAAAGTGTTTCTGCTGAAATCGTTAATTGCGCCTCCAACTTCTTTTCATAAGTGGTTTGATTCGCTTCGATTTCGGCTTGTTCAGCTAACCAGGCAGCGTGTTCTTCTTTCGTTTTACGACCCCGTTTTTTCGGGGCTACAGGTTCTTTTTTTTCAGAAGGTTTTGAGGCATCGCGTGATTCGAAATGTGTCGCGTCGAAACCAAGGTGTTCATCACATAAAAATCCTTCAATAAAGGCTGTTTGAATGAGTTCATCTTGCATCGTGTCCATTATATCGGACTCACTAATCACGCGAATCATTCGTGAATAGGATGCTTCGGATGGAACAGAATCTGAAATAAGAAAACCGCAATCCAGACGGAATAAAGGGTCGTTGACTAAACGTTTTACTAAGTCCTTTACTGTTGGAATGCGTTCTATAATCCGAATGATGAGTGATTGAATCATCGCACCATAGTTACATTCACGTGGAGCACCACGCAATGTCTTTTTTGAAAAGAGATGAAAGATTGGTTGTACATCGAAAGTAGAGAAAATCGCATCAAATCGGTGCGAGCTTTCCATATCAAATAATTCTTGGATGTCAAAAAGACTAATTTGTTTTATAATAGTCATGAGGCATCATTCCTTTCGGTGGGTTGTTTAGTCACTACCATTATATCGAATTTGGGGAGGTGCCTCATTCTATGGGGAAAATGAGCGCAGAAGATAAATTAGCAGCGGTTCATACATAAATGGTCACCGCCACAATTAAAGGCTCAATTCCTAATTCTCTGGAATCAAGTCTATTTTTTTATATGATGAGATTTTTTTAGAATAGTGATTTTATCTTTTCTTTTATACTGTTAATAACCTTTTGACCAACGTTCTCTTCTGTAAGTGTCATGTCCCATATTACGGCATGAGTTATTGAATCTGCACTGTCACTATTTATTTTTATTGTTAAATTATTCACTTCATTAAGAGGGACTTCAAACGACTCTATGCCATTTTTTCCCCTTGTAGTGGTTAACCCTACCGAATAAATTACTTCTCCATCGCTGATGAACTCTATTTCAATACTCTTTGTGCTTGTAGCGTTCAAAACATCGTCAGGTATTGCAACATAACCTGTCATATATTTATATTTGCTATCTAATAGGTACACGAATTCATTGGTTTTTGTATGCTCTCTATCAATTAAATTTAGTTGTGGGGCTACTTCGTTTTGGCCAATTGTAAAAGTGGACAAGTTTTCATCCCATTGGATAGACTCATCTTCTTGTACCAGGTCATTCAGGGCAATAATTTTCCCTTCGCCTTTTTCTAAATATTGATTAATACCGCCAACAATTATTATTGTTCCAAGGGCAAGCACCATGGAAAGTAATACGATTTTGATAACTCCTTTTAGATTATCTCGGTTATGAGTGACGATTCGCTGTGCTGCAAACCCTACTGCAGCACCCAATGAATTTATAATAATATCATTTATATCAAAAGCTCCTAAATGTGTAAGCATTTGAATCGTTTCAAGAATTGTTATTGATACTATAAAAACGACGATAAAGCGTTTAAAACTACAACGAAACAGGAGTGGAATAATCACGCCAAAAGGGATAAACGCTAAAAAATTCCCGTACTCAAAAACCCAGATTTGAAAGCCTTTTCCTATTGGATAATGCAATGGGATTCCTTCAGGTATTAGATTGTATCGTAAGCTAGAGTCTGTCCCCAGTAGACCTCTATTAAAACCTAGATATAAGAAATAGAGGATCAAAGCTGTATATAATGTTAACAGCACAATTGTGATTTTACGTAAATTTACTTGTTTCATAAAATGTCCTTTCTTTTCTTTGATGTAAAAGATTGCATCTTACCATTTTAAGTATGAAGTTTCAATAGGTCTTCCACTCTCCAGCAAACCTTATGGATTCCTTGCCTTGCATAAAAAATCGTTGGCATGATACTTAACAGTAAATAAGAGAAAGAATTTCTAGTAATGAAATTCTTTCTCAATTTTAAAATCTATATGATGAAACGTATAAAAAGATTAACTAATTTTTTTGATTTTTTAAACCCCATTCACATAACTGTTCCAAAGCCGGTAATAGGGATTGTGCTTTTTGTGTAAGACTGTACTCTACTTTAGGTGGGACTTGCGGATATTCTTTTCGTACAATCATGCCGTCTGCTTCCAACTCTTTAAGCTGTGAACTTAATATTTTGAAGGTAATGGTCCCCAATTTTCTTTGCAATTCATTAAAGCGGACTGTTTCGTTTTCTGCCAAAATATAAATAATTAGCATTTTCCACTTACCACCAATAATTGATAATGTATAGCCAAAAGGTGTCTCTCGAACGTTGCCCTTCTCTACATAGTCAGACATCCCCATCTTTTTACACTATCCTTTCTAATAGTACCTATCAAAAAAGTGCGTACTATTTTTTTATTTATGACTATTTTATATTTAACCTATTCTCAAGTAAAGCACAGTGGTGTAATGTCAACCATTAAAAACAGTAAAATTGGAAATTCTTCAGCACTGTAGCGACTGAATCATCCATTTTAGGCGCACTTAAATAAACCTCACGTTTTTTAACTATAATTAGTTAAAAAATGGAAGTTTTGAATCAACTAAAGAAAAGTGAGAAATCGTTCGTTATTCTCTCCTTTCTTCTTTGGGTGTGTACAACTGTTTCGTGCGTAGTAGCGAATGCACGAGTCGCACAAGTTTTCTAGCGGTTAAGACGAGAGCACGTTTGTGTTGATGCTTGGTTACTTCATGGTATTTCTTTTGATAAAAGGCTTTATATTCGGTGTCATGTTTTCGTATGGCGTCTGATGCTTGCACAAGATAGTAGCGTAAATACTTATTGCCGGTTCGCATGCGGCTGGTGTTTTCAGACTCATATTCGCCTGATTGATATTGTGTCCATACTAAACCTGCGTATTTCGCTAAAGCGTGGTGATCATCAAATCGATGAATATCACCAATCTCTGCGATTAAGCCCGCTGCGTACACGGGACCGATGCCTTTTACCGAAGTTAATGTTTGTGGAATGCCCTTCATCATGCGTTCAATTTCTTTATCTAAACGCTTTACTTGGCTTTCCATGTGTTGAATCGTACTTAAAATAACGGATAAAGAGAGGTTGACAGGGTCTGCCATCACTTTATCTAATCTGTACGAATTGCGTGCAAGCTGCTTGAGATATTTCGCAATCTCTTCAGGCTCTGCGAAACGATTTCTGCCTTTTTCTTGGAGGAATTCCACCAGCTCTTCTAAAGGTATATCAGCAATAATGCCAGGATCCAGCTCTTCAATGACGGCGATACTTGTCGCACCGAATGTGTCTGAGAACGGATTGTCCTGGCGTAAGCCGCTAAATTTTAAGTACAGTTGATTTAACATGTATGTTTTATTACGCGCAATTTCATGAACTAAATGGAAGCACGTGCGTGTTAAACGACGTAATGCATCGTAAATTAAGGTTTCTTGCATTTCATGTGGCAATCGTCCAAAGCGTAGATGATCCGCAATAACCCAGGCGTCTACTTTGTCGTTCTTCGGTAAAGCATTTGAAGTGAATCCTTCAGGCACGAAATTTGAGCATGTTGTAGTAGATAAGAAATAATGAAAAAAGCGGCGTCTGATATTTTCAGACGCTATTTTTATGTGGAAGCAATGGATTTTTAAATTTGAATAGCCATCTTACGACTTATGCTCTCCATACCTAAATGCTTGTAAAAATCAATAGCATTTGTATTGAATTCCCAAACATTGAGCTCTATAGATGTGACATTCATAGTTTGTGCCCAAGTGACACAAGCTGTAAATAATAATTTCCCAACCCCTTGTTTTTGCACATTCTTTTTGACACCAAAATCATGGATATACGCATATTGACGCTGAACTAAGGAATCAAAAGGTGGGGCGGATTCAATGCTAATGACAGCAAAGCCAATGACAACTTCTTTATTTTTAGCAATAAAAACCATGCTATTTGAACTTTCAAGTAATTCCTTGTAATAAGCTTCTGGCATAACAGATGCTACACGTTTAAAAACAGTTGGAACCTCTGCGACATGTTCGTCATGCCCTTCTTTTACAAGGGTATTGATTGCTTGATAATCCTCTAATGTAGCGCTACAAATTGTCACCATAAAATTCCCTCCAATAATTTTTTTATCAACTATAGCATCCTGTACTAATAAATGGAATAACTTTATTGTTGACATATAACCAAAAGGTGTTATATATTTGTAACACCTTTTGGTTATACTTTTAATAGGGGGAATTAAAACAATGACAAACGATATTATTAAAACGGTATTATTAAATGCACCGATTACGAAGGTTTGGAGCATCGTATCAACGGCAGAAGGAATTGGCGCATGGTTTATGCCAAATGATTTTCAGGCGATTGAAGGGCATCACTTTACAATTCAATCACCATTTGGACCTTCGCCATGTGTAGTTGAAAAAATAGAAGCACCACATTTCCTGCGTTTTGCTTGGGATGAGGATGGCTGGTATGTGACATTTGAGTTAAAGGAAATGGACGAACAAACAGAGTTTATATTAACGCATGGCGGTTGGAAGGAAGAGGGGCATATTATTCCGAAAGCTAACATGTCTGTTGAAGCGGTGCGTCAAAATATGGATGGTGGCTGGACAGCGATTGTTGGTAAAAAATTAAAAGAGGTAGTGGAGGCGTAATGGCACAGCCTGCCGAAAAATACGATGTATTCCAAGCGATTGCTGATTCGACGAGACGCGATATTTTACAGCTATTAACAAAAGGAGATCAGCCAATTGCCGCTATTTCTGCGCAATTTCCGATGAGTCGCACAGCGGTTGTCAAGCATTTAACCGTGCTGGAGCAAGCCTGTCTCGTCGCTACTGAGAAAAAAGGACGCGAAAAAATTTATACGCTTCATGTAGAAGGCTTGAAGGAAGTTGAAGATTGGTTGCAATATTTTGAGCTATTTTGGGATAATAAATTGTCACAGCTACAGCGTTTAGTGGAGGAGCCTTGAAATTCTCAAGGCTCTTTTTGAATTCGCACATCCGATTACATAAATCACAGTTCTTTTTCAATTAACGCAAAATAATTGCTTTCCTCATCCGCGAAGTTAAATAATCTCCCTGATGGAATAGTTACTAAATCGCCAACTGTAATTCCTTTTTCTTTAAATTCCTCATACAAAGCTTCCACATTTGTTGCATAAAACATGATGGAAGGTGTACCCAAGTTTAACTCAGGCTGCATTTTAGCAATGACCGCTTTATTATGAAGGATAAAAGAGGTTTGTACATCTTTTGAAGGTGCAATTTCAATTATTCGCATACCATGACTTTCCTCGTCCTGTATAACAACAAAGCCGATTTTTTCTGTCCAGAACTTTACCGCTGCATCCTGATTGTCTACATAAAGCATAATTTGTCCAATTTGGTGAATCATCGAATTCCTCCTTCTCATCAATTACATTCATTGTACCGCAAATGACTACTAATTGAAATTTGTAGCAGACCTTTGAACAAAAAAGCAAGATGGATTATGATTAGTGTAGAGATGGAATAGGGAGGCTTAGCAATGGATGTGTTAAATGTTTTAGATAAACTTGATCAAATTGAAATATTGTTTGAGCCAATTTATAGTGCAGATGAGCATAGTGTTGCCGCATATGAGGTGCTAGGGCAATTAGATGACAATGTCAATTTAAAAACATTTTCTAAAAGTGAGGAAGTACCAGAAGAAATTCGTGCAGAAGTTGAACAGCTTGTGATTCGAGCGTCTCTACAAAAGGTAGGGCAAAATATCCAAGATGTTGATTTATATATACCTTGTAACCCCAATTTGTTGATGCTTGATTTTGGTGAAAGTTATTTCGCTTTATTAAAGGAAATGCTGCCAGAGCATTTATTATCGCATATTGTGCTAGTAATTAGTGAGCATCATTTTAGCGGAAATATAGAGCAATTACATCATGTCGTGAAATATATGAAAACATATGGCATTAAGGTGGCGCTTGATGATATTGGTCCACACAGCAATTTGAACCATATCCTTTTGCTAGAGCCTTACGTGTTAAAAATGAAAGTAGAGCAATTAAATTACAATCACTGGAGTACACAAAACCATGTTTTTTCAACGCTTCGTACATTAGCTTTAAAAATTGGTGCATCCTTATTAGTAAGCGATATAGATGCAGCGTACCAATTGCAACATGGCTGGAAAAGCGGTGCACGTTATTATAAAGGAGCCTATTTAGATAAGCCTTTGAAAGATTTTATTGCACGTGATACATTGAAATCGCGCTTCCATGATGAATGTCAGCAATTTATTTTAACTGAAAAGAAGCTGTTAGAGAAAAAGTATGAGGCAATGAAAACATTAGAAAGAAAAATCGTTTTAGCGGTGGAGCAAGTAGAGCCAACGAGTGCCAATATCGATAGCTTATTAAAGTTAGCGGAAAAGCTGCGCCCTTATATTTTTCGTTTATATATTTGCGATGGGGAAGGGTTCCAAACAACGCCGAATATTATGTTAATAGAAGGAAATTGGCATATTCAAAAAGAAGCAATTCATAAAAATTGGAGCTGGCGACCATATTTTTTACAAAATTTAATTAAAATGCGGCACGATGGGCAAAATAAATTTTCCGAAATATACAGCGATATTGAAACGGCAGAGTTAACGAGAACTTATTCAATGGCATTACCTAAAAACGAATTCCTATTCGTCGACATCACGTATGACTATTTATATGAGAATAACATTGTAAGTTAATCGAATTTTTGAACTTATAATACTTTCCTTTTAAGGTGTTGAAATTGCTGAATAAAAGGGCTAATATAGTAGGGAGAGATTTTTGTCGAAAATATGTCGACCTAGCGTAAGTATTAGTGAAGTATATCGTACTTCTTTTTTATTTGCCTTGCGCTAGTATAATACAATTAAAGGGGTTTTGATTTCAGTGAAGAGACCGACAATTTTAGTATTAGGCGCGGGCTATGGTGGATTAACAACAACTGTTAATTTACAAAAAATGCTTAGTGGTGAGCAAGCAGAAATTATTTTAGTGAACAAAAATGATTATCACTATGAAACAACTTGGTTACATGAAGTAGGGGCTGGTACAATTGCACCAGACGCTGCACGTTATCCAATTGCAAAAGTAATTAATAACAATGTTCGTTTTGTACAAGCTTCTGTAGAAGGCATTGACGTAAATGAGCGCAAAGTACAAACAACAGCTGGCGAAATGACGTATGATTATTTAGTTTTAGGCTTAGGCTTCGAAGGTGAAACTTTCGGCATTCCGGGCTTAGATAAATATGCTTTATCATTAGCTAACTTAAACGCAGCACGTCAAATTCGTGAGCATATCGAATATCAATTCGCTTCATGGTCATTAGATGAAGTTAAAGATGACAGCAAGCTAACAATCGTTGTTGGTGGTGCAGGCTTTACAGGTATTGAGCTTTTAGGTGAGCTTGGCAACCGTGTACCAGAGCTTTGCAAAGAGTTTGATATTCCACAAGAAAAAGTGCGCATATTATGTGTTGAGGCAGCGCCAATGGTGTTACCAGGCTTTGATCCAGAACTAGTAGAGTATGCAAAAACACAATTAGCGAAAAAAGGTGTTGAGTTCTCTATCGGTACACCTGTTGTAGAAGCAACAGAAGAAGGCGTAAAAATTAAAAAAGGCGAAGATGAGTTTGAGTTCGTAAAAGCCGGTACAGTGATTTGGGCTGCTGGTGTTCGCGGTAACAAGCTTGTCGAAACATCTGGCATCGAATCAAATCGTGCTCGTATCGCAGTGCGTAAAGATATGCGTGCACCAGGCTTCGATGATGTGTTCGTAGTAGGTGACTGTGCATTCCTATTAAATGAAGAAGCAGGTCGTCCATACCCACCAACAGCACAAATCGCGATGCAGCAAGCGGTAACAATTGCGAAAAACATCAAGCACTTAATGGCTGATGAAGATACAGAGGAGTTTGTTTACGATGACAAAGGCGCTGTATGTTCTTTAGGTCATGATGATGCAATTGCGGATGCAATTGGACGCAAAATGGCAGGTAAAAAAGCTTCTGCATTGAAAAAAATCGTAGATAACCGTGCATTATACTTAGTAGGTGGCGTAGGCTTAACGGTGAAAAAAGGTAAATTTAAATTCATTTAATTCATATAACGTAAAGCAGTGTCCGAAAAGGTGGTACATGAAACCACTTTTCGGACACTTTTTGCTATGTTGTTGAAGCGATAGTGGCTGTCTAAACTCTTTCTTACTGGAAGGAGCAAGCTTATAATAATACATAGAGAAGGGGGATATATAGATGAAAAAAGATCGTGGGAAAGTATGGCTAGGCGTTGCGGCAGTGATTGAAAATCATGCTGGCGAATGGCTTGTAGTTGAAAAAACATACGGTGGATTAAAGGGGCGCTGGTCTTTACCGGCAGGCTTTGTGCAGCAGGCTGAAACAGCAGATATGGCGGCAAAGCGTGAGGTGAAGGAGGAGACGGGTATTGATTGTACAATACAAGGGCTTATTGGCTTCCGAACAGGGGTTATTCGTGAGGATATAAGTGATAATATGGCTATTTTTTATGGCAAAGCACTAACGGAGCATATTCAAATACAAGAGGATGAGATTCTCGCTGCCTTCTGGATTGCGCCTGATAAGTTGGCAAAGGATGCAAAATCGTCTGTAATGCTCGCTGAAATGTCCGCATATCATGTACAACAACATCAGTTAGATTTATGGACAGACATTGATCCAGGAAAAGTATTTGGTTATACGACATATCATTTATTTTTCAATCAGCATGGGAATAAGCAATGATTGAACTATCTGTTTATATGCTGGAGCGTATTGGCATTATTGTGATTTTTGCATTTTTAATTTCGAAATGGCAACCGTTTCAAAGCAGATTATATCGGGAGCAAAATACTTTATCAAAACTAATCCTTATTTTTGTCTTTGGACTTTTAGGTGTCATTAGCAACTATTTAGGTATCCGCATTGATGATGGAGATATAAGTGCAAAGATTATGAGTGTACAAGTTGAAGAAACTGCTGCAATTGCCAATACGAGGCTTGTAGGTGTCGCCATTGCGGGTATTTTTGGCGGGCCAGCAGTAGGAATTGGAGCAGGCTTAATCGCAGGCATTCATCGTATTTTGCTTGGAGGCTATACGGCGGTTGCCTGCGGTATTTCAACTATTTTAGCGGGGATTATTACAGGTTTTTTAGGGCGTAAGCTCCACGTTGAAAAAACCTTTTCCTATCGTCATGCTATGGGGATTGGGATATTAGCAGAATGCTTGCAAATGCTTGTTATTTTGCTCATTGCTCGCCCTTTTGATATGGCATTGAATTTAGTGCAAATTATTGCAATGCCTATGATTTTTATGAATGCGTTCGGTATTTTTTTATTTTGTCTTATTATTAAAACGTCGATTGCTGAGGAACGACGTACAAAAGCAACACAAACACATGAAGCATTTCAAATCGCACAAAAAACGGTTATCCACTTTAGACAAGGCTTAAATGAAGAGTCCTGCTATCAAGCTGCTGAAATTATTAAAGAGGCGACGGGCGTAGTAGCTGTAGCAATTACGGATCAATATGGTATTTTAGCGCATGTTGGTGAAGGGGCAGATCACCACCTGAAAAATCAAAAAATTATGACAAAATTAACATATGATGTGCTAAAGCATGGCAAAATTATTAAGGCAACGAAAAAAAGTGAAATTAATTGCCCTTATCAAGGTTGTAAATTGCAGGCGGCACTCGTTCTACCGTTACAAGTGCATCAGCAAACAGTTGGAACGTTAAAAATGTATTTTACAGATGGTGCTCATATTACGGCAGTAGAGGAGGAATTGGCTGAAGGGTTAAGCAAATTATTTTCTACGCAGCTTGAATATGCGGAGGTAGAGAAGCAGCGGAAATTGTTAAGAGATGCAGAGATTAAAGCATTACAGGCACAAATTCATCCTCATTTTTTCTTTAATAGCATAAATGCAATATCAAGTTTAATTCGCACAGACCAAGAGCAGGCACGTCATTTACTGTTACAGCTCGCTTCTTTTTTCAGAAGCAATATGCAGGGGGCACGTCAAATGCGTATTCCACTGGAAAAGGAAATAGAGCATATTGAAGCCTATTTAGCGATTGAGCAAGCACGCTTTCCAAATAAATATGCCGTGCAATTTAATATTGATGAACGCTTATTAAAAGTACCTGTGCCACCTTTTACATTACAACCACTTGTTGAAAATTCGATACATCATGGCTTTAAAAAGCTGAAAAGTGGTCAAATCAGCATTACAGCGCGAAAAAATCGAGATACGCTTGAAATTATTGTAGCTGATAATGGCTGTGGTATTGAGCGAACAAAGTTAATTTTATTAGGCAATCAAGTGATAGATTCACCGAATGGCACAGGGACTGCACTATGGAATATATCAGAGCGTTTAAAAGAAATTTATAATTATCGTGGCAAAGTAGAGTTTAAAAGTAAAGAAAATAAAGGAACAGCGGTGAAAGTAATTGTTCCGATAGATGATTAGGTGATAAAAATGTATAAAATATTCATTATTGATGACGAACCTTTAGCGCGTGATGAATTAAAATATTTATTATCGCAATTTTCGGAAATTGAAATAATGGGAGAATCTGAAGATTTACAGCAAGTGCTGGAGAATAATTTAATTGAAGAAATTGATTGTTTATTTTTAGATATAGAGCTTTCTGATAAAAATGGTATAGAGTTAGCGAAGGCGCTATTGCAGCGAGAGGAAAGACCTTTAATCGTTTTTGCGACTGCCTATGATGATTATGCAATCGAAGCTTTTAATATGAATGCCTTCGATTATATTTTAAAGCCTTTTGAACAACAACGAATTGAGCAAACTGTTCTTAAATTAATGACAATGACCAAGAAAAGTGAGCGCAAGGAGCCCGCAGTGAAGGAAAAAATTAAGCAGATGGGGAAAATTGCTGTTTCAAATGAGGATCGAGTTGCCTTAATTAAATTACAGGACGTGCTGTATTTCACATCAGAGGAAAGTAAAACAAAGGTCATTACAGAAAGTAAATGCTACAATAGCACAGAATCGCTAACAACATTAGAAAAAAAGCTGAGTCCCAATTTTATACGCGTCCATCGTGCATTTTTAATCAATTTAGAGCATTTACAGGAGCTTGAATCATGGGGAACCTCCAAATACAATGTCATTTTGCAAGGAGGGCATGTTGTGCCTGTCAGCCGTATGTATGTGAAGGAGATTCGAAAAATATTTGAAATGTAGCATGCATTTTAACAGCAGATTTTGACGCTTTAACAGATTATTCAGACATTTTAATGTGATTTTATCCAATTTTCTTATCTTTTTGCTACGCTTGTAAAAAGAGTAAAGGGGGATGAAGTTCAGTATGAATGCAATTTCAATCGTTATAGGGGCAATCTGTATTTTAGTAATCTCGTATCGTCTTTATGGTTATTTTTTTACAAAGAAAGTATTGAAGATTAATGACAATGAACCTACACCAGCACATAAATTAAATGATGGGCAAGATTATGTACCCACCAACAAATGGGTGGCGTTTGGGCATCATTTTGCGGCGATTGCTGCGGCGGGTCCGTTAGTTGGTCCTGTATTAGCAGCACAGTTTGGTTATTTACCAGGTCTTTTATGGCTACTAATTGGGGCAGTAATTGGTGGAGCTGTACATGATGCAGTTGTATTATTTGCTTCGATGCGTCGCGGTGGTAAATCACTTTCTGAAGTAATGAAAGAGGAGCTTGGACCTGTCGCTGGATTTTGTACAGGGCTTGCGATGCTGTTTATTATTACGATTACAATGGCTGGTTTATCGATGGTTGTATTAGGGGCACTAGAAAGAAACCCTTGGGGGACATTTGCTGTAGCGATTACAGTACCTATTGCAATGCTTGTAGGAATCGCCTATAAAAAAACAGGAAATTTACTTATTACATCTACAGTCGGCTTTATTTTATTAATGATTGGTGTTTTTATAGGACCAAGTATTCAAGGTACTTGGCTTGGTGATTTATTAACATTAGAACGTCAAACTTTAGCACTTATTTTACCGATTTATGCCTTCTTTGCAGCGGCATTGCCTGTTTGGCTATTGCTTGCACCGCGTGATTATTTAAGCAGCTTTATGAAAATTGGCGTATTTATTGCATTAATTATCGGTGTGTTTATTGTCAACCCAGCCATTCAATTTCCTGCCATCATTCCGGATTTCTTAGGTGGGGGAGGTCCCGTTGTCGCAGGTCCTGTATGGCCATTTGTTTCAATTACAATCGCCTGTGGTGCTATTTCAGGCTTCCATGCTTTCGTTGGCTCAGGCACTACACCAAAAATGCTTGATCGATGGGAAGATATTCGTGTCGTTGGCTTCGGTGCTATGTTAGTAGAATGCTTGGTTGGTATTATGGCATTAATTGCAGCAACCGCTTTACATCCGGGAGATTATTTCGCAATTAACTCTGCACCAGCAGTATTTGCAACGCTTGGAATGGATACGGTCAATTTGGCGGCGCTTTCACAGCAAATTGGAATGGACTTAGAAGGACGTACAGGTGGAGCCGTTACATTAGCAGTCGGTATGACGTACATTTTCACAGGTGTGAAATGGTTTGCTGACTTAACATCTTATTTCTATCAATTTGTTATTATGTTTGAAGCGGTATTTATTTTAACGGCGATTGATGCAGGAACGCGTGTTGCTCGTTATTTAATTCAGGATTTCGTAGGTGAGGCATATAAGCCATTAAAGAGAACCGACTGGCTTCCAGGTAACATTTTTGCCTCAGCACTTGCCTGCTTCATGTGGGGTTACTTGTTATACTCAGGAGATATTAGCTCTGTTTGGGCATTATTCGGTGTATCGAATCAGCTAATGGCATCCATCGGCTTAGTATGTGGTGCAACGATTATTTTGAAAATGGCTGACAAGCGTATTTATGTTTTAACATGTATCATACCACTTGCATATTTGTATGTTACGGTAAATGTCGCTGCCTATTGGATGGTTAAAAATGTCTATTGGAATTCAGCGGCAGGTGGTTACAGTATATTAAATGGTGTTTTATCGATTATTATGGTTGTGTTAGGATTCATCATTGTTGTGACTGCAGCACGTAAATGGAAGGACTTATGGAATAGTCCACGCTTCATAAAAGGTAAAGCTGTGGATGCTATATAATCTTGAACAAGCTGTGTCAAAATGCTTTTCATTTTGGCATGGCTTGTTGCCGTATAAGGACTTAACATTGAAAGCTTTTCCTGAATCATGTAAACTTGATGGAGAGTATATCGGAGGTTTACATAATGACAGTTTCCATTCCAGAAGTAATTATTTCAACATTATTGTTTTTAGTTATGTTTTTCGGCATTGGTTTTTTATTAAATATGCTGCTGCGTATGACATGGTTAATGGCGATCATCTATCCAATTATCGTTATTTTTATCGTTGATGAAGTCAGCTTTTTGGATTATATTTTCAAGCCGGGAACAGCCTTCCCTGCATTGCTAGATAAACTTATTGCTCTACAGCCAGCAGATATTATTATTTTATCGGGCGGCTTTGCTGGGGCGATTATTGCGGGCATTGTGATGATTTTATTGCGTAAAAATGGCTATCGAATGTTTTAACTTGAATCAGCAGAAATTCCCCACTTCCATAAGTGGCGGGATGAATGCCAGAAAAGTAATAGAATCAGAGGGAGTCCCAAACTCCCTACTGAAAAAGAGGAACGCAGTCTAAAGACGCCACGTCCGATGGCAACGACTGCGTGACCAACATCGTGTTGGCCCAAGACTCCGGCGGATGTCAGGGATTTTGAATTGTGCACGCACAATTCAAAATCCCGACGTTACTTTACAGAAATTGATAAACAATGATGCTTAAAATAATACCAGATAGCGCACCGATTGTGACCTCGCTTTTTTTATGTCCAAGCAATGTTTTTAAATCCTCAATTTTTTGCTCTTCATTTAATTCAGGCCAACGTTTAATTTCACGGAAGAAATGCTGTAAATCGTGGCGGATTTCATTTAAAGCTGCGGCATGCTGTCCTGCCTGAAAGCGCACATGACTTGCATCATACATCACGATACCGGCAAGCATTGCTGCAACAGCGAAAATCGGTGAATCGAAGCCTGTTTCAAAACCAACAGCGGTGGCGATACTTGCTACGGCAGCAGAATGCGAACTTGGCATCCCGCCAGTTGATGTGAGCAAGTGCCAATCAACTTTTTTTGTGGCAAGAAAATAAATTGGGACTTTTAAAAATTGGGCAAGTAAAATAGCAAAAATCCCAATTAACAGCGGGGTGTTTTGTAAAAGCTCCATTGTTCACCGTACCTTTCCAATTGTGTAATTACTATAAGAAAAGTATATCATATTTGTGAATGTCAACAACTAAAGGTCTACGATGAAAAGCAATTATTTCGTTATTCGAATAATTATGATATTGTATAATAGAGTGATTAAACAATTGGAGGATGTATGGAATGAATATTGCAAAACAATTAACAACATTAGAGCAAGTGGCAACAGATGTATTAATCGTTGGTGTGCAAAAGCATCGCGAGCAAATGAACAATTGGTCTGCATTGCCAGCAGCCTTTGGTGAGCATATTAATGATTGGCTACATAGCGGGGAAATTTCTTCTGAGGCAAAAGTAATGACAAAGCTGCCAATTGCAGGTAAAGCAGTAAAGCAAATTTTATTTGTTGGGTTAGGGGAAGGCAAGAAATTAACAGCAGAAGTATTACGCAATGCATTTGGCTTAGTAGGAAAGCAACTAAAGGCTTCAAAAAAGACAGCGTATACAATTTGGCTTGAATCATTTGTAACTGAACAAGTAACAGAGGAAGAGGCGGCATTTTTAGCTGGTGAAGGGATTGGCTTAGGCTTCTATAAAGTGAAGCACTACAAAACGACATCAAATGAGCCCGATACTTATTTAGAAGAGGTTCAGTTTGTAGCCTCTAGCTCTGCTGAGACAGTTGCTGCAAATTATGAGGTAGGGCATATTTATGCAGAGGCAACAAACGAGGCGCGTACGCTTGTCAATACACCACCAAACTTATTAACAGCGACTGATTTAGCAAATTATGCGGAAGAGCTTGGAAAACAGTATGGCTTTGAAGTAGAAATTTTAAATAAAGCACAAATGGAAGAACTAGGAATGGGCGCTATTTTAAGTGTCAATAAAGGGTCTGTGCAGGAGCCGCGTATGATTACATTGAAATACAAGGCGACAGAGCAATGGGAAGATGTTGTGAGCTTTGTAGGAAAGGGTGTAACGTACGATACAGGTGGTTACTCATTAAAGCCTCGTGAAGGTATGATTGGCATGAAAGGCGATATGGGTGGCGCAGCAGCTGTTTTAGGTGCAATGAAAATTATTGGGGAAACACGTCCGAATAAAAACGTCATGGCTGTTATCGGCTCAACAGACAATATGGTTTCTGGCGAGGCCTTAAAGCCAGATGATGTGATTACAACATTAAGCGGCAAAACTGTGGAAGTATTCAATACAGATGCAGAAGGACGCCTTGTGTTAGCGGATGCGGTAACATATGCAAAGCAGCAAGGAGCAAGCTACTTAATTGATGTTGCAACATTAACGGGCGGTGTCATTGTCGCATTAGGTAATGATAAAACAGGTGCATTAACGAATAATGAGCCATTTTTCGAAAGCTTTATGGAGGCAACTGTAGATACAAATGAATTTGTATGGCGCTTACCGTTAACAGAAAATGATAAAAAGCGCATTCGTAACTCTGAGTTTGCAGATTTGAACAACTCGCCAGGCCGCGATGGACACATGATTTTTGGTGGAGGTTTTATCGGTGAGTTTGCGGAAGAGACACCATGGATTCATTTAGATATTGCAGGAACATCTGATGCGAGTGCAGCATATGATCTTGGACCAAAAGGTGGCACAGGTGTCATGGTTCGTACTTTAGCAAGCTTTATTGAGCAATTAGCAGAGGAAGAGTAAATTTCTTGCCACATTAAAGGCTATATAAGCATAAAATCGATTTATACTAAGCAATTTGGTGTAAATCGATTTTTTATGCGATGGTTGTGTAGAGGTGCTTAGCTTAAAGTGAATTGCTCCTGCGGTGGTTGTAGCAAGCCACCACCATCCTCGTCGCAACTGAAGATTTGAAAAGTCATTTTCGAAGAATTGTGCTCCTGCGATTACTCGTCGCAAAGGAGCTAACTGAAAATAAATTTTCAATTAGCTCCTTTGTCACCAATTCCTAAGCTTTTGTCATATAGTAAAGCAAAGGAGGAGATTTTTTATGTTTCCATGGTTTACATTTGGTGCACCCTTTTTAGGAGGCTTTCTTGGAGGTTTTTTAGGAAATCAAGTTTATCCGCAACGTTATCCGTATTATCCACCATATCCGCCATATCGACCGTATCCATATCCACCATATCGCCGTGGATTTTATGGGCCATATCGTTAGGGCGAAAATTATGAGTTCCTCATAAAAGAAAAGAGCAAGAAATCAGCCAACGATTTCTTACTCTTTTCTTTTTTAATCTTGTACATTTTGTTCTTTTTTCATCCGTTCAATTTCAGGCTTTAAATCATCACGTACAGTACCAGACCAAGGTTTAACGCCTGCGATGTAGGATGAGCGGCTCATAATATGACCGCCTACAGGACCTGTCATAAAAATAAACAAAATCCCTAGCAATATGCGTGGATTGAAGTGGTTTTCAATCAGCCAAAAATGTAGGAAAACACCGATTAACACGCTCATAACACCTAATGTTGCACTTTTAGAAGCTGCATGTGCTCGCGTATATAAATCAGGTAAGCGCAATAAACCGATTGCAGCTACTGCAATAAAAATAACACCTATCGAGATAAAGAGAACAATTAAAATATTAGCGAGAACTGTCACGTTCAATAATGTCTCCTTTCTCAATAAATTTCGAAAAGGCTACTGTACCAATAAATGATAAAATAGCGAGCAATAAAATGATTTCTAAATAAAAGCTTGTATCTACCATAATCGAAAACATTCCGATTAATGCAATAAGAGAAACGCCAATTGAGTCTAGCGCAACGACACGATCAGAAGGGTTTGGTCCTTTAATGAGACGGTAAATAACTAAAATCATTGATAGCATAACAAGGACAATTGCCCCCCAAATAAAATAGGTCATGTACGACTCACCTCCAAAATCGCTTTTTCAAAGGAGTTGCGAATGGAATCAATCGTTTCATCCACATCCTTTGCATCAATTGCATGTATATATAAGCTTTTTGCATCATCAGACACATGGACAACAACAGTACCCGGCGTTAATGTAATTAAGCTAGATAACAGCGTAATTTCCCACTCCTGTGTTAATGTCGTATCATATTTGAAAAATGCAGGCTGCATATCCAGCTTGGGCTTCAATACAACACGTAATACCGCCACATTGGCTAAGACGAGCTCCTTGAAAAATAAGAATGTCAATTTTATAAAAGCCCAAATACGTCCAATATACAGTCGCCCGTTGAAAAAGCGACGCATTAGTAGAACAGCTGCTAGACCAAGTAAATAGCCGATAATAAAGCCGCTAGCTGTAAAGTTATTACCAAGGAACATCCATAATAGGGCAAGTGAAAAGTTTAATAGTATTTGAAATGCCATTAAGGTTGCGCTCCTTTCATCACCGCTTCAATATAAATAGAAGGGTCTGTTAACACACGAGCAGCGCCATCCATAAATGGTGTTACCCATTCAGCACCAACACCGTAAGCAATAGAAAGGATGACTAAAATAACGCTAGGATAGTAGAGCTGTTTATATTTTTTCGGTTGGATTTGTACTGTTTGACCTTCCCCACCCCAAAAGGCATAAAGGAAAATACGAATAACTGAGAGCAAAACAATTAAGCTAGATGCTAAAATGAAAATGCTACTCCATATGTTGCCAGCTGCAAAGCCACCTTGTATAATTAACAATTTCCCAACAAAGCCGCTTAAAGGCGGAATACCTGCTAAGCCAAATGCTGCGATTAAGTAAAACCAGCCTAATGAAGGATATTTTTTCATGAGCCCACCCATTTTGCGCAAATCGCTTGTACCAGTAATGTAAATGATGATACCCACAAGCATAAAGAGTGCCGCTTTAATTAACATATCATGTATTAAATAAAACATAGCCCCCTCTAAACCAGCAAAATTCATTTGTGCTACACCGAATAAAATAACACCAACTGCAATGACAATATTATAAATAATAATTTGTTTTACATCGAAATGTGCTAAAGCCCCAATGCAGCCTGCCACTATTGTTAATACGGCGAAAATTAATAGCAATTGATGCGTAAAGGCAATATCATGCACGAAAAATAGCGTATATGTACGCATAATGGCGTAGACACCAACCTTTGTTAACAGTGCACCGAACAGTGCTAACACAGGAATTGGCGGTGCTGCATAAGAGCTAGGTAACCAAAAGTACAGCGGAAAAATAGCTGCCTTTAAGCCAAACACCATTAAAAAAAGTACAGCAATCGTTGTAATAATCCCTGGTTGGTCAATTTCTGCAATCTTAACAGCAATATCCGCCATGCTCAGCGTACCGATGACAGAGTATAAATAAGCAACTGTAATGACGAATAAGGCAGAAGAAATAATGTTCACTAAAAGGTATTGAATTGATTGATGCAGCTGCTTTTTTTCGCCACCCAGTACAATGAGTAAATAAGAGGACATTAATAGCACCTCGAAAAACACGAACATATTAAAAATATCACCCGTTGTGAAGGCGCCATTGACACCTGTCAAAATAAACATAATACCTGGATAGTAAAAGAAATGCTCACGTGCTCTACCAATGGAGCTGAAGCTATACCACACAATGAAAAATGTTAGCAATAACGATGTAAAAACGAGCAATGTAGAGACACCATCTGCTACCATTGTAATCCCATAAGGTACGGGCCAATTGCCAAACGTGACCGATTGAATACCTTCACGCTGTACTTTCAGCATAACGAAAAAGGCACAAATCGTTGCAGCTCCTAATGAAATAAGCGAAATCGCTCGCTGTATATAGACATTCTTCTGGAAAAAGATAAGGACCATCCCAGTGAAAAACGTAATTAAAATAGGGAACAGTAGGAAGTTAATCATGTGTGTCACTTCCTTCCATCGCTGTTGTATCGTCTGTTTTTAATTCCTGATATGCGCGGTAGGCAAGCACTAAAATAAAGGCTGTTACACCAAAGGCAATAACAATCGCCGTTAAAATAAGCGCTTGTGGAATTGGATCTGCAAAATCAGTAACCCCTTCTGCTAATACAGGTGGGGCACTACCGCCAAGACCGCCCATCGTTAAAATTAATAAGTGAGCACCATGGCTTAACAAGCCTGTACCAATAATAATGCGTAATAAGCTACGCGATAAAATTAAGTAAATCGCAGCCATAAACAAAAAACCGCAAACAAAAGCCATAATAATTTCCATTATTCATCCTCCCCAATCGTTTGAATAATGGTCATCGTAACACCAACAACAACCAAAAATACGCCTAAATCAAATAGTGCGGCTGTATGCAAAGACGTTTTGCCAAACAGCGGCAAATTGAAATAATCGAAATAATGTGTGAAAAAAGGCTTGCCATCAAAAATTGGATAAGCAGCAGTCGCAAAAGCTAAAATGAGCCCTGATGCCGTCATATACATATAGTTGATTGGCAAAATTGTTCGCACCGTTTTTAAATCAAAGGCAATCACCAGCAAGACGATGGCGCTGGATGTTAATAGCCCTCCGACGAAGCCGCCGCCTGGTGTATAATGTCCTGCAAAGAAAATATGAATGGAGAAGAAGAAAATAATGAAAAAGACGATTTTCGCAGTAAACTGCAAAATCAAATCATTTGTTTTCAATTTATTCGCTTTCATTCGACTTCTCCTTTCTGCTTAAACGTAGCTTAATCATTGCATAAATGCCCATACCCGCAAGGCCAAGCACCGTGATTTCAAACAATGTATCAAAGCCACGATAATCCACTAAAATAACGTTCACGATATTACCGCCACCCGCTAATGTGTAAACCGTATCTTTATAATATTGATTGATTGAGCCTACTAGCTTTTGCGAATGTGCTGATAAAGCGAGTAGCGTGACCATTGCACCAATTCCGATTGAAACAACTAAACGTCTAAAGCGGAAAGGCGTATATTCTTTCACCTTGCCTAAACGAGGTAAATGGTAAAAGACAAGTAAAAACAGTGCAACGGAAATCGTTTCAATTACGAGCTGTGTTAGTGCTAAGTCGGGTGCATTAAACATAACGAAGAACAGCGCAACTGTATAACCGACAGCACCTAAACCGACAATCGCTGTAATACGTGATCTTGCGATAAGTGTTGTTAATGTGCCTAATACAAGAACAATAATTAAAATTAATTGATACAACTCAATTGGTGCAGCATCTTTAAATGATAGTTTAAAGGCATTTTTATAAAATAATGTGCCAATAACAATCAAGCTAATCGCTGCAAACATGTACATAAAGTAATGACGTGTAGAGCCATGCATAATGCGTTTTGATAGTTTTGCCATTCCACGATTGAAGAAGCCATCCATTATAAAATCATAAAGAGTATTAATCGACAGCTTCTCAGGCTGTAGATGATATAGCTTTTTCCATTTGTTTAATGTCATAAATAAAATCGCACCAATTATGACAATGCCAATTGTTAACCACAGCTCAGGTGCTGTCCAGCCATGCCATAGCTTCACTGTAATATCGATACTAGAAGGCATGTCTTGATATAAAAAAGGTTGAATCGCAAAAACAGCTGGTTTAATAAATACGGAGCCAATGAGATTCGGTATAAAGAAAATCAGTAGAACAAGCGCTGCTAAAATCATTGGTGCAACAAGCATCCCAATTGGTGCTTCATGCGGTTTTTGTGGTAGCTTGTCCGCCTGCAATTTGCCCATAAATGTTTTGAATACGAAATAGAAGCTATAAACAAATGTGAAAATACTTGCAACGACAGCAACGATTAGGAGTAAAATTCCCCATGTGCTAAATTCGAATAATTCAAAATCTTTTAATGCAAGCATTGCTGTTAAAAACATTTCCTTACTTAGAAAGCCGTTAAATGGTGGTAATCCAGCCATTGATAAGCCGCTAATGAAAGCAACAGAAAAACTAACTGGCATAATGCTCATTAATCCGCCAAGCTTTCGAATATCGCGCGTTCCTGTTTCATGGTCGACAATACCAGCAATCATAAACAAGCTACCTTTAAACGTAGCATGATTAATTAAATGGAAAATCGCTGCGAATGCGGCATATTTAAACACCGTATTTGCGGCATCTTCCACATGAAAGGCGATGGCACTAGCACCTAACAATGACATAATCAAACCTAATTGGCTGACTGTTGAAAAGGCTAGAATTCCTTTTAAATCGGTTTGTTTTACTGCAAAGAATGAGCCCCATATAAGTGTTAACAGACCAATACCTGTAACAAGCCAAATCCATACTTCTGATATAGCAAATATCGGTGTGAAGCGTGCAACTAAATAAATCCCAGCTTTCACCATTGTCGCAGAATGTAGATATGCGCTGACAGGTGTTGGTGCTTCCATTGCATCTGGTAACCAAATATAAAATGGGAATTGTGCCGATTTTGTAAAAGCACCAAGTAAAATAAGGACTAATGCTAGTACAAAGTATTGGCTATCCCAAAAATATGGTGCTTGTGCAATTAATCCACGAATGGAGTATGTACCACCCATTTGTGCTAAGAGCACAAAGCCCCCAAGCATCAACAGGCCACCTGCAACTGTAATCATCATCGATTTTAATGCACCAAAACGTGATTTATCACGCTGGAACCAATAGCCGATTAGTAAAAAAGAAGAAATCGATGTCAGCTCCCAAAATAAATACAATGTAATCATATGATCAGATTGGACAACGCCAAGCATCGCTGTCATAAACATTAATAAGTAAATATAAAAATTATGCAGCTGCTCTCTTGTTTTGTCTAAATAAAAAATGGAATATAGAACAACAAGTGCACCGATTCCCGTAATTAATAAAGAAAATAATAAGCTAAGACCATCTAAATAAGATTCAAATGAAATATTTAAAGATGGAATCCAATTAAAAGAAGCAAGTGCAGTATCTCCATCCATTACCCGGGAAATAAATGTTACATAATAACTAACAAGTAGAAGAGGTACAATTAGTACGAACCAACCAGTATGTATTGTTCGAGCATAACGGAATAATAGTGGAATAAAGATGGCTGCTAATAAAGGAATAAAAATCGCCAAAACTTGCATCTCATAAAGCCTCCCTTCATAACGTTGTAAAACACTAACAATATTCATTATAACTGATTTTTCATGCAATTGCATGTACACATAGGCAATTAACCCCTTGCAGATAGAGCTATTTGTTCGTTATTATAAATAGGAAAGAATAACGAAATTTGAGGGTAAAAATTTTTATGAAAAATCCATATTTATACGGTTATTTACCGTTGTTCACCATTTTATTATTTAGTTTGACATTCGGTATTTTTACCGTGACACAATCCATTGAGTTTTTTAAAGTGATTGGTGTTTATACAGGAATGCGTGAATTTTTATCCGATTTAGAGTTGCGGATATTTTTGTTAATTGTTTTTGCACTTATTTTTTTCATGATGTTTTCCGCATTTAAATTAATTGGTGAAACAATACATGAGCTTGGTATGCTGTTTTTTTCTAGCGATAAAGTAGGAGAAACGATGAATGCTGCACGTGGAGGCTATGTCATTTTCTTTTTCGGTGCTTTGCTATCAGCCTTTGGCATTCAATCTTTCATCATACTGCTCATTGTTTTTGTATTAACAGTTCTTATTTATTTTGTATATACGGTATATAAAATGAGTAATTTCATGTCGATTGGTGGTATGATTGGCTTAATTTTCTTTGAAATAATCGTTTGGACATTGTTTATCGTTTTAATCTTTTATGTTGTAGTGAAGCTTTATAATGGTGTATTAGCAAGCTTGCCGTTTGCAAATTGAAAAGGGTGCGTCCGAAAAGTCATTTTGGGACGCTCCCTTTGCGATGAGGATGGTGACAATTTGCTCCTGCGATTACTCGTCGCAGTTAAAACCATTTGCTCCTGCGGTTACTGGTCGCAGAAAAGCTCTATTGTGCCCACTGCAGGAGCACAATTTTAATCAAAAATTGACTATGTAAAAAAACGGGGCCGTCCAGAAAGTTCACTTTCTGGACGGCCCCTTTCATTAATTCATAATCGCATTAAAAATTTGGTAATGAATTTGATAGCGCTCGATATCTTCCATTGATTGCGGGATATCATAGCCAAGCCATACAGCAGCGGTTTCCGTAGCTGTTAAACCGGCGAGCCATAAATCTTTAAAATCGTTCGTTGTTCCTGTTTTTGCACCAAGATAATTTGTAGATGTATAAAGACCAACACCTGTCCCACCTGTCACAACATCTGTGAGCAGCTGACGCATATAACGAACGGTTTTAGGTGACCAAATAACTGCCCGCTCAGTTGGCCATTTATAAAGGATATTGCCTTGTAAATCGGTTACCTTTCGAATGGCATGTGCTTGTGCGTATGAGCCATCAATAAAGCTTGTATAAGCATCTGCTAGCTCTAGTGATGTCACGCCATATGTTAAACCGCCAAGTGCTGTCGCATACGTATAGTCTCGCGGGTCAAGCGATCTGAAATTGAATCGCTCTAAATAAGAGAAAGCAGTATCAATACCGATTGTATTGTACAATCGCAATGCACTTGTATTATAGCTGTGTCGAAAGGCTGTCGACAAAGATACTTGACCATAAAGTCCACCACCATAGTTTTCAGGGCAGAAAGTGCCGATACAATAAGCGCCCCCGCTTACAGTGGAGGAGGGGGAGGCATCTATTGTTTCAAAATAAGGTGCATACACTGCTAAAGGCTTAAAAGCAGAGCCTGGTTGACGCGGTGTTTGATATGCACGATGCAAATCGAATTTTTTATAGTTCTTCCCGCCATAAATACTTGTAATCTCTCTCGTTTCATTATTAATAATCGTTGCACTTGCTTGTAGCTCAGAGGATGCTAAAATTTGATTGATCGCTTGCTCATCATGCAATTGCTTTGCAGGATCTAGTGCTGTATGGACAATGGCCCCTTGTTGGAACAAGGCATCTACCTTATTTTGCAGCTGTTTTTGTAACTGTTCCTTGTCCTGCTCTGTTTCCGCATTTGCTAGCAAAACATCGAATCCTTCATTTTGTGCAACTAACCATTTTAATTCTTGTAAAACATATGTACTATAGGCAGGGTATTGTTGTATTTTTTGCTTAACATTTAGCTGGATTGGTACGCTTTTTTGTGTTTCTGCCTCAGCCAATGTAATAACCTCATGCTCCGCTAATATTTGTAGCAAGCGCTCCTGTCGAGCCTTCGTTTGTTCAAAATTTTTCAAAGGATCATAAAGCGATGGGTTGTTAGGAATTGCTGCAATAAAGGCGATTTCTGCTAATGATAGCTTACTTAACGGCTTACCAAAATAATAAGTTGCCGCACTTGAGATACCATATACTTGATTGCTGAAATAAATTTCATTCAAATACATCGTTAAAATTTCTGTTTTGCTATAATGCTTTTCTAGTTCATAGGAGTAGAAAATTTCCATTAATTTTCGCTCATATGTTTTTTCCTCTGATAAATAGCGCATACGGACTAATTGCTGTGTAATTGTACTGCCACCCTGCTGTACGGATTGCTCAGCTGTATTAATAACAAGCGCTCGGGCAATGGCGCTCAAATCAAATCCGATATGCTCATAAAAATCGCTATCCTCACTGTAAATGAAAATATCCTTAACAATTTGGGGAATATTTTCAAGCGATGTTGGCTGTCGCCATTCTACATATTCCTCGCTATAGACATCATTATTTTTATCCACTAATGTAATAGGCAGCTTAGAAGTGATATCTGGAAATTCGATTGAATCCTGCATTTGGTTTTCAAATGTGCGTGCTGCCTCAATTTCATAGGAAATTTCACTACTTAAAAAAAATAAAAGAGGAAAACAGCCAATAATGATAAGAAAGCCGGAAAATTTTCTCATAAATTATGCCTCCAATAATCATTTATCATAGCATAAGACGGGAGTTTCTGGAATGGCTAAATGTACTAAAAAGTGGCAGGAAAAGCGTTGCGAAAACTTTTCCTGCCACTTCAGTATTATGCATGCTCTTTTAACATGTCGTCCATATATTGTATAGGGGCTTTTCGGATAAAATATAAAATAATAAAGGCAATTAGGAATAAGGAGCCTGTTACGTAAAAGACAGCTGGAATATTAAATAATCCACTGACAATACCGCCGAGTACAGGACCGATAATATTGCCTAAAAAGCGGAAGCTTTGGCTATAGCCCATTACTTCTCCTTGAATGGCAACAGGTGCATCACGGCGAATTAAGGCGGAAGTAATCGGAATTAAGCCGCCCGCGACAATACCAAATAGAAGGCGTAATATAATGAGCTGCCATAGCGATGTAACAAATGCCTGTGGTACAACGAACATCACACAGCAAATTAACAGGACAGTCAATACGCGCTCATAGCCAATTTGGTCGCTTAAATGACCCCAGAAGCGTGCAAACAGTATATTACCTAAGCCTGCTGCGCTAAATGCGACGCCTGCGAGCATAGCGACGTTTGCGGCTGTTGTTAAATGTGTGACGTATAAAGAAAGCAAGGGTTGGATGCTAAAATTGCCGATTTGAATTAAACTCGTCACAATCATAACACTGAACATAAGACGGTGGTGGAAAATCGCCCATAACACATTTTTACGAGAGTAAATGGCGCTTTTTTTCTTTTTGATGATTTCAGGCTCATGAATACCGAAAATAATAATAATGCCTGAAAGAACAATAGCGATGGCGGTATATAAAAACGTATAAGTAAAACCAAAAGTATCTGCAAGTAAGCCGCCGATAACCGGACCGAATAAAGTCCCACCAACGCTACCCATTTGCAACGTACCTAATGTTTTCCCTGCGATTTCTTTCGGGGTGTGTTTGCTAATAAAGGCCATGGACGTAGGAATAAAGCCTGTTACAACGCCCATAAATAAGCGCAGTATAAAAAATTGTGCAACATTTTGCACATAGCCCATTAAAAAGATGCTGATGGCAATACCAAAGCAGTTAATAATCATAATCGGCTTATAGCCATATTTATCTGCAATGCGTCCCCAAATTGGTGACATTAAAAAGGCTGTAATAAAGGTTGCGGCAAAAATAAAGCCTGCCCATTTTTGTACATAGCTTTCTGAGAAGTTACCGAGCGTGTCGATATAGAGCGAAAGGAAGGGCATAATCATAGTTGTAGAGCCTGCAACGATAAAGTTGGAGATTAAAATAATAATAAAATTGTGTTTTCTGTTTTTCATTGTGCGTCACATTCTTTCTCACTTAGTAGGTATACTCAGCAGAAGTTCGAGACATTTGACATGAGGTTATTTAGCTGAGACAAGATATTGACATATAGTATAACTTATTTCGTAACACGAAGGAAGTAACTTGATTGCGAAAAGCGGAAAAATGAAAAGAAATATGTTAGAATAGAAAAGGTTTAATGATTAAAATTAAAGGAGAGACACTTATGTTTCCACAATTAACGACAGAGCTAAATGCTGGCGAAGTTTTAGTAGAAATGAATACAACAATGGGTTCAATTAAAATTAAATTATTCCCAGAGCAAGCTCCAAAAACAGTTGAAAACTTTTTAGGGCATGCAAAATCAGGATATTATAATGGAATCATCTTCCATCGTGTAATCACTGATTTTATGATTCAAGGCGGTGACCCAACTGGTACAGGTATGGGCGGTGAATCAATTTGGGGCGGCTCTTTCGAAGATGAGTTCCACCATGATTTATTTAACTTCCGTGGCGCATTATCAATGGCAAATGCGGGCCCCAATACAAATGGCTCACAATTTTTCATCGTGCAAATGCCACATATCCCAAGTGATATGATCCGTCAAATGGAGCAAGCAAACTTCCCGAAAGAAGCAATTGAATACTATGCTGAACATGGTGGTACACCTTGGTTAGACCATAAGCACACGGTGTTTGGACATGTGGTTGAAGGTATGGATATCGTTGATAAAATTGCCAATGTGGAAAAAGGCATGAATGATAAGCCTGTTGAAGACATTAAAATTGAATCAATTACAGTTTTTGAATAATTCGTTGAGAGAAGTGTGAATAATGACTTCATTCATATTAAATTTTGGCTTTCTTTATTTCCCGGAGGATAAATCAACATATTTACCAGCGTTTATAGAAATACTTCTTTTGTTAGGGTTATGTTTTTTAGTTCTTAAACTTATACGTAAATTTGCGAAAAAGCAAGAGCAGGAAGCGAAGAAGCTTGAGGCACGTGCATTAGCAGAGCGCGATGAGCGCATGAAAAAAGAGCAGGAACAAAAATAGTTGTAGAACGAAAAAGGGGCCGTTCAGAAAGTGAACTTTCTGAACAGCTCCGCTTTTTTACATAATAAATTTTTGATTAAAATTGTGCTCCTGCGGTGGTCACAATCAATTGTCACCATTCTCGTTGCAAAGGGAGCGTCCCCAAATGACTTTGCGGACGCTCCTTTTTGCTTATTTATATAATTCTTGATAAATAATTACCTTTAAAGCGAGCTGCTCCTCTGCTGTTAATTTATTTTGCAGCTGTTGAATGATTTCCTCCTGTGAAAGCATGCCATTTTCTGCTTTGACACGAATATCATTTAATGTTGTTACACCTACTTTTTCAATCAACACCTGCGTTGCCTCTTCCTTTGTCGTAAAAGGCAATTCTTTAGGGTTCGCTGCCTTTGCCTCCTCCATATAGCCTGTAAGTGTTGGGTTTTGCTCAATCACTTGCTTGACTGCTTCAGCTTGCTCGCTGTTCGCTAATTCCAGCGTTACCGTTTCTGCTACTTTTCCAGCAATAAATTGCATGCCGAAATGGTAAACGCCATAACCTACTAGCCCAAGTACAATGACCGTTATCAACAAAAATTTTATTACTCTCATAATGAAAATGCCTCCATCTTTATTACATATCATTAAATACGCTTTTCTCACATAGGAAGTTTCTAAAAAAATGATCATTCACCCAATGAAACGAAAAAACAAAGGATGTCCGAGTTTTCTTTCGGCTATCCTTTGTTCGTCTTTTATTTAATTAGCAGCAAGCGCCTTTTTAAAGCGAGCAACGCCATCTTCCACAACAGCTAGTGGACAGGCAACGTTCATACGCAGGAAACCTCGGCCTGCTTCACTATATTTTGTGCCAGGCTCTAAAGCAATTTTACCAATCGTTAATAAACGCTGCATCATTTCCTCTTCTGACAAGCCCGTTGCACGGTAGTCAATCCACATTAAGTACGTGCCGTTAGGCTTTGCAACAGAAATGCCATCTAATGCGTTTAATTCGTTGACAACATAATCCATATTGATAGATAAATAGCTAATTAATTCATCTAACCAAGCATCGCCATCTGTATAAGCAGCTTGTACAGCGGCAGAGGCGAATGCATTTAAATCCATTTTGCCATGTGCCATTGCATTTTGTTCTAATTCTTTGCGTAAATCCTCATTTGGTACAACCATCATAGCAGCTTGAATACCGGCTAAGTTAAATGTTTTTGTCGGCGCAATGCAGGAAATGATTTTTGCTTGTGCACTACCCGCTACTGTTAATGTTGGTATGAATTTCGCACCAGGTAAAATGACATCTGCATGAATTTCATCTGCTAACAAATAAACATCGTATTTAATACATAGTGCAACGAGCTCCTCTAATTGCGAACGGCTCCATACAACGCCAGCTGGATTATGCGGGTTACATAGTATGTAAAGTTTCACACCTTCTTTGAATAGCTCCTCAAGTGCTGCAAAATCATACGTGTAAGAACCGTTTACTTCAACTAAATCACAGCAAACGAGCTCGCGGCCTTGGCTTTTTGGAACGTTTGAAAATGGTGGATAAACCGGTGTTGAAATCGCCACTTTATCATTTGGTGCTGTAAATGTTTCGATAATGCTAGCGATTGCTGGCACAACACCATGGTGGAATAAAATTGTTTCTGGATCAATTGTCCATTGATGGCGGCGCTCATACCAATTAACAACAGCATTTTTACAGCCACCACAAACGTATGAGTAGCCGAATACAGGATGCTGTAAACGCTCTTCGATAGCTGCAATTACTGCTTGAGGTGCAGCGAAATCCATATCGGCAATCCACATTGGCAAAATATCGCTTGCATCTTCAATATTAAAAATTTGCTCCATACGATCCCATTTATAAGAACGGGATTTACGACGATCAACCACTTCATTGAAAATTGACATAGTTATCACTCTTTCCTTTAGTTTCATTTTATTATATGTTAACATACGAATCATATAAATATAATAATTTAGGGGAATAGTAATAGTGGAAAATATCGAAATGAATCAAAAGGCTGTAAAAGTGCTTGAAGAATGGGACCCTTTTCATTTAGGTCAGGGGAGCTATGAGACAGAGGCAGCAGATGTCGTTGCTAAGTTGCAACGGATAGATGACCCAAGCGAATTAGCAAAGGTTATTCAAATGGTTTATGAGCATTCTTATGAACAGTGGATTCCATTTGAGCATTGCGTCGAAATGGCCTATAAATTGATTGCGATTAAATTTGAAGCGAAATGCATTATATAGTAAAAATAGCCGTCGGGAAATGACATTTTTCCCAACGGCTATTTTTAGCCTATGATGCCACGAATTAAAATAACAACAATGGCAATTGGTGCAATATAACGCACAATTGTATACCAAGCTGTAAATAATAGTGGGGTCGTTTGTAGCTCTCGCTGTGATAGCTGCTTTTCATAATAATAGCCAGCAAACCATGAAATGAACAATGCTCCAACTGGCATTGCAATACTATTCGTCAAATAGTCGATAAAATCAAATATTGATTTATTGAAAAATGTGATATTTGATAATGTACCGAAGGAGAGCGCGCTTGGAATCCCGATGATAAAAATAAGTGCTGCAAATAGCCATGCTGCTTTTTTACGCAAATGTAGACGTTCGCCAATGCTGTTAGAAACGACAACCTCCAGCAAGGAAATAGCTGAAGTAATCGTTGCAAATAACAGTAAAATAAAGAAGATAATTAATAGTATTTGACCAAATGGTAGCTGCTCAAAAACAGCAGGAATAATCATAAAGACAAGACCAGGTCCTTCTGTAGGTGAATAGCCTAGCGCAAAAACAGCAGGGAAAATGACTAGCCCTGCAAGTAATGAAATGATAATATTCATCGTTGCAACATTGACACCAGAGCTTACGATATTTTCTTCCTTTGGTAAATACGAGGCGTATGTAACCATAATGCAAATCCCGACACTTAGGGAGAAAAAGGCTTGACCAAGCGCTAATAAAAAGGTTTCGCTATTGAAGTACGACCAGTCTGGTACAAACATAAAGCGTACACCTTCCATTGCGCCATCCAGTGTGATGGAACGAATACATAATAAAACGAAAAAGATAAAGAGCAATGGCATCATCCACTTGCTTGCTACTTCAATGCCATCTTTCACACCCGCTTGTACGATCAGTAGTGTAATAAGCATAAATGCGCCCTGTGCAATAATGACTTCCAGTGGATTTTCAATCACTTGTTGAAATAGCTGCGAAAAATCAATGCCTTGCCCTGATAGACGAAATGTTATTGCTCGCAGTAAATAGCTTAAAATCCAGCCACCTACAACGCTATAAAACGATAAAATCAAACCACTCGTTATGACACCGAGCCAACCAATTAAAAACCATGGTCGATGTGGCGCCTGTTTTTTAAATGATTGAATTGCGCCTGTTTGTCCACGACGACCAATCATAAATTCAGCAATTAAAATAGGCAGCCCTAATAATAATGTGCAAATAATAAACAAAAAAATAAAAACACTGCCTCCATTTGTACCGACCATATATGGAAATTTCCATATTGCGCCAATGCCAATGGCACTTCCAGCAGCAGCTAAAATAAAGCCAATTCTTGATGCAAAATGCTCTCGTGAAGCCAAAGAAAACCCTCCTTAATAATTGAAACAAGTATTTATTCTACAACACTTTTTATTAGAATTCAGCAATCTTTTTTGCGACGAGTAACCACAGGAGCCAGAAAACGCCTATCTTTATAGGTGGAGTGCTGAATTCTAATAAAGCCTCCGGCGGATGTCAGGGATTTTGAAAGGAGGCCTGCACGATGCAGGTCAGTTAACCGTTGTCACAGGATGTGACGCTTTTAGGTTAACTTCTGCTAAGTGCAAGCACAATTCAAAATCCCGACGCAATTACGCCAAGGCGTAATTGAAAGAAATAAAACGAATGTAACAAAATGGAGAAAACAATCGTATCATTAATAGGAAAAATGGAAGGGGGAAGCATTATGGAGCAGTTGCTTTTAAAGCGAGCAGCTACAGGGGACAAGGAGGCATATGCCGAGCTTGTACGTTTACATTATAAAACAGTTGAAAAATTCTCCTTTCAATGTGGTGTACATAGCAATGACATACAGGATGTGACACAGGAAGTATTTATTAAGCTGTATCGTTTTTTAGCACAATTTGAGCAAGGGAAATTTACGACATGGCTTTATAAAATGACGTTAAATACAGTGCGCGATTATTATCGTAAAGAGCAACGAGAAAAGCGCAAGAGAGACAAGTTGCAATATGAGTCAAGTTCTATTGTACATATGACAACAGACGATATAGCGTTACATGAGGCGATTTTAACCTTGGATGAAAAATACCGTATGCCAATTGTTTTATATTATTTTCACGATTGTAAGTATGAGGAAATTGCTGAGATTTTAACAATTTCTTTGTCTACGGTGAAAGTGCGCTTAATGCGTGCTAAGGAGCAATTAAAAGCCATTTTACAGCAAGGAGGAGAAAGCAATGGATGATCAACAATTTGAAGCACGTATGACAAAGCTGAAAAATCATTATGACAAAATGCCCTCGCTCGTAAATGTTGAAAAAGTGGTGGCAAATTTACCAGATGAGCTACCAAGAAAAAGACAACAGCGAAGTCTGTGGATTGTTGTATTAGCAAGTGCCTGTATTTTAGCGATATTAGTATCGCTTTATGCTACACAACAGCAGCAAGAGATGCAGGCAATCAATGACGTAGAGCGTGCAAATGTCGAGAGAGTTGTTGCAGCAAAAAAGGAATTTGAAGCATGGCGTCAAGCTTTTGCACCACTTTATAAAGAGGAAAAGGAACGTCAGCGGAAAACGTTGCGATTGACAGAAGAACAATTCAATTCTTTAGCATATGTGCAAAATGCGGAAGCGAGCTATCGATTTTATACAAGCGATGAGACGCTGGAACGCTATGCACAAGGAGCTTGGCAGGGACAGTTAGCTGTTTATCAAAATGAGACAATCGAAAAATTACATTCGCCGAAATTAATGCTGTCAAAGCAACGACAAGATGATGTAGAAGAAATGAGTGCTTTGTATACTTATATGGAAAAGGTGAGAGCGCTTAGTGAGCTCTATGATGTGATCACATATACGTCTGAAATTATTGCAGCAGCAAAGAACGAAGGCTTTGTATTGATGGAGTTTGGTGGAAAAAAGAGGCTCGTTTTTGATTACACGACCATTGAAAAAGAGCTGCTTACTATATTTTCACCTGAAACAATGGGCCTTTTGGAAGTAATGAAAGTAAAGTATTATTTTTATGCAGGAGAGCTTGTCGTAGATCCTAAGGAAGCAGCAAAATCAACGCTCATTTTGGAACGGAAATTGCTAACAGAAGCATATGATCAATATAATGGGTATCTGAAAAGTAGCTATGAATTAATAATGGTTAAGCTTTTGACAGGACAAGCTAAAAATCAAGAGTATCAACAATTGCTTCAATTTTTAATAACTGAAGACAGCGCTGTTGCGCCAATTGCAACAGCAATTTTAGAGGAACTTGCAGCAACTGGAAAATCAACAACAATGGAACAAATCGATTATCGAACGATTTGGAATGCACTGTTAGCGAAAAAATATCCGTAATCAACATTAGGGCGTTCCTTTGTTCTGTCTAGTGCACTATGTTATAATTTAACATGACATTTTCGTATATAGACACAGAAGGTAGGAACGTATTATGGAAAAACAATACAAAGTGGGTGACGTGCTAACTGGAAAAGTAACTGGAATTCAACCATACGGAGCATTTGTAGCATTGGATGAGCAAACGCAAGGACTTGTGCACATATCAGAAATTACGTATGGCTTTGTAAAGGATGTTAGTCATTTTTTAAAAGTTGGCGATGAGATTACCGTAAAAATTTTAGAAATTGAGGATGGGTCGCAAAAAATAAGCTTATCGATTCGCGCATTGCAGGAAGAGCCTACCCCAATGAAAAAGGAACAGCGCAAAACATTGCAGGAGCGAATTGATGAGGATGATGCGGCAGGCTTTCAACCATTGAAGGATAAGCTACAGGAATGGATTGACCAATCAGGGCAAAAATAGTAAATCAAAAGAACCTTCTAAAGCATGAACAGGCTTTAGAAGGTTCTTTTATGGATTGAGTTATTGTGTACGCCAATCATATGGAAGTAAATCCTTTAACTTCACGATTGCATTAGCATTGACCATTACCTCAGCCTCAAGGTTTTCGACAGCTAGCTGGCTTAAAAATTCTCTACATCTTCCACACGGTGGGAAAATTATACCTTCCGAGTTGACTGCGATTACTTTTGCAATCTTATTTTCACCATTTGTCACCATAGAAGCAGCTGCTGCATGCTCAGCACAAAACCCCATTGAACAAGCTGTATCAATACAAACACCTACATAGACATGGCCATTTTGAGTTAAAATCGCTGCACCTACACTACCAGCCTCTGCCCATGGTGAAAGCATTGTTGGTTTAGTAACTGCCTGTGCTTTTTTTAGAAGTTCACTAAAATTCATTACTATTACCTCTCAATAGTTAATCATATTGCTTCCATTTGCGCAGGCGATATTGTAAATTTTGTCTGCTCATCCCAAGCGCAGTGGCAGCTTTTGTGACATTGCCATTGTGCATCTTCAACACATTTTGCACATAAAACATCTCAGCATCGCGCAAATATTCATCAAGTGGTAGCAGCTGCTCATCGTTTAAAATCAAGCTCGTCTTTGCATCGGTTTGCTGTACTTTGAAGCGGAAGTGCAATGGCAACATTTCAAATGTGACGACCTCTTCATTGGTTATCACAGCTGCAATTTCATCAAGCAATAACTCTAATTCCTTCAAATTTCCTGGCCAATCATAGCTCATAAATAACCGCATGACCTCAGGCGATAAACCTTGAATAAAGGAGGCAAAGCGAGCACGATGACGAGCAAAATAATCGGTAACGAACGGTTCGATATCCTCTTTTCGCTCGCATAGTGGTGGTATAGAAATTGTTAAATTAGCGAAGAAATAATAAAGCTCCTTTAACAATTGACCATCGCCAATTAAGTCGATAGGATCACTACCAATGCTGCCAATAATCATATGCTTTGTAACGGAAAGCTCCTTTAAAATAGCAAGCAGCTGCTCCTGCATATCGATGGATAAAAATTCAATGCGCTCGAAGAAAAATGTGTAGCTGCCATTAGTATGTAAATAATGGCGAATGTTTTCGACGATTTGCTCATCGCGTCTACTGAAAAATGTAATAAAGTCATCACTAGTTGGCAATAATGCATGATGAATACTTTCAGCAATCAAATCTTTGCCTGTTCCAGAATCACCAACCAGCAAAACTGGAATGCGAGCATGTGCTGCCTTTTTTGCATGTGTCATCACCTGCTGCATCGCGTTTGACACAGCTGTGATTGCATCGAATGTCAATGGTTCACCGTATCTTCTTAACGGCTGGTATATAAGCTTTTCCAATGATGTAATATCACGTGCAAATTCGATAGCCCCAATAAGTTTATTTTGGTCAAAAATAGGGAATGTATCATTTAGCGTCGTAATTTCATGCCCGTTTTTATTGCGATACGTTTGCTTGACATTCATTTCTTTGCGCCCGGTTTGTAAAACGCGCCATAGTGTACTATCTTTTTTACGAAATGCAAAAAGTTCAAAAAGGGAATGGCTTGTCATTTCTTCAAAAGCATAGCCTTCAATTTCCTTCATTTTTGCATTATAAAGCAATGTTTTGCCTTCGGTATCAATTGCATGAATCCCTACAGAAATATGCTCAATTGCATGTATGTAAAAGGGAATGAGTTGTCTTTGCTGTTCAAACAATGCAAGCACCTCAAATTTTCATAAATTTTTTAAAAGATTATACTTGAAAAAAGCAACAATCTTTTGCATTATTATAAATATAAAGTGTGATGAAGTGCAAATTTTTTTTGCATGAAATGACATTTAATAATTTACAAAAAATTATTTTAGGAGGATTTTTCATGATTCCATATAAACACGAACCATTCACAGATTTCTCACAACAAGAAAACAAAGACGCGTACATCGCAGGCTTAAAAACAGTTGAAGGCTATTTAGGTCAAGACTACCCATTAATTATCGGTGGCGAGCGCATCACAACAGAAGACAAAATCGTGTCATACAATCCAGCGAAAAAAACAGAAGTGATTGGTCGCGTATCGAAAGCTTCACGCGAGCTTGCTGAAAAAGCAATGCAAGTGGCGGATGAAACATTCAAAACATGGAAGAAAGTAGATCCAGCTATTCGTGCAGACGTATTATTCAAAGCAGCAGCAATTATCCGTCGTCGCAAATTCGAATTCTCTGCATTATTAACAAAAGAAGCGGGAAAACCTTGGAACGAAGCAGACGCAGATACAGCAGAAGCAATCGACTTTTTAGAATACTACGGTCGTCAAATGCTACGTATTAAAGACGGTCAACCTGTAGAAAGCCGTCCAGGTGAATACAACCGTTATGACTATATTCCATTAGGTGTTGGTATCGTTATCTCTCCTTGGAACTTCCCATTTGCAATTATGGCAGGTACAACAGTAGCAGCTTTAGTTACAGGGAACACAGTATTATTAAAACCAGCTTCTACAACACCAGTTGTAGCATATAAATTTATCGAAGTATTAGAAGAAGCGGGCTTACCAGCAGGTGCGGTAAACTATGTACCAGGTTCTGGCGCAGAAGTAGGCGACTACTTAGTAGATCACCCACGCACACGCTTCATCAGCTTCACAGGTTCACGCGATGTTGGTTTACGTATTAACCAACGTGCATCTGTCTTAAACGAAGGTCAAATTTGGATTAAACGTGTTATCGCTGAAATGGGCGGTAAAGATACAATCGTTGTTGATAAAGAAGCAGATCTTGAATTAGCAGCACAATCAATCGTGAAATCTGCATTTGGTTTCTCTGGTCAAAAATGTTCTGCATGTTCACGTGCTGTTATTGTAGAGGATGTATACGATCAAGTGGTAAACCGTGTAGAAGAGCTAACAAAAGCATTAACAATCGGTGATCCAGCAGATCCATCAAACTTCATGGCAACAGTAATTGACCAAGCAGCATTCAATAAAGTAACAGAGTACATTGAAATCGGAAAAGGCGAAGGACGTCTTGTAGCAGGTGGCGCAGCAGATGATTCTGTAGGTTACTTTGTACACCCAACAGTATTTGCAGACGTAGCACGTGATGCACGTATTATGAAGGAAGAAATCTTCGGACCAGTTGTAGCGATTGCAAAAGCAAAAGACTTCGATGAAGCAATTGAAATTGCAAACGATACAGAGTACGGCTTAACAGGTGCAGTGATTACAAACAACCGTATGAACCTAGAAAAAGCACGTGAAGAATTCCACGTAGGAAATCTTTACTTCAACCGTGGCTGTACAGGTGCGATTGTTGGCTACCAACCATTCGGTGGCTTCAACATGTCAGGAACAGACTCAAAAGCAGGTGGCCCTGACTACTTACAATTACACATGCAAGCAAAAACAACTTCAGAAATGCTTTAACCACAATAGCGGACGGACAATAGTGCGTCCGCTATTTTTTACGATTATGCGTTAAATTTAGTTACTTTTGCGTAAATTTTATATGTCATGTATGAAAATGTGTAAAATTTGTTGTATATTATTTAAAATGTGACAAAATTATAAACAAATCTTTGTTGAAATATGTTACAATGTTGGCGATATCAAAAAACAATTAAAAATGTTAAAGAGGCGAATTAATAATGGCTGAAAATTTAAACCTATTTACGTCGACACAAGATGTCATTCAAGAAGCGTTACAAAAGCTTGGTTATGATGAAGCAATGTATGAATTGCTAAAGGAACCACTTCGCATGTTAGAAGTACGTATTCCTGTAAAAATGGATGATGGTACAACAAAAGTATTTACAGGCTATCGTGCACAGCACAATGATGCAGTAGGCCCAACTAAAGGTGGTGTACGTTTCCACCCAGCGGTTACTGACGAAGAAGTTAAAGCGCTTTCAATGTGGATGACATTGAAATGTGGAATTGTAGACTTACCATACGGTGGAGGTAAAGGCGGCGTTATATGTGACCCACGTCAAATGTCTATGGGCGAAATTGAACGTTTAAGCCGTGGTTATGTACGTGCGGTAAGCCAAATCGTAGGACCAACAAAAGATATTCCAGCACCAGATGTATTTACAAATGCTCAAATTATGGCTTGGATGATGGATGAATATAGCCGCATGGATGAATTTAATTCACCAGGCTTCATTACAGGTAAACCGCTTGTACTTGGGGGCTCACAAGGGCGTGACCGAGCAACTGCGGAAGGTGTAACAATCGTTATTAAAGAAGCAGCGAAAAAACGCGGTATCAACATTGAAGGTGCTCGTATCGTAATTCAAGGATTCGGTAACGCAGGAAGCTTCTTAGCGAAGTTTATGAGTGACTTAGGTGCAAAAGTAATCGGTATTTCAGATGCTTATGGCGCTCTACACGACCCAAATGGTTTAGATATTGACTATTTATTAGATCGTCGCGATTCGTTTGGTACTGTCACAACTCTATTTGAAAACACCATTTCAAATAAAGAGCTACTAGAATTAGACTGTGACATTTTAGTTCCTGCGGCTATTGAAAATCAAATTACTGCTGACAATGCACATAATGTGAAAGCTAACATTGTTGTAGAAGCAGCAAATGGACCAACAACAGCAGAAGCCACAAGAATTTTAACAGAGCGTGGTATTCTGTTAGTGCCAGACGTACTAGCGTCTGCTGGTGGTGTAACAGTTTCATACTTTGAGTGGGTACAAAACAACCAAGGCTACTACTGGACAGAAGAAGAAGTACAAGAAAAATTAGTACGTAAAATGGTAGAGGCTTTTGACAATGTCTACACAACTGCAATGAACCGCAATATTAACATGCGTTTAGCTGCATATATGGTAGGCGTTCGTCGCACTGCTGAAGCATCTCGCTTCCGTGGATGGGTGTAAAATAAGAAAAAAACAAGTCGTTCTCTTATTTGGAGACGGCTTGTTTTATTTTTTACTCCCACTTATCAAATGTTTAGTTTTTGTCTAATAAAAAATTTTATGATATGTAAAAAAGGATTTTGCTTATGTTAATCATTATTTTTAGCGTAGTTATGATTGCTACAGGTCTTTTTATGTATAGACAAAAATTGAAACAAATTCGTGAAGAAAAGAAAAAAATAATGCTCCAGCGTTTCACTAGCGTCGCATAAATTTTAACTGAATTTTCTGTTTTCTTGTTTTTCCTTTTATAAAGAAAAACGAATACTCTT
>NZ_JAMBIZ010000001.1 GCF_025291715.1 Metasolibacillus sp.
CAAGAGTATTCGTTTTTCTTTATAAAAGGAAAAACAAGAAAACAGAAAATTCAGTTAAAATTTATGCGACGCTAGTGATCCAAACTATTGTATATAAAAATAAAAAGAGCTTTTATAGCTATAATGGGGAGAGTTAATGTATGAAGATTATTAAAAAGACATTTGTTTTTTGTACGATATTTTCAGCTTTATTATATTTGAATCCTAAAATTTCATATGCAGATATTCACAGTAATACTCGTGTTTTTAATGGTGTGACTCTTAATTCATCAGTGAATAATTCATTTATAATAAATGGAACTACTTATTACTATAGTAATGTTTGGGAACAAGCTAGAAAAAACTGGCATGGTCAGGCGGGTATTAGTTTAAATTACAGTACTCATAACTGGGCAGACAAATATTATGTAGGAACAACTAGTGAGCCAAACTTAATTGGTAGAGTATTCCTAGTAAATGGTTACCTTGACTATGTTGGTATGGATGATTATTGGATTTTTGTTAACGCTTACATTTACTCGAATACAATGGACTCTAAGAACATGAGCTATGCACAAAGAATTTCTAATGCAACTCATGAAATTGGCCATACTTTAAAATTAAAACATCCAACAGACTCAACAAAAAGTTCAGTAATGAAGCAGGGTATACAAAGTATTGGTCCTACTAGCTATGATTATAGTGAATTAAAAAGAAAATGGAATTGAGGAGGTATAAAATATGTCCAAAATTAAAACAACAAAATTATTATTTTCTAGTATAGCAATTGTATCTGTTAGCTTGGTGTTTATTTTTAGTTTGGTGTTGAGTAAAGATAAACATGAAAGACAAATCTCAACTGAGGAAGTTATCTTAAAGCAGGAAAAGGATACGATAAAAACACTTTCTGTAGAAGGGAATTACTTTCCAATTAATTCCGCAAGAGAGTTATATGATTTATCAGAATTAGTAATCGTAGCCGAACCTGTTGATGATTTTTTAAATCGAAGTCATGTGAATTTTTACTCTGATGATAATAATTTGGAAGATTATTATACAGAAACGATAGTTAATGTTAAACAAATAATAAAAAAACCAGAAAATTTGGATGTATTTGAAAATATAGAATTAACAATTGTCGAGCCATCTGTCGGATTAATAGAAAATAGTAAAAAAGAAAAAATTAAAATTGTAACAGATGGATATTCAGAGCTTAAAAAAAATGAGAATTATTTGATTTTTTTAATGAGAAATGTGCATGGGGATTATGCATTAATCAGTAATGAACTGAGTAAATATAATTTAGAAAGTACACCTGAGACAATGGGACACTATCATCATGAAGATATAAAAACAAAAATAGGAAATGAATTGATTCTGATGGAAGAAATGAGTACTGTGATAGGTATTAAAAACTTATAATATTAATTTTGAGTGGATAGAAATTTTGTGAAATAAAGTTAACTGGAGGGATGGGATGAAAAGACTATTCATCATTTGCTTCACTTTACTTTTTTTTGTAATTGGGTGTGAGGAAGAAGAAAATGCGATTTTTACCTTGAAAGAAGTATTAAATTCTTTTGAGCAACAAGGACTTATTGTAGAAGAAACTAGACAGAAAGATCATAGTATTTTTGGAGAAAAGCTTTATAAAAAACAGCCTAATCTATATCTTTTAAATCAAAAACCATTATATATCTATATTTATAATTCAAGTGCCAATAGAATAAAAGCCATAAATGAATTTAGAAAGAAAACTGAAGCAGTTAATCTAGTTTCTTTCAATATATATGAAAAAGATAATATTTTAATTTTTTATTTTCATGAACAGGATTTGGAAGAAGATTTAGGGGTTGACAAGTTGATAAAAGAAGCATTGAATAATTTATAATAATATTGTTTAAGCCAGATTGCTATCTTTAGAGAAAAATAAAAAAGGATAAAAGCACAGCAATCTATACATGGCTACTGACGATTTCATTCATTTTATTAGTATGGGTTTTTGTCTATTAATTTTATCAGCACAATAGGCAGTATGAAAAAGCAACCACCACAAAAGGGAGGTTGCTTTTTTACTGTTAATTCTCTAAATACTCTTCCATATCCAGCACTTCAATGACATTCGACCAATGCAGTACAGTGCCAACAAAATCCCGGATATCTAAGCCTGTCATTTCATAGGTGTCAGCATTATTCACTGTATTTGTTGCGTCCTCAATAAAGGTTGTGCGGAAGCCGCGATCATAGGCAGCAATCGCTGTAAATTGACAGCAAAACTCTGTATTAAAGCCTGTAATATAGACATGCTCAACACCAAAATTCGCTAACAGCTCCTGCAAGTTTGTTTGATAGAAGGCACTTGGTGTTTTTTTGATAACAAGATGCTCTATATATGGTTGAAAGCGTTCGATGATTTGTGCGCCTTTGTTAGTAGGATGAAGCACGCTTTCCTGTGCTTCGTCGAAATGCTGAATAAAAATAATAGGCTTTTCCTGTGCCTGAAATGTTTGAATACATTGCTCGATTTTTGTTAATGTATCGTCACATTGTGTTAAATCAACTAAGCCATGTTGTACATCGATAATTAATAAAGCTTGCATGAAGCTTCCTCCTCCAATTTGAATTTAAATTGAGGACGCTGTAAATGGTGGTGTTTTCATCTAGTTATTTGCTCCTTTAAGTTATCTATATTAATATATTCTATTTGATTCTTGTTTTTCCTTTATTAAGCAAAATATTGATAATAGATGCTTTTTGCCTGTTGTATATCGGCAGTGCCATGTACGAAGACACGGCCATCTTTAAATGCGGTAAGCTGATACTCTTTTACCTGAAAGCTAATAAGAAAATCATTGCAATGGGTGATCTCCTCTGCTGGTAGCTGCTCTTTTAAAGCGAATAAATCACGCATTTTATAGGTAGGGCGAATTTGCACTGTATCTCGCCCGCACAATGAAGCAAATTTTGTGGTAGCGTTTGGCTGTAAAAATGGATATGTTGGCTTTTCTCCGCATGTAGGACAGGTTGGTTTGCGCAATGCCTCAACATTGACAGAGGAAAATGTATTTTGCCACACATCGATAGAAAAAACGGTACCACGCATTGCGTTTTCATTATTCGTTAAATATTTCAATGCTTCTGCAACCTGCATAGCAGCTGTTATTTGTGAGGCAGAGGCTAAAATGCCCGCTGTGTCACAGGTCGGTCCTGAAGAGGGTAAGCCACCCATTATGCAATGCAGGCAAGCTGTTTCTCCTGGTTTGATGAAAAAGGAAAGGCTGCTTGAGGCAACACATGCGCCGTAAATCCAAGGGATTTTATATTTATGTGCGATATCGTTCATAATAAAGCGAATATCGAAATGATCTGTGCCATCAATCATTAAGTCAATAGAATGGGTTGCTAGTAGCTGCTCAAAAAATTCAACGTTTGCTTCCTCATTGTAGGCATGAATCGTTGTTGTATGATTAATTTCTTGCAAGCGCCTTTTAGCGGCAGCTGCCTTTGGTAAACGTGCTGTAACATCTGTTTCGCTGTAAAGCATTTGGCGCTGTAAATTTGATAAATCGACGAAATCACGGTCAACAAGTGAAATTTCACCGATGCCTGCTCGCGCTAGCAAATCAGCAATTGTTGCACCGAGTGCACCAACACCCACGATGAGAACATGCTTGTTGGCAAGGAGCGCCTGTCCGTTTGTCCCTATAGCGAAAAAGCGTTCCTGCCTTGAGTAACGGCTCACTTGCTAATTCCTTCTAATGGGCTAGAGGCAGTGGCATAGGTTTTTTTCGCTATACGTCCAGCCTCAAAGCTTTCACGCCCTGCAATAATGGCATGCTTCATGGCAGAAGCCATTTTTACAGGATCTTTAGCACCTGATACAGCTGTATTTAATAATACCGCATCTGCACCAAGCTCCATTGCCTGTGCGGCATCTACCGCAGAGCCAATCCCTGCATCAACGATAACAGGCACCTTTGCCTGCTCGATAATAAACGATAAATTAAGTGGGTTGACAATGCCCATACCAGAGCCGATTGGGGAAGCACCTGGCATAATTGCATGACAGCCTAAATCCTGCAGTCGTTTTGCTAGCAACACATCATCCGAAGTGTATGGTAAGACGATAAAGCCTTGTTCAAGTAATAGCTCTGTTGCACGCAACGTTTCTACTGGGTCTGGTAGCAATGTTTGAGGGCATCCGATAATTTCTACTTTCACCATATCGCATAAACCAGAGGCTTTTGCTAAATTAGCAATACGCACAGCTTCCTCCGCGTTTTTAGCACCTGCTGTATTCGGCAAGAGCGTATAGTTTTGCACATCAATTTTTTCTAAAAAATTGGGCTGTGTTGGCTCGAAAATATTCATGCGGCGCACAGCGAATGTTAAAATTTCTGTTTCTGATATTTTTATAGCTTCCTTCTGTATATCAAAATCTGTAAATTTTCCTGTCCCTAATAATAGACGGGAATTAAAACGGTATGGTCCAATGTGTAACATCATTATCCTCCTCCTACAAACTGTACAATTTCAATGCGATCATTTGCTTGAATTTTTTTGCCATCACGTTCCGAAGGCTGTAAAATTTCGGCATTTATTTCTACGATGGCAAGCTCCTTATTGAGCTGTAAATGGTCAAGTAACTGTACGACAGTTGTAATGGACTGTGGCACTTCCATACGATGACCGTTTATATATAAGTGCAAAATAAACACCTCCTTTAAATTGTAAAGCGCTGCAATGCAAATGGGGCTAAACGCTGTTTCGCTGTATTGTCGCCTAATAAAGCTTGGCTACATAAAAGTCCTGTAATAGCACTTAATAAAATGCCATTGCGATAATGCCCTGTGCATAAAAATAAATTGCTATATGGCGTCTCTCCCATAATTGGTAGCCCATCCATTGTTTGTGGTCGCACCCCACACCATGTTTCGATAATTTCTGCCTTCGTTAATGAGGGCAGTATTTGAATGGCACGTGTTAATAAAGAATGGATGCCACCAGCTGTCACGGCATCGTCTTCTTGTAAAGGGTAGCTTGTCGCGCCAATTAATATCATTTGCTGCTGTTTTGGTACGATATAGCAGCCATCTGTTGAAAAAATAGTTGCCTTTGGTAGTTGATGCGCTTTTAGCATTAAGCATTCGCCTTTGACAGGCTGCATTGGGCAATTAATGTTTAATGTAGTTGCCAGCCTTGATGTCCAAGCACCTGCTGCTAAAACTACCTGTGAAACGGCATAGCGGGTAGAAGCTGTTTGCACATATGTAATTTGCTGCTGCTCCTTTTCAATCGCGATTACTTCCTCGTCGATGATATTTGCCCCAAGCTGCTGTATGGCGAGAAATAATGCCTTTGTTAAAGCTCTTGCATTGACTTGATGATCTTCGTAAATATGGAAGCCATTTGCCACGGCTTGCCCTAATAACGGTTCGTATTGCTGTAAATCACGTTGATTTAACCATTGAATAGATGCAGGGCGGTCGTTATGCAAAAAGTCGTATTGCTGCTGTAAATCTTGCAAGCCTTGTTTGTTTGTCGCAATTTTAATAAGCCCTGAAGGCAGTAACCCTACATCTTGTGCTGTTAATTCCAACAGCTCCTGTGCAATTTTTTTATGCAATGTCCGGCTTTCCAGTGCTAAATTATAAAGCGGCGAAGGGGCATAAAATTCATTTTGACCACCAAGCATACCACCAGCTGCAAGTGATGCTGTTGTTGTTTTTTCTGCATGGAAAAGCGTTACACGTTGCTGTTGCTTTAATAATTGATAAGCAATGGATAGTCCGATGACACCGCCGCCGATAATCGTAAAGCCTTCACACTTCATACATTGCCCCCCTTAATCAAAAACGCTTGTGAACGTGTTCGAAGCAGTTCATTTTCGCTTTAAATTGGTTTTTCATTGTTTTTCATAGAAGTTTTGACACTAGCATCAAAAAACATTGAGATTGCCGCATAGCCTTGTGCACCAGCTTGCAGCACCTTTTGGATATTGCTATGTGTCACGCCACCTAGTGCCAACACAGGTATTTCAATTGCTTGACATATATCAGCGAGCGCTTGAAGCCCTTTAGCAGGTACATCGAGCTTACAAGTGGTCGGGAAAACGGGAGAGAAATAAATATAATCCATACCGATTGCCACACTTTGGTGAGCTTCCTCCTTTGTATGTGTAGATTGTCCACATAAGAAAGGATGCTGCGTCACATTTCCAGCTTGTTTTGCTGCAAAATGGCAACCGAGTAAGCCATATTTGTAAGCGAGCTCTATATGCGTATGAACAATCAATTGTTTTGCATTAACACCTGCTTGTAGAAGCGCAACAATCCCGTTATCAATTTCTGCAAAGGTGAGCTGTTTTTCACGTATAACAATCGCATCCACCGTAGGAGTGATTGCCTTTATTTGAGTGATTACTTGTGCTGTTAGACCTTTACCGCTCGTGATGGCATGAATCATTTTGCTTTCCTCCAATAAAAAAAGCGTTACCTCTCCCATAGGAAAAGTAACGCATACTTAAATATCGTAATGACGAATAGGCGACCACTTTCCTACGCTAGTATGAACTAGATCAGGTTCCAGGAATCCCAAAGTTTACTTTGATCTCAGCCGTTCACAACGGCACCTCCAGTGGATGGCTATGTAATTAGTTAACAATATAGCATATGTTTTTTGAGCTGTCATCATGAAAATTATTAATAAGGGTAGCTAGTAATTTATCGATATATGTTATTATAGGAGAAATAAGGAATTAATGAAATGTATTGATTTGCTAAAAAATCACTTTGAAAAGGAAGGAAATAATCATGTATTTTATTCAAATGTCAGGGTTCCCAGGCTCAGGGAAATCTACTTTGGCAAGAGAGATTGCCACTAAAATGGGCTTTATTATTATCGACCATGATATTGTCAAATCGGCCTTATTAAATTCAATTGAGGATAGCTCATTGGATGGAAGGCTTGCAGGCAAAATTAGCTACAACATTGATTTTTCTTTAGTGGATTTCCACTTGTCTCAAGGGCATAATGTCATCCTTGATAGTCCATGTCTATATGAGGAAATGGTTGAAAAAGGAATACAGTTAGCTCAAAAATATGCTGCAAGCTATAAATATATTGAATGTTATCTTGCTGATTTTTTAGAAATCAATCAGCGTTTACAGAGCCGAGAGCGGATGGTAAGTCAAATTAGTAAAATTCACTCAGAAGAAAATTTCCATGCAACACTACATGCTGCAAAAAAGCCGCACAACATGCAATGCTTAGTTGTGGATACAGGGCAGCCTTTAGAACAGTACATAGAGGATGTTTTTCAATATATTCATTGTGAAAAATGATATAGATAAAAAGCTATATTTGAAAGAATAGGAGTATGAAGCTAAATGAAAAGAAGTATGATGCAAAAACGCAAGATTATTTTAATTGCTATACTCGCTGTTGTACTATTTCTGACAATTGTCTTTCCTTATTCAATTTTGAGTGTTTATCCTGCGGTTCAAGTGAAGATAGATACAGCTGAGCAGCAAAAATATAATGAGGATTTTGCTGTATTACGCTCATTGTTTGAAGGGCGGATGGGCCAGCCTGATCATGTTGTAACATATTCCGTTGCTGTACTGTTATTGTACCAAATGGAATGGCTAACAGAAGCTAACCATCATATGTGGCGTAGTGATTGGGAGCCACTTTTGACAAATGTACAATCAGTGAAAAAAGAGCTTATTCGTCTAAGCTTACAAGAAGATAATTTTTCGGATGAGGCAAAAGTATATTTACAGCAAATGATTGAAGCTATTATGGAAATAGAGGGGACTGTATTGCAACACACAAATGGTCATACAAGAAAGCATATTGAAACATCACTGCGTAATTTACATAGTGATATAGCAACTTCATTGAATCTGTATGTGCAATTTTGGCAAACTTATTATGCTAAATAAGCTTGAATCATTTTGTTTGATAGGGCAACAAAATGATTCGAGCTTTCATTTTGTGGAATTTTCTTAATATTTCCTGAGCAATATTTTTCTTACGTGTCAATACCTTTTAAAAATAGTTGTGAAAAGTGCATGAGTCGCTCTTTTCTTGTCTTCATATCGACTTGGTATGTGAAAGTAATTATACCATTGATTGAGGTATATGCCATTTGACTAGCGGCTTCTATGTCCTCAATATGCCATTCGTTTGTTTCATTACCAGTCTTGAATATGTCATAGTAAATATCGAGACGTTTGCATCAAATGGCATTGTTGGTGAATTAGCAAATATAGCGAATGAATCGGTAATGGGAGCTGTTGAAGTAGCAAGTCTCACAAATTTAACAGAGCTTGCAGCAAAAGGGATGGAAGCCTTTAATGATTCCTTTGTAGCAGCTGCTTTAATTGGCGGCATCATTATGTTATTTGTATCACTTATTGTTTATATTTTAATCCCTGAATCGTTAGATATTACAAAAAAATTGTGAATAAGGCTCAAATATATTAGTGCTAAATCATTACTTGATGAAAAGATATAGAAACTATTTTACTAATTTTGATATTTATTTTACAATCATAGTAGATTTACATAGAAATGGGGAGCCATTATGAATAGAGAAAGAGCAATTTCACGGGAAATTAAAATTTGGAAAAGTTTAATTTTCAAAATGATTTTAGCAGTGGCGGTAAGTTTATTTATTAGCTCACATATTTCAAGCTTCATTAGTAAACAAGTTGGGGAAATAATTGAGCTGGATGGTGTTGTAGGAGTTACGATTAATACATTTATTTCTCTATTTATCGGAACATTCATTATTGCGCTATGTACACGCTACATTGTATTAAAGCGACTTAAAAGCGTATTAAAGGCAATGACACAAGCGGCAGACGGCGATTTAACTGTGCGCACTAATGATCGTTATAAAGATGAGATTGGGCAATTATCATCCGAATTTAATCATATGTTAGAGCAAATTGGGGCAGTCGTTGACAAAGCAAATAAAGCATCAACAGATGTCACTTCCTATACAAAGGAATTCGCTGCAATTACAGAGCAAAGCAGTACATCTGTTGAAACAATTTCCAACTCAATTCAAGAAATGGTCACGGGTACTGCAGGACAGCTGGACAAGATGAAAAAAATGTCCGAATTATCGGATTTAATCAATCAAGAAATGGAAGAGGTAACAGCTGTTGTACAAGGTGTGGCGGATGTTGCAACAGAAACAAGCCAAAAGGCAGATTCAGGCTTACAATTAATTGAACAAACGATTAATAAAATGAATACAATTAATCAATCTGTGCATGAATCGACAGAGGTTGTCAATGCTTTAGGTGAAAAAACAAAGGAAATTAGCTCGATTTTAGCATTAATTACAAGCATTACAGATCAAACCAATTTGCTTGCTTTAAATGCTTCTATTGAAGCTGCACGTGCGGGTGAAGCAGGTAAAGGCTTTGCAGTTGTGGCGGAGGAAGTTAGAAAGCTAGCAGAGGAATCAGGAAGAGCTGCTGATGATATTCGCACATTAGTAGATGATATTTTAAGCCAAACATCTAGCGCGGTTACAGCAATTAATAGCGGTACACGATTTGTAGATGAAGGCCGTGAGTCAGTGGAGCAAACAGGCGAAGCATTTAAAAACATTGTAGACTATGTATCTAATATTAGTCAGCGCACAAATGAAGTAACGAGCATTGTTCGCAGGGTCAATGAAAAGACGAATGAAACAAGTCACGAAGCAAATGAAATCGCAGAAATTGCCCATGGCATCACAGCAAGCCTACATGGGATCGGGCTTTCTGCTGAGCAACAAGCAGCATCCAATGAAGAAATTGCAAGCTCAGCCAATGTTTTAGAGACGATGGCGAATGATTTACAAGCGGAAATTAATCAATTTAAAGTGAAGTAATAATAGGAAAGGGCGCCATCAGAGCGCTCTTTCTAGCATATAAGCTTACAAAGGGGAGTTATGTCATGAAAATTCGACAAGCGAAAATAGAGGATGCGGCAGGGATTGCGGCTGTACATGTAGATAGCTGGCGCTCAACCTATCAAGGCATTGTAGCACAAAGCTATTTAGATAGCTTATCCTATAGTGAGCGCGAGGAGCTTTGGCTTACAGCGATTCCATATGGGCATGTATTTGTCGCTGAAAATGAGCAAGGTAAAATCGTTGGCTTTGCAACCGCTGGTAAGGAGAGAAGTGGTCATTATCCAGCGTATCAAGGGGAGCTAAATGCAATTTATATTTTAGCAGAATACCAAGGACATGGAATTGGCAAAGCTTTAATGCGACAGGCGGTACAGCATTTGCAGGAAAAAGGCTTTACGTCAATGCTTGTGCTTGTGTTAGAAAATAATCCTTCCACAGCATTTTATGAGGCAATTGGTGGCGAAAAAATTGATGTGATCGATGTTGAAATTGGTGGCGAATGTTTGCGTGAGGCTGTTTATGGCTGGAGTACGCTGCCAGAAATTAGTGGCTTGTAGGAAGTGTTATGCTTTCCTGCTAGCTTTTTTTCTGTTAAGAGAGAAGGTAGGGAACATGGGGAGTGCTTCTGCGGTTGTCACGCTAGCGCGTCACAATCCTCGGCGCAGATGCATATGGCGGGAAAAACGGAGAGAGGGGAAGCATATTGCATCCCCTCAACCCATAATTAGCATTGTAAGTGCTTTTCAATATAAGTGTTAGCTTATGTAATCCGCCATATGCGTGCTTCTGCGGTTGTCACGCTGGCGCATCACAATCCTCGGCGCAGATGCATATGGCGGGAAAAACGGAGAGAGGGGAAGCCTATTGCATCCCCTCAACCCATAATTAGCATTGTAAGTGCTTTTCAATATAAGTGTTAGCTTATGTAATCCGCCATATGCGTGCTTCTGCGGTTGTCATGCTAGCGCATCACAATCCTCGGCGCAAATCCGTATGCCGAGTAAAACAGAGAGGGGGATGTATAGGCATCCCCCAACCCATATTAAAATTGTAAGTGTTTTGAAATATAATCTTTAACTTCTGTTATCGGCATACGGATTTGGTCCATGCTATCTCTGTGACGTACTGTCACTTGGCCGTCTTCTTTTGAGTCGAAGTCGTATGTGATGCAGAATGGTGTGCCGATTTCATCTTGGCGGCGGTAGCGCTTGCCGATAGATTGTGACTCATCGAAGTCGACAGGGAAGGCTTTGCGTAAGTCTGCCCATACGTCACTTGCTTCTTCTGATAATTTTTTCGATAAAGGTAGTACCGCTGCCTTGAATGGTGCTAGGGCAGGATGAAAACGTAATACTGTACGTTTGTCATCGCCCTCTAGCTGTTCCTCATCGTATGCGTCGCATAGGAATGCTAATGTGACACGGTCAGCGCCTAATGATGGCTCGATACAGTATGGCACATAGCGCTCGTTTGTTACAGGATCGATGTATGTGAAGTCTTCACCTGAGTGCTCCATATGCTGCTTTAAGTCGTAGTCTGTGCGATCAGCGATACCCCATAGCTCGCCCCAGCCGAATGGGAAGCGGAATTCGATGTCTGTTGTTGCGTTTGAGTAGTGAGATAGCTCATCGTCCTCATGGTCGCGTAAACGCATGGATTCTTGCTTCATACCAAGGTTTAATAACCAGTTTTTACAGAACTCCTTCCAATAAGCGTGCCATTCCAAATCTTCACCTGGCTTGCAGAAAAATTCAAGCTCCATTTGCTCAAATTCACGTGTACGGAATGTGAAGTTACCTGGTGTAATTTCGTTACGGAATGATTTACCAACCTGTGCGATACCAAATGGTGTACGTTTACGCATAGAGCGTTGTACGTTTTTAAAGTTGACGAAAATACCTTGTGCTGTTTCAGGGCGTAAATAAATTTCATTTGTCGAAGATTCTGTTACACCTTGGAACGTTTTAAACATTAAGTTAAATTGACGAATATCTGTGAAGTCGATTTTACCACAATCTGGACAAGCTACTTCAAGCTCTTCCATTTTTGCTTTCATTTGATCAAAGGACATACCATCAACGATAATTTCTTTACCTGTTTTTTCTAAAGAAGCGTCCTCAATTAATTTGTCTGCACGATGACGCGCTTTACATGCTTTACAGTCAATCATTGGGTCGTTGAAGTTGCCAACGTGACCTGAAGCAACCCATGCTTTTGGATTCATTAAAATTGCTGCATCTAAGCCGACATTGTGCTCAGATTCTTGCACGAATTTTTGCCACCAAGCTTTTTTTACATTGTTTTTTAATTCTACACCAAGTGGGCCGTAATCCCATGTGTTTGCTAAACCACCATAGATTTCAGAGCCTGGGAAGACAAATCCACGATGCTTTGCCAGTGATACGATTGTTTCCATTGATTTTTGTGTCATGAAAATTCCTCCTTATTTGTATGCCCATTGCAACGAAAAAAGCACTCGTCTCTGGGCGTAATATGCCCAGGGACGAATGCTGTATGTACAGAATCCGCGGTTCCACCCTGATTGCTCAAACATCACTGTTTGAACCTCTTTCGAAAAAATAGCTCCTGAGTGCCGTTTCTCTTTTCAGGTGTAGGCTTGCACCAATCCCTACTCGCTGTGGTGAAAAGATACTTATTGCTCATTCATCGCTTTTTATATATGGATTAGTATACAACAAAAATTTTTTTATGCAAGTGCTATAGCCTTAATTCTTTTCTTCGCAATCTATGGTGAAATAGTATATAATAATAGCATAATCAGTATAACATTATTAAAAGCAGGTGAGTTAAAATCGAACTCAATAAACGTCAAGACGCTATTTTGCAAATCGTTAAAGAAAACGGACCGATTACAGGAGAGCATATTGCAGAGCGTTTAAATTTAACAAGAGCCACATTGAGACCAGACTTGGCAATTTTAACGATGGCAGGCTTTTTAGATGCAAGACCGCGTGTTGGTTATTTTTATGCAGGGAAAAAGAATACGATGTCACTAACGGATGCCCTTACGAATTTAAAGGTGAAGGATTTTCAATCAGTGCCTGTTATTGTTTCTGAAAATATGACGGTTTATGACGCTATTTGTCATATGTTTTTAGAGGATGTTGGGACATTATTTGTCGCAGATCAACACAATTATTTACAAGGGGTATTGTCGAGAAAAGATTTATTGCGTACGAGCATTGGCACGCAGGATTTAAATAAAATTCCTGTACATATTATTATGACGCGCATGCCGAATATTGCATACTGTACGAAAAATGATTTTTTAATTGAAGCAGCAAAAAAACTTATCGATCGTGAAATTGATTCAATGCCAGTTGTCAATGAAACGGTTGGCGGGGTTGAAATTATTGGGCGGCTAACGAAAACAAATGTAACAAAGGCATTTATTTCACTCGCACAAATTCATGAACTGTAGGTGATGTTTTGGATAACTTGATGTTTTTTGTCGTATCCGATTCGGTAGGTGAGACGGGCGAGTTAGCAGTTAGAGCAGCTGTCAGCCAATTTAGGCCAACCTTTCAAAATGTAGAAATTCGTCGTTTTCCTCATATTAAAAATTTTGAGGAGCTTCAAGGAGTCGTACAGCTCGCAATGCAGGAAAAGGCTATTATTATTTATACATTAGTGGAAAAGGAAATGCGTCAAAAGCTTTATACGACAACGTTAGAGCAGCATGTTGCTGCGATTGACTTGCTTGGTCCAATGATAGAGCTTTTAGAGAATTCGATGAAGCAGGCACCGCTAGAGCGACCCGGGCTCACGCATAAATTAGATGATGATTATTTTAAGCGAATTGAAGCAATTGAATTTGCAGTAAAATACGATGATGGACGAGACCCGCGTGGGGTTTTGCTTGCGGATGTTGTGTTAATAGGTGTTTCTCGTACGTCAAAAACGCCACTATCGCAATATTTAGCACATAAAAGCTTAAAAGTAGCCAACGTGCCACTTGTACCAGAAGTTGAACCACCAGCTGAGCTTTTTGCAGTTGATCCAAAAAAATGCTTCGGTTTAATTATTTCACCAGAAAATTTAAATAGTATACGTCGAGAGCGTTTAAAGACGCTTGGATTGAATGATGACGCCATTTACGCACAGCATCAGCGAATCCAGCAGGAAATTGAGCACTTCCACCGTATTGCTAGCCGTATCGGCTGTGAAGTAATTGATGTGACAAATACAGCAGTAGAAGAAACAGCGAATGTCATTTTGGATAAAATACGCGCACAAGCATAAGCTACCTCTATCCGATTAGGATAGGGTTTTTTTCGTGTGCAAAGCAAAATAAAATTGCAAAATCAAGGCGAAATATGTAGCTAAATTATATTTATTGTTTTATAATAATAAAATTGTGGTAAAAATATTTAGAAGTAGAGACATTTTTGATTATTTTTTGTCGGATAATAGAGGATTTTCAATATAAATCTCGAATTATGTTTATATCAGGATTCAACAATTTGTTGAATCCTGATATAGCCCCTGGCGGATGTCACAGATTTTGAAGAGGAGGCCTGCATGATACAGGTCAGTTAACCGTTACTGCGAGCAAACTCGAAAAAATCTGGACGCATTTATGCCGAGGCGTAAATGATGTACAACTGAAAATGGTGATGGAATGACCAAAAAAATACCTGAAGAATTAATCGAACAAATTCGTTCACAATCAGATATCGTTGATGTCATTAGCGATTATATGCAATTGACGAAAAGGGGACGTAACTGGTTTGGCTTATGTCCGTTCCATGGGGAGCAAACGCCTTCCTTCTCTGTTTCACAGGACAAGCAAATATTCCATTGCTTCGGTTGTGGAGCAGGTGGTAATGCAATTACCTTTGTGATGGATATTGAAAACATCCCTTTTCCAGATGCGGTTGTGAAACTCGGCGAGCGAGCAGGCGTCCAATTAGATGTAGAGCTAACGGCTAGTTCGCAGCCAGTAAAAGCGATATCAAAGGCTGAGGCAAATATGCGGCAAGCCCATGATGTTGCGATGGAGTTTTACCATCATTTATTGATGAACACGGAAGATGGAGAAGAAGCGCTACAATATTTATTGAATCGCGGCTTCACACAGGAGCTTATCGAAAGTCAAAAAATTGGCTGGGCACTACCCTCATGGGATTCCCTTACAGCATTTCTCGGACGCAAAGAGTTTTCAATGGAAGAAATGGCGGAATGTGGACTTGTGATTCAAAGGGAAAGTGATGGCTCCTATTTCGATCGCTTTAGGGGACGTATTATGTTTCCAATCCGTGACGATAATGGGAAGGTAATTGCGTTTTCAGGGCGAATTTTAAATACAGATGCTGAAGAAGCAAAGTATATGAACAGTCCTGAAACACCAATCTTTCATAAAAGCGAAGTTTTATACAATTTAGATAGGGCAAGGGCTACGATTCGCAAAACGCGTCAAGTCGTCTTGATGGAGGGATTTGTCGATGTGTTAGCCGCAACAAATGCAGGCGTAACAAATGCCGTCGCAACAATGGGTACCTCGCTCACACCACAGCATATCCAAAGGCTCAAGCGCTTAGTGGAGCAAATTACGGTTTGCTATGATGGGGATTCTGCTGGTATGGAGGGAGCAAGACGCTCAGCACATTTGCTAAAGGCGGAACGCTTAAAAGTAGAGGTTGCGGTTTTACCGGACAAGCTTGATCCAGATGATTATATCCGTCAATATGGTGCGGAAGCATTTAAAACGCAAATCATTGAAAAGCCTCAAGCATATCTTGCTTTTATGATGATGTATGCAAGACGCAATAAAAATTTCCAATTTGAAAATGATGTGCTGCAATATGTACAAGAAGTGCTAGAAGAGCTTATTGGGGTATCTTCACCAATCGAGCGTGATTTATATATAACACAGCTTGCGAATGAAACATCTATTTCTCAAGAAGCGATTTATGCACAATATCGAAAATTAGAAGCAACAAAATCGAAGCACTATAAAAGTGAACAGCTACAAGTGCAAGAAGTCGCTCCGTTACCGACAACGCAAAAGCCATTGACCGCAGCGGAGCGTGCAGAACGATTATTGCTATCACATATGCTGCATAATGTGCATGTAGTGGATAAAGTATTGCAAAGCGGCGAGGAGCCCTTTGTAAGAGATGAGTATATGGCTGTTTTCGTTCGATTAATCGGCTTTTATGAGGAATACAGTACAGCGGATTATCAGCGATTTGTAGAGGTAATTGAAGATTCTGAGTTACGGAAAATTGTGATGGAGGCCGCGTTAGCTGAGCGGGATCCTGAGCATGCAGAGGCAGAAATAGCAGATTGCTTAAAGCATCTAAAAAAACATCGCATTCAGCTTGAAATTGATGCACTGCGTCAACAGCAAACAGAGGCAGAGAAAATGCATGAATACAAACAGGCAATGGAGATTGTGCAAAAAATTATCCATTTAAGAAGAACTTTAGCGACGATGTAACTCGATTCGTTTTTTAGAAGGAGGAAGGTTTATGGCGGACAAATCAGAACGCTCAAAAGAAACAGTAAATGAACTATCGTTAGAGGAAGTAAAGGTGCTTCTTCAAAATAAAGCAAAGACAGAGGGCGAAATTTCGATGAAAGAAATTTCGGAAAAACTAGCTACTTTTGAGCTAGAAAGCGAAGAAATCTTCCATTTTGCAGAAAATATCGAAAGCCAAGGTGTAACGGTAGAGGGTAAAGAGGAGTTCGAGGAAGACGCGTTGTCTAAGCAAGAGGCGAATGAAGAAACATTTGACTTAAACGATTTAAGTGTACCACCAGGAGTGAAAATTAATGACCCTGTGCGTATGTACTTAAAGGAAATTGGTCGTGTTGATTTACTTTCTGCTGAGGAAGAGATTCGTTTAGCAGAGCGAATTGAGCAAGGTGATGAAGAAGCACGTAAACGTTTGGCTGAGGCAAACTTGCGACTTGTTGTATCGATTGCAAAGCGCTATGTTGGTCGCGGTATGCTATTCCTTGATTTGATTCAAGAAGGAAATATGGGGCTTATTAAAGCGGTTGAAAAATTCGACCATCGCAAAGGCTTCAAATTTTCTACTTATGCAACATGGTGGATTCGTCAAGCAATTACGCGCGCTATTGCAGACCAAGCGCGTACAATTCGTATCCCTGTGCATATGGTGGAAACAATCAATAAATTAATCCGCGTACAGCGTCAATTACTGCAGGACTTAGGTCGTGAGCCATCTCCAGAGGAAATCGGTGAGGAAATGGATTTAACACCTGAAAAAGTACGTGAAATTTTAAAAATTGCACAAGAGCCTGTATCGCTTGAAACACCGATTGGTGAAGAGGACGATTCGCATTTAGGTGATTTCATTGAGGATTCTGAAGCGCAATCACCGTCAGATCATGCGGCATATGAGCTATTGAAGGAACAGCTTGAAGATGTGCTTGATACATTGACAGATCGTGAAGAAAACGTCTTGCGTTTACGCTTCGGATTGGATGATGGTCGCACAAGAACATTGGAAGAAGTAGGGAAGGTATTTGGCGTTACACGTGAACGTATTCGTCAAATTGAGGCGAAAGCATTGCGCAAATTACGCCACCCGTCTCGCTCAAAACGTTTAAAAGACTTTTTAGAATAAATTCTAAAAGCTGTAGGAGAACCTACAGCTTTTTTAGCATGCCAAAAATTTGATATAATACAAATGATAAATTACTATATATGCTACTTTTTTCATATGTTAGAATGTTGCTATATTTCTTATGATAGTACTATACATATATTAAATGGTTTGGAGAGAAAACAGATGTCGAACCAGAAAAAACAAATTATACTTAATGAAATTACATTTTGGAAGCAAAATAAGCTGCTGCCTGAGCATTATTGTGATTTTTTAACGACGTTATATACTGAGGGAGGCGAGCAAAACGAAATACAAGGAAAAGCTTCTCAATCAGTGATGGCACAGCAAAAGCGTAAAACGTTACGCAAATACGCCGCTATGCCAATTATTGCGATTATTTTTATTGTGCTCTTGTTCACGATTGATGCGGTCTGGCTCGTTGGAATTGTAACAGCAATTTTAGCCATTGGCTGTTTAATTGCTGCCTTTTACGTCGCTAAAAAAAATCAACTGCTGTCACCTATTTTACATTTAACGGGAGCATTATTATTACTAGCAGTAACAGTGCAAATTTCTATGACCTATTTTGCAAACAATTTAACACTGCTCTATGTAGGATTACTATTAAATTGCCTGCTCTGGTTTATTTCGGGGTTGGCGTTGAAAATTATTTACCTTACAATATCAGGCATATTAGGGATGCTAGCAATAGCGCTTTACTTTTTTATGTAACAAGGCTGACGGCTATGTTTTTACATAAGCAAGCTGTCATCTTTTACTTGCAAAGAGGGGAACTTCTTTGCTTTTTCTTCTTTTTGTGACGAAAATGCTGTTAAAATACATTTTTTTCTTATAGAATAAAAGTGTAAACAGACAAAGGGGTGGGCAAAATGTTTTTTGATTTAACGGATGAGCAACGCATGATTCAACGTACAATGAAGGAATTTGCTGACGAGGTTGTGGCGCCAGGGGCAATTGAGCGCGATAAAAAGAAAGCGTTTCCAAAAGAAATCTTTCAACAATTAGCTGAAATGGGCATGATGGGATTGCCTTTTCCAGAGGAATACGGTGGGGCTGGTGCAGATACGATTAGCTTTGCCATTGTAACAGAGGAATTAAGTCGCGTATGTGCTTCAACAGGCATTACATATTCAGCACATATTTCACTTGGCGGCGCACCGCTGAATTTATTTGGCACAAAGGAGCAAAAAGAGCGCTACTTAACGCCAATTTGTACAGGGGAATCTTTTGGTGCCTTCGGTTTAACGGAGGCAAATGCAGGCTCTGATGCAGGGGGAACGGAGACGAGAGCAGTATTAGAAAACAATCAATTTACGATTAATGGCTCAAAAATGTTTATTACGAATGCAAGCTATGCTAAGCATTTAGCATTAACGGCGATTACGGATATAAAAGATGGCAAAAAAGAAATTAGTGCAATTATCGTGCCAACAAATGCAAAGGGCTTTACGATTATAGACGAATATGAAAAGATGGGCTTAAACGCATCGAATACGACAGAGCTTATTTTAGAAAATGTTGTTGTGCCAGAGGAAAATCTGCTCGGCACAAAAGGAAATGGCTTCAAGCAATTTTTACAAACATTAGATGGTGGACGCATCGGCATCGCAGCGATGGCTGTAGGTATTGCGCAAGGAGCGATGAATAAGGCGGTGCAATATGCAAAGGAGCGCAAGCAATTCGGTAAAGCGCTTGCGGAGTTCCAAGCAACACAATTTAAGCTAGCTGATATGGCGGTAAAAATTGAGATAGCGCGAACGTATGTCTATAAAGCAGCGTGGCTCAAAGATCAAGGACGCCCATTTAGCAAAGAGGCAGCCATTGCTAAATACTATGCATCTGAGATGGCAATGGAAGTTTGCGATGAGGCAATTCAAATACATGGTGGCTATGGCTATATGCGTGAATATGAAGTGGAACGCTATATGCGTGATGCGAAATTATTGGAAATTGGAGAAGGTACATCTGAGGTACAAAAGCTCGTTATTGCAAGACATATTTTGGATGCGTGATCGATAAGTGACGAAATTGTTACAAACAAAGTAAAACTTATGCTTTAGGTCTTTCCGTTTTCAACTGAATGCAGTACAATAATTATTGTTGAATAGATTCTATCATATAGAAGCAAAATAAATGAGGGAGGGCAATCGTATGAAAAACAATCCAGTTTTTCCTTACATCTTAATTTTAGCATTCGGTATCGGACTTATTTTCTTCATGTCAATTAACGGTGCTGGAAAAAGTGAAGAAGCGCATGAAGAAGGCGGCGAAACATCTGAACAAGCTGATGGCGCAGCACTAGTACAAGGCTGTATCGGCTGTCACGGTGGTGACTTAACAGGTGGTATGGGACCAAACTTACATGGTATCGCACTATCTAAAGAAGAAATCATCGACGTTTTAGTAAATGGTAAAGGTGCAATGCCTGCAGGTGCTGCAAAAGGCAACGAGGAAGCAGTAGCTGACTACATTTTATCTTTAGAATAGTAACGACTTAATCGGCTTAACCGCTCATTTCATGGGTGGTTGAAGCCGATTATTTTTTTCGCTCGGCTAGTGCACCATTTTCTACTATAATAGAATGGAGATATTGCAGAAAAGAGGAATTTTGATGAATGCACAAAAATTATCGAAACGATTAGAAACAGTTGCATCCTTTGTGCCAACAGGAGCAGTTGTAGCGGATATCGGGAGCGATCATGCCTATTTACCATGTTATTTAGTACAGCAAGGCATTGTTTCACAGGCGGTTGCAGGTGAAGTTGTGAAAGGTCCGTATGAATCTGCACTGCGTCAAGTACGAGCAGAAGGCTTACTTGACCATATTCAAGTAAGATTGGCGGACGGTCTTGCTGCTATTGAACAGGCTGATCGTGTCGATACAGTTACGATTGCAGGAATGGGTGGACCTTTAATTGTGTCGATATTGGAAAAGCATCCAGAGGTGCTTACTTCTGTTACACGTTTAATTTTACAGCCAAATATTCATGCGAAGGTGATACGTGAATGGGCATTGGCACATGGCTGGGCTGTTTTAGATGAGGTTATTTTAGAGGAAGATGATAAAATTTATGAAATCCTTGTTTTACAAAAAGGGGCAATGCAGCTGACAGAGGCAGAGATTTTGCTTGGTACGCATTTAATTGCACAGCACACAGCTGTTTTTGTGAAAAAATGGACGAAGGAAATTGACAATTGGCAAAGAATTTTACAGGACTTGAATAGAGCAGAGGCAACACCTGATATTCAAGCGAAGCGAGAGGAGTTACAGCAATTAATTCAATTAGTTGAAGGAGTGCTAGCAAAATGAAATCTGTAAATGGCAATGAAATTATTCAATTATTCGAAAGCTGGTCGCCGAAAAAGCTTGCCTGTATGCCCAATGATCCGATAGGGCTTGCGATTGGCACAGTCAATAAAGAGGTGACGAAAGTGCTCGTCACGCTTGATGTGACGCTGGAGGTAGTGGAAGAGGCAATAGCACAGGGCTGTGAGCTCATTATTGCACATCACCCACCCATTTTCCGCAAGCTGAGCAATTTGCGGACAGATACACCTGCTGGCAAGCTTTATGAAAAATGCTTAAAGCATGATATTGCGGTCTATGCAGCACATACGAACTTAGATGTGGCACAAGGTGGTGTCAATGATTTACTAGCGGATGCCTTGCAGCTTGAAAATCGAAAAATTTTGGAGCACACATATAGCGAGCAGCTGATGAAGCTAGCCGTTTATGTGCCAACGGAATATGCAGAAACGCTGCGTATTGCACTCGCTAATGCGGGGGCAGGACAAATAGGCGATTATGATACGTGTAGCTTTACGACGGCTGGAGAAGGGCGTTTTCGTGCATTAGATGGAGCCAATCCTTTTGTCGGTCAAATCGGTGAGGTCAATGTCGAACCTGAGCAAAAAGTAGAGGTCGTTTTCCCAAGCAGCCAAAAAAATCGTATTTTAAAAGCAATGCTGAATACGCACCCGTATGAGGAGCCTGCCTATGACGTATGGGAGCTAGCGTTAACTGCCAAAGAAGAAGGCTTAGGTCGTATTGGAACATTGCAGCAACCAATGACATTGCAGCAATTTGCAGAATTCGTCAAGGTACAGCTTGATGTACCATGCTTGCGTGTTGTAGGTGATTTACAGCGCACTGTTTCGAAGGTAGCGGTTATCGGTGGAGACGGCAATAGCTATATTGCAGCGGTAAGAAGAGCTGGTGCAGATGTTTTCGTAACAGGGGATATCGGCTTCCATATGGCACAGGATGCAGAAGTCAATGGCTTAAGCATTGTCGACCCTGGACATCATGTGGAAAAGGTGATGATTAAAGGTGTTGCGGAGAAAATGAAGGTACTATGTGCAAAGAAGAAATTACCTGTACAATTTATTGAATCACAAATTCATACAGAGCCATTTAAGTTTATTTAACTCCTTGCATCGGTAAAGTAGAGTGTTTGAAAACGGTATGTTTGACCGCTTTCAAACACTTTTTTTAATGGCTTATGGAACCTTTTCTATTCAAAAATGTCTACTATACACAAAATGGAGAAAGAAGGCATAAGAGATGGCTATGATTCCTATCAAATCTAATGGTGTTGCTGTGGTGTTATTGAAAAAAATTAATGATACATATCATGTTCTATTATTAAAAAGAGCATCTCCTATTTTAAATAACATTTGGTGCTATATTGGAGGTGCCATTGAAAATGGTGAGACTGCTATAGAAGCAGTGTATCGAGAAATTAGAGAAGAAACAGGCATTACAGAGCTTGCCTTATATTCATCCAATCAATTTGACCAAATTTTCTCTCCACAAGACAATTTTATTTACATGGCACCTGTTTTTGTAGGCTTTGTTCATAAAGAGCAATCTGTCATATTAAACAGCGAGCATAGCGAATATCAATGGCTTCCTTTCGACGAAGCGAAAGAAATGGTAAGTTTACCTGGCAATGAGGTAGTCCTTCAATTAATCGAAAATCATTTCGTTAAGAAAGAGCCTTTGAAGTATTTAAGAATTTAAGTTATATAATTTATTCGAAAAAAATAGCCACGAAACGTTCATTCGTGGCCATTTTTGAGAAATGCTGTTTTTACTCGCCCTTAGCTAAAGCAACCCAATGTCCTTTGGAAATTTCGACAAGCTCTGTGTTGTCGACATCAAAGCGTTTAGCACGTAGCTCATCTTCTGTTAACACATGTCTTTTCTGCTGCTTCTGTTTTTCGATTGCTGGGTCAGGAATTGGAATCGATTGCAGTAGCATTTTCGTATAAGGATGCTGCGGGTTGGAATAAAGCTCCTCGCTCTCAGCTAGCTCAACAATTTTTCCGCCATACATAACAGCTACTCGGTCACTAATATGCTTGACCATCGATAAATCATGGGCAATAAATAAATAGGTTAAGCCAAAGCGCTGCTGTAAATCCTTTAATAAGTCAACAATTTGCTTTTGAATTGATACATCCAAGGCAGACAACGGTTCATCACAAACAATGAAGTTCGGCTCAACCGCCAATGCTCTTGCAATACCAATGCGCTGGCGCTGTCCACCGCTAAATTCATGTGGATAACGTAGCGCATGCTCCTTATTTAAGCCAACAAGCTCTAATAATTCCTCGACACGTGCACGACGCTGCTCCTTCGATGTCGTGAGCTTATGAACATCCAATGCCTCACCAATAATATCGAGCACTTTTTTGCGAGGGTTCAAAGACGAGTATGGGTCTTGGAAAATCATTTGTAAATGGCGACGCATACTCTTTAACTCATTTTTCGATAAGCGTGTCACAGGCACACCTTTATATAGCACCTCTCCATCAGTTGGCTGGTGTAGCTGCAAAATAGTACGTCCTGTTGTGGATTTACCTGAGCCAGATTCTCCTACAAGTCCAAGCGTTTCACCAGGGTAAATATGGAATGATAAATCATTAACAGCCTTGACAACATCACCTTTACCAAAATCAAAATGCTTTTGCAAATGGCGTATTTCTACTAATGGCACATTGGGGTCAAGGTCCGCTGGCAAGTTTGGCTGTACTTTTGCTTCCTTTTTTTCGTGTAGCCTTGGCAAGGCATTTAATAAACGCTTCGTATAGCTGTGCTGCGGGTTTGCGAAAATTTCCTCCGTTGTTCCTTGCTCAACGATTTCGCCCTCCTTCATCACAACGACACGGTCACACATCCCTGCGACAACGCCTAAATCATGGGTAATTAAAATAATGGCTGTGCCTAGTCGCTCCTGCATGCGCTTCATCAAGCTTAAAATTTGCGCTTGAATCGTTACATCGAGCGCTGTTGTTGGCTCATCTGCAATTAATAAAGAAGGATTACATGCCAATGCCATTGCAATCATTACACGCTGGCGCATTCCACCACTAAATTCATGTGGATATTGCTTATAGCGCTCCTCGCAATTGTTAATACCAACTAATTTTAATAGCTCAATCGTTTGTGTATATGCCTCTTGCTTCGAAAGCTTTTGATGCTTCATTAAGCCTTCTGCAATTTGCTCACCGATACGAATTGTTGGGTTAGTGGAGGTCATTGGGTCTTGGAAAATCATGCTAATATCCTTCCCGCGAATAGACTCCATATGTTTTTCTGTTTGCTCGACTAAATTTTGTCCTTGAAAGTGAATCTCACCTGATTTTAAAAAGGAGGGAGGTGATGGCAGCAAGCGCATAATCGAACGAGCTGTTACGCTTTTACCGCTACCAGATTCTCCTACAATACCAACTGTTTCCCCTTTATTGACATGAAAGCTAACGCCCTTTACTGCTTCAAATTCGCTTTCCCCTGTAATAAAGGAAACGCGCAAATCATTTACTTCTAATAATTTTTCCATTATAAATATCCACCTATCTATTATCAATTATGTCTCAGCTCAAATGCTGAAAGTTACGCTATTTATTCAATTTGATAAAGCTTTTCGTTAAGTATTTTGCTTTTGGACAAAATAATAAATATTTTTATTGACGAAATGATATCGCTAATACATAATGTACTATACAGATAGGAATTATACAATAACCGTTTTGTGAAACTTATCAAGTATTTTAAAATTGTTATGAAGGGAGAAGCAATATGTCCAATAATGAAATTTTTGGGCGAGGCATCAATGCATATTTTGCAAGAAGCTATCAAAAATTAAGTGCCAAAAAAAGCTATGCATGGATTTTATATATAACGGGCTTGCTCGTTCATATCGTTGCTACTGTATTGTTTTTCTATAAAAAAAATAACAATGCATATTCCGAAAAATATGCGCAGCAAAAAGCGCAATTAATTGCTTCAGGCATAGAAAAGGAGTGGGCAGCGGAATATAGAGAGCAGGAATTATCCAAAGCAAGCTTCTTTCATCAAAAAATAGATGAGCAAAAGCTACAAGCAACAGTCCAACAATTAGTTGAACAAAGGATGAATAAGGAAGTTGAGCAGCAGCTTTTCGCACAAGATGTGGCACAACAGACCTATACAGCATATTTTAGTCAACTACTAATGAAGCCTGCATTTTTAGCATTAAGCTTTATACCTAGTATTATCATGTATATCATACTTATTTTATGTAGCAATCCATTTGCACGCTTTATCGTTGAACGTATTATTCAAAGCTTGTTTGTTATTGTTGGTGTGGCGATATTGGTGTTTTCGATTTTATATATTTCACCATTTGACCCAGCACGCAATCTGTTAGGCGTTGAGGCGACACCAGCACAAATTGCGAATTTTAATAAGCTACATGGCTTGGATCAGCCGTACTTGGTGCAGCTATGGCATTCTTTATCAGGGCTATTTACCTTTGATTTAGGGAATTCCTTTGCGGGGAAAGAGGATATTACGCAAAGTATTATGAATAAATTCCCAGTAACATTAAAGATAGCATTATTTTCTTTAATTATGGCTGTGATTATTGCGATACCAGTCGGCATTATTTCAGCTGTTCGACCTAATTCCTTTTTAGATTATGCATTTATGCTATTAGCATTAATTGGCTTATCCATTCCGAGCTTCTGGCAAGGTCTAATTTTTATTTTAACATTCTCGTTAAAGCTACAATGGCTACCTGCAACATATAATCCGAGTAATTGGTTATCCATTGTAATGCCAATTGTTGTATTAGGGACATCCATTACAGCATCAATTGCAAGGATGACGCGCTCCAGCATGCTAGAGGTCATTCATGAGGATTATATTATTACAGCAAAGGCAAAGGGCTTAAGCGAGAAAAACGTCATTGTCAAACATGCAATTCGCAATGCGATGATTCCAATTATTACAGTGATTGGGTTATTGTTCGGTGGCATGCTTGGCGGGGCAGCGGTAACAGAAAAAGTATTCAATATTAGCGGTATCGGTAGTTATATTGTCGATAAGCAGTTTATACCTGATATTCCTGCAATTTTGGGTGGCGTTGTTTACATCGCTATTACCATTTCGATTGTCAATATGGTCATTGATATGTTATATGCTTTCTTTGATCCACGTATCCGCTCAAAAATGAAGCAATCTTAGGAGAGGATTTTTTGTGAAATTCATATCAAATGTGAAGCTACTTTTGAAAATTACACAGGAATATGTCAATGCACAATTTACCATTGCCTTTTCTGCGATTTTTTCAGTATTGCTTTTACTTTATAGCTTTAATTTTAGTGAAGGGGTGTGGCGACCATATGTGTTGTATGGCTTTCTCATTTACGCTGTGACAACACTTTATGTGTGGCTCACTTCACTGCTTATAAAAAGAGATTTAGCAAAGGTGCATCAAATTGAACGGAGAACACGCTGGCTAGGCTATCCATTAATGCTGACGATTTTTGCTGGCAATATTTTTGCGGCAGGCTATGGCTTTATGCTTGTGACGAAAAATAAAACGGCGGAGTATACGTTTGCGGTTTATGCACTGATGACACAAATTGTTATTTTTATGCTTTCGGCACTTAATATATTTAAGCCTTATGTTGTCGATAGCTTCGTTATGGCAATGGCTGCATTTATAGCATTGGCACTTGTTTATGCAGTAACAGCAGTGCTTGTTGCGCGCTATGTCACAGCTACCTCTGCACCGAAATGGATGCAGCTGCTAGGTATTGTGCTGTTGCTTGCAACAGTGACAGGTAATTTGTTTGCCACATTGCTCGGCTTTACATTGATTCGTAAGGCGAGAAATGCAGATCCTTCTGCAATAGAGAAGTGGCAAAAAACATGGGACAAAATTTTGCGCAATACGATGGCTGTGTTCGGCATGTTCTTTATTATTACAATGTTTTCATTGTCAATTGTCAGCTCATGGACGTTTGATTATGACTTTGCGACACAAAATAATTATAGTGCCCTATTGCAAGGGCCATCATTTGAATATCCATTAGGCACAGATGATTTTGGGCGTGATTTATTCTCCCGCATCGTCTTCGGTGCACAAATCTCGTTAATTGTCGGCTTTTTCTCAACAATTATTCCCGCAATTATTGGTGGGGCACTTGGGGCATTTTCAGGCTATTACGGTCGACATACAGACAATATCATTATGCGTTTGCTTGATATTTTATATGCGATTCCAGGTATTCTGTTAGCAATTGCGATTATTGCCGCATTTGGCGCCAATACAGTGAACTTAATTATCGCACTAAGCGTTGGAGCGATTCCGACATATGCTCGAACGATGCGTGCCAATGTCATGCAAATTGCCAATTACGAGTTTGTCGAGTCCGCACGTGCCTTGGGTGTGTCTGATGGGGCGATTATATTTAAGCATATCGTACCAAACTCTTTAGCACCGATGATTGTCAAGGCAACCTTAACAATTGGTGGCGCGGTTATTTCAACGAGTAGCTTGAGCTTCCTTGGGCTAGGTGTTGAGCCACATATTCCTGAATGGGGCAATATTTTAAAAGTAGGAAGCACATATTTAGAAACACATTCTTATGTAGCGATTTTCCCAGGGATTTGTATTATGCTGCTCGTGCTATCATTTAATTTCTTTGGTGATGGCTTACGTGACGCATTAGACCCGAAATCAAATTAATATTGGAGGAATTTAAAAATGAACAAAAAATATTTAGCTTTTGCAGCAGCAACAACAGCGGCAGCCGTAGCGTTAGCAGGCTGTGTAGAAACAAAATCCGATGTAGAAAAAGAAAGCACAACGAGCCCAACAGGTGACAAGCCTGTTATTGAAGTACTAGGAATGGCATCACAGGAGCAAGATGTAAATATCGTGCGTGACCAATTAACGAAAAATGGCTTTGAGGTGAAATTAAACATTCAACCAGATTTCGGTTCCTTTTCAGCACAACGAGATGCAGGGAACTATGATTTAGCATTATCAAGCTGGACGACAGTAACAGGGAATCCAGATTATGCGGTGCGTGGTCTGTTTAAAACAGGTGGAGATTATAGCAATACAGCAGATGAGCAAATCGATACATTAATCGATGAGGCAAGCACATTAATTGGCGATGAGGCGAAGGAGAAATATGCAGAGCTAGAGCAAGCACTTGTTTTCGATAAAGCATATATTGCACCATTATACATTTCAAAGAAATTCCAAGGTATTTATTCTAAAGAAGTAAACCCAGATACAGTTCGTTTACCAAAATCACGTGCACAGGCGTGGGAAACAATTTCATTTAATGATACAGCAAAAAATACAACAGAACCGCTTATTTTACACCAAGCTATTTCATCATTAACATCATTAGACCCAGTTAAAGGAAATGATGGCTCTATTAATACATTAAATACGAATATGTATGTGCGTTTAGTGAATTTATCTGATACAGATGAAGTCGTTGCAGATGGCTCGTTATCGTATAACTATGCTATTGCAGAGGATAACCAATCGTATTACTTCGTATTGCGCGATGATATTAACTTTGCAAAAGTGGAAAATAACCAAGCGGTAGATACAGGTGATTTAGTATCAGCGGAGGATGTAGTCTTTTCATTAGAGCGTGCAAAGGATGAGAAAGCAGTGCCTGATCACCGCACATACTCAATTCATGAAAATATCAAGACAGTGGAGGTCGTAACAGATATTACGGCATTGGAATCTGTACAAACAGCTAATGGTGACACAGTTTTAGACGTATTATCACAGCAATTACCAGCGGCGATTGCAGAGGTAGTGACAAGCGAGGCAGATGTCGATAACGCAGCAGGTAAATATCAAGTTGTGAAAATTACGACACCAACGCCATTCCCACAAGTGTTAAACTACTTAGCACATCAATCGGGCGGTATCGTGTCAGAGGCTGCGGTTACAGCGGTCAATACATTTGATGTTGAAAGCTATGATCCAAACGTTCATGTAGCTTATGGAGATCAAGCAACAGTAACAGAAGGGGCAACATATGCTAACCATTTAGCTGCATCAGGCCCGTACGTACTTGTACAAAAAAATGATTATGAGGCAACGTTCGTAAAAAATCCAGCATATCAAGCAGGCACTGAAAATGAGCCGAAAATAGATAAAGTGAACGTGCGCTTTATCCAAGATAACGATAGCGCATTATCAGCTCTACGTAATGGAGAAATCCACGTACTACAAGCTGTGCCAGAAACGAAGCTTGATGTTGTAGAGGGCGATGCGAATTTAACATTAAAAACAGCAGATAGCAACGCCGTTTCTTATTTATTAATGAATCCAAAAGGGCGAGATGTATCAACATCTGTTGATTTACGTAAAGCGATTCTTTATTCAATTAATCAAGATGAATTTATTAGCTACTACCAAGGTAATAAAAAGCCAGCAGTATCAACTGTTTCACCACTTGTGGATACAGGCTTAAAGCTAGAGGCAGATAGCGCAAAAGTGAAGGAATTTATACAGGCATACCAAGCAACGAAATAAAATGTAAGTGAAAGGCTGTTGGAAAAGTTAGTACATCTAATTTTTCCACAGCCTTTTTGTATTCATATGAGAAGAGGCTTATTCAAACCTCTGTATAGGTCGCGATGAATTATTAGTATGTTTGCAATTTCTAGTAGAGCACGATAAAATTTGACGTGAGGTGAAATATATGAGTGTAGGTTTAGCTGGTTATTTAGTATCAATCTCTGGTTTATTTGTTGTGCTAGCAACCATCTTTAATATATTGCCAACGACATCGACAACAATGCGCGTTATTTTTATTGCGATTGGCATGGCGTTTGCAATTGGTGGTAGTGTGCTACGTTTTACAGAATATCGAAAAGAGCGCAAACGAGCACAGCAGTAAGCATAATCCGTTATTTGGAGTAGCTATTGAGCAATGTATCTAACTGCTGGCTTGATTCAACAACTTTTGGGTGTGTATAGCCTAGGTCTTTTGCAATTTTATACATTTGTTTTCTTTTAAATTCGATTCTACATTTTAAGATGATTTTTTGGAAAAAGTGTTTCAACATGATGATGGAACTCCTTAATTTTGATTGATACCTGTATTGTATATCACAATTGGTAAAAATAATGTCGCATTGTGGGCAGAATTATAAGTTCACAAATTTGTCACAAATATGGAGCGGTTGAATAACTACATAGCTTTTTAGGTAAGTGGTTGCAAGAAATGTCGAAGCGTTTTGTCGAATATACAAAAAAGCTGTTGAAGGTGGTTTTTATTTCCTTCAACAGCTTATTTTTAATAGGGCATAATTTTTTCTACAGGTTTTGGCTCTTTAATTTTTGGTAAAATTTTATCAAGTGTAACAGTTCGTATGATCTCATGTGTCGCTGCATCATTTGGGTCATATTTTTCTAAAAAGACAATGACCTCCTTCACAATGGGCGTTGGTGTTGAAGCACCTGCTGTTACAGCAACTGTATCAATACCCTCAAGCCATTCTAGCTTAAGCTCGCTAATATCGGCGATACGATATGACTTTGTATGCGCAATTTCTTCTGATACTTGTGTCAAGCGATTGGAGTTATTTGACATTGGGTCGCCAACAACGATTAGTAAATCAGCCACACCTGCTTGTTCAGCGACAGCCTCTTGACGCACCTGTGTTGCAAGGCAAATTTCCTTATGCACTTCGATATGTGGGAATTTTTTTTGCAAATGCTCCATTAGCGTAGCAACATCCCATTGACTCATCGTCGTTTGATTTGTTACTAATAATTTTTCGTTTGTTAAATTTAAATGCTCTACATCTTGAACAGACTGGACAAGGTGAACGTGCTCAGGTGCCACACCAATTGCCCCTTCAGGCTCTGGATGGCCCTTTTTACCAATATAAATAATATCGTAGCCCTCTGCGGACTTTTCGCGAATTAAATCGTGTGTAACCGTTACGTCTGGGCAAGTAGCATCAATGGAGATAAGTCCTTTGCGCTTCGCAATTTCACGTATTTCAGGTGATACGCCATGTGCGGTAAAAATAACCGTACCTTTGTCCACCTTTTCAATAATTTCCTTCCGATTTTCCCCATCAAGCGTAATAATGCCATCTTTTTCAAAAGCATCTGTTACATGTTTATTATGAACAATCATACCCAAAATATAAATAGGGCGAGGCAATGATTTATCTAATGCAGCATTGCGAGCGATGACCATTGCATCAACAACGCCATAGCAATAACCACGTGGATTTATTTTAATTACTTTCATTGTTCAAACTCCTTTCGCTTTACTAGTTCTATTATAGCAAATGACGTCTAGTGAATACAAAAGTTCGTTTTAAAAGAGAGCTAACAGAAAAGCGAGCATCTGCATCACCTCTCTGTTAGGAACAATTTTAAATATTGGCATTGTTAAAACTCAAATGGTGGTTGATAAATTCTTGGTACAGAAGGGCGTGTTTGACGTTCAATCGGTTTGCTTGAGCTGTCTAGGCTAAAGTTCATTTCCTCACGCGGTGCACGAATGGTGCTCGACTCACTTGGCTGGCTGCGGAAGCCGCGGTACATTCGCCAAAGCGCAGGTAAATTTTTAATCATTGGCGCTGCTTGCTGCACGTAAGGGGTAAATTTTTGTGCATTATCCATAAAGCTATTAGCCGTTTGTAAGAAGGTTTCCCATTTTGGTGCTGAAGCGGCTGTTTGTGCAGCCTGAGCCATACGAGCAGCCTGCATCGGCATCCCCATTGGCATAGCTGATGGCATGCGCATCATCGGTGAGAACCCTCTCGGCATAAAAGCATAGGGAGGTGCAGCAGGGTAAGGCGTTGGCATTTGGAAATACGGGAACGGGCGCATAAAACTCTCCTTTCTATCTGCACATAAGATCAATTACGCCTCGGCGTAATTGCGTCTAGATTTTTTCGAGCTTGCTCGAAAAGCTCCTTTTTAAAATCTATGACATCCGCCGGAGGCTTTATCGTGATTCAGTGGGTGTTTGGACACCTACTGAATAAAAAGCAACCCAAGTATTCATCTTGCTACCTGTAGAGATGGGGATTTTTTGCTGAATCACGATAAATGATACCCTATCATATGCAAAGGCGATTGTATCGGTTCAACTTGAAAAAAATCCGCTTCATACCGCACGTAAAACAATATTTCATGGTACAATAGTAAAGATTTAAGGAGGAGCGATTATGTCAAAATATACAGATTATCAATTAAAACCTTTTTTGCAGGACGCCGTTGCTAAATTAGGCTTTGTTGAACCAACACCGATTCAAAAGGAAATGATACCACTTGTACTAAAAGGAAAAAGTGCAATTGGACAAGCACATACAGGCACAGGAAAAACGCATAGCTTTTTAATTCCAATCGTCCAACGTTTGAATGAGGAAAAGCAAGAAGTACAGGCGGTGATTACATCACCAACACGTGAGCTTGCACAGCAAATTTTCGATGCCCTACAGCAGCTTGTAGAAGGTACAAGCATTCAAGCAAAATTATTTATTGGTGGGACGGATAAGCAGCGTTCTATCGACAAATTAAAAACACAGCCACATATCGTTGTTGGCACACCAGGACGCATCAAAGATTTAGTGAAGGAAAATGCTTTGTTAGTGCATACAGCGAACCTGCTTGTCGTTGATGAGGCAGATTTAGCATTTGATATGGGCTTTATTGAAGATATCGATGGCTTTGCGAGCCACATGCCTGAAAATCTCGAAATGTTTGTCTTTTCGGCAACAATTCCTGAAAAGCTACAGCCATTTTTAAAGAAATATATGGATTCACCTGTTCATATTCATATGAACGATAAGCGACCGGTAGCGGAAAATATTGATTTTTATCTTGTTCCTGTGCGTTCAAAATCGCGTGATACACGCTTAGTTGAAGTTATTAAAAGCATCAACCCGTTTTTAGCGGTTATTTTCTGTAATACGCGTAAAACAGCGGAGCATGTAGCAGGCTATTTAGCGGAGCAAGGAATTCGTTCAGGACAAATTCATGGTGATTTAAGTCCACGTGACCGTAAAAAAATGATGAAGCAAATTCGTGATTTAGAGTTCCAATTTATCGTAGCGACTGATTTAGCAGCGCGCGGTATCGATATTCAAGGTATTTCACATGTTATTAACTATGAGATTCCTGAGGATTTAGAGTTCTTCATTCACCGTGTTGGTCGTACAGCGCGTGCTGGCAATAAAGGGACAGCGATTACGTTGTTCAAGCCAGAGGATGAGGATGCATTAGTACGTGTGGAGAAAATGGGCATCCCATTTGAGCAAAAAGATATTAAAAATGGTGAATGGATTGATTTAAAGGATCGCCATCAACGTAAAAACCGCGTTAAACAGGAAAATGAAATTGATGTGAAAGCGAAAGCGCTTGTGCGTAAGCCGAAAAAAGTAAAACCAGGCTATAAGCGCAACATGAAATGGGAAATGGAAAAAATTAAAAAACGTGAGCGCCGCTTGAAAAACAGAGGTAAGAAATAGGAGGCTACAAACAAATGTTATTAGGTTCACATGTATCGATGAACGGCAAAAAAATGCTACTAGGTGCTAGTGAAGAGGCGCTTAGCTATGGTGCGAATACATTTATGATTTATACAGGTGCACCGCAAAATACGCGTCGCAAGCCAATCGAGGAGCTCAATATCGAAGCAGGCTTAGCGCATATGCAGGAGCATGGCATGCAAAATATTGTCGTGCATGCACCGTATATTATTAATCTTGGCAACACGACAAAGCCTGAAACATTCCGTCTTGGCGTCGATTTCTTACAAGGGGAAATTAAACGAACGGCCGCAATCGGAGCGACGCAAATTGTCTTGCATCCAGGAGCACATGTTGGGGCAGGTGCGGAGGCAGGTATTGCGAAAATTGTAGAAGGCTTAAATGAAGTGCTAACACAGGATTATCCTGTGCAAATTGCGCTAGAAACGATGGCTGGCAAAGGCAGCGAATGTGGTCGTACATTTGAAGAGCTTGCGCAAATTATCGATGGTGTGACAAATAACGAACGCTTGTCGATTTGCTTTGACACTTGTCACGTGCATGATGCAGGCTATAATATCGTTGAGGATTTTGATGGTGTATTAAATGACTTCGATAAAATTATTGGGCTAGATCGTTTAAAGGTATTGCATATTAATGACTCAAAAAACGTGCGTGGTGCTGCCAAAGACCGCCACGAAAATATCGGCTTTGGTGAAATTGGCTTTGATGTATTAAAATCGATTGTTCATCATGACCAGCTAATGCATATACCTAAAATACTGGAAACACCTTTCGTAGGTGTAGATGCAAAAACGAAAGCAGCGCCATATTTACATGAAATTGCGATGCTACGTGATGGTGAATTCCGTCCAGCATTAATCGATGCAATGCGTGGATAAAAAGAGAGGCTACTTGGCAATTGCCAAGCAGCTTTTTTTATAAAACGCAGATATGTTGAGAGAATTCGCAGATAAGTTACCAAAAAGCGCAGATATTTTAAAAAAATTCGCAGATAATGAATGAAAAAGCGCAAATAAATTTAAATAGGAGAGCTACATAATATGAAAAAGCTAATGCAAATTTTCCTCGTGCTCATTTTGTTCATTAGCTTGCCGCTTACGACAAATGCACATGTGCTAGATCAGGCTGTCACAAAAAATTTAGGTAAATCTAACACAAGTGTCTCCTTGCGTTCCTTAACAACGGGCAATATTCTATATGAGCATAATGGGCAAGCGCTAATGAAGCCTGCATCAACGCTAAAGCTATTAACAGGCAGCGCAGCATTACACGTATTAGGAAAGGATTATACGTTTACAACAGACCTTTATATTGATGGTGATATTATAGATGGTATATTGTATGGGGATGTTTATATAAAAGGTGGGGGAGACCCGACATTACAGCAGCAGGACTTTTTAACGTTTGCAAAAGTGCTGAAGCGTTATGGGATTCGCCAAGTACAGGGGCATTTATATGGGGATGACAGCGCATTTAGTGGTAGCGTATTAACACCAGGCATTGTCAAACAAGATGAAACAGAATATTATGCGGCAAGAATCTCTGCCTTAACGATGTCGCCAAATGCGGATTATGATGCAGGAACGGTCATTGTACAAGTAACAGGCAATACAGTGAAAAAAGCACCGAGCTTTACTGTTCTGCCAAATACAAGTGGCATGAAATTCGTCAATCAAGCACGTACAGGAGCGAAAACAAGCAAAAATACGTTAAGCGTGAAAAGGCAATATGGCTCAAGCACAGTTGTGATAACAGGCAATATCCCGCAAGGAAGTACAGTGAAAAAATGGGTGACATTGCAAGATCCAACAATGAATACGCTGCATGCTATTCGCACTACATGGCAAACAGCCGCATTAAATGTTACAAATCCATCGGTTGGACGCAAAATAGTACCAGCAACAGCACGTAAAATATATACAAAGGAATCGTTGCCATTACATAAGCTCTATCCTGTGTTTATGAAGCTGAGCAACAATAGTATCGCAGACATACTTGTCAAAACGATGGGACGTGAGGTACATGGCATTGGCACTACAGAAAACGGGGTAGCAGTTTTACGTGACTATGTAGCATCGTTAGGCTTAAATGTATCACAATGGCGCTTTGAAGACGGCTCAGGTATGTCTCATGTGAATCGTGTATCGGCTAATGAATTGACAGCATTGCTAACAACGATGCAGCAGCAGGCAATGTATTCAAGCTTTTATCAGGGCTTACCAATTGGAGGGCAGCCAAGTCGTCTTGTTGGAGGTTCTTTACGCACACGCTTTGATACAAATGTATTGCGTGGACGTGTCGTAGCGAAAACAGGTAGCATTACAAATGTCTATACATTATCGGGCTACGTCACAGCAAAAAGCGGTCGCCAATATGCCTTTGCCATTATGACGGATCACAAAAATGCACAGGCAATCAAGCAAATTGACCGTTTAGTAGAATCCATTATTCAAAATTATTAAGGAAGAGCTGTCTGAAAAGCAATGTATGACGCTGCTTTTCAGACAACTGTTTCTTTAATTTAGTTAAAAAGTAATGATTTGCTCATCAATCAAGCAGGCGCATCAATGCTTTTCTTTTTTCCTTGCCAATCACTTTATCTACACGCTTCAAAACATCCTTCGGGACACCGCTTAATAGCCAGCTCATATTGGCGCTTGCAAGAAGTGGGCGAAGCTGCTGTATTTCGCTTAGCGATAATTCAACACCTGTTTTTTTCCTCATAAACCGTTGTATCTCGGCATCATTTGCTGACATAAAGAAACGAACTAACTCCATCTGACTCATTTATTCATCCTTTCGAGGTGTATTACCTTTACAAATGGCTAAAAATCCACTATACTTTCAAATTGTAAATCGTAATGATTTTGAATTAGAAAGAAGAGAATAAATATGACAAAACCAATTATCCAGTTACGAAATGTAACATTTCAATACGATGAAACACAGGCATTAAACGATATTTCTTTCCAAGTGCAGGAGGGGGATTTTTTAGCATTACTTGGTCCAAACGGCTCTGGCAAATCGACGTTATTAAAGCTTATTCTTGGCTTATTAAAGCCAACAAAAGGAGAAATAGAGCTTTTTGGTGAACCGATTCAAGCCTTTAAGCAGCATGAGTGGATTGGCTATGTCTCGCAAAAATCCAATTCCTTTAATTCAGGCTTTCCTGCAACAGTTGAGGAAGTTGTGAAAAGTGGCTTAACCAAAAAAGTCGGCTTATTCAAACGCTATCCGAAAAATGTTGATCAGCTTGTCATAGAAGCACTGCAGGCTGTCGGGATGGAAAGCTTTGCAACACGCAATATCGGACAATTATCAGGAGGACAGCAGCAGCGAGTGTTCATTGCGCGGGCTTTAATTGCGGAGCCGAAGCTACTTATACTAGATGAGCCAACCGTTGGAATTGACCACGAAAATGTGCAATCGTTTTATGATATGCTCGTTAAGCTAAACGAGGAACGACAAATTACGATGATTTTAGTCACACATGATGTCGATATCGTCTCAGAGCATATTAGCCATGTTGCATGCTTGAATAAAACGATTCATTTCCATGGCTATAAAAACGAATTTGATGATATTTCAGAGCAAACGCTAGATGCTTGGTACGGGCATAAAGTACGAAAGATTCACTAGGAGATGTAGCGAAATGATTGAAGCAATTTTACGATATGAATTTTTACAAAATGCCTTTTTTTCAGGGCTGATTATTGGGGTCATTGCCCCGTTGCTCGGCGTCTTTATTGTTGTACGCAGGCTGTCGCTCATCGCAGACGCCTTATCACATGTGACATTAGCGGGAATTGCTGGGAGCTTATATATAAGTCAAAGCTTTGCGGCGATGGCTTTATTAAATCCGATTTATTTAGGAATACTTGCATCGGTTAGTGGCTCGATTTTAATTGAGCGTTTGCGCCGTCTTTATAAGCATTATGAGGAGCTGGCGATTCCGATTATTATGTCGGGAGGAATCGGCATCAGTGCCATCTTTATTTCGTTAGCAAGCGGCTTTAACACCGATTTAATGAGCTATTTATTTGGCTCTGTTTCGGCTGTATCGCGTCAGGATTTATGGGTAGTGCTTGCAATTGCAGGCGTTGTTATTATTTTTTTATTATTATTTTTCAAGGAATTATTCGTCTTATCCTTCGATGAGGAATATGCAAAGGCGAGTGGGCTACCTGCAAAATGGATTCATTTACTATTTATGGTCGTCGTTGCACTTGTCATTGCAGCAAGCATGCGCATCGTTGGGATTTTGCTTGTATCGAGCCTGATGACGTTGCCTGTTGCAGCGGCAATGCGTTTAGCGAAAGGCTTTAAGCAGGCAATCATTTATGCAATTGTCTTTGGAGAGCTTGCGGTTATTATTGGGCTTGTTAGTGCCTTTTATTTAAATTTAGCACCAGGTGGAACAATTGTTGTAACGTCTATTATCATTTTATTATGCGTGATTGTTGGAAAGAAAATAAAAGTTCAGGAGGTTGCGCAATGAATTTAACACGAGCATGGGAAATTTTAAAGGACAATGGCTATAAAAAAACCGATAAACGAGAGCTCATTTTACAAATGTTTGCGGAAACGGACAAATATTTAACAGCTCGTGATTTATTGGATGTGTTGAAAAAAGACTTTCCAGGGATGAGCTTTGATACGATTTACCGCAATTTAGCGACATTTGTTGAGCTAGATATTTTGGAAGAAACCGAAATGCAGGGCGAGCGCAATTTCCGCATGCACTGTGAATCAGAGCACCACCACCATCATTTCATTTGCCGTGAATGTGGTAGCGTAAAGGAATTGTCATTATGCCCGATGGATTTGCTCGGTGGTAGCTTGCCAGGCTTTGAAGTAGAGGCACATAAATTTGAAGTGTATGGAAAGTGCCCAGATTGTTTGAATACAATTTAGATGTCATACTACAAAAATGCTCGAAAATATGATAGATTATTAACTAATTGAATAATGCTTGCAAGGAAAAGATGTAAGGGAATTCGGTGAGATGCCGAAGCTATGTCCGTAACTGTATGTGCTTGTAACGTGAAATCATGCCACTGTCTTTGAGATGGGAAGGCTTTCGCGAGAGAAAACAGCACGAGCCAGGAGACCTATCTTTTTCTGATCGTCATAATACTCTTCGGAACTAAAGAGAATGCACGGCAATAGAATGTTGCATCATTTGCTTTGTAAACAATTTTCTGCCACCCATTCTGACGGGTGGCTTTTTTCATTTCCGATGAAAGCTTATTCAAACGAAAAAGGAGGAGATGGACTTGGTAAAGAAAGATATGCGCTATATTTGCTACCCATTTATGCGTGAAGCAAGCTGTTTAGTTGATTTTGAAATTCGTACAGACTCATTAACAACAAGTATTGGTACGGTTTTTCCTACATTAGAGGGGGACAATGTACAAATTGTGCGTGAAGATTTAGAGAAGCTACACCCGATGGCCTATCATGTGAACGGTTCTGTGCGTGGCAAGCTTGCTGTTACAGAAGAGGACTTGCAGTTTTTAAGCGATCGCTACGATTTTTATGTAGCACATACAAAAGAGCAAATTAATCGCTTCGTTTTACCGCAAGGAGTAGAGGCAGCAGCACGTTTACATGTATGCCGTAGCGAAGCGAAAAAATCCTTCCGTGCATTACATAAAGTAAGCGAGGAGCGCGACGTGCCAGAAATTTTATTTGACTATTTAGGGCTGCTGGCAAACGTATTTTTCGTCATGGCAGTTTATGTCAACCAAATGAGCGGACACGAGGAAATTGAATTTATTACGAAATCATATCCAATGAAAAAGCGAAAAGAGGACGCATCATAAAATTCACTGTTAATGGTATAAGCCATTAGCGGTAGTTTTATTATGAACAGCATGTGGTACAAAGGAAGAAACAGTATACCCAGAGCTTTTTAAATAAGATATAATGTAACATAGCTGTCAGGCAACATTGCTTGGCAGCTATTCTAATTCATATATAGCAGGTGACCATATATGGGACGATTAATATTTATCACAGGTGGTGTGCGCAGTGGCAAAAGTGCCTTTGCAGAACGCTACGCACAAAAGCTTGCTGAAGGGCGCTCGCTTACATATATTGCATCAGGTGTCGCATTCGATAGAGAAATGCAGGCAAGGATTGCACGCCATCAAGCAGACCGTCAAAAGAGTGGCGTGATTTGGCACACGTTGGAAGTGCCTGATACTTTACCACAGGAGCTACAAATGCTAGAGCACAATGCCGTTATTTTATGGGACTGTTTAACGACATGGCTAGCAAATGTTTTATACAAGGCACCTCATCATATTGAGGAGCATATCGAAATGTGGAAGCAATATGTTGCAACGACACAGCAACAAAGCATGACGTTATTGCTTGTTTCCAATGAGGTTTTGGATGAGCCAGCATCCATTTATGAAGAAACAGAGCGCTATAGGCAACTATTAGGGGAGCTGCATCAATGGATTGTTGAAAGCTGTGATGAAGCCTATGAAATTGACCATCAACAGAGCATGCGCTGGAAGTAGGAGGGAGATTCAAATGAAGCATTTTTATACAGGAATATTGCTTTGCCTACAGTTTTTTAGCGCATTGCCAATTAAACGAGAGCTGCCTTTAACAAATCAAAACGTGACAGCGATGTATGCCATTATGCCCCTTTTAAGCTTGCTGACAGGTGCAGCTACAATTGGTTTTTTGCAGCTCAATCAACACTGGCTTCACTTGTCGCCATTAGTGGTTGCCATTATTTTAACAATCGTAATGATTGCTGTCACTGGTGGTATACATACAGACGGCTTTATCGACACAAGCGATGCCTTTTTTTCATATCGTGATCAGGAAAAGCGTTTAACAATTTTAGATGATCCACGCGTTGGGGCATTTGGTGTGTTAGCTGTTGTCAGCCTATTACTATTGAAAATTGCCTTTTTGTATGAGGCGCTATTGCGCGAGGTGGATATGCTGTATTTTATAGCAGTTCCATTGCTAGCTCGCCTCGCTATGTTACTCTATTTCATGACAATGAACAGCGCTAAAACGACAGGTCTTGCGGCTTATTTTAAGGAGCGTGTGCAGCAAAGAACTGTAGGCATTGCCTGCGCTATTTATAGCATGCTAGTTATTGGTTATGCTTTGTACACAGGTGAATGGTCACTACTTATTTTATACAGTGTAGCATTGCTAGGTGTATTGTATTATCGACACTGGTCCAAGAAAAATTTTGCCGGCATGACAGGCGATTTGCTTGGAGCTCTTTATGAAGGGATGGAGCTACTATTATGGGGGACGCTATTACTATTCATTTGATTCGACATGGCAAAACGAAGGCAAATGTTGAACGCAAATATATTGGGCATACGGATGAGCCAATCTTACCTTTAACGCCAGTGCAGCTGACGGTGCGGCCCTCTATTGTTTATGGAAGCGATTTGCAGCGATGCCGACAAACAGCAGCCTGCTATTTCCCATATGTGCCTTATAAGGCGAATGCTGATTTACGAGAGCTGCATTTTGGACAGTTTGAAATGAAAACATATGAGGAATTGAAGGATTATCCACTTTATCAAAAGTGGTTGGCTGATCCATTGCAAGTAACACCACCAGATGGGGAAAGCTTTATCGATTTTACAGCGCGTGTAGAGAGAGCAATGAAGCAAATTATTATTATGCCAGGTGATTATACATTCGTTGTGCACGGAGGGGTAATTCGTTTGCTGCTTGCGAAGTTTTTACAGCATCCATTTAATAGCGTTTATGCAGAGCATTCGACGATATATAGCTGTACGTGGTCACATTTTTCTGCATGGAAGGAGGGAGAGCGATGCACATCTACATCGGAGGTGCCTATAATGGCAAGCGAAAGTATGTGAAACAGTATTATCAAAGCTACAGACAGTATGTTTTTGAAGGAGAAATCCCTGAGAGTTCCGCTTTTACTACACAAGATGTTGTCATCGTTGGACGCTTCGAGCAGCTTGTTCAACAGCTCACACACTTAACCGAGGATGAAGTAGTAGAACAGCTGATGGAGAAGCTAGGGCAGCTGGATAAGGTGGCAACACTTGTCTGTGTTTGCACAGATATGGGGCGAGGCATTGTCCCACTTGACAAAGAGCAGCGATTTTTACGCGATACATGCGGGAGGCTATATCAAGCAATGTTTGCCTATAGTCATCAGGTGACACGTATTTGGTATGGCATTCCACAAGTAATAAAGGAGACATAAAATGACGAAGGCAAATTTACGATATCTTGTTTTAACTGCGTTATTGGCGGCATTATGTGCAATAGGGGGACTTGTAAAAATTCCTGTTTCAGCGACGGCTTCAGCGGCGCTCGATTCAGCTCCCGCACTATTAGCCGCATTTGTATTACCACCAATTTATGCAGGCTTTACTGGCGCTTTAGGCCATATAGCGACAGCAGTCAGCTCAGGTATGCCACTTGGTCCCTTGCATGTAATTATTGCATTGGAAATGTTTGTGATTATTTTAGTGTTTGCCTATTTACATAAGAAGGGCTTTGATAAAATAAAGTGGCTTTGGACGTTGGTTGCAAACGGTGTGCTTGCCACATTGCCATTTTATTTTTTAATTTCACCAGCCTTTTTTATAGCTGCAGTGCCGAATTTATTGCTTGCGACAGCTATCAACATCGTTGTGGCATGGCTCTGTGCCCCACTTCTACAGCGCGTGAAAGTGGAGGGATAGCACGATGCGAAATGCCATACAAATTGATGAAAATATTATTTTAACAATCGACAATGCAGGCTGTATCGGTGAAAAAGAGGCGGACATAGTAAAAGTACCAAATGAAATTGTCGCCTATTTTGCGACGCGTGTCACGCTGTTAGAGCAATGGTGTGCAGGTGCAGAGCCAAGTCATTTACTACTCGCAAACTTTACAGGTGATGTCGCGTGGGATGACTATGTAAAGGGCTGTCAGCGTCAATTTGATGAAATAGGGAAAGCTTTACCCCCGATTACAGGCTCAACAGAATCAAATTTTTCAGCATTGCAGTCAGGCTTCAGCTTGACGATGGTAGGGAAAAAGCATTTGCAACCAACGATAGAGAACTGCCATTATTTTGTCATTGGGCGACCATTAGTAGGACAGCAGGTGATGGAGCATATGCAGGATATAGCGAGCCTACATGAGCTTTATACGTTATGGCAAGCGGACATTATTCAAGCAATATGGCCATGTGGCTCAAAGGGGATCGGCACAGAAATCACTGCATTTACTGGGCAAGCGCTTAGCTGTGAGCTAGATATGGCAAGCTCGGCTGGACCAGCAACGGCAGTGCTTGTTGCCGTACATGAAGCAGATATTGCCCGATTGTATAAGGAAATTTCAACACCGATTTATCGCTTAGGGTAGAGAAGTGATCAAATAACAGGGAAAAGTGATCAAATAGGCTCGAGAAGTGATCAAATAGATTCAAAAAGTGATCAAATAAGACAAGAAATCGCTCATAAACTTTTACCACATATGTAGCATAAGCATAACTCACGCATACAATGTGGAAAAACAAAGAAAGAGTTGGTTTTCTTGTCTTTTACATTTCCAATTACAACGCAAACGCATACTGTGCAGAAATCGCCACAGCAAATTATTTACTACCCTCAGGCTGTACAAATGCACAATCCGTCATTGCAATTTTTTATTAACCAAACCATTGCACATGAAACACAGCAGCTTATCAACAAACAAGCGGGAGATTTGCCGTCCACAATTGAGCAAATGCTTGGCACATATGAGCTGAAAAATAATCAACGTGATGTGTTTAGCTTAACGCTATCAAACTACGTTTATTTTTATCATGCAGCACATGGAATGACATACGTGCAACCATTGACATTTGACTTGAAAAAGGGGCAGCTATGCCAGCTAAAGGACTTATTTAAGCCTGATAGCGATTATGTAAGTGTTTTATCGAAGCATGTGCAGGCGCAAATTAAAGAGCGTGATATCCCAACTATAGAGCCATTTACGGCAATTGAGCCGAATCAATTTTTCTATATTGCGGACAAAACGCTCGTTTTATTTTTCCAATTATATGACTTAGCACCGTATTATTATGGCTTGCCAATGTTCCCAATTTCGGTGTACGACATTGAAGATATCATCGTAGAGGATGGGCCACTTGGGCGAATGATAGCAGGGAATTAATGCTCCTTCGCCTTGTGCCAGCCTTTGTAGATATCGATACAAGCTGTAATAATGATTACGATGATTGTCGCAAAAATAATAGCGCTAATTCCTTGCTCTATTTTTGCAGGTGCTGTCTGCATAATAGTAGCTAAATAGGGGGCTAGCTCGTTATTGATTAGATTATCATGACTAATAATAATGATACTGATAATCGTTGTAATAAGCTTAACGATAAGATTGGCAATGGCTATATTCATCGTCCATGCGCGCTGCTTGAGTTTATATAAAAGCAGCGCTATTTCTAGTGCTACAGCAAGCAATAAAAGTGGCAGACAGGCAAGCAATGTTTGCTGCTGGAAAATAGGTGTCATTAACAATAAATGATCGCCTTCAGCTTTTTGATAAATACCGATAAAATGCTCCGCTGTTAAGTAACCAGCTGTTAAAATAACAATCCAAACGGCTTCCACTACTATTTCACCAATAGAAATACGTTTGCTATCAGGAATAATTTGTACAGCATGCAATGCATCAATTGTCCATTCCTCACCATGCTGTATTTTTTTTACACCACTGCGCTCTAAAATAACAAAGGTAATCGTAATCCAAAATAAAACTTGTAGTGCCACACCAATTAAGCCTGGAATGCTGAAGCTAATAAATTCCAACAGCATTGTCAACATAACTTGCTCCCCATCTAGCAAGGAAAAGCTTTGAATCGCCTGAACAACAAGCGCAATAACGAGCGCCCAAGGCAATACGAGTTTGATTGTATCGAGATATGAATCATAAAGTGAAGGACCAATTAAATAGCGTTCCTCGTCTCGGTAATTTGCTGCAAAATCAGCAGGGTTGCCGAGCTTCTCTAAAACAATCTGCACATCTTCAGTCGTATAATTTATTGGTAGCATATCCTCAATTGTTGATGTAAGCTCAAGCGCTATATCATGTCGAGCTTTTTTAGGTAATCTGCGTGTTACTTCATATACATAAGCCTCAATTAACCTCATGATTGATGTCCTCCCTGTAGTAAAGTAGTTAATTCAGTAGCTAAAGTTAGCCATTCTAGCTTTAGCTGTTCGAAAATTTCACGACCATAGTCGCTAATCACGTAATATTTACGTGGTCTGCTTTCACTTGTATCCCAACTGCTTGTCACAAGTTCTTGCTTTTCTAAGCGTCTTAATAAAGGATACAGCGTATTTTGTTCAATGCTAACACCTGCTTGCTCCAGCCGTTCAACAAGTGAATAACCATACTGAGGTGTTTCGAGCTGACTTAACACAGCTAATGTCAACGTCCCGCGTCTTAATTCTGTTGTAAAAGACTCGATTAATGAGCTCATCTTATCAACTCCTTATATACTGTGTATAATACAGTATAGTATGATGTACGTCAATGTGTGATTCTTTACAAAATAAAAATCGCACGGAATATTCCATTCCATGCGATCTATTTACTTTCTTACAACAAAAATTAAATGTCGCCCACAATCCCTTTGCTGGCGGTAGGAGAAGCCTTGTTCCGCATCGTATGTACAAGTACGGTCAATTTGTATATTTTCAAGTGGCACACCAGATAGCAATAGTTGCTGCTGCACTGTCAATTGATTATCGATATGGTATTTCTGTGTTGGCTCATGGAAGTAGCTGAAATCATCCGCATAGCCAAGCGCTTGAAATTGCTCGTAAACATCCGCATCGACCTCAAAGCGTTGCTGGCTTAGCGCCATACCGATTTGTATACGCAAATCAGATGGATTGTTGCCCTCTGCGATTAATTGCTGTAGCAGCTTCACAGTAATTTCTTTCACTGTCCCTTGCCAGCCGCTATGAATAACAGCACAAAGCCCCGTAACTTCATTTGTAATAATGACAGGCACACAATCGGCTGTAAAAATCGACAGCACGATGCCTCGCTCATATGTATAAAGAGCATCGGTTTCTGGAAGGGCTGAAGCTTGGCTGTCTGCACCGTTACCTTTTTGCTGTGTGGTAATCTTTTGGAAGGTCGCACTATGTGTTTGCTGTGGACAAACAAAATTTTGTATAGCATAGCCGATTTCTGCTGCTAAGCGTTGCCGATTAGTCAGTACCGCTTGCGGGTTATCCGTTGTGTAAAATGCCATATTATTCAATTCTTCATGGCTATCCTTTAATGTTATACCAGCTAAAAACTGCTCGTTATTTATATAAAATTGTATCATCGTAATGTCACCCCTTATATTTAGTGTAATGAAAATGATAAGTGATGACTAGTTATTTTTATCATTCAATCAATCAAATCTAGCTAATAAAAGTAGGAAAAGTCGCAAATAAATTGAGGAAGGCGCAAATAAAACAGAGAAGTCGCAAATAAATTAAAGAAAACCGCAAATAAAATAGAGAAGTCGCAAATAAATTGAGAAAAACGCCAATAAACTAGAGAAAGCCGCAAATAAATCGAGAGAACCGCAAATAAAACAGAGAAGTCGCAAATAAGTCGAGAAAAGCGCAAATAAAATAGAGAAGTCGCAAATAAATTGAGAAAAACGCCAATAAACTAGAGAAAGCCGCAAATAAATTGAGAAATTCGCCAATAAATCAAAGAAAACCGAACTATTAAAGAGCATTTTGCGATGGTCTCTTCAATAGTTCAGCTTTTGATTAATGCCTAAGCTTTTCTTAGTTTTCTACAGTCATATTCTTTTTAGCTAATTGAGCTGTTGCAGCATCATAGCTGTTTTTAATTAAATGCTCCAATATGTTTTCTTTTGTAATAATAGGCATCATAATTTTGACGATAGCTGCCTGATCTTCAACAAACTTGCGTACTGCATCTTCCTCTTTTGTGTGCATTTCAAAATAGCTGCGTTGGCGATTGCGAATAATAATATCCTGACGCGCCTCTGCAATTAAAATGTCAGCGAGCCATTGATTTAAAGCCTCTGCAAGATAGATCGCTGTTGCAAAATGTAGCTCGGCAGCTGCATCTGGATATGTTTTAATAAATTTAAAATAATGATCCTTTCTTAATTCATTTAAAATAATAAAATTGCTAGAATAATAGAGCGTTTTTTCAGCCGCTTCCAAAATATTATATTCATCGGGCTGAAGCAATAGCCAAATATTAAATGCACTGATGCAAACATCATCAGGCGTTACGATGCCTATTTGCGGAACTGTGTGAAATTGCGAAAATTGATTTGCTAATGCTTTGAATTCATTGACTAATACGTCATCTTTTAAAAATAATAAGCTTTTCTCTGCTGTAATGGTCTCAAACAACCTTCCTCACCTCGCTCCACTTACTAATCTTTACCACTATTGTATCGTTTCCAATTTTTAATGCAATATATTTATCTGCAATCAGTAGAAAACTCCTAGCATGATGACATACTTTCGTGAAAATGCGAAAAGCTGTCAGAAAAGTCCTGCATAAGCATGCTTCTCTGACAGCCTGTTATTTATCATGATTCAGCAGAAAACGATTCCCTTCATTCAATGAATGTTCAAACACCTACTGAATTCTAATAAAGCTTAAGCATCGATTAATTGTTTAGTTGAAGAAGGTGTGTCATAAACCTCTTTATCAAGCTCTCCCGTCACACGAGCTGTTGTTACACCCGCTGTCATAGAGCCGCTAACATTCAATGCTGTACGTCCCATATCGATTAATGGCTCCACAGAAATTAATACACCTGCTAGGGCAATTGGTAAATCAAGAGCAGATAGCACTAAAATAGCTGCGAATGTTGCACCACCACCAACACCTGCTACACCGAATGAGCTAATCGCAACGACAATAATAACGGTTGCAATAAAGCTAGGGCTTAATGGATTAATGCCGACAGTTGGGGCAATCATAACCGCAAGCATAGCAGGGTAGACACCTGCACAGCCATTTTGCCCAATCGATAAGCCAAATGAAGCGGAGAAATTGGCAATCCCTTCAGGTACACCTAGACGCGATGTTTGTGTTTGAATATTTAATGGTAAAGCACCTGCACTTGTACGTGAAGTAAAGGCAAACAATAATGTTTCAGCTGATTTTTTCACATATGTCACAGGATTTAAGCCTGTTAATGTAATGATAAGTAAATGAATGATAAAGACAACAAGCAGTGCGACATATGATGCAATAACGAACTTTCCTAAATTATAAATTGCACCATAATCACTTGTTGCTACTGTACGTGCCATAATCGCTAAAATGCCATACGGAGTCAAGCGAAGCACGATGCGTACAACACCCATAATTAAGGCATAAATTGCGTCAATGCCTTTTTTAATCGTTGCGGCCATTTCCTGCTCTTTACGTGCAACAGATAAATAAGCGAAGCCTAAAAATGCTGAGAAAATAACCACAGCGATTGTTGAAGTGGAGCGAGCCCCTGTTAAATCAGCAAATGGATTCGCTGGGAATAACTCGATAATTTGCTGTGGTAATGATGCCGCAGCTAATGTTTCAGAGCGCTCTACTAACGCTTCACCGCGAGCCAGCTCTTCATCACCTTGTAAAATTTGTGTTGCATCTAAATCAAAAATAGCTGTTGTTGTAATGCCGATTGCAGCCGAAATAGCCGTTGTACCGATTAAAATGGCTAAAATTAAAGCTGCCATTTTACCGAAGTTTTTGCCTACCTTCATTTTTGTAAAGGCAACTAAAATGGAAATGAAGACAAGTGGCATTGCAATCATTTGCAATAGCTTCACATAGCCTGTGCCGATAATGTTGTACCAAGGTACCGTGTTAGTAAGCTCTTCAGCGCCAGCGCCATAAATAAATTGCAGTGCAGCCCCTAATAAAATACCTAAGCCTAATGCGATAAAGACGCGTGTTGAAAATTTAACATGTTTTTTCTTTAAGGCATATAAAACACCGATAAAAGCAATAAGTACGATGACATTCAATAATACGATGAAATCCATAAATGATATCCTCCTAGATAAGTAGTTAGCATATTGTATTCTATTCTTATAAAACATATTAGTCAAGTGGGTATTTAAATTTTATTAAAAAAATTTCGCACCAATCATGTATACTAAGAACATAGGGAGTGAATAGTATTGAAGCTTGAGCAATTATTTTATCGTGGGCAGCTCCATGCATGCTTTCAATTGGCACAACAACAAACTGATTCGTCATTTGCTACACAGGTGATTGCCCTATATGAGCGCTATCAGCTAGGAAATATTCCTTGTTATACAGCATATGAGCCGCAATCGCTTGAGCGAGCAGATGAAACATATGCGGAGCAAGATGAAGTTTTAGCCATTCGTGCAATAAAAGATGAACAGCAATTTGCAGTGCGTACACGCCAGCTAGAGGAAATAGCGCGTACAGGTACTAGTGAAGAGCGAGCACAGTCTTTTTTCACACAGGCACAGCTGTTTTTATATGCGCATCATTATAATGAAAGCGTGCATTGTTTCCTACAGGCTGTCAAATGCCAGCCGAATAAGGCACTATATTACGGATTAGCCGCACAAACGATGCAACGCTTAGACTATACGCCGTTTGAAATATTAGGCTACTTAGAGCGAGCTATTGATTTGGATGATAAAAATGCCCGCTGGTATTGGAATCGAGCCCTTGTTTTAATGGAGCTCTACAAAGACTTGCAGCAGGATGCTTTTTTAGAGCAGGCACTCATTGCATTAGAGCAGGCGCAAAGCTCTTGCCGTACAGAGCAAAAATCGCTAAGAGCTGCCATTGAAAATACAGTGGAAAACATGAGAGAATATATTTTTTGAATAAAAGGAGTGTCAAATAGAGTGAAAACACAGCAAGAAATCAACAGCTATATTGAGCAATTAATGTTTTTGCTAACAGAAAAAGCAAATGCGGCACAATTTGAAAAAACGATTAAGCAAAATCTCGCAACAAAAAAACAATCGGCAACAGATGAGCAAGACTTTTTTGATCGCCTGATGTTAAACATCACCTATTTTGTCGAAAATAAAGCAGCATGGGTCAAAATTTTAAAGGATACATACGGACAAAGAAAGGTGCCAGCCATTTCGTACATTGAAAGTGAATCGCTTGCACAGCAAATGCGTATTCGCCAATTTGTATCAGAAAAAATGGATGATTATACGAAAATGTTCCATAGTCAATATAAAGCGCTAAATGTGACAGAGGAGGCGGTTGTTTATGATTATGCATATGCCTCTGTGGAGCATGCGCTACGCTTTGACTTTTTAACCTATTTAACAATGCAGCCACAGGCAAGCACCATCCTAGATGGAGACTTTGAGGAAACATTGCGCATATTAGAAGGCTACATTGCCTATTATGCAGATCAATTTGTTAATCAAATGGAATTAATGGAATAGGAGAGCAGCATCATGAAATCACCGTATATATTTACACATAAAGCGCCAAAGGAAGCAGGCGAAAAGCCAGCCATCTTTTTATTGCATGGTCTAGGAAGCAACGAGCAGGATTTATTACAGCTTGTAGAGGAGCTACCGTTCGATTGTCACATTTTTAGTTTACGTGGACCGATTGAACATCCGCCAGGCTATGCCTTTTATACATTTGAAGAGGAGGGACAGCCCAATCAAGCCATTTTTGATCAAGTGGTGCAATTTACAAAGCTCTTTATTGAAGAAGCGATTGCTGAGTTTGCGTTGAAACAGGACGAGCTCTATGTGATGGGCTTTAATCAGGGGGCGGCGATCGCACAAGCATTGACCGTTATTATGGCAGAAACATTGCGCGGTGCTGTGGCATTAAGTGGCTTTACTCCACAATTTGTAATAGATGAATACCGCAAACTGCCGCTTAGCAATGTGCGTATGTTTATTGGGCATGGTGAATATGACTATGTTTATCCACTTGCATGGAGCAAGGCGAGCGCAGCGTTTTTTGAGGAATACGGCGCGCATGTGACATTTAAAACATATCCAGATGGACACGGTGTCACACCAGATGAGCTAAAAGATTTAATGGCGTGGTTTGCATGAGCTGTCTAGGATGCCGACTAGCCAATCAACAGGCAATGGTTTATGCCGTCTTTGAGGACGAGCATGTTTGCTGTATTTTAGACCGTGATCCTTATAATGAGGGGCATGTATTAATTTTGCCCAAAAAGCATGTGCGCTATTTGGAGGAGCTAGATGCTGTAACCGCAAATGCAATAATGACAGCAGCCCAGCTTGTATCAAAAACAATCAAAGCATTATTCCAGCCTGATGGTATCACCATCTGTCAAAATGGAGGTGCTTTTGATGATTTAGGGCATTTTCATATGCATGTTATACCGAGATATGAAGGACAAAGCTTTGCAGATTTTTTCTTAGATGATGAAGCGCCTGCTATAGATGAGGCTGCATTAGAAAAAACAAAGGGAAAGATGATTAGAGCGTCAAAAAATTTCATCATTTAAGTGCTAAAGAAAGCGATATTCTTCGTTAAACAAAACGAGGAATATCGCTTTTTTGTTTTTAACTGCTACGAATTTTTTGATTATTAGCATTTAATTAAAGGTGTGACAAATGCACAAGCGCCACAAATCTAGACAAATTTAACTATGATGGATTAAATCGTCTTAGACAGGAGTAGTTTGAGGATGAGATTGTATGGGTTAAGGATAAACATATAAGTTGCCTTTGATCACACGATTTTAGCCAGTGATAAAAAAGCCAAATTCATTTATGATACAATAAAAGATTACATAACACTATATCGTTTTTGAACAATTAAAAGGGTATAATTAGGAATAGGAAAAGGTGGGAAGCAAATGGGGAATATAAAGTTTAATGAGTTTATTGAAATAACAAGAAAACTAAATGAAATTGATATTATTCCACTGTTAATGGGGTCAGTGGGCTTGGAAATTGTTACAGGAATGAGTTGGGATGCTCAAGACTTAGATATTCATGTACCTGGTGATAAAAGAGGGTGGGAAGTCCCAGCGGAATTATCTATATTTAACTGGGATCATATAATAAAAATTATGAAATCAATGGGATATAGCCTAATTAATTTGCATGAGCATGAGTTTTCTAAAGGAGGATTCTCTGTTGAATTTGGTATTATTGACACGCTACCAGCTTTCGCAGGCATACAGTTAGAGGATTTAGTGTTGCATCAAACGGGAGAAGTAAAGTTTTATCTACTAAATCCTAAGCAATATTTAGCTGTTTACGAATCTTCGTCGAAAGATAGTTATCGAGCAAATAAAAATAATAACAAAGATATTAAAAAAATTGATTTCTTAAAAAGTATGGTATATGCTGAATAACCATTACTAGTGATGGATGTAAATCGGGTTTTTATACAAAGAGCTAGAGGTGATTAAAAATAGAGCAGTTAAAACAAGCGATTAGAAATTTGCTACAGAAGTATTATACATATAGAGAAACGCCAGGTTTCTTTAAAAAAGAGGCGGAAATAATGGAGTGTCCAAACAAAAGTGTGGAGGACATAAATGCCCAAATTCCATTGTCTCCTGAATTAATATATTTTTATTCACATTTTAAAATGAATGGACCTATTCGTCAGGATGGTCATCAATTACATAGGATAAGCATCGACATTGGCAGTGGCAACCTTTATTTAAGTGAGCCTGCTAATTTATATCGTCGACAATTAGGCTTTCGCTGGGTTGGTAGTAGCGCTCCGTATGAAGAAAACCCTATGTGGAATGCTTCTTGGGTAGTGATAGCAGATAAGGATGATGATCCAATTATTGTGGATACAAGTCAAAGAAATTCACCAGTGTTAGCGAGCTACGATGCGAGCGAAGTATTTTCCATAGCGGATTCGTTAGCGCAATTTTTTGCGGCGATTACTGTTGTACTGAAAGTGTTTCATGAGCGCTTTGCAGGAGAAATAATGGATGAAGAGACTTGTGAGATTGAGGGAGAATTTCTTAGTGTGCTAACGGAAGAACTAATGAACGTATTAAACAACAAGGAGCATGTCCAGCATTTGGTAGATTATCTATATGGCTAAGTAAATATCATATTTCCTCCAACATTTGCGTAAGATGAGGGTAAGCAAGTCCATTACGCGGTCATTGGAGGAGATGTATGCGCATTGATGACGAGCTGTTAGAAAGGCTCGGTGTGTATTTTGTCTATCATGAGATTTATAATCAATATGGCATTACATTTGAGAGCTTTGTGGACAGGTGGTTGCGCGGAATATTGGACATATAAAAAGCTGTCGGGGTGAAATCCGACAGCTTTTGAGGTTATTCAAAGTTTTTGCGAATCCAGTCATTTGCTTCAAGCCAATTGTTGACACGAATGACTTTCTTCGGTGTGGCAAGCCTATTGTAAGGTGTATCGAATAAAATAACAGGGATGTCTAATTCCTCTGCTAGCATTACCGCATTGTCATGTTTGTCTTCAAAGAAGGCATCAACAGCATGCTGCTTGGCTGCTGCCAGTTTATTATGGCTGCCAATCAGTTCGATATAGTCATATGGAACTTGATGCTCATCAAACCAATGTTTTGTAATATCTAAAACATTTTCGCCGCGCGCCGAAATATAAAACAATTCGTAGCGATTTTGCCAATCATTTAAAATGGCTTGCGCATTGTCTGCTAATTTACTTGCCGCATAAAGACGGGGCTCATTCGTTGTAAACCAATGAGCAAACTCTGCTCGATCGACAGGGTGCGGAAAGGCACTTAAAAAATCATATTCTACGACATCATCGAGTGTAATATTGACATTATACGCCTCGTTAATATGTGGAATCAGCGTTGCTGGGCAAGTTACTGTGCCATCGATATCAATGCCGAACCTTGCTTTTTTGTTCATCATTGTGCTTGAGCCGCTTCCTCAGCTGCACGTTTTTCTAGCATTTCAGCAGCCAATTTATCAATTTCCTTTTTCAGTTCCTCAACCATTGTTTCCTCAGGTACTTTACGAACGGTTTTGCCCTTCATAAACAATAAGCCTTCGCCACGTGCACCTGCGATGCCGATATCCGCCTCACGTGCTTCACCAGGACCATTTACCGCACAGCCAAGCACGGCTACCTTTAATGGTACGCTTAGCTTTGAAATATACTCCTCAACCTCATTGGCAATTGAAATTAAGTCGATTTCAATACGGCCACATGTTGGGCATGAAATTAATGTCGCCATGTTGGAAGCTAGACCGAATGACTTTAATAGCTCACGTGCTACTTTTATTTCCTCCACAGGGTCTGCTGACAGCGAAATGCGTAATGTATTGCCGATTCCTTTAGATAAAATCGCACCAAGACCTGCAGCCGATTTAACTGTACCTGCAAACAATGTCCCAGACTCCGTAATCCCTAAATGCAATGGATAATCGAATGCTTTAGATGCTTTTTCATAGGCTTCAATTGCTAGATTTACATCAGAAGCCTTCATGGACACGATAATATCATGGAAATCCAAGTCTTCTAAAATTTTAATATGATGTAATGCAGATTCAACCATCCCGTCAGCTGTAGGGTAGCCGTACTTCTCTAAAATATGGCGCTCTAATGAACCTGCGTTGACACCAATACGAATAGGAATATTTTTTGCCTTAGCTGCATTGACAACCGCTTCTACTTTTTCACGGCGTCCAATATTACCTGGGTTAATACGCACTTTATCAATGCCGTTTTCAATTGCTTTTAATGCGAGTTTATAGTCAAAATGAATATCTGCAACAAGCGGAATATTGATACGCTTTTTAATGTCAGCAATGGCATCCGCTGCGCGCTCATCTGGAACAGCGACACGCACGATTTGACAGCCTGCCTCCTCTAAGCGCAAAATTTCTGCTACTGTTGCTTCCACATCATGTGTTTTTGTTGTACACATACTTTGGATAAATAATTCATTGCTGCCACCAATTGTTAAGTTTCCTACGCGTACAGGGCGTGTATTGGAACGGTGAACGATTTCACTCATGTAAATTCTCTCCTTCGATTGTTTCCGAGTTTTTAAATAAGACGCAATGACCTACTTTGATGTTGCCATTGCTACTCGAAAAATGCTCTCACTGTCATTATTTTAGCAGTGAACATAAGAGAGAACAAGGAATTAGCGTATTTTAAAAGCATTTATTTTCTATTTGCTTGCGAATCGGTAGTTTGACAAATTCACCTACTACAAGTGATTGCTGCTGTAAATGGGGATTTGCCTTATAAAATTCAGCAAGACGCTCAGGAAAAGGAGCCGTTGTAGGTGTTGCTGCAAATAGGCTATGAACGGTATCGCTTTGCTGTACACGAACGCCGATATGCTGCCATTCATACGTAATTTGCTCCTCGCAAATCTCCTCTGCATAAAAGGAGGCGAGAGAAAGCGTTCCCTCCTGTAAATCTATTTTAATAACTGCGGCGATAATGAAAAAAAGTATGGTAAAAATAATGTAACGCATAAATATTCCTCCTAAAATAGAGTCACAATACTATTGAATGTCTAATTGGTGTATTCTATTCCTGAGCGTAGCTATTTATTAATTTTTGGAGGGAAATGTGAGATGCAACAATTACAGCAGCTTATTCAGGAGGCACAGCCATTTTATAAGAACGGACATGTGGCAACATATATACCAGCATTAAGCGAGGTGGACCCAAAGCTATTAGCGGTATCGTTAATCGATGGCAATGGGCATATTTTTCAAAAAGGGGATACGCAGCAATTTTTTACATTGCAAAGCATTTCAAAGGTTATTAGCTTTATTTTTGTTTGTGCAACTTACGGCACTGAGCATGTGCTGCAATATGTGGATGTAGAGCCAACTGGTGATCCATTTAATTCCATTATTCGCTTGGAAAGTCATCAGCCAGGCAAGCCTTTTAACCCAATGATTAATGCAGGGGCAATTACCATTTCGTCAATGCTGCCAGGTGGAACAGTGGATGAAAAGGTGCACAATTTGCAAAGCTTTATAGCAAAAATGGTTGGTGTGCACTGTGAGGTAAGTGATGAAGTTTTTACATCTGAATGGGAGACAGCTTATCGCAATCGTGCAATTGCTTATTATTTAAAAGCAAATGGCTACTTACAAGGTGATGTGGAGGTCGCACTGGAAGCTTATTTAAAGCAATGTGCATTGCTTGTAGATGTGCAGCAGCTCGCCACGATTGCCTTAGTCATTGCGAATGATGGCTATCATCCGTTAACAAAGGAGCAGCTGTTCGATGCGAAAATAGCAAAAGTGGCGAAGGCTTTGATGCTAACTTGTGGCATGTATAATGCTTCAGGGAAATTTGCGGCATTTGTTGGGCTGCCAGCGAAAAGCGGTGTGTCAGGAGGCATTTTATGTCTTGCGATGGATGCACAAATTGAGGAATTACAAGGTACGATAGGGATTGGTATTTTCGGTCCAGCCATTGATGAGGTCGGCAATAGCGTAGCAGGGATGAAGTTTTTAGAGCAATTGTCAAGGCAGTATCAGCTCAGCATTTTTTAATGAGGAAAAGGCAGTCGATAAAGTGCGACTGCCTAAGCCTGAGGCATTTTCGGATAGTTTTTTAATGCCATGAATAAAATGCTCATTGTAACAATGATAAATAGCAAAATGGAGATTGTCGATGAGATAGCAAAAAGGCTTAAAATAATTGATAAGATGACTTCCCATGTAATGGCAAAGGTAGCTGTTCGCCAAACTTGTCGATATTCGCCACGGCGTTTCATCGGCTTTAAAAATAGCTGACCGACATAAGCATAAACGCTAATTTTAGCAAATAAAATAAGGGTGTTCATGACGAATAAAAAAACGATAGAAATGGCATAAACAAGCCACTTTAAGTCACTTGCAAATTCCTCTATTTCCTTGTAGGCAAAAATTTGACTAGCTTCATTATTGAAAAATTTGCCGAGTGAAAAAACAGTCATTGCGGTGATGAGTAAAAAGGCATATTGAATCACTTTGCCAATCGGCATAATTCTATAAGCGGCAAGCTTTTTTGGCTCGTATAGGCTAGCAAGAAAAAGCTGTGAATGTTTTAATTTCATATGTATCTTCTCCTCCACAAGACAGTTTATCATGAAAGTGAAGGCATGTCGCTTTGAAACTTTTTGTTTGGTGGGACGTACATAGTAGGCAAAGGAGTGGACTTTTATGGATATTATTGCATGGATATTAATTATTGCCTGTTTTGTTATTAGCTTTGTCGGTTTAGTTTATCCAATTATCCCATCCGTATTATTTATTGCGGCAGGCTTTCTTATTTATGGATTGTTTTACACATTCGCACTACCTTGGTGGTTCTGGGTGATTGAAGTGTTGTTCGTTGTATTATTGTTTGTAGCGGATACGATTGCCAATTTAGTTGGTGTCAAAAAATTCGGTGGCTCAAAGGCGGGCATGTGGGGAAGTACCATTGGGCTGTTGATTGGACCATTCGTCATCCCATTAGCAGGTATTTTAATTGGGCCATTTTTAGGTGCCGTTATTGCAGAATTACTTGTTGAAAGAACAACAATTAAGCAGGCAGTCCGCACAGGGGTAGGCTCTGTTGTTGGATTTTTAACATCTGTTGCAGCAAAGGGAACGATTCAAGCAATTATGATCCTTGTCTTTGTTATTGCGATTTAGTTTCCGTCAAAAGACCGAAATATGTGTTCTGGAGTTTTTTTCGTTGAAGGACTGTACCAATTTTGATAATCTTATACATGAACAAAGATTTTTTAACTTCGAGGAGGAATTTACAATGGCTTACGAACTACCGAAATTACCTTACGCATACGATGCATTAGAACCGCATATTGATGCACGCACAATGGAAATCCATCATTCAAAACATCACCAAACTTACATTACAAATGTAAACGCTGCATTAGAAGGTACAGAGTTTGCAGATAAAGATGTAAACGAGCTAATCGCTAACCTAGATGCACTACCAGCTGACAAACAAACAGCTGTACGCAACAACGGTGGTGGACATGCTAACCATACATTATTCTGGGAAGTAATCGCTCCAGGCGGTTCAAATACACCAGTTGGTGAAGTAGCAGCAGCAATCGATGCGAAATTCGGTTCATTTGATGCGTTCAAAGAAGAGTTCGCAAAAGCAGCTACAACTCGCTTCGGCTCAGGCTGGGCTTGGTTAATCGTTGATGGTGACGGCGTTGCTGTAACATCTACACCAAACCAAGATTCACCTGTAATGGAAGGCAAAACACCAATCCTAGGCTTAGACGTTTGGGAGCACGCTTACTACTTAAACTACCAAAACCGTCGTCCAGACTACATCGGCGCGTTCTGGAACGTTGTAAACTGGGATGTAGTAGAAGCTAAATTCCAAGCAGCGAAATAATATAGGCTGCCCTTCGATATTTTGAAGAGCATATAGAAAAGAATCAGAAATATACCCTTTTGGTATGCTTCTGATTCTTTTTTTGTAGATTTGTTTAAGTTAGTATTTCTTATTTACAATGAATTTTAGTAAAACGCCGATATATTTCAAATTTCGCCGATATATCCTGAAAAGTCGCCGATATATTTCAAAAAGCGCTGATATATGATAAAAAGCCGCTGATATTTTATGAATACGGTGAATTTCTCTTCATTTCCTTCGCAACTGTGTGTGCACCAGCATCTCGTTCTTGCTCCAGCTTGTTGATAATTTCTGCGTAGTCACCTGCTGTTCGATTTTGACTCATCTTGTATGCGGCTTGTATTTCCTCTATTTTAATTTGAATGCCGACAATGCCCTTTAGCTCACGCTCTAATAATTCAGGTGATAACGTTTCCCATAAAACAGGACGTTCGCGATGCCCTTCATATTTAACAAGCAATGCAGCTAAGTCCTTCTCTAATGCTTCGCCTGAGAAGGTTGTTGCCTGCCCATAAATGTGGACAGCTTGATAATTCCATGTTGGTACATTTTCTTTTTCGTACCATGATGAGGAGATGTAAGCATGCGGTCCTTGAAACATAACAAGCACCTGCTCCAATCCTTGTAACGAGCGCCAAATGGGATTGCCATAAGCGACATGTCCTGTTAAGTAATGACCGTCCTCTTTCTCTACAAGCTGTAAAGGTAGGTGAACGGCCATCGGTCTGTTGTTACGCATAGAGACGAGTGTTGCAAAGCTGTTATACTGAATAAATTGCTGAATTTCTTGGCTATCTGTCACTTTAAAATATTTTGGAATATACATCATAGCCCTCCTTTTATTTTCATTGTAAATGTTTACATTTAACCTCACAACATGTAGATTAGAAATAACTTAGCGTGGCGAAATAATCGCATCGAAAGGAAAGTGGTTGCATGACAAATGATAAAATAGCCCCTTACCTGCACTCAGAAACTGCACAGCAACAGCTTTATAAACGAACATTAATCGTTATTTTATGCTCGCAAATTTTTGGTGGTGCAGGGTTAGCAGCAGGAATAACAGTAGGGGCCTTATTGGCGAAGGATATGTTAGGCACAGATAGTGTAACAGGTTTACCAGCGGCCTTGTTTACATTAGGCTCAGCTTTAGCAGCCTATATTGTAGGGCGTGTGTCGCAAAAATATGGCAGACGCTATGGCTTAGCCTCTGGATTTTTTGTAGGAAGTATAGGGGCAATTGGTGTAGTGATAGCAGGAGCAATGGATAATATTGCGCTATTATTTATTGCGCTGTTCCTTTATGGTGCAGGCACAGCGACGAATTTACAGGCACGCTATGCAGGAACCGATTTAGCAACTAGTAAGCAGCGGGCAACGGCAACAAGTATTGCACTTGTTGCGACAACCTTTGGTGCGGTAGCAGGACCTAATTTAGCGACGACGATGGGCAAGGTGGCAGAAAGCTTTACATTGCCAACATTAGTAGGACCATTTATTTTAGCGGCAGTAGCCTATGCATTAGCTGGTACAGTGCTCTTCGTCTTTTTACGACCTGACCCATTGCTTGTAGCGCGAGCCATTGCAATACATCAAACCGCAGCTGAAACAGTAAATGCGGAAGGAACGGTAGATAAGCGCCAGCTAATGCGCATGGGGATTATGGTAGGGGCGATTGTGTTAGTGTTATCACAAGTCATTATGACATCCATTATGACGATGACACCTGTCCATATGCTAGGGCATGGTAGCCATTTAAACGCAGTAGGTATTGTTATTGGTCTACACGTAGCAGCGATGTATTTGCCCTCTTTAGGTACAGGCGTACTTGTAGATAAAGTGGGAAGAGTTGCTGTGGCACTTGCGGCTAGTGTGACATTAGCGATTGCTGGCATATGTGCCGCCTTTGCGCCAGGTGATTCCTTACTATGGCTAGTCGTGGCACTAATGCTACTGGGACTTGGCTGGAATTTTGGCTTAATTAGTGGAACTGCTATTATTATTGATTCAACAACAATACATAATCGAGCAAAGGTGCAGGGCTCTGTTGATGTTGCAGTAGCATTAGGTGGCTCCTTCGGAAGCGTTGTTTCAGGGGTTGTCGTAGCCTTTTCTAGCTATGCAACGCTTGGCTTTATTGGGATGAGCTTTGCGCTCTTTGTTATTCCTGTTGTATTATGGGGATATAAAGCGAATCGAGCGCTTTAGAAAATGTCGTGCTTTAATTTTAATGGAGAAGAGGGATGAAGTATGGGAAGAACTGTTCATTTTGAAATTCATGTTAGCGATATGGAAAGAGCGAAAACGTTTTATGGAGAGGTGTTTGGCTGGTCGTTTCAAGATTGGAGCGATTACGCGGGAATGCCTTATTTTGGAGCTGTAACAGGCAGCGATGATGAAATGGGTATTAATGGTGCATTAATGCAGCGTCAAGGTGCTGAGCCACAGGCAAATCAAGCGGTCAATGGCTATATTAGCACGATGGGTGTTGCAGATTATGATGCGACAGAGGCGAAAATTTTAGCGCGTGGTGGTAAAGTTGCAAAGGCAAAGCACGCTTTACCAGGAATGGCTTGGCAAGGGTATTATCTGGATACAGAGGGCAATATATTTGGCATTCATCAGCCTGATGAAAATGCAAAATAGTAATGCAAAATATGCGGGTGTTTGGAAGGGGTTATCTTTCTAAACACCCGCAACTTTTTTTCGGCGTTGTCGTCACAAAATAGCGGCTTTATCTTTTTTCTAGCGCATACAGGTGGTATACTAAATGTCATGGATTACAAGGAGAGGAGGCGCTTCATATGCGAAAGGTGCAAAAAAATAAAAATAATCAAAACCCAAAAGCCAAGCAGCGAGCAAAGCTTACATTTCGAATGAATGTCCTTTTCTTTTCAATTTTTGTTTTATTTTCTACGCTTATTTTCCGACTAGGTTATTTACAAATTGTGAAAGGTGAAGAATATGTGCGCAAAATTGAGCAAAAAGAGGAAGTACGGGTCAATACTAGTGTGCCACGAGGGCGAATTTATGACCGCTATGGACGTATTTTAGTAGATAATCAGCCAGAAAATGCGATTACATATACACGAATGCAGACGACAACGCAAAAAGAGATGCTAGAAATTGCGATTGAGCTAGCGAAGTTAATTGAGCAGCCAACAGATCGTGTAACACAGCGTGACAAGCTCGATTTTTGGATTTTATTAAAAAATAAAGAGGCGTTGGCAAAAGTTACAGAGGAGGAAATGAAAGAGTACCGCGCTCAAAATGAAGGCATTGAGGAAAAGCTAGTCAATGCGGAAATGGATCGCCGTATTCGTAAACGTATTACAGATGAAGAAATAGCACAGCTTACAGACTTCGATTTAGAGGTGTTAGCCATCTACCGAGAGATGATGTCAGGCTATAATTTATCACCGCAAATTATTAAGAGTGAAAATGTCACAGATGATGAATTTGCACGTGTTTCTGAGCGTCTAGCTGATTTGCCAGGTGTCAATACGACAACGGACTGGAAGCGTGTCAGACTATCGCCATTTGCACTGTTAGGTCGTACAACAGTACCTAGCAAGGGGATTCCTAAAAATAAGCTTGATTTTTATTTAGCGCGTGAGTATTCACGGAATGATCGTGTAGGGGAAAGTTATTTTGAGGCGCAATATGAAGAAATATTGCAAGGTGAAAAATCTGTTGTTAAAAACCTGACGAACAAAAAAGGGCAAGTCGTGGAAACACAAACGACATACCCTGGTGAGCCTGGTAAAGACTTAGTATCAACAATTGATATAGATTTGCAGGCAGAGGCGGAGCGTGTCGTTGAAAAATACTTGTTGGAATTAAAGGGGCTTGGTTCTTCAAGTTTGCTAGACCGCGCATTTTTCGTTATGATGAACCCAAATACTGGCGAAATATTATCCATTGTCGGCAAAAAAATCGAGAAGGACCCTGAAACAGGGGAAAGCTATATTGTTGACTACTCATATGGGGCGTTTACAACAGCCTATGAGGTAGGCTCTAGCATTAAAGCAGCAACTGTTTTAACAGGCTATTCTGAGGGTGTTATTAAGCCAGGCTCAGAAATGATGGATGAGCCGATCAAGCTTTTAAGCACAGACCCAAAAAGCTCCATTTTCAACCGCAGTGGACGCATTTGGATGAATGATTTAAAAGCATTAGAGCGTTCCTCAAACTCCTATATGTTTAAAATTGCCTTAGGTATTGGAGGAACAGGTTATTCCTATAATATGGGTTTACGGTTGCGTGATGATACACTACAAAGAATGCGCAATGGCTACTCACAATTCGGCTTAGGCGTGCCAACAGGCATTGATTTACCTGGTGAATTTGCAGGGTATCAAGGGGTAATGGATACGCCAGGTAAAATTCTTGACTTAGCGATTGGGCAATTTGATACGTACACGCCATTGCAGCTAGCACAATATATTTCTACTGTTGCCAATGGTGGTTACCGCATTCAGCCACGTATGCTGAAGGAAATTCGCAAGCCTTCTGCTGATGGAGAAACACTAGGGGCACTTGTACAGGAAGTAGAGCCAAAAATTTTAAATCGCATTTCTAATACAGATGCAGAAATTGAGCATGTTAAAAAGGGCTTGAGACAAGTTTATGTGGGCTCACAAGGTACTGCCTATCGCTCGTTCCATGATGCACCATATACAGCAGCAGGTAAAACAGGTACTGCTGAGGTAGTATATTATGGTCCACAAACTGACAAGTATAGAACGAATACAACGACATTAACACATGTTGGCTTTGCACCATATGAAAATCCGCAAATCGCTTATGCGGTAGTTATACCATGGGTGACAACAGACTTCAGCCGAAGCTTAATACAAAATAATGAGATTGCACGTGAAATGGTAGATTATTATTTTGAGCTACAAAAAAAATATGAGCAAAATGGCATGTCTGAAAGCTTAACGACACAAAAAATTCTACCGCCGTTTTCTGAGGAACGTCTGGATGAAGATGAGGAGCACACTACGGCAACTGAATAATGTGTGAAGCGAGGGAGTTTGAAAAGGTGAAGCTTTTTTGAACTCCCTCTATTATATAGAAAGAAAGGATTTTACGATGCGAAAAACTTTATATCATATTATCGTATTTTTAGGAGCGATTAGTAATGCTTTTATGATGGCACGCTTAAATGTTTCCCCTGTCATATTAATTACAACAACGGTTGTCTATGTTGTTGTATTGGAGGGCCTATTTTTATTTTTAGAGCCGCGCTTAGCTATTGCTGCACGCAAACGGAATTTAACAACATATCCATTTTTAAAAGATTTAATTGATGCCAAAAAGGCGACAGTTACATTAAAGACAGGCGAAATCATTTACAATGCTTCATTTAATGGCTATAGCAGTCCAAAAGATGCTACTAAAATTAAACTAGATATTACACAGCCGAAAACAAAAAAGCAGCCTGAGAAGATAGAAACGCGAGAGCTATTATTAATACATATTAAAGGCGTAAAAAAAATACTATAGGAGGGGGGAGGGAGCATATTGAAGAAAAAGCTTCTATATAGCGGTATTATCGTAATACTTCTATTAATTATCGCGTATTTTGGGGTAGGCAACTATTTTTATAATTATGCTTTAAATGCACAGGATGAAAAAGAATTTATGGAAGATAACCCAAACTTAGAGGATAGCCCATTTATTAATGCGGAAGCAGAGGCACAATCTGTTCAGCTAGATGATGATTTTAAGGCAGCGGTTCAAGCAGAAAAGTGGAAGATTGAGTCGAATGATAAGCTAAATTTGAAATTGCAAGGGAATGCCTATTTACAAGACAGTCAGCATAAATGGGCAATTGTCTTACATGGCTATACGAGTAGCTCTGCTAAAATGACGAGATGGATTCGTAATTTTTATGAGCAAGGCTTTAATGTGTTAGCGCCCGATTTGCGTGGACATGGTGAAAGTGAAGGCGAATATATCGGCATGGGCTGGCATGATCGCTTCGATGTTTTGCAGTGGATTGATGAGGTGCTTGCGCAAGATCCTGAGGCTGAAATCGTTTTGTTCGGCGTATCAATGGGTGGAGCAACAGCGATGATGACGGCTGGTGAAAGCTTGCCTAAAAATGTCAAGGTCATCGTTGAAGATTGTGGTTATAGCTCAGTTAGTGGCGTTTTCGTTTATCAGCTTGATGATTTATTTGGCTTACCAGAATTCCCAGTGCTGCATGCAGCAAATACAGTAACAAAAATGCGGGCAGGCTACAGCATTTATGAGGCTTCGGCAGTAGAGCAGGTGAAGAAAAGCACAACGCCGATGCTCTTTATTCATGGTGATGCCGATACGTTTGTCCCATTTGAAATGCTACAGGAGGTATACGATGCAGCTTCTGTTGAAAAGGACATGCTAATTGTCGAAAACGCTGCACACGGTGATGCAGTGAAAGTAGACCCAGAGACCTATTGGCAAACGCTATGGACATTTATAGGGAAATATATTTAATAACAATCTATTTTTCAAACAATTTTGTAAATTTGATAGAAAATGATGAATAGTAACTAAAAGGCTCCACTACACAAATTCCTTTGTATAGTGGAGTTTTTTTCTATTTACAAAACATCTACACTACTTTACATAGGCTTAACATTCTATTTAAATTCACTCAACAAATAGCCTTTATAGTTATCATTGTAACAACAACAAATGACTATGAAAGTTATTGGAGGACTAAACAAATGAGTAAATGGAAGTACGCAGGCAAGGCAGCAGTATTAAGTGCAGCATTATTATTAGCAGCATGTGGTGGAGAAGATGCAGAAAAAGATGGAGCAGCAACACCGAACAATGATCAATCAGAAGTTTCAGGTGCAGAAGCTGGCGACGTACAATTAACTGGAGTTGTTGCTGGTGATGGTTCATCAACAGTTGCCCCAATTACTGAAGCACTTGTTGAGGAGTACGCTGCAGTACAAGGGAAAGTACAAGTATCTGTAGGGGTTTCTGGTACTGGTGGAGGCTTTGAAAAGTTCATTAATGGTGAAACAGACTTCTCAAATGCATCACGTCCAATTAAAGATGAGGAAGTTGAAAAATTAACAGCAGCAGGTATTGATTATACAGAGCTTGCTATAGCATATGACGGATTATCTGTTGTAATCCACCCAGAAAATACTTGGGCTAAGGACTTAACAGTAGATCAATTAAAAAAATTATGGATTGAAGATGGCACAACGAAAAAATGGTCTGATATCGATCCATCGTGGCCAGCAGAGGAAATCGTATTCTATGCACCAGGCACAGATTCTGGTACGTATGACTACTTTGATGAAGTCATTTTAGATGGTGAAGATTTAGTAAAAACAGCGACATTATCAGAAGATGATAATGTATTAGTACAAGGTGTTTCAGCAGATAAAAATGCAATTGCATTCTTCGGCTATGCGTACTATGTAGCAAATGAAGGTAAATTACAGGCTGTAGCAGTAAATGGCGTAGAGCCGAATAGCGAGACAATTGAGTCTGGTGAATATGCACCATTATCACGTCCTCTATACGTTTACGTGAAAAATGAAGCAATGGCGAACAACGAAGCAGCTTATGACTTCCTTCGCTTTACATTAGAGAATGCAGGCGATATGGCTGAGGAAACAGGCTATGTGCGTTTACCAGCGGAAGAATATACAAAAGGTTTAGCAGCATTAGAAGCATTAAAAAAGTAATGCATTAATCTGGAATGTGTGCTTTATGCACACATTCTTTCCTTAAACGGAAAGGAGTTTATCGACAAATGGCCGGAAAAGCAAGTGAGCAATCCATACAACAAATGATTGCAAAATCCCGTGCACGCAAGGGAAAGAAAATAATAGAAAAAACAATGCCGAAATTGCTTTTTATTGCAGCAGCATTATCTGTATTAACAACGTTTGGGATTGTTTTTACACTTATTTTTGAAACGTTTGAGTTTTTTCAGAGAGTATCAATAACAGATTATTTATTCGGAACAGAATGGCTACCATTCTCAGGTAAAGAGCCTTTATATGGCATTTTACCACTCGTTTTCGGAACATTAAAAGTTACTGGCATCGCTGTATTAGTAGCAGTACCATTCGGTCTTGGGGCAGCCATTTATTTGAGTGAGTATGCATCAGATAAAACACGTCGCATCGTGAAGCCTATTTTAGAAGTACTTGCGGGTGTACCAACAATTGTCTATGGCTTTTTCGCCTTAACGTTTGTGACACCGATTTTACAGCAATTGATACCGTCGCTGAAAATATTCAATGCGCTCAGTCCCGGGATTGTTGTAGGGATTATGGTCTTGCCAATGATTGCATCACTATCAGAGGATGCGATGAGCTCTGTGCCAAACTCCATTCGTGAGGGGGCACTTGGACTTGGCGCAACAAAGTTTGAAGTAGCGATTAAAGTAGTGCTACCAGCCGCTTTATCAGGAATTATCGCCTCTGTTGTATTAGCGATTTCACGTGCAATCGGGGAAACAATGATTGTATCACTTGCAGGTGGTTCAACACCGAAATTTGATTTTGCTGTAACTGATTCAATTCAAACGATGACAGCATATATCGTGCAAGTATCAACAGGTGATGCTGGATATGGAACAACGATTTACTATTCAATTTATGCAGTAGGCTTCACACTATTTATTTTCACCTTAATTATGAACCTACTTGCACAATATATTTCAAAACGTTTCAGAGAGGAGTATTAATATGAAATATTTAAATGATACTGCTGTCATGAAGCGCATGAATTTACGCTTAAAAATGAATAAAGTGTGGAAAGCGATTTTTATCGTCGCAACGACCTTTGCGTTAATTACACTGCTTATTTTATTAGTACGTATTTTTTCACAAGGCTTAAGCCATTTGAATTTAAATTTTTTATCAAACTTCGCCTCACGTGTGCCTGAAAAAGCAGGGATTAAGGCAGCGCTGCTTGGTTCATTATGGTTAATGGCGGTAGTTGCGCCAGTTTCAATTTTGTTAGGTGTAAGCTCTGCTATTTATTTAGAGGAATATGCGAAAAAAAATCGCTTCAACGATTTTATTCGTATTAATATTTCAAACTTAGCTGGTGTTCCTTCTATCGTTTTTGGTTTACTTGGCTTAACGATTTTTGTACGTATGTTAGATTTAGGAAAAAGTATTTTAGCAGCAGGCTTTACGATGAGTTTACTAATTTTGCCAATCATTATCGTATCAGCGCAGGAGGCAATTCGAGCTGTACCACAGGAGCAGCGTGAAGCTTCATACGGTATGGGTGCAACGAAATGGCAAACGATTGTCAAGGTTGTCTTGCCAGCAGCGATTCCAGGAATTTTAACAGGTAGTATTTTAGCTCTATCTCGTGCAATTGGTGAAACAGCACCATTAGTTGTTATTGGTATTCCTGTTATTCTACAGTTCTTGCCTGAGAATTTATTAAGCACATTTACCGCATTACCGATGCAGATTTTCGATTGGGCAAAGCGTCCGCAAGAGGAATTCCAGTACGTTGCAGCAGCAGGCATTATCGTCTTAATGACATTGCTCGTATTTATGAATTCAATTGCCATTTATATTCGCAATAAATTCCAAAAGCGTTATTAACGGAGGGACATTATGATACAAGTTCAAGAGCAGACGTCAAAGGTGCAGCAAGAAGCAGCTGCACAAATGACACAAGCGAAAAATACAGTATTTGAAACGAAAAATTTTGATTTATGGTATGGTCAGCACCATGCATTGAAAAATATTAATTTAGATATTAAAGAAAATGAAGTAACGGCCATTATTGGACCATCAGGCTGTGGTAAGTCGACATATGTCAAAACATTGAATCGTATGATTGAGCTTGTACCAATCGTTCGTACATCTGGTGAAATCAATTACCGAGGACGCAATATTTTTGGTGGCAACTATGAGGTAGAGGAATTGCGCACGAAGGTAGGGATGGTGTTCCAAAAGCCGAACCCATTCCCGAAATCAATCTATGACAACATCGCATATGGTCCACGTATTCATGGCATTAAAAATAAAAAGATATTAGATGAAATCGTGGAAAAATCATTGCGTGGCGCGGCGATTTGGGATGATGTCAAGGACCGTCTGCACCAAAATGCGTACGGCTTATCAGGTGGTCAGCAGCAGCGTATTTGTATCGCACGCTGTTTAGCAGTTGAGCCCGATGTCATTTTAATGGATGAGCCTACTTCTGCGCTTGATCCGATTTCTACGCTGAAGGTAGAGGAGCTTGTTCAGGAGCTGAAAACGCAGTATTCTATCATTATCGTGACACATAATATGCAGCAAGCAGCGCGTATTTCTGACAAAACTGCCTTTTTCCTAAATGGTGAAGTGATTGAATTTGACCAAACGGATAAAATTTTCTCAACACCAGCAGATGAGCGCACAGAAGATTATATTTCTGGTCGTTTCGGATAAGGAGGAATTGATAATATGATGGCAGTACGTGAACGTTTTGAGCACGATATGAAAACAGTACAAGAGGATTTATTAGATTTATGTAATAAAAGCATTAATGCATTAGAAGTGTCGTTTAAAGCATTTTTGAACAAAGATATCGACACAGCATTATCGGTAATTGATAATGACATTCATGCGAACCGTTTAGAGGAACTGATTAATGATCGTGTCATTTTATTAATTGCCAAGCAGCAGCCTGTCGCAACAGATTTGCGTCGCTTAATGACGATTGTTAAAGCAGCTAGCGATATGGAGCGTGTTGGCGATTATGCTGTCAACATTGCGAAAGAAACGATTCGCATTGGCAAAGACGACTTTATTACAACTGTAGATATTTTACAGGAGATGTGTGGAAAAACAGTATCCATGCTGCGCCAAATTGCGGATGCCTTTATCCATGAAAATACGGCACAGGCAAAGGAAATCGCTGAGCTAGATGACCAAATTGATAGCTTATATGGTCAAGCAATTACACATTTTATGCAGCTTTCAAGCAAGCAGCCTGAAAACATCTCGCAAATTATGTATTTATCCTTCATTAGCCGCTATTTAGAGCGCTCAGCAGACCACGCAACAAACATTGCAGAGCACCTATTCTATTTAGTGAAAGGTCAGCATTACGAGTTGAATAATTAGAGACAAGCGAGCGGATTTACGCTCGCTTTTTGTGTGTCAAAAGTCCTGATTCGCCCACAAGACAGACAAATTCGCCCGTGAGATGCTGGAAATCGCCCGCAAGACAGCTAAATTCGCTCGTAAGACACTAAATTTCGCTCACAACATTGCTCAGCCGTAAACGATTTGCCCATGAACGACTGTTTTCACTACTTGTAAATGGGGGATTTGCTCCACATCAACTATGAAAATATCATCGTTTAATATAGTGAAATCTGCCTCAAAACCAGCCGCAATTTGTCCGCGAATATGTGCTTTGTCAATTACTTTAGCTGGCTCGGTTGTGTAAAGTGACACCGCAGCATAGCGTGAAATACACTCAGCTGCATTGAAAACCGCGGTATGTCCAATTTGCTGACGAGTAATTGCCGCATAGATGCCATGTAACGGATTCGGGTGCTCAATCGGTGCATCTGAACCGCCTGCACAAATGATGCCCCGTGTAAGCAATGATTGAATAGGGTGTGCATACTGTAAGCGTTCCTCGCCTAATCTAGCCTGTAAAATACTCATATCAGATTGAATAAACTGCGGCTGGACATCAACAATAATAGGAAGTGCTGCTAATTTTGCTAGCAAATCCTCATTGACTAAGCTGCAATGAATGATACGATCTTTTTGTCCAGCTAACGGTGGATATTGTTCAATTAAATCAACAATTGCTGCAATTGCTGCATCGCCAATAACATGCACCGCAATTGTCGCACTAGCTGCTCGAGCTTTTTGGACAAGCTTTGTCAATTCCTCCTGTGAATGAATAAATAGTCCACGATTATGAGGGTCATCCATATAAGGAGCAAATAGGGCAGCTGTGCGACCACCAAAGGCACCATCAATGAAAATTTTCATTGCTCCAAGCTCCAGCCAAGTGGATGCTGTGAAATCCATTGCACGTAAAGCATCCCATGCCTCATGATGCTGTAATAAATGCGCTTTGAAATTTTTATTTTTTACAATATATTGATAGCTTTGTAATGGAACAGAGGGGTGCCCGTAGTAGCTTAAATCCTCCGAATGTCCACCGACAATGCCCAATGAATGCAAGGAGGCAATGGACTTTTGCAGCGCATCATCGACATAACTTTGTGTCGTTGTCGGCATTTGGTTCACGACTAAATAAAGAGCACTATCCTTTAAAATCCCTGTTAATTTACCATCTCTTTGTTCAATAACACCGCCTGCTGGATGCGGTGTTGCCTCATCGATTTTCGCATAAGCAAGTGCGAGGTGATTGACCATAATCAAATGATGACAGCTACGTTTAATCACAACATGACAGCCTAATGTATCAAGCTCCTCAATCGTTGGGAATACGAGTTGCTCATTTGTACCCTCGTTATAGCCAATCGCTACAAGCCAATCATCCTGCTGCAATGTAGCAGAGCGCTCCTGCAATGATACCATTAATTCCTCTTTAGAGGCTATTTGACTTGCATCTAAATTCTTCAGCTTTTCTCCATAGCCAATAATATGTAAATGACTATCAACAAAGCCTGGATATAAAACATGTCCTTGCAAGTCAATCAAGCGCTCGGCTCGCGCCCGTAAATCAGCAAAATTGCCAACAGCTACAATGATGCCGTCCTGCTCTAAAACTGCTTCAACAGTATGTCCTTCTTGCTGCATCGTGTAAATTGTGCCACCATACCATAAGTTCATTCATAAAACCTCCTTTTGAGTGCCAGGCACACAAACAATTCTGACAGTTAAAAAAATAATAACAAAAACCATTGAATATGTATAATATTTTATGTTAACTTATATTTATATTTGGTTAACTATAGTTTGGAGGAAGTAAAATGAATGTTAAAAATTATGTGTTAGCTGCACTTGGTGCGGCGATTATTGCGGTGTTAGCGCAGGTTTCCATTCCAGTGCCACCCGTACCGTTTACAGGGCAAACATTAGCAATTGGGCTAGTAGCGACGATTTTAGGCTCACGACTTGGGACGTTGTCGGTTGGAGTTTATTTATTGATTGGCGCAGTGGGAGTGCCTGTTTTTGCAAACTTTTCAGGTGGATTTGCCAAATTAGTAGGACCGACAGGAGGCTATTTGATTGGCTTTTTACCAGCTGCATATTTAACAGGTCTGTATTTAGAGAAAACATCATATACATATGTACAGGCTGCCGTTGCCAATATAATCGGCATGTTCGTTGCGCTGATTTTCGGAACGATTTGGCTAAAAATTTCAGGTGACTTATCATGGACAGCGGCGATGGCTGGTGGTATGACACCGTTTATTCCACTTGGTTTAGTAAAGGCAGCACTGGCAACATGGCTCGGTATTTATGTACGTAACCGTTTAATGCAAGCAAAATTATTATTAGCAACAAATTAATGTTTGAATTATATGAAAAATCAAGTTACAATTACAGCATAAAAGCGATCATGAAAAAATAGTAACGTATGTCTGATTTTCTAAGAGAGTTAGCGGGTGGTGCGAGCTAGCAGTCAGCATAGGTGAATGGATTTTCTAGCTGCAAGGAGGAAATGCCTTGCCGTAATTGCTAACGTTACAAGCAGTCGAGTGGGCTAAGCAATTAGCCAATGAAGGTGGTACCACGGCTCTCCGTCCTTTACAGTGCGGAGGGCCTTTTTGTGTACAAATGAGCAGAGAAGAGGAGAGCAGAGTATGAAATTTGTAACGAAAACATTGCAAGGGGATACGTATACCCCAATTGGCATTTATACAAGTCTTCAAGGGCGTAATAAAATGCTATTTGAATCAAATGCCAAATATGCCGAAAGTGGCCGTTATTCATTTATTGCCGTAGACCCAATCGGTGAATTAACAGGAGATGGGCAAGCGTCAATCTTTAATGGAGAAGTGAAAAATATAGCGGTAGCAGAGCGTTTAAAAGAGGTGCTGCCAATTCATCAAGGAAGCTATCCCTTTGCCTTCTTCGGAGGTGCTATAGGCTATTTTAGCTATGAAACAGCCTTTCATTTTGAAACGATTGGGCAGCCTGTCAACGATGCTTATCAGCTACCAGACATCCATCTTTATTTATACGATACGTTTATTGTTATGGATCATATCGAGCAAATAGTGACATTAGTGGCAGTTGATTTATTTGGAGAGCGTACAGAGATACAAATGGAGCAAGCCATCGAAGGCTTTAAACAGCAAATCGAACAACAAGTAACACAAATGACCGATACGAATGTTGATATACAGTTTTCTGCAACGATAAGCGAGGAACAGTTCACAAAAATGGTCGAAACGGCACAGCAGCATATTCAACGTGGTGATATTTTCCAAGTAGTGCTGTCGCAAACCTTTGAAGCAAGCTTTGAGGGTGATGCCTTTACACTGTATCGTAAGCTACGAGCAACGAATCCGTCACCTTATATGTTTTACATGAATTTTGACAATGCGATTGTGCTCGGTACATCGCCAGAAAGCCTAGTTAAGGTGCAGCAGGGCGTTGTGACGACGAATCCAATCGCAGGCACGAAGCCGCGCGGCGCAACAATGGAGGAGGATGAGCAATTAGCCAAAAGTCTGCTGAACGATGAAAAGGAGCTTGCTGAGCATCGAATGCTTGTCGATTTAGGACGTAATGATATCGGGCGCGTCTGTGAGGTAGGCTCGGTTCAAGTCAAACGTTATATGCAAATCGAAAAATACAAATATGTCATGCATATTGTATCAGAGGTAACAGGGCAGCTAAAAGAGGACGCACATATTGTAGACGTGCTTGCTGCTTGCTTACCCGCTGGTACCGTATCAGGCGCACCGAAAATACGCGCAATGCAAATTATTCATACGCTGGAGCAAAAAAAGCGCGGCATTTATGCAGGGGCAGTCGGCTATATTTCCGCCTCAGGCAATATGGATTTAACGCTTGCTATTCGCACGATGATTGTCAAGGAAGGCAAAGCTTATGTGCAAGCAGGGGCTGGAATTGTTTATGACTCTATTCCACGCATGGAATATGAGGAAACGCTAAATAAAGCGCGTGCATTGCTGGAGGTGCGAAAATGATTTTACTAATTGATAACTACGATTCGTTCACATATAACTTATATCATCAAATTGCAGCATTTGAGCAAGATGTACAGGTTGTGCGCAATGACCAAATCACAGTGGATGAAATACGTGCATTACAGCCACAGGCACTTGTTATTTCGCCAGGACCAGGTATCCCGCGCGAGGCAGGCAATATCATTGACATTATTCAAGGTCTACATCGAGAACTTCCTATTTTAGGAATTTGTTTAGGGCATCAAGCAATAGGTGAAGCATTTGGTGCAAAGGTGGTGCGAGCAGCGCATATTATTCACGGGAAAACGAGCCAGCTAACACATCAGCAGCAAGGATTGCTACAAAATGTAGCATATGCTGAGGAAGTAATGCGTTACCATTCACTTGTCATCAAACATGACACGCTACCAGATGAATTTATTGTCACTGCGAATGCAGCAGATGATGGCGAAATTATGGCAATTCAGCATACACAATATCCGCTTTATGGGCTGCAATTTCATCCAGAATCTATTGGTACAAAGGCAGGTAGTGTAATAATCGAAGCGTTTCTAAAAGCAGCAAATTGCTTATAAAAAACTGATATTCTCTTGCACTATTTTGTTATAATGAAAAGAAAAAGGGGAAATATAAAATGAAAACCTATTATAAACAAATTGCTGTTGGAATTGATTTTTCAGAGCAATCATTACAGGCATTCCAGCGCGCCATCAAAGTAGCGAAGCAAAATGAGGCTGCTTTACATATTGTGAGCGTAGTGGACACGCATTCCTTTGGCTCTGTGCAAGCATATGATATGACATATGCAGAGCAAGTTAAGGGAGAGCGAGAAAAGCAAATCCAAGCCTTAAAAGAGGAGGCCATTGCCGCTGGTGTGGAAGCTGTTCATGTGGTTGTGGAGCTAGGCTCTCCAAAGGCTATTTTGTCAAATTTAAAGGAAATTGACTTAGTCATTATTAGCGCAACGGGTTTAAATCGCTTTGAAAAAATGATTATTGGCTCAAATGCAGAACGTATCGTGCGCAACGCGAAATGTGATGTATTGGTGGTAAGAGGATAGTATAATAAAAAATCCGTATGGCGATATCGTCATACGGATTTTTTATTAAGGTTCACTAGGGATATTAATTGGCGGTATTTTTTCAGAAGAGTAAGTTTGTACCCATTGGTTACCTACTACATTAGTTGTATTAGCTGCTGCTTCATGAGTAGAAGTAAAGCTAATTACCACAGAGAGTGTAAGACATAAGGCTAATAATAAATTTGCTAGTCTCCTTTTCACAAACATCATCCTTTATTAGTAAATTTAGTAGTATTATTCAATAATTTAACATGATTACTGATATTTATCAATTAAGTTATTTTCTAATTAAGATAGTTCTCTTTTAAATTTTCAATTATTTTCAAGTAATCAAATTTATTCTCTAAAGTAAAGATTGTTTGGGCATGGTCTAAATAGATAGCGGCATTGGTTGTATCCTCTATAGAAATAAGGCAATGACCAGTTTGGAAGAGTAGGTTTCCTAGCAAATGCAATGTCTCATTTTCAATGCATAATTGAATACCTTGTTTAGATAAATAAAGCGCTTCATTAAACTTTTTTGCATGTTGATATGTTCTTGAAGCACCGAAATAAGTACGAATTTTTATAATGTATGATATAGCTGTATCTTCTTTAAGCAATGGCAGACATTTCTCGTAATATTCTAACGATTGATCATAAAGTTTTGCTTCAAAATAAACAACCGCAATACTATTCATAATAGCAGCTGTTTGTTCTACATTGCGCTCATTATCAATTTGCAGAGCATGTTCCAATGTTTGAATTGCTGTATCAAGCTCCTTATGCAAAAACCATAGACAAATTCCTTTATGCCATAATAAAAATTGTCTGTATTCAGGTGCTAATAAAGCCTCTTGAAGCAACTCGTTTTGCACGATAAAATAAGCAGATTGATAGTCATGCTGGTGAACGAGTTTGCGAATAATCTGTTGCGCATCTGTTGCTTTAATGGAAGTACTTGTGCTGTTCGAAATATCAAAGAAATAATTCATATCAACACCAAGCCTTTGAGCAATTGCAAACAATGTAAGGCTTGAAGGAATCATTTCACCTTTTTCAAAATTACTGACCATTGCTTGTGTACAAATACCTTCAGCTAAATCTTTTTGTGTAAGCCCTCTCTTTTTTCGTAATTCTTTAATTTTTTGTGAAATTCTCTGTTTCATAGTTAATTTACTCCTATCTTGTATTTTGCATAGAATTATTATACCTTATTATAATATAATTAAATAATTAATATGCATGAACATTAATTATTGGGTTTTTTAAATACAATTTATAATAAATTTTGAAATTTCCCCCACTGTTAAAAAGGTTTTAATGTATATACTTTACCTACAAACAAAACACCGTATCATCAAAAATGTTTTCAATGATACGGTGTTTCTCTATAAATAGCTTACGATTTCCTCTTCCAACTTCATCGGCTTGTCCGTTGGGGCAAAGCGCTTAATAATTTGACCATTGCGGTCGACTAAAAATTTGGTGAAGTTCCATTTAACGCTTTTACCGAGTAAACCTTTCGTTTCATCTGTCAGAAGCTTAAATAAAGGGTGTGCAGCATCGCCATTGACAGCAACGATTTCATGCATTGGGAATGTGACACCATACGTAAGGCGGCAAGCTTCTGACGCTTCCTGTGCCGTTGTTAGCTCCTGCTTAAATTGATTGGAAGGGAAGCCTAAAATGACTAGTCCTTGCTCGGCATATTTGTCATAAAGTGCTTGAAGCTCATCAAATTGCCCTGTTAAACCACATTTTGAGGCAGTATTAACAATTAGTAATACTTTTCCTTCATAGCGGGCTAATGAATACGTTTCACCTTGATCTGTTGTTACATCAATATCGTAAATTGTCATTGGGAAAGCCTCCTTGTTACTCTACTTTTTTACCTGTTAAAGTGCGTGCCATTTGTTCCAATGTCATTGCGGAATGAAGCTCGAATTGTCCCTTTTGAATGGAACGGGAGTATTCAGGCTTGGATAAAAATAGCTCTAACTCACGCCCGTTTGCTAAAATACCTAAATCCTCTACCTGCTTCCCGATATCGTAGATGGAAACACCTTCATATATATATACGATTCCACTCACGACATCCTCATCTATTTCAGAGGTTGCTTCTTCGACTTTCACAGGCTCCTCTGTCACATTTTCTTGTTTTGCTTGCTCTGTCTTGGCAATGGCTTGCTGAAGCTCTGCTACTTGAGCATTGGCTACATTTAATTGCTGTTCTAGCTCTTGAATAAGTGCATCTTGTCTTTTTGTGTCGACAACTGCCTCATTACTTAGTAGAGGTATTCCCCATTGTTTTCCAATGGTCAACAGTGCACCTACTAGAAAGAGGGCGATGCCGAACGTTCTTAAAAAGGATTTCATACTGCGCCTCCTGTTGTAAGGATTTGACGCACCTGCTCCTCAGACAATGTTGAGAGTCTGCTAATTTCTTCGATAGCGAGTCCTTGCTTATTCAGCTCTAACACCTGACTCACTAAAATGCCATTCACAGGCTGTGAAGCTCGTGGTTGCGCTGACAGAGGTTTCTTTTTTGCAACTTGGAAATTTGGCTCCAGCATTAATTCTTCCTCTACAATTTTCAAGCGACGCTTTAATTGATTTGTTTCTTGGAAAATCGTCAGCGATAAATCCTCTACTTCCTTTTCGACTTTTTTATGTGAATCGCGTAAAAATAAAGAAAGGATAATGAAAAATATACCGACAATCATTAAAATAATTGATAATTCCATGTTGAACGCTCCAATCGAATTGATGCAATTGTCTTTTATTTTACCATATCGCAACTTAATATGAAATGATACTAGCTTTTTTTTCGGTTTATGTTATAATGGGAAAGTCGTATAAATCATGCTCAAAATTTTTATTCTTAATTAGAGTGGGAGGGTTAATAATGCGCGTAAACATTACTTTAGCTTGCACAGATTGCGGCGAACGTAACTACATTTCTAAAAAGAACAAGCGTAACAATCCAGAGCGTCTTGAACTTAAAAAATATTGCTCTCGCGAGAAGAAATACACTCTTCACCGTGAAACAAAGTAATTGCTCAATTAGCCAAAGCCCCAAGCGGTTTTGGCTTTTTACTTTAAAAAGGTGGGAACAATGATGGATAAAAAAACGATGCGTCAACAAGTGCGCAGTCAATTAGAGGCTATTTCATATGCAGATTATCGAGCACGTTCGCTTGAAATTGCCCAAAAATTAATGCAGCAACCTTCTATTAAAGAAGGGAAAACGATTGCTATTACAATTTCTTCAAAGCCTGAGGTTGACACAATTGCCATTATTGAAGCGTTGTGGCAGCAAGGCAAAATCGTTGCGGTACCGAAATGTCACCCAAAAACGCGGGAAATGACATTTTACGCAATTGAAGGATTTTATCAATTAGAGACCGTTTATATGGATTTACGAGAGCCCGTTCCTGAGATGACCGAGCTTGTTGAACGAGAAGCGATTGATACGATGATTGTGCCAGGAATCGTTTTTGATCAAAAAGGCTTCCGCATTGGCTATGGTGGTGGCTATTATGATCGCTACTTGACTGGTTATCAAGGGACTTTGCTGGCGCTTGCTTTTAGTGAGCAACTAGCAGAGCAGGTACCAATTGAGTCACATGATGTACCTGTGCATAGGATACTTACAGAAAAAGGCTGCATTGATTGTGTGGCAAACCGAGGGGGACGAGTGTAATGAAATCGATGCTTGATATTTATGAGCTATTAAAGCAATATGGCACATATATTTATACGACAGACCGCATTGGCGATTTGATGTTGATGGAGGACGAGCTGCGTGAGCTATATAAAGCAAATGTACTGGCACCTCGTGACTTCCAAACTGCGTTGCTATTAATTCGTCAAGAGGCAAATCGTTTGCAAAAGGAAGAAAAAGGATGAAACCTTTTTTTGGATGCAGCGTACTAATAGATAACAATAAAAAATTATCAATATGACTGCAATATTCTGCCTATTTGCGAATACGTGATTTTTTATTGCTAAATTTTATAAAAAGCCTTAAGATAGATTTTGTTTCAATTTAGTAGAAATAGGGAAATGGATATTAGTTATGCAGTGGTGTGGCTGCAACATAAAAATTCTTAAGGTAAAAGGTTTTGAAAAAAAGAAAGGATGTTGAGGAATGAGTTCTATTAATAAATGGCCTAAACATTCAATTTTAGCTTTTGCAATACTTGCAACATGGATTAAAACAGTTATCGTATATCAAACAAGCTTTGAGATGAAAATTGAAAATGGAATGCAATATTTTATTTTATTTATTAATCCGTTAAGCTTTTTATTAATTGCTTATGGATTATCACTATTTTTCAAAAAATCGAAGGCTCGCAACCGTTATATTTTCACAGTGAGCTTAATGTTATCGATTGTTTTGTATGGAAACGTTGCGTTCTATCGTTTCTACAATGACTTTATTACGTTGCCAGTATTGTTCCAGACGAGCAACTTTGGTGATTTAGGAACATCTGCATTAGCTATTATTAATGTTTGGGATATTTTCTATTTTGTTGATGTTATTTTTATAGTAATTCTGATGAAGTTTGCACCTAAAGTGAATGAGCAATTAACAATTCGTAAAGATGTGCGTCATGCTTACTTTGTATTGGCAGCAGCGATGCTATTATTAAATTTAGGGCTTGCAGAAACAGAGCGACCACAGCTTTTAACACGTAGCTTTGACCGTGAGCTACTCGTAAAAAATATCGGTACGTATAACTATCATTTATATGATATTTATATTCAATCAAAATCTTCCGCACAACGCGCATTAGCGGATGGCAGTGAGCTTGTTGAAGTAAACAACTATGTGCGTGCAAATCAGGCAGAGCCAAACGTTGAAATGTTTGGTAAATATGCAGGGCGTAACTTAATTGTGATTTCGCTTGAATCATTGCAAAACTTTGTCATTAATAATGATATGAATGGTCAAGAAGTAACACCATTTTTGAATTCATTAACGAAAGACAAGGACACATATTACTTTAATAATTTCTATCATCAAACAGGGTTAGGGAAAACGTCTGACTCAGAGTTTATTATAGAGAATTCGCTATTTGGCTTAGGGCGAGGCGCCGTATTCTTTACACATGGAGGTAACACATATAACTCAATGGCAGAGAGCTTAGGGGAAAATGGTTACTTTACAAATGTGATGCACCCAAATAATAAGTCGTTTTGGAACCGTGATATGATCTATCAATCATTAAATATTCAAAAGTTTTATGATGTGGATTCATACGAGGTTGGCGAAGGAGAGGCTGTTAACTGGGGTATGAAGGATGTTCCATTCTTCCAACAGTCAGCACAGCTGATGACAGAAATGCCACAGCCGTTCTATTCACGCATGATTACATTAACGAACCACTATCCGTTCTATCTTGATCCAGAGGATATTATGATTGATGAGTATACATCAAATTCAGGTACGTTAAATCGTTACTTCCAAACAGTGCGTTATATGGATGAAGCAATTAAAGTGTTCTTTGAGGATTTAAAGGAAAAAGGGCTATATGATAACTCAATCATCGTGATGTATGGCGACCACTATGGTATTTCAGAAAACCATAATAAAGCGATGGCGATGTATTTAGATAAAGAGGAAATTACGCCTTATGACAATGCATTATTGCAATCAGTTCCATTATTTATCCATATTCCAGGCTCAAATGATGGGCAAGTTGTAGAGGAAGTTGCAGGACAAATTGATTTGCGCCCTACAATTTTACATTTATTGGGTGTTGATACATCGAAAGATATGCAGCTTGGTGCGGATTTATTCTCAGAAGACCATGAAGATTTTGTGATTTTCCGTGACGGTCGCTTTATTACAGATAAAGTCGTTTATGCAAGCGATGCATGCTATGATAAAGCTACTGGTGAGCAAATTGACATTGCTGCCTGTGAGCCATTAATTGAAAGTGCAGCAACGGAATTAGGTTATTCTGATGCGATTATTAACGGAGATTTATTGCGCTTCTATGATCCGAAAACAGGTAATTTAATAAAAGATACACAGAAGTAAAAGTGAAAAAAGGGCTGTTTGGATAAATTTCCAAACAGCCCTTTGTTTTTAGGTGAAATAAAAGGACAGGCTACATGAGCCCGTCCTTTTATTTGCTATTAATGTTTTGGTGGGTATCCAGCGTTAAGAACAGTCATCACAACAAACCATCCGAAGATTGCTGCTGCACCTAGGTTGAAAACAACACCTAGCAGATTTTTTTCTTTAATTGCTTGGAATGTACCAACAACGGCAAAAATAGCCACTAAACCGAAAATAACCATTAATAAGTTCATTAAAAAGACACTCCTTTCGACATCAGAAAATGAATGTCGCAAACAATATTCCTCTTCTATTGTAAAACTTATTATGCCTTTTGTCGAGCGGAAAAAGTGACGTTTGTTTGAACTTCATATACAATTTAAAAGATAAAGTTGATGGAGGTTTTATAGATGAAACTAAGTGTGCGTACATATCCGCTCGGACCAATTCAAACGAATTGTTATATCGTGAGCAATCGAAGCAAGCAATGTTTAATTTTTGACCCAGGTGAAGAGGGCGAACGTTTAATTCATGAAATCAAGGCAAATCAATTAAAGCCATTAGCCATTTTTTTAACACATACGCACTTTGATCATATTGGCGCAGTCAATGCGGTGCGTGATGCCTTTAATATCCCTGTCTATGTGCATGAAAAGGAGGTAGCATGGCTAGCAGATCCGATGAAAAATGGCTCTGGCAAATATGCAGAGCTGCCTAATTACATTGTAGAGAAGCCGTTGGCAGAGCATATTATTCAAGAGGAGCAAATGTTTAATATCGAAGACTTCACATTTAAAGCGGTATTTACGCCAGGACATTCGCCAGGCAGTATTTCTTACCTTTTTGAAGAGGATGGCTTTGCGATTGTTGGTGATACGTTATTTGAGGGGAGTATCGGGCGTACCGATTTAATCGGTGGCTCCATGCCAGTGCTTTTGCAGTCGATTCACGATAAGCTGCTTACACTACCAGAGGAAACAATTATTTATCCAGGGCATGGAGATTACACGACACCAGCTGTAGAGATGGATGCTAACCCATTTTTAAATGGCTTTTAGCTCTGGATTATAATAAAAAAGCGTGGACAAATTTGTCCACGCTTGCATCTCAACTATTCATAGTGAGGTTTTAACAGAGCGATTAATGTCCTGCGCCAGGTACGTGCATAAACGTTGTGTAGTATGTGAACCCTGCGAAGAAAATCGTTAAATAAGCACCGAAAATGTACATATACATGCGCTCTGAAAGGTTTAAGAAGCCTAATAATAAGAATAATCCAGTATTACCTAAGAATAATAGCGAAACCTCATACATATCACCTAAATAGAATAAAACAGTGAAAATACCTGTCCAGAATGCCATAACTTTATACATATTGCTCATGTGTAATTCCCCTCCTTTATATACAGATACAATCTTCTCCATTACATTATAAATGATTTCAGTAAAGAAAGTAAACTGGAACTTCCACTTTCTTTGTGACAAAGAAGTGTACATTTTTCTTGCAAATAGAAAAAATTTTTCAAGAAATGCATATAGTTAATTTGTGTCAATATTTTCAAATTATACGTTTGAAAAATGACAATGTAAAGGGAAAACCTATTGAAATTTTAAAAATCGATTTTTAAAAATAGGGCAAAAATTTATTTTGCTTAAACGGCTTTTCAGCTCCCTTTTTCCTTTCTATAATGACGCTAAGATAGATTTAGTTAGTGAAAAATAGAAAGTGAGGTGTGTGGTATGGAAACAGAATCAATTGTCGTGCAGAAAAGTGAACAATTAATTAAAGAGGCATTGACCTTTGGGGCATCAGATATTCATTTATCCCCAGCTCAAGGCTGTTATAGCGTTATTTTTCGAAAGTACGGCAAAATGTACACAAAAGGCGAGCTGCCACAGGAATTAGCTACACGTATGATTACGTACTACAAATTTTTATCTGCTCTTGATATTAGTGAAAAGCGCAAGCCTCAAAGTGGCGCATTCCAAAAGGAAATCGAGCAATTCATTTATGCCTTCCGCATCTCAACATTGCCCTCAGTTTTAGCAAAAGAAAGCTTAGTGATTCGTATTCTCAAGCAAAATATGGCGATACCGCTTGCAGAATTAAGCTATGATCCAGCGGCTGTGAGGAAAATTGAGCAGCTCGTTCAGCATAGACAGGGACTTCTACTATTCAGTGGAGCAACAGGCTCTGGTAAGTCAACGACCTTGTATTCCTTGATGCATTATTGCTGTGCAGAGCTGAAGCGCCATGTCATAACACTGGAGGACCCTGTCGAAAAAAATTACGAGCAAATTGTACAAATTCAAGTAAATGAACGGGCAGGTGTCACTTATGCAGAGGGCTTACGAGCCATTTTACGACATTCACCTGATGTCATTATGATTGGCGAAATTCGCGATGCTGAAACTGCCCAGATTGCTGTTGAGGCTGCATTAAGTGGTCATTTAGTACTTTCCACAATCCATGCTAAAAATACGGTAAATTGCCTGTATCGCTTGATGGATTTAGGAATATCGCTAGACGAATTGCGACAGGCAACAGTAGGGATTATCGCTCAAACATTAGTTGAAACAGCCACTGATGATGAACGTAAAGCGCTATTCGAGCTGCTGTGTGATGTACAGCTATACGAGGCATTTGCTGCAATTGCTCGTAATGAGGTTTATTTACTTCCCTATAAGCACACGCTTGAACAGCAGCTATATCAATTAGAAGGACGAGCTTATGCACATATTACGCATTCATAATCGTATCGCTCAATTGATTACACATAGGAAAATTAAAGTGAAGCGCTTGCCTGAATTAATTGAGCGAATTAGCCAGCTTTTAGTAGAAGGATACACTTTTCATGATTGTATTACGATGCTCTTACCTTATCATGTGAGTGATTATCAACATTGGCAGGAGCAAATAGACAACTGCTTTCAACAAGGACAAAGTGTGACGCAAATTTTACGCCAATTAGGTGTCAAGGCAAGGTTTTTGCTAGCAATCCAGCTAGCCGAAACGACAGGACAGCTAGCTAACACGCTGCAAATCGTCGCCCAGCAGATGAGCTTTCAAGAAAAGATGAAGCTGCGCTTTACGAAAGTATTACTATATCCAATTCTTCTTTTTATCTTTATCATTGCACTATTCATTGCCTTCCGCCTCTACTTTTTACCTACCATCGAACAACTGCTACATTCAAGGGTCACAAGAACTGAAAATTCGACAATCCAATGGGCTAAATTTTTTCTTCATGTACCAGATTATTTTATTGTACTTGCTTTTTTTATAGCGATGCTAATGATTTTTATGGCAATTTACATCCGCCGAAAAAGAATAGATTTACAATTATACATCGTTATGAAAATCCCGATATTGCGTTATTTTTGGCGTTTATTAATGACGAGACAATTCGCTCGTTCACTAGGTGATTTATTAATTAGTGGGATGTCATTACAGCAAGCGTTAACCTACTTAGAGCAGCAGAAGCTTCAAAGTCAGCTCGCCTATATTGCGCAATGTATTCATAAACGCATTATTTACGGGGATAGTTTAGCACGCACGATAGTATTAATTGGCTTTTTCTTTCCACGCTTTGAACAATTCATTGATCACGGAGAGAAAAGTGGGCTACTCGGTCGTGAGCTATTAATTTATGCAGAGCTGCTTGACCAAAAAATCGAAAATATACTACAAGGTGCGATACAGCTAATTCAGCCAATCTTATTTTTAGCCATTGCCGCCTGCATTATTGCGGCCTATTTAAGCATTTTATTGCCTATGTATAAAATGCTTGATGTGATTTAAAAAAGGAGGGATAAGCCTATGAAAAATGAAAAAGGATTTACATTAGTGGAAATGCTTGTGGTTCTGCTTATTGTTTCAATACTTATCTTGGTTTCTATACCTAATGTTACGAAGCATTTCGCCTCTATCGACAGCAAAGGCTGTGCGGCTTATATGACGATGCTACAAGGACAAGTAGAGGCATATAAAATCGACCATATGAAAACACCAACAGTACAACAGTTATTTCAGGAAAAATATATAGAGAGTGAGGAGGCGAAATGTCCGAGCGGGGAGCTTGTGACAATTGATGCAGAAGGAAAGGTGATGCTAGCAACAGCTCGTGAAGATGAATGAATAGGAATGAGCAGGGCTATTCATTAATTGAAATGCTATTTGTATTAGCAGTTGTTGCATTGCTTAGCTTTTTTATCGTAACATTCTCCTTTCGTCAAATGCAGCTCGATATGTATGAACAAGCAATCAAGCAATTTGAGCTAGATTTACTTGAAATGCAGGCTTTAGCAATGAATAACGGAGGGACTTCTCGATGCTGGATGATACAGGGAGAAACGCTAGAATGTATTCAACGCTATGGAGAATCACTTGTTTTACGTAAAATGCCAGAAAATATGCGTGTTAATATTTATACAACAAACAAGCGTATTGAGTTTAATGGATATGGCTCAGTGATTAATTTCGGGAAAGTGGAGTTTGTTATGGGGAATAGGCGAACGATGTATTCCATTAATTTAGGAAGGGGGAGAATGCGCCTTCTTGCAGAATAGTAATGGCTTTTCACTTGTAGATACATTAGTAGGGTTAGTTATTATATTTTTTCTTGCAGGCACATTGTTACCTTTGAGCTCTCATTTACAAAGCAGCTTATACAATCAAAAGCTAGAGCTTCATGCGAGTGAGGTAGCATTAAATGGTGCTCGTGCTGTTCAGCTCTATCATTTAACAAGCGGTGAAATGACAATTCAAAATGTCACATATGATTGGCATTATACGGACGGAGAAATTTGCGTTGACTTTCACAATACAAAGGAGAAACGACAAAAATGCATAGGCTTTTAAAAATGGGGAGAAATCAAGGTGGCTTTACGTTTTTAGAGGCTATATTTCAACTTTTTGCTTTGCTGCTGTTATCGAAGCTTTTCTTGCTAATGATGCTGTCATTATCACCTCTTTATCAAAAGCATGCTGTACAGGAAATGAGGTGGGAAATGCTGATTGCGGACCTACAGACTTTCATTGTACAAGCTGATGAGGTTTTAGTTCGTAATAGAGGAACGGAAATACTTATAACAAATGGCTATAATCGCCGTATTGTGAGCAAATCGAACGAAACCATTCGCATGCAATTGAACGGTGGCAATGAAATATTGTTTATCGGTGCTGAAACATTAAATTTTAAAAGAAGCCATCAATATTTGACGCTATATGCCGAGCTTATTGATGGTACAAAGGAGGAGAGGACATTTATTGTTCCACCTGAAAAATGAACGAGGTGTGTTGTTTCCAATCGCTATTATTTTGTTATTTCTTATCACAGGATTATGTATCACATATGCTGCTTCGTATCAATCTAAGCTAAATGCATATAATTCGTTGGAATTCGTCAATGTTCGTGCTACGATAAATATACTAAAGAAAATTGATGAATAAATTGATTTTATTCAAGTAAAGGGCGTCTAATCTACACATAGTATGTAGTGAGGATGATAAAGGCGGTTAGCTTGGGGTGGAAGCTAGCTGTGATGTAGTTGATTTTGATGTGATAAGAAGGTGAAAGCGATGCGCAAAATTTATTTAGTAGGTTTTATGGGCTGCGGCAAAAGCGCTATAGGACGAAGGTTGAGCTTTTTTTTGAAGATGCCTTACTACGATATGGACAAAGAAATTGTAAGACAACAAGGTATGACGATACCAGAGATTTTTGAGAAACACGGCGAGGCGTATTTTCGACAATTGGAAACTGAATTTTTGGAGAACTTTCGCGATGAAGCATGTATTATTGCGACGGGTGGCGGTGTAGCTGTGAAAGCGGAAAATCGAAAAATTATGCGTCGGACGGGCTTAGTGTTTTTCCTTGATGCTACATTTGAAGATATTTATATGCGCATAAAAACAGATAAAAATCGACCAATTGTACAAAGTTCGACAAAGGAGCAATTGCACCAATTGTATTTGGAGCGTCGCAAATTTTATCGAGAGGCTGGGCATATACAAGTATTAACAGCTGGACGAACACTACGTTTAATTGTGGAATATATCGGCTTTCAGGTAAATCGTCTAAAAGGCGAATGAAAAAATATTTTTATATAAAATCGTTCGGATTTAAATATAAAATTAAAAAATGATTGCGTTTTTATCACATCTAATGTTAGGATATGGCTTAGATAGTGTCTTTTCTTTACGAGAGACATAGCGTAGTAGTTTAGATGAATGTCAAATCATCTATAAAAACATTATAACTGCGGATGATTGTGCGGGGAGAGAACGTGATGTGGCGTCGCCGAAGGAGCAAGTAGCAAAGCTATGAATCTCTCAGGCAAAAAGACTCGTACAGGACGCAACTCTGGAGAGCGTTACTTAGCAAAGTAGCCACCAAAGGGGAAAGCCTATTTTGTGATGCGTGTATCAATGATAGGTGTAACTTTCAGGTGCAAGGACAGGGAATTCTGAAAAAGGGATTCGTCTGTCCTTTTTTGATGGAAATGAAGCGAGGAGGAAGAAAAATGGCAGAATTAAAACGCACACCACTTTTTGATGCATATGCACAATACGGTGGGAAAACAATCGACTTTGGTGGATGGGAGTTGCCTGTACAATTTTCATCGATTAAAGATGAGCATGATGCAGTGCGCAATCGAGCTGGTTTATTTGATGTCTCACATATGGGTGAGATTTTTGTGGAGGGTGCAGATGCGCTAGCTTATTTGCAAAAAATCTTATCGAATGATGTTTCAAAAATCGCAGTAGGCGGTGCACAGTACAGCGCAATGTGCTATGAAAATGGTGGCGTGGTAGATGACTTATTAACATATCGTTTAGCTGAAAATACTTACTTATTGTGCGTGAATGCAGCGAATATCGAAAAGGATTTCGAATGGATGCAACAAAATGCAGCAGGTGATGTAACAATCACAAATCGCTCAGATGAATTTGCACAAATTGCTTTGCAAGGCCCGTTAGCAGAAGAAGTGCTACAAGCTTTAACAGCGACAGACTTAAAAGAAATTAAATATTTCAAATTCCAAGATAATGTCGAAGTTGCTGGATATAAAGTGTTAGTATCACGCAGTGGCTACACTGGGGAAGATGGCTTTGAGCTTTACGGCACTCCAAAGGCAATCGTAGCGCTATGGCATAAAATTTTAGAATCAGAGCACGTTGTTCCAACAGGTCTTGGCGCACGTGATACGCTTCGCTTTGAAGCTTGCTTACCGCTTTACGGTCAGGAGCTCTCAAAAGACATTTCGCCATTAGAGGCAGGTATTGGCTTTGCAGTGAAGCTACAAAAAGAGCCGAAATTCATCGGTCAAGAAGCATTAATTGCACAAAAAGAAGCAGGCTTAGCACGTAAATCTGTTGGGGTAGAGATGATTGGCAAGGGTATTCCTCGTCATGGCTATAAAGTGTTTAAAGATGGTGTGGAAATCGGTGAGGTGACAACAGGAACACAGTCGCCATTAACGAAGCGTAACATCGGTTTAGCTTTATTAAAAACAGAATTTACTGAACTTGGAACAGAGGTTGAAATCGAAATTCGTGGTAAATTAGTGCCTGCTGTGACGGTAGCGACACCTTTTTATAAGCGATAAGTGCCAGGCACACACACAATTCTCACACAATTCAGGTAAGAGATTAAAATAATAGTTGAAAAGAGGGTTCCCATGAAACATCGTTATTTACCAATGACGGAACAGGACAAACAAGAAATGTTAGCTAAAATTGGCGTTGATTCAGTTGATGCGCTATTCGCAGACATTCCAGAAGAAGTGCGCTTCCAAGGGCTTTATAACATTAAAGAAGCAAAATCTGAAGCAGCTTTAATGAAGGAGCTTGCAGCACTTGCAGCAAAAAATAAAGATACAGCAGCAAACGTCTCATTTTTAGGCGCAGGTGTTTACAATCACTATAAGCCAGTTATCGTGGACCATGTAATTTCTCGTTCTGAGTTTTATACAGCATACACACCATACCAACCAGAAATTTCACAAGGTGAATTACAAGCAATTTTCGAATTCCAAACAATGATTGCAGAATTAACTGGCATGGATTTAGCAAATTCATCAATGTATGATGGCGGTACATCTCTTGCAGAAGCAGGAATGCTTGCAGCAGGTCATACACGTCGCAAAAAAATCCTTGTATCAGGTGCAGTACATCCAGAATACAAGGATGTTGTGACAACATACGCATATGGTCAATCAATCGAAATCGTTACAGTGCCAACAAAAGATGGTGTAACAGATATCGAAGCATTAAAGGGCTTAGTTGATGATCAAACAGCTGCTGTTATGGTGCAATATCCTAACTTCTTCGGTCAAATTGAAGACATTCAAGCGATTGGTGATATTACACATGATGCAAAAGGCTTACTTGTTGTATCAGCGAACCCATTAGCGCTTGGCGTACTAACACCTCCTGGCAAGCTTGGTGCAGATATCGCGGTAGGCGATGCCCAAGTATTCGGTATTTCTGAGGGCTTCGGTGGACCACACTGTGGTTATTTTGCAGTAACATCAAAATTAATGCGCAAAGTACCAGGTCGTCTAGTTGGTGAGACGGTTGATGAAGAAGGTCGTCGTGGCTATGTACTAACATTACAAGCGCGTGAGCAGCATATCCGTCGTGATAAAGCGACATCAAATATTTGTTCGAACCAAGCATTGCTTGCACTTGCTGCTTCTGTAGCAATGACAGCACTTGGTAAACAAGGTATTCAAGAAATGGCGAAGCAAAATATCGTGAAAACACGCTATGCAAAAAATGCGTTTGAGGCAGCAGGCTTTGAGGTTGCTTACCAAGGTGCACACTTCAATGAAATCGTTGTGAAAACGAAAAAATCGGTGACGGAAATTAATAAAGGCTTAATTGAAAAAGGCATTATCGGTGGCTTTGATTTAGGTCGCGTATATCCAGAGCTTGAAAATCATGCGTTAATCGCTGTAACAGAGCTACGCACGAAAGAAGAAATTGACGCATTCGTTGCAGAGATGGGGGCTTACAATGCATAACGAAAACCAATCACTCATTTTTGAAATTACAAAACCAGGTCGTGTTGGCTACAACTTAGAGCCACTTGATGTACCAGAATACGATTTAGCGGATTTATTACCTGCAGGCTATGTGCGTGAAGAGGCAGCAGAGCTACCAGAAGTATCTGAATTAGATATTATGCGCCATTACACAGCGCTTTCTCGCCGCAATCACGGTGTAGATTCAGGCTTCTACCCACTTGGCTCATGTACGATGAAGTACAATCCAAAAATCAACGAAGCAGTAGCGCGTTTCAGCGGCTTTGCAAATGTTCACCCATTACAAGATGAGTCAACAGTGCAAGGCGCAATGGAGCTATTATACGATTTACAAACTTCATTAGAAGAAATTACAGGTATGGATGAAGTAACATTACAGCCAGCAGCAGGCGCACATGGCGAATGGACAGCATTAATGATGATTCGTGCATTCCATGAGGCAAATGGGGAAGGGCATCGTAATAAAGTGATTGTACCAGACTCAGCGCACGGTACAAATCCAGCATCTGCAACGGTTGCAGGCTTTGAAACAATTACAATTAAATCAGGTGAAGACGGCTTAGTTGACTTAGACGATTTACGTCGTGTTGTAGGTTCTGATACAGCAGCATTAATGTTAACGAACCCAAATACGCTTGGTTTATTTGAAGAAAACATCATCGAAATGGCGAAAATCATCCATGAAGTAGGCGGCAAAGTTTACTATGATGGTGCAAACTTGAACGCGGTTATGTCAAAAGCACGTCCTGGCGATATGGGCTTTGACTGCGTACACTTAAACTTACACAAAACATTCACAGGTCCACACGGTGGCGGTGGTCCAGGCTCAGGTCCAGTTGGTGTAAAAGCGGATTTAATTCCATTCTTACCAAAGCCAGTCCTTGTGAAAAAAGAAGATGGTACATTCCACTTTGATTACAACCGTCCACAATCTATCGGTCGCGTGAAGCCATACTATGGTAACTTTGGTATTAACGTACGTGCTTACACATATATTCGCACAATGGGTCCAGATGGCTTAAAGGCTGTAACAGAATATGCAGTATTGAACGCAAACTATATGATGCGTCGTTTAGAAGAGCATTTCGATTTACCGTACGACCGTCATTGCAAGCACGAATTCGTATTATCTGGTCGCCGCCAAAAGAAATTAGGCGTGCGTACATTAGATATCGCAAAACGTCTGCTTGACTTTGGCTATCACCCACCAACAGTTTACTTCCCATTAAACGTTGAGGAAGGGATTATGATTGAGCCAACGGAAACAGAATCGAAGGAAACATTGGATGCATTCTGTGACGCAATGATTCAAATTGCGAAGGAAGCGGAAGAAAATCCTTCAATCGTTCAAGAAGCGCCACATACGACTGTTATTTCACGCTTAGATGAAGCGCGTGCAGCTCGTACACCAGTACTTCGCTATACAAAATAATAATCAAAGGCTGCTCGAATTTTTTCGGGCAGCTATTTTTGTGGGAAAACGCAGATAAATATGTGAGAAGCGCAGATATTAGCTTAAAATTCGCAGATATCTCTATGAATTTCGCAGATAATAAAGCAAAAAGCGCAGATAACTTCTGAAAATATAAATAGCCATCTGGAAAATTGCTTTCCAGATGGCTATGTTTTATGCTTTTGATTTGATTTTACCTGTCCATGTGCGGAAGCCGCCTTGGAGCTGATAGATTTGGTTGTAGCCACGCTTTTTCAGCGTAAGTGCTGCACGAGCGCTGCGACCTGTGTTTTGGCAGTATAAATATACTGGTAAGTCTGGACGAATTTCTTTGTAGCGTGCGTTCAACTGTGTCGATGGAATGTTGCGTGCGCCTAAAATATGTCCAGCGTCAAATTCCTTTGTTTCGCGTAAGTCGATTAGCTGTGCTTTGCGATAGCCTTGAATAAATTCGTCTTGTGTTAAATTTGTCACGGCCTTTTTTAAACGCATTGAGCTAATAAAAATGTAGATGCCGACAACAGCAATCACAATAAGAAGTGCAATAAGAAATTTCACTGCTAGTAAACCCCTTTCTATTTCTAAAATCTATTATAAAAGATAATAGATTAAATGTACAGAATACGTTGATGTTACAAGTGTTTTCTAATTATCAGTAGAGAAAAAACCTCACTGTTCGTTAATTGAAAAATGTCACTTGCTTTTATGCAAATGGCATTTTTTTATTTTAAGGCAATGAAAAATTGTACAGTAAAAAATTTTTAGCTTGCATTTTCTTTCGTAATAGCATATATTTTTCCTTAAGGAAACATAGTGGTGTTTTAGAAAGAGAGTGTCCTGTGTGAAAAATAAAGGTTTAACAATTTTGTTATGTATTCTTTGGTTTACCTTGTTATTTACATGGTTTATCACAAAGTCAGTAACAATTGCGCTGTTATTTTTTGTTATATGGATTAGCTTGCGCTATATGCTTCATAAAAATTTAACTTAATTCAGTACTAATCTTTTATTAGGGAGTCCTAACGCTTTGCTGTTTTAAGCTAAACCTTCACGTAAGTAAAAAAATAGAAAGGGAGTTTAGGTGATAATGAAACGTTTTTTAGCAATTATTGGGCTAACTTTATTGTTAGCAGCATGTGGTAACGAGGGAGAAGAGGGGGCAAAAGAGAGGAATGTTGTGGCGACAACAGGACAAATTGGCGATGCCATTAAAATTATTGGTGGAGAGCATTTGCAAGTGACGACATTAATGGGCCCTGGTGTGGACCCCCATCTATACAAAGCAACGCAAAGTGATTTAACAAAGCTGGATCGAGCAGAGGCTATTTTTTATAATGGCTTACATTTAGAAGGGCAGATGCAAGATATTTTTGACCAAATGGCTGAGGAAAAAACGGTGTTAGCGGTAGGGGAGCAGCTAGATAAAAGTGCCTTATTAGCTGATGAAGAGGATGTAGCATTGCATGATCCACATATTTGGTTTGATATTGATTTGTGGAAAGAGGTTGTTGCTTCCATTAGTCATACGCTAGCTGAAGAGTACCCAGCATATAAGGATGATTTTAAGGCAAATGAAGAGGCTTATTTAGCACAATTAGATGAATTAAAGAAATATGCAACGAATCGCATAGAGGAAATACCAGCATCGCAACGTATTTTAGTGACAGCACATGATGCCTTTAACTATTTTGGTGAAAGCTTAAGGTTTGAGGTGCGAGGCTTACAAGGATTGAGCACAGACGCTGAGTACGGAGTAAAGGATGTGCAAAATATGGTGAATTATTTAGTAGAAAACAATATTAAAGCTATTTTTATAGAATCTAGTGTATCGGATAAGGCGCTGAAGGCAGTTATTGAGGGAGCAAAGGAAAAAGGTCATGATGTGAGGATTGGTGGCGAATTGTTTTCAGATGCAATGGGCGCTGAGGGAACGGAAGAAGGCACATATTTAGGTATGTATAAATATAACATCGACACAATTGTCGATGCATTGAAGTAGGTGGGAAAAATGGAAGCTTTAGTTGTTGAAAATTTATCGGTTGCGTATGATAAAAAAACGGTGCTTGAAAATGCGAATGTATCGGTACCGATTGGGCATTTGACGGCGATTATTGGACCGAATGGTGCAGGTAAATCGACTTTTTTAAAGGCGATATTGAACCAATTACCAAACAAAATTGGCAAGGTTGAGATTTTAGGAAAGGCTTTTTCACCAAAAAGCTTAGTTGTTGGCTATGTGCCACAGCGCAATGCTGTTGATTGGGATTTTCCAACAACAGCCCTTGATGTAGTACTAATGGGGCGATATGGGCATCGAGGCTTGTTCAAGCGCCCAACAAAGCAAGATAGAGCCATTGCAATGCAGGCTTTAGCAAGCGTTGGGATGCAGGATTTTGCAGAGCGCTCAATTGGGCAGCTTTCAGGTGGTCAGCAGCAGCGCGTGTTTTTAGCTCGAGCGTTAGCGCAAAATGCGGAAGTTTATTTTTTAGATGAACCATTTGCAGGAGTGGATGCTGCTACAGAAAAAACCATTATTGATATTTTGAAAAATTTAAAGGCACAAGGAAAAAGCATTTTTGTTGTCCATCATGATTTACAAACAGTAACAGAGTATTTTGATTACACTATTTTATTAAATAAAACCATTTTAGCTGCAGGCAAAACAGATGAAATATTTACAAGAGAGAAGCTACAGCAAACATATGGTGGGAAATTATTAATGATGGAAGCGATGTAAGGAGGAGTATCATGGTATCGGGAAATTTACTTTGGGTGTTAATGGGAACGACCCTTCTAGGCATAGCGGCAGGTATAACAGGAACCTTTTCCTTCTTACAAAAGCAAAGTTTAGTTGGGGACGCAGCAGCACATGCAACATTACCAGGTATAGCACTAGCCTTTTTATTAACAGGGCAAAAAGAGTTACCTGTTTTAATGATTGGTGCTGCCCTCACCTCTGCTCTTTCCATTTACTGCATTCAATGGATTGTAACCTATTCGAAGCTCAAGGCAGATGCGGCGATTGGGCTAGTATTAGCTGTATTTTTCGGCATAGGCATTGTACTATTAACGATTGTTAATCGCAGCCCATTAGGCAATCAAAGTGGCTTAAATGATTTTATTTTTGGGAAAGCAGCAACGATGACAAAATCAGACTTAACTTGGCTTTTTATCAGTGCCCTCATTATTATAGCTGTGAGCCTTTTAATGTATAAGGAATGGAAGCTAATTATATTTGATCCAGTCTATGCAAAGGGCATCGGTTTACCAGTGGAGGCATTAAAAGCCTGCTTGACGGCACTTATTGTCATGACAATCGTAACAGGGATTCAAGCGGTCGGTGTTATTTTAATGTCAGCACTGTTAATTATTCCAGCGGCAAGTGCTAAGCTTTGGACGAAAAAGCTTAGCACGATGCTATTGTTTAGTGGAATAGCAGGAGGCTTAGCGGGTGTTGTAGGGACATTTATTAGCTCGCTACGTGTAGGGCTATCAACAGGGCCAATTATTGTTTTATGTGCCGCGAGTATTTTTTTCATTTCTTATTTATTTAGTCCGAAGTCTGGACAAATCAGTAAATATATAAGAAAAAACAAATTTCAGCAAGGTGAAGTGCAATGATTGAATTTTGGGTTATTTTAACAGGAGTCTTAGTCGGAATTACATGTGGGATTGCAGGGGTCTTTTTAATTCTTCGTAAAATGTCAATGATTGCAGATGCCATTAGTCATACAGTGCTATTTGGTATAGTTATGGCCTTTATTATTACACAATCATTAAATGGGCTATGGATGTTAGTTGGTGCAGCCATAGCAGGAATTTTGACCGCTTATTTAGTCCAGCTATTGCAATCCTCAGGCATTCAAGAAGATGCGGCGATTGGTGTGACATTTACCTCTTTATTTGCACTAGGCGTTTTACTTATTACGTTATTTGCAAGCAATGTTCATTTAGATGTAGAGCATGTATTGATGGGGGAAATTTCCTTTGTACCATGGGATAAATGGACGTTTTTATCGATGACAATGCCAAAGGCGGTTTGGATGCTGTTGCTCGTGTTAGTGATTAACGTAACATTTCTTCTACTATTTTATAAGGAAATGAAGCTCTCAACATTCGATTACGTTTATGCGACAACAATTGGCTTACCAGTGATTTTATTACACTATGTTTTTATGACAACAATTTCGCTAACAACGGTTGCAGCCTTTGATAGTGTTGGGGCCATTTTAGTTGTAGCAATGCTGATTGGACCAGCCGCAACCGCCTATTTAATTAGCAAATCAATTAAGGAAATGTTTTTATGGAGCATAGGGTTCGGCATGGCCTCTGCTATCATCGGCTACTATGCAGCAAAATGGTTAGATACATCCATTGCAGGAATGATGGCTGCAGCTGTTGGTGTTATTTTTATTGCAGTATTTATCGTTGATAAATTACAGCAACGGTTCAATAAAAAGGCGGTTGCTAGCAGAGGTTCATTTTAAAAATGTGGCATGGGTTTTATATTGCACCCATGCCTTTTTATATTTTTAAACAAAATCTTTCCTATCAACCTGCTATCTATGGTAATTTAGAAGAGGAAAGTTTCGTCAAGGAGATGACAGCAGTGGAAAAGTGGTATTTTATTAATTCAGGACCTTGTTCAGCATCGTTTAATATGGCATTGGATGAGGCATTACTTGATTGGCATAGCGACGGGAGTATTCCACCAGTGATTCGCTTTTACGAATGGAATCCAGCTACATTGTCAATTGGTTATTTTCAGCAGGCAGCGCGCGATATTGATTTAGAGGCAGTGAAGCAACAGGGGTTGGGCTTTGTTCGTCGACCTACAGGTGGACGTGCAGTATTGCATGACCAAGAGCTGACATATTCAATTATAGTGACAGAAGAGTACCCGAATATGCCGAAAACGGTAACAGAAGCTTATCGTGTATTGAGTGAGGGTATTTTGTTAGGCTTCCAAAACTTAGGATTGGACGCATACTTTAGCGTACCAGATACAGAGGAAAAGCAGGCAGATTTAAAAAAACCAAAAAGTGCTGTATGCTTTGATGCACCAAGCTGGTATGAGTTAGTGGTAGAGGGGAAAAAGGTAGCAGGTAGTGCGCAAACGCGTCAAAAGGGCGTGATTTTGCAGCATGGTGCGATTTTGCTAGATTTAGATGCAGAAAAGCTATTGTCTGTCTTTAGATTCTCATCTGAGGAAGCGAAGCAAAAAATGCGTGATAAACTGCCTGAAAAAGCGGTAGCGATGAACCAATTTGTAGAGACACCATTTACCATACCACAATGTGTGGAGGCATTTAAAACGGGCTTTGAAAAGGCGTTACATATTGAGCTTGTGCCATACACATTAACAGAGCAGCAGCTAGTCTATGTTAAAGAGCTAGAAGCGAAAAAATATGCAAATGATGAATGGAATTTAAGGAAATAATGGAGTATTTAGCGATTTTTATCATTGTTGTACTATATCAATGGCTTTTCATTCCTATATTAAAGCGAAAAGTGGGCTATGTTCGCGTAGATGGGACGATGTTTTATCAATATAAAACTAAATGGCAGCTACCATTTGAAATAGCCGTTATTATAGCTGCCGTGCTATGTATCGTGTTTTTTACGCCAAAGCTTGAGCTTTGGTCTGTTGCCTTTGTACCGCTTGGCTTTATCGTGATTTTAGTGGTGCGCGGCATTTTAGAGAAGAAATATGATGCTTATTTGCGCCATCATATCATTTCGTTTGTCCAAGCTTTTGCGATAATGGTAGCGTTTGTTGGCATTTTTATTTATAGCATGTTAATAAAGTAAGGGGGCATTTGCCTCCTTTTTGTATATAAGTATTTAGGGCGGTGTTGAAAATGGATATATTAAACAATGATATAAATGGAAAAATTAAATCAGATGACAAAACGATACCTCAAGGAAAAAGAGTTTTTTGGCAGCAAGGGGGTGGCGATGGAGAAAGAGATTATATAGATATTTGTATAAAGTTTGAAGTTATCCTCAATGGTCCTGGGTATGCTGGACCATTAAATGACGAAACGATTCAAATTTTGCATGATGATGGTATTTCAAAAATAGCGATAGCTGATAGAAAAAGATTTGCTTTTACTATGAAAAGCGGTGATATTGTAGCATTAAAAATTGGCTTACAAAAAATATATGCTGTCGGAATCGTTGTAGGTGATTATCAGTGGAGCGACTTGTTTGGTGATGTAGATGGCTGGAGCATTCAGCATGTTCGACGGGTCAAATGGCTATGGGTTGCGCCTAAAGATAGTGAAGGGCAGTATCTGCCGAAGGATTTTAAAGCAAATGTGTTAAAGCAAGGGACAACCTTGTTGCTTGATAGCCCAAAGGTTCTTCAATGGATTGATAGCCTTCATTTGGATTTCACAAAAAAATATGAGGTCAAGGATCTGCCGGCAGTCGATTCAAAAAAAGTCAAAATTGAAGAGATTGCAGAGTTTCTATATGCAAAAGGAACATCAAGTAACTCTATAGAAAGGCTTGTGTCAGCGATTGATGATTTACAAATGATTGCTAAATGGTACAAATCAGTTGATTATGTCTCTGAATTTGAAACGGAAAGCTATCTTATAATACCTTTGCTTAGAGCATTGGGATGGACGCCACAAAAAATGGCGGTTGAATGGAAGAATGTTGATATAGCCATTTTCAACCGTTTACCACGTGAGGATCAAAATCTCATTGCAGTAGTAGAAGCGAAACGTAAAGGCAAGTCCTGTTTGATGGCCTATTCACAAGCCTATAATTATGCTAAAGATAAAGAGAACTGTAATAGGTTGATAGTAAGTGATGGCTTGCGTTATGGAATATTTGTAAAGCATCAGAAAAAATATAAACTTCATGCCTATATGAATATTACCGATTTTAGAGAAAGGTACGAAATTTACGACTGTGCTGGAATCAAGGAGGCCATTTGGGCAATGACACCAGACTGGCATTATGATGCATAAAGATTTTCAATGAATTATCGAAAAATTTACTTAATTTGTAGAAAAAGCGCAGTTTATTCTTCTTTTTCTGCTATGATGAAGCGGTGAGGAGGAACTGAAGTGAAAAAGTATATGGGAGATGCGATGATGCTCATAACGGCAATCGTTTGGGGCAGTGGCTTCGTTGTTGTAGCTATCGCATTAAAATATTTAACAGCCTATCAAGTGATGGCTGGACGTTTTCTATTAGCGGCGATTATTTTATTAATACTATTTGGTTATCGGTTAAAAGGGCTACGGTGGTCTGTTGTTTGGAAGGGTGCTATATTAGGAACCATTTTATATATTGCCTTTGCTTTTCAAACGGTTGGGCTAGAGTATACGACTGCGTCCAAAAATGCCTTTATTACGGCTGTCAATGTCGTCATTGTGCCATTGATTGCCTTTATCTTTTATAAGCGAAAAATTGATGGCTATGAAATGCTTGGCTCCATTCTCGCATTAATTGGGATTGGGTTGCTGTCATTGCAAGGCTCCTTCAAGATGAACATCGGTGATATATTAACATTAATATGTGCTGTTGGCTTTGCCTTCGATATTTTTTATACCAATTATTTTGTACAAAAAGAGGATGCACTTACTTTAACTATTGTGCAGTTTGTGACAGCTGCCGTTATTGGGACACTTGTTGTCATAATACAAGGAGATATTCCTACAACTATCGCTAAAGAGGGGATGTATGCGATTATTTATTTAGCGGTGTTCTCGACGACGCTTGCTTATGTTTTACAAAATGTGGCACATAAATATACGACGGCAACGAAGGCGGCGATTATTTTATCGACAGAGGCACTGTTTGGTACATTATTTGCGATTTTATTTTTGCATGAGGTACTGACGTTGAAAATGACAATAGGTGCTGTGATGATTATGCTAGCGATTTTAATTGCGGAATTGAAGCCCGCCTATTTTAAGCGGCGTATGCTGAAAAAGATGGAGCGTACATAGGAAGATTTTTGATTTTTATTTTGATGATTCGCACGCAAGGTACAATTGCACTCAAAAAAAGGAGCTTGTCTTTTTGGGACAAGCTCCTTTTTTTAATCGTGGTGCAATGTTGCAGCCACCTCTGGATGTTGTTCTACTTCATGAAGCTTTTTGAATGAAGCAATCGCTACTTCCACTTGTTCATTTTTTGGCTCTTTTGTTGTTAAAAGCTGTAGCCAAAGACCAGGATAGCCTAAAAAGCGTAGTACAGGCACATTGCGCAAAGCATTTGTTGCTTGTAGCACCTCGAAGGAAATACCAAGTACAACTGGAATCAATAAAATGCGGTTGACGACACGTAGCCATAATGGATCAGTTGGCACGAAGAAGTACACGAACATGCCAACAATGACTGTAAATAAAATAAAGCTAGAGCCGCAGCGATAATGCAAGCGCGATTGCTTTTGTACGTTGTCAACTGTGAGCTCAAGACCTGCCTCATAGCAATTAATGACTTTATGCTCTGCTCCGTGGTATTGAAAGACACGTTTAATAATAGGTGTCATGGCAATTAGTTGTAAGTAGCTCAATAGTAAAATGAGCTTGAAGGCTGTCTCTAAAAAGATTTGCCCTGTTTTATTTGGAATCCATGCGGAAAATAAGTCAGCTAAAAACACTGGGACAAGTGTAAAGACAAATTTTCCAAATAAGAAGGAAAGCACTCCGACAACGGCTACGCCTAAAATCATTTGCAGCTTGGATGGCTCCTCAGCATTTTCCTCTTCCTCACCGGGCGTTACATCATAGCGCTCGCTCGCAAATTGTAAATGGCGTGAGCCAAAGCCTGCTGATTCAATTAAGGCGACAACACCTCTTACGAACGGAATTTTCTTTAATTTTTGGTATAAAGGCTTTTTCTTTTTTTCTACATGAAAATAATCAATTGAATTGTCATTGCGACGAATCGCTGTGACCATATGCTCTTTTCCAGCAAACATAACGCCCTCTAATAGCGCCTGTCCACCGTATACGGGTACTTCATTGCTCACTATGTACACCACTCTCTTAAATAGTTTCTAAATTATTGTACTAAATTTTTTCGAAAAGAACTACGAAAATGCATACCGCTTGTATATTTTGGCGAAAATAGTGCGAGAGGAGGGATTTTTATGTCGTTAGCTATCATTACAAGTGCTGTGAGTGCAATTGGCTTTTCGTGCATTTTGAAGTTTTTGCATTACTTTTCGTTTATTTCTTGGCATCCAATAGGGTTTGTGAAGAAATGGGAGCTGCCAATTACAGCGTTTACAGGCTGGCTATTGCTTGGGCTCGTTTTCTTTATTTTGTTCCTACTATTATATATTTTGCTGCAATATGCTTGGCGTGTTCCTTCATTTTTTACATCCTTCGTGATAGGGATTGCATGTGCCTTTTTAGCAGAGTGGTTGATTTATGATTTGCCAGCAGAGGGGGCATCCTTTAAAAAGTTATCGATTCCGTTTATCGTTGTGACGATTGCTATGTGCCGTTTTGTTATTGACACAGCACAATATCATTATTATAACAGGAAATTCGCACATCGAAATAAGTTGATGTATAAAAACACTATGATAAAATAAAAGGAGGGGTGATAGATAATGGAGTTGCTCGTATTAAATGGACCAAATTTAAATCGACTTGGCAAGCGTGAGCCAGAAATTTATGGAACGGAAACACTTGCAGATATTGAAGCAAGATTGCAGCAGCTTGCGGCAAGCTTTCAAAGTGAAATTGACTTTCGTCAATCGAATCATGAAGGACAACTCATTGATTGGATTCATGAGGCGGAGGACCGTCGAATGGTAGGTATTGTTTTCAATCCAGGTGCTTATACGCATACAAGTGTTGCTTTACGCGATGCAATTGCTTCTGTTACAGTCCCTGTCATTGAAGTACATATTTCAAACATCCATAAGCGAGAGCCGTTCCGCCACCATTCAATGCTAGCAGCAGAATGTGTCGGACAAATTTGCGGTCTCGGTACAATCGGCTATGATTTAGCTGTGCGTAAATTTTTACAACAAGAAAAAGGGGAATGAACAACATGAAATTAGCAAAATTACGTCAAGCATTAATCGATGAGAAAATCGATGCACTACTTATTACTAACGACTATAACCGTCGTTATATGACAGGCTTCACTGGTACTGCAGGTGTTGCGATCGTATCGAAGGATGATGCGGTGTTTATTACAGATTTCCGCTATACAGAGCAAGCGGCAGAGCAAGTGAAGGACTTCCGCATTGTGCAGCATGAAGGCTTAATCGTAGAAGAGGTAGCACAGCAAGTTGCATTAATGGGCGTACAGACGCTTGGCTTTGAGAAGGATGCGCTAACATATGGCACATATACGCTTTATAAAAATGCAGTGAAAGCTGAGTTTGCTCCAACAGCAGGGTTAATTGAAAAAATTCGCTTGATTAAGACAGAACAAGAGATTAATATTATTAAGGCTGCATGTGAAATTGCGGATCAAGCATTTACACATATTTTAGGCTTTATCGAGCCTGGTAAAACAGAGCTTGAGGTGTCGAATGAGCTTGAATTTTTCATGCGTAAGCAAGGTGCGACAAGCTCGTCATTTGATATTATCGTAGCAAGCGGTGTGCGCTCAGCGTTACCACATGGTGTTGCAACACATAAAGTCATTGAAAAGGGCGATTTTGTCACACTTGACTTCGGTGCACTATACAATGGTTATATTTCAGATATTACACGCACGATTGCTGTAGGACAGCCTTCAGATAAGCTAGTTGAGATGTACAATGTCGTATTGGAATCTCAGCTGCTAGCTTTAGAAAAAGTAGGTCCTGGGATGACAGGTATCGAGGCAGATGCAGTAGCACGTGATTATTTAAAATCAAAAGGCTATGGTGAGGCATTTGGTCACTCAACAGGGCACGGCATTGGCTTAGAGGTGCATGAAGGACCAGGGCTATCATTCCGCTCAGAAACAGTGTTAGAGCCAGGCATGGCTGTAACAATTGAGCCAGGTGTTTATTTACCAGGCATCGGCGGTGTACGTATCGAGGATGATATACTAATTACAGCAACAGGCAATGAAAAATTAACTCATTCTACAAAAGATTTAATTATTTTATAATTTGGAGGAAAATAAAGATGATTTCAGTAAACGATTTTCGCACAGGCTTAACAATTATTGTTGATGGCCAATTATACCGTGTTTTGGATTTCCAACACGTAAAGCCAGGTAAAGGTGCGGCCTTTGTGCGTTCGAAATTACGTAATCTGCGTAACGGTAATGTAAACGAAAAAACATTCCGTGCAGGTGAAAAAGTAGAAAAAGCGATGATTGATAACCGTAAAATGCAATACTTATATGCACAAGGTGATGAGCATGTATTTATGGATATGGAATCATATGACCAAACAACATTAGCAGCAGCGCAAATTGAAGAAGAATTACTATATTTATTAGAAAATATGGAAGTTCACATTCAATCATACCAAGGTGAAATGCTAGGAATTGAATTACCAAACACAGTTGTGTTAGAAGTTGCTGAAACAGAGCCAGGTATTAAGGGCGATACAGCTTCAGGTGGTTCAAAGCCAGCGAAAATGGAAACAGGCTTAATGGTTAACGTACCATTCTTCGTCAACCAAGGCGACAAATTAATTATTAACACATCAGAAGGCTCTTACGTTTCACGTGCGTAAAATGGCGGGCTGGTTTGTAGGCATTAAGCTTACAAGCCAGCTTTTTTTGATAGTAACGATTGACTGAAAGTATTACAATAGAGGAAAGGAGTGGTAATAAATGTTACAGCAAATTCAAAAACCAATTATTCAAGCACCGATGGCAGGTGTTACAACACCACAGCTTGTTATTGCAAGCTGTGAGGCAGGTATTTTAGGTTCGATTGGTGCAGGCTATTTAAATGGCGAGGAAACACGAGCATTTATTCAAGCGGTAAAACAAGGAACGGACAAACCCTTCTCTGTCAATTTATTTGTGCAGGAGGAGCCGAAAATTGATGTATTCGTTTTGCAGGAGGCTCGTGTAGCCTTGCAGCCTATTTACGATGAATTAAATATTCCACCAGTACAAACAGTTATTTCAAACGATGTGTATTCTGCGCAGCTACAGGTAGTTATCGATGAAAATGTACCTATTTGCTCGTTTACATTTGGATTACCAGCCGCAACTGATATTCAGCGTTTAAAGGCAGCAGGTATTTATATGATTGGTACAGCGACAACGCTAGAGGAGGCAAAGGCGGTGGAAGCAGCTGGGCTTGATGCAGTGGTACTCCAAGGTAGCGAGGCGGGTGGACATCGCGGTACATTTACAGAGCCTTTAACATTTATCAGCTTACAGGATTTATTAGCACAGGTCATTGGCCAAGTGCAAATCCCCGTTATTGCGGCAGGTGGCATTGCAACAGCGCATCATGTAAAGGAAGTGCTAGCGCAAGGTGCAGTTGCAGCACAAATAGGAACAGCCTTTTTAGTTGCAGAGGAAAGCGGTGCATCAGCGACGTATAAGCAGGCTATTTTGCAATCTGAAAATGATGAGACAACGCTAACAAAGGCGTTCACTGGTAAATATGCACGCGGATTGAAAAATGATTTCACAGAACGCTTAAAGGATGCGGTCGTTGCACCGTACCCATTACAGCACCATTTAACAACGGCGATTCGCAAGGAAAGCACAGCTCAGGGACGTCCAGAATTTTTATCGCTATGGATGGGTGCTAACGGGCATTTAGCGAAGGAAGCACCGGTTGCGGAGATTGTAGAGGCATTGCTAGCAGAGGTTAGATAAACGGTGCAACGATGAAGAGGACGATTATGCTACAAATCAACAATCTATTGACGATTCGTGATAATTTTCTGCTCTGCGCACCTTGATAAAAGCCTGAGAACTGCCATTTATTTCTGTATAAAATAAATAGCAATATAAGTAAACTAACACTGACACATATATTTCCTATATTGCTTAAAGATAAGTTCAAAGATAAATAAAATTTATTTAGTAAGTAGCTAGAGATTACACCAAATAGTACAAAAATGACGATGACTCTGATTAGCTCTAGTAATATGCGCATATAAAGATTCCTTTCATAAAATGAAACTGAGCCTCGAATAGTAAATATATTCGGGGTTTAACTTTGCATGATGCTCTTATCCTAACACCTCGTACATCTCATAATCAAGCAAAGGGAAGCCTCCGCTAATAATATAGGAGATGCCTCTGCTTTACATTGACTAGGCGATTCTCTAGTTTTGTACGCTAGATTGTTTCACAAGAAAAGTTCTACCTCACACCCATACTACATATAATGCGGTACGTAAGGAGGCTAGGCTTTGGAGCTTCAGGATGTACTACGCGTTGCAGGAGTGGGACTTGTGATTGCCTTGCTGCATATCTTTTTTGAGCAAACTGGGAAAAAGGAGTTTTCGTTTTTTTTATTTTTCGTTGCTTATTTGTATATGACAGCAGAGCTTATTCGTTTTTTGCGTTTGTTTTTTAACGAGATTTTAATTTTCTTTCAATGGCTTACTTCCTCGGGGTGACGATGACAACGATATTCGCTGTTGTAATTTTGCTGCTGCTACTGCAATTGATGAAACAGGCAATGCCTTCATTACACCCTTTATTTACAATTATTTTCACATTTATTTTTCTGCAATTTGTTTTTGTACAATCTATCATTCCGTGGGCTCGTCATTTTATTCCGATTGTTCAGCACGTGCCCTATGCACGTCCATTGCTCTATACGGCCATTGTATTTCTATTAAGTGAGTTTATGTTTACATTGTTAGCAGAGCATGAATATGAAGCATTAGGGGAGGTGATGCGTATAGCTGTACGTATCGCGCTTGTGACCTACTGGATGACAGAGCTTGAGCCGGCATTACAAACGTTGTCGGCATTGCTCAAAAGGGTGTAATAGATGGACACGCTTATCAATATCTTTCGTGAACCAATCTCTAATGTTATTTTACTCATTTCAGTTGTAGCCCTTTACACGCTTGTCTTTTTACTCATTGAAGCATTTGTACCAACCGCAAAAGCATGGCTAGAACCACTCTTTATTTTATTGCTTGCACTCACATTAGGAGAGCTTGTCGTTGAGGCATTTCGCGTCATGCGAGAGTTCGCTGAAATTTTATCCGCATTTTTTTTAGCACTTATTCCAATTCTTACATCCGCTATGATTGTCCTTCAATCCATTTTAGCATTTGTCGCATGGAGCCCGCTCGTCTTGTTTTTATTGCAGCTTTTGATGCATATAACAAATAAAATTATGATTCCAGCACTGCTTGCTGCATTACTCTTCGATTTTTGCAGCCGTTTTGTGCAAGGAATTTCCTTTAAAAAACTAGCAGATTTACTACGTATGACGTCCATGAGCTTGATTGCAGCGTCCTCTTTAGCGCTTTCACTTATTTTAACGATTTCAGGTGTCGCCTTTTTTGCAGTGGATTCTTCTGTTACGACGCCATTAAAAAAGGTGGTAGAGCAGGCAATTCCATTAGTCGGCTCCATTGTTGTACAAGGCTTTTCGATGTTTCAAAAGTTTCAAGGTACCGCAACGACGATTACGGGCTTTACGCTTGTTAGCTCTTTTTCTATCGCCTCCTTTTATCCGGCAGGAACGCTGCTTTTATATGCGTTTAGCTGCAAATTTTTAGCGGCGATAAGCGAGCCATTTACGAGCGCAAATATTAGCGGCTTTATTGATGATATTGGCAACACATTATTTGTGTTATGCGCCATTGCAATATTGCTTGCCATTACCTTTATTTTTATTTGGCTATTACTGTTTGTCATTATGCAATTAGGGGTGGGGAAAAATTTATGATGATGATACTTGCACTCGTTTTAGTTGGACAATGCCTGCTACTTATTGCAGATGAGCCAAGATTTATCGTCTATATTCGCTTAGCATTGTTCCTTTGCTTTTACAGCTACATTGTCAATTTCCTGCGCATATAAAGAAAAAGCCTATCATATAATGTGGTAATTTTCCCCTAGGGAGCTATTAGCCCCTTGTGGATGTCATAGATTTTTTAACAAATCTAAAGTAGAGGCGTAAGTAACTAAAGGGGGTAAGTTGAAGTATGTGGAGAAGCGATTAAATCTACCATTACTCGTTATACCGATTATTTTAGTTGTTATTTTTCTTGTGATGAATCAGAAGACACCTGCAACAGATGAACAAGCTGGCAGCTCTCAGCTTGAACAAACACTTCAAGAAATGGCTGGTGTAGGACAAGTAAAAGTATATGTGCATTATGAACAGCAAGGTGAGGCGATATTAAGTGATTATTTTCGCGCAAAGGAAGGGCGCGTAACAGGCATTTTAATTGTCAGTGAAGGTGCGGTGGAGCCGACTGTACAACGAGAACTCGTACAAGTTGTTAGTCGTGTCATGGAGATTCCTGTACACCGTATTATGATTGTACCGATGCGAAAAAAGGAGATGGACAATGAAAGTGAAACGTAAAACAGTATGGTTTTTGACACTCTTTAGCTTAGCGGCAGTGATTTCTGTGTATTATGTATTTGAAGATGATCGAAATATCAATTTGATGGCGATTTTCTCAGATGAGACGATGCAGGAAACAACGTTAACAGGTTTACCAGAGGAAACAAAGGCAGTGCAATCTGAAAATTATTTATTTGAGCAAATGCGCATGGAGGTAGAAAATGAGCGCAGCCAGCTAAGAGAGCAATATACGCAAAAAATCGCATCTGATCAATATTCAGCAGAGGAAAAAAATGAAGCATATAATGAAATGAACGCATTAATTAAGCGCGACTCTGCCGAGGCAATGCTCGAAATGCTTATTAAATCTCTAGGCTACTCGGATGCTTTCGTACGTGTAGAGGATGAGAAAGTGGCCGTAACGGTTATGTCTGACGAAATGTCTAAAGAGGAAGCAAATGAAATTATTTATGTAGTCATGTCTGAGCAAGGCGAAGGCGTGCAAGTAACAGTAAACGTACAATCAAATTATTATTGAATTTATAATAATAGTGTGAGTCTTTACTAAGGTGCTTTTTTTCAAAAGCAACCTGAACTAAAGCCTCACATTTATTTTGCGAAAATTCATTTTAATTTGTTAGTCCTTGGAGGTCCTACAACTACTATAGTGAAAAAATAATTGTCAGAAAATATCGTTTTTTTGTTTCAGATGTGCTGTGTTACGCTGATTTCTTTGGAATTTATAAATAACTATTTCAAAATGGCTTAATAAATTATAAAATAGTTATCGTAGTTATAATATTAAGCAATAAGGGAGAGTTTGGCATGTTCAAAATTCAAGAGATTCGTGAAATTATTAAACTAGTAGATGCTTCATCAATTGACGAGTTTGTATATGAGGAAAACGGAGCAAAAGTAAAGTTAAAGAAAAAAGGAAATGTAACAGAGGTTGTTGCACCGAAAGCCGAGGTAGTTGTGGCAGCACCAGCAGCGCCAGTAGTTGAAGCAGTGCCGGCACCAAAAGCAGTGGAAGCGCCAGCAGCTGTAGCACCTGTTGAAAAAGCACCTGTCCAAGAGGATGCAGATTTACACAAAATTACATCACCAATGGTTGGTACATTCTATCAAGCACCAAATCCAGAATCTCCAGCTTATGTAAAAGTGGGAGATAAAGTAGGCGAAGAAACAATTGTTTGTATCGTAGAGGCAATGAAACTGTTCAACGAAATCGAGGCAGAGGTGAAAGGTGAAATCGTTGAAATTCTTGTAAAAGACGGTCAACTTGTGGAATACGGTCAACCATTATTCCTAGTAAAAGCTGAATAAGAGGGGTGCTTTTCATGAAAAAAGTATTAATTGCCAATCGTGGAGAAATCGCGGTTCGTATCATTCGTGCATGTAAAGAGTTAGGTATTGAAACAGTAGCTGTTTATTCTGAGGCAGACGCTGAGGCGTTACATGTGAAGCTAGCAGACGAGGCATATTGCATTGGCCCACGCTTATCAAAGGATTCTTATTTAAGCTTCCCAGCATTATTAGGCGTGGCACAAAAAACAGGTGCAGATGGCATCCATCCAGGCTATGGCTTTGTATCTGAAAACGCTGACTTTGCGGAAGCATGTGAAAATGCTGGCATTAAATTTATCGGCCCATCTTCAGATTCAATTAAAATTATGGGGATTAAGGACGTAGCACGTTCAACGATGGAAAAAGCCAATGTACCACTTGTACCAGGGACAGGCATCGTACCTGATATCGAAACAGGTAAGAAGTGGGCTGCTGAAATCGGCTACCCTGTCATCATTAAAGCAACTGCTGGCGGTGGTGGTAAAGGTATCCGTGTTGCTCGCACAGAGGAAGAGCTTGTTAAAGGCATTGAAATTACACAAAAGGAAGCTGCCGCAGCATTTGGTAACCCAGGCGTATACTTAGAGAAGTTTATCGAATACTTCCGCCACTGTGAAATCCAAGTATTAGCAGACGGTCATGGCAATGTTGTGCACTTAGGTGAGCGCGATTGCACCGTACAACGCCGCATGCAAAAGCTTGTCGAGGAAGCGCCATCACCAGCACTTTCAGAGGAGCGTCGTGCAGAAATGGGCGAAGCCGCTGTAAAAGCAGCGAAAGCATGTAACTACGAGGGCGCAGGTACAATCGAATTCATTTACGATTACCAAGAGGACAAGTTCTACTTTATGGAAATGAACACACGTATCCAAGTAGAGCATCCTGTGACAGAAATGATTACAGGTGTTGACCTTGTACAGCAGCAATTAAAAATTGCCTCTGGCGAGAAGCTACCATTCAAACAAGAGGATATCAAAATCAATGGCTGGGCAATCGAATGCCGAATCAATGCTGAAAACGCATACAAAAACTTTATGCCATCTGCTGGTAAAGTAACAGACTACCTAGCACCAGGCGGCTACGGTGTACGCGTAGACTCAGCGGTATATCCAGGCTACACAATTCCACCATACTACGATTCAATGGTTGCAAAGCTAATCGTACACGCAGACACGCGTGAGGAAGCAATCGCTAAAATGAATCGCGCATTAAGCGAGTTTATGGTAGATGGCGTACACACAACCATCCCATTCCATCAAGCGCTGATGAACAACGATGTCTTCAAATCAGCGAAATTCAACACGAAGTTCTTGGAAGAGAATGATGTGTTGGGTGTGGCTGAGAAGGCGAAGTAAGTGTTTGGGGAATAAAATAGAAATATCTCAACCCGTTAACTAAGATTATTTAGTTAACGGGTTTTTTAGATTAAAAATATTCAACTTGCTATAAGTGATCAAATAACAGTCAAAAGTGATCAAATAACTCATAAAAGTGATCAAATAGAAGCCAAATTCGCTCAAATAACAGCCAAAAGTGATCAAATAGCCTCCAAAGTTATTTTAATTGCCTCGTAAAAAATCCAATGCAATTGCTAAGCATTTTCCATAAGGAATGTAGTATAATAAAGAAAGTGATAGATGGCTATAGTTAAGTAGCAATGCGAGAGAAAGAGAGGATGGCTGAACATGGCTGAAAAACAACCAACATCATTTGTACAACCAACGCCAACAGGTAAAGAGGAGCTCGGACAGATTGAAGTGGCTCCTGAGGTAATCGAGGTCATTGCAGGGATTGCCGCAACAGAGGTTGAAGGGGTAGCGGCGACACGTGGCAATTTTGCGTCAGGCGTTGTAGAGAAGTTTGGGAAAAAAGTACATTCAAAAGGGATTAAGTCTGCGATGTCAGAGGATGGACGCATCGTCATTGATGTATTTTGCTCAGTGAAATATGGCTTTGCCGTTCCAAAGGTAGCAAAGGATGTTCAAGCTTCCATTCGCCAAGCGATTTTAAATATGACAGCAATTGAAACAAGCGAAGTAAATGTGCATATTACAGCAATTCAATTTGACAATGTGAGCGCTAATAAAGCGTGAATAGAAAGACCGCCGAGCGATTCGGCGGTCTCTTTTCATGTTTAATAAGCTGTCCAGCCACCATCTGCTGCGATGACTTGGCCGTTGATAAAGCTTGCATCATCCGAGCCTAAAAAGACAGCAAGTGCTGCGATTTCTGAGGGCTGTCCAATGCGCGGATTAATCGCCATGCCGAGCTGCTGACGTGCAATACCTGTTTGGCTAATGCTCGTCATGGATGAGGCGATATTTGTTGCAACACCACCTGGTGCGATGCCGTTACAGCGAATATTTTTATCTGCATACATAAAGGCTGTATTTTTTGTTAAACCAACAACCGCATGCTTAGAAGCTGTGTAAGCTGCACCAGCACGTGCACCATACAAGCCACCTGCTGAAATATTGTTGACGATCACCCCATGGCCTTGTTTTAAGAAAATAGCTGTTGCAAGACGCATCGATTGCATAACAGCTGTTGTATTCACTGCGAATACTTTATCCCAGCGGTCGTTTGTTACTTCACCGACAGGCTCCATGCCATCCATAATACCTGCATTGTTTACTAAAATATCAAGCTGTCCGTATGTTTCTAACGTTTTATCAAATAAATGCTGTAAATCCGCTTCTGATGTGACATCTGTGCTAATCGCAAAGGCGTCGCCACCAGCCGCTTTAATTTTCGCTACTACTTCCTCTGCACCTGCTAAATTTAAGTCTGAAACAACTACTTTTGCGCCTTCCTGTGCATAGCTTTCTGCGATAGCCAAGCCCATGCCTGATGCGGCACCCGTTACGATTGCTACTTTACCTTGTAATTTCATCGCCAATTCCTCCTAAGTAGTTAAATGTCATTTATTGAACATCTGTTCAATAAAAATTATACTGGATAGTAGATAACGTTTTCAATATGCAATAAAAGCAAGAATGTTTATTAAACAACAAATTTCGAAAAAACGTTGAATAGGGGTGCTAAAAATGTCAGTGGATTTACGTGTTATCAAGACAAAGGAGCGATTGCATGAAACACTTATCGCATTATTAAAGGAGATGCCACTAGAGAAAATTAAAATATCGGTGCTATGTCAAAGAGCCCAAATCAATCGAGGGACATTTTATTTGCATTATGAAAGTGTCGATGCATTATTCGCGGATTTTTTTGAGCAAATTATTGCTGATTTACGAGAAGCTTATTTAGAGCCGTTGCGGACAAAAACACCATTAAAAATTAAGGAGCTCGATTCGAAAACGGTGCGTATTTTCCATCATATAAAAAAATATGAAAACTTTTATCGCATCGTTTTTTCGAAAAATGCACCTTTAGCCTATTACTATATGCTACTTGAGCAGATTACGTTGAATTTACGGGAAAATGCACATGTTCACAATGATTATTTCATTGCCTATCAAGCCAACGCTATTACTGGGTTAGCATTGCAATGGGCACAGCGCGATTTTCAGGAAACACCTGAAGAGCTCAGTGAGGTGCTTGTACAAATTTTGCGCCAAAAAGGTGAGTAAAATGCGTTTATTGTCCGTCTATTTAAATAGGGAAGGGGGATACCCATGCTTCGTTTTGATGAATATTACGATGCTTATAGCAAGGAACTGTTCCAATTTATTTATTTTTTAGTTGGACATAAGGAAACGGCGGAGGATTTAACGCAAGACACCTTTATCAAAGCCTTAAAAAATAGCACGACCTTTCGTGGAGATGCCCAAATGAAAACATGGCTTGTGACGATTGCGCGCAATACCGTTTACGATTATTACAGGCGCAAGCGCTTAATTAAATTTATTCCATTTATAGCGCGATATGACGGCATAGAGGAAACATACATACCAGAACAATGGTTACTGAAGCAAGCGGCAGATGCAGAGCTATATACGGCGCTCGGTCAGCTCAAATTAGCCTATCGAGAGTGCATCGTCCTTCGCAAAATTGAAGGCTACTCCATTAAAGAAACGGCCGACATTTTAAATTGTACAGAAGCACAAGTACGTAATCATAGAGAGCGAGGCATGAGGGCATTGCAAAAACTGCTTGGAGGTGAGGCTAATGAAACTAGATGACCGCTTACAGCAAATCACGCGTGTACAGTGGGATGAGCAAGCGCGCTTACAGCAAAAGAAGCGCTTAATGGTACGTGTCAAGCGCAAGCAATTATTCGCACCACGCTTTGCACTTGTGACAATCGCTTGCATTTTGCTGTTATTTTATTTAATGGATATAAGACAGCCAGTACAGCCGCAGCAACAGGCACAACTAACAGATGAATTGGCAAAAATAACTGTCCTGTTGACAGATAAACCTGAGCGCAATTTGAATTTGAATTCAGCCTCGTACGTCAATAAAAAAGTGACGACTGACAAGCAACTGTTAGCGAAATTTCAGCGTATTGTCACAGCATCAACCGTTGTTGAACAGGCATGGGATGGACAGTTAACGTCCCCAGAGAATATTTATCAGCTCCTATTAACCTTTCAAAATGATAAGCAGCTTTATTTGAAATTTGGCAGTCATTCAGGTGTATTTGAGCTATACGATGTGTATGGGCAAAAAAAATATGTGCTGACAAATGGCACAGAGCTAATATTGCTGTTGCAGCAAATTGCTGATGAAACGGCAACATCCTCCGATTGGAAAAAGTATTTGTGGGGGATATTGATTGTCCTTTTACTAATCGATGCGGCCTTTATTAGTAAAAATCGCTATAATCGTGATGACTATGGCAATAAAAAAAGCCTGCATTGGTCATGGCGAATCCTTTATACGATTATTTTTATGATGGCTTTTGTTGTGTCCTACTTCTATTTAGGGACAACGCATGCCGGTATATTATGCGGTGGCATTATGTTAACGATTGTACTTCAGGAATATTTAGAAGTGAAACAAGGGATTAAGCGAGCAAATTGGCTGTGGACGTCGATGACTATATTTTTTGTGCTGCTAGTAGTATTACTGTTTGTAATTTAGCGCTTTCATTCCGAATACTGAACTAATATAATAGAGTGGAAAGGGAGGCTTACAAATGACAGTCGAACAACAATTTGTAGATTATGTGAAGAAAATGCAAAACTATCACGAGGCGATTTCGGTTATTTATTGGGATATGCGTACAGGAGCGCCGAAAAAGGGGTTAGAGCAACGTGCTGAGGTGATCGGTACACTATCATCAGAAGTATTTGCACTACAAACATCAAATGAGTTAGGTGAAATGCTAGCAGCACTTGAAGCAAAGCAAGGTGAGCTGGATTTTGTAACAAAGCGCTTATTTGAAGAAGTAAAAAAAAGCTATGATGAGTCGAAAAAAATTCCTGCTGATGAGTATAAAGCGTATGTAATTTTACAGGCAAAGACAGAAAATGCCTGGGAAGAGGCGAAGGAAAAATCAGATTTCGCACTATTCCTACCATATTTAAAAGAAGTCGTTGCATATCAAAAGAAATTCATTAACTATTGGGGCATTAAAAACGGCTCGCCATACAACACATTGCTTGATAAATACGAGCCAGATATGACAACAGATATTTTAGATAAAGTGTTTGGTCAATTACGTGAAACCATTGTGCCATTAGTAAAAGCGATTCAAGCATCACCAAACAAACCAGACACAGCTATGCTATTTAAGCATTTCCCGAAAGAGGGACAGCATGCGGCTTCGCTAGAGCTTTTAGAGAAGCTTGGCTATGATTTTGACGCAGGTCGCTTAGATGAGACGGTACACCCGTTTATGATTGGCTTAAATAGTGGCGATATTCGTGTAACAACGAAATATGATGAAAATGATTTCCGCTCGGCTGTATTTGGTACAATTCATGAGTGCGGTCATGCGCTATACGAGCAAAATATTGATCCGAAATTAATGGGCTTACCACTTGCAACAGGTACATCAATGGGTATCCATGAATCGCAATCGCTATTTTATGAAAATTTTGTAGGACGTAATCCTGCTTTTTGGCAAAATAATTTTGAAGTGCTACAAAAAAATTCACCAGCGCAATTTGGTGATGTCACAGTAGAGGAGTTCCTAGCTGCTATCAATTTTGTAGAGCCTTCATTAATTCGTATTGAAGCAGATGAATTAACATACCCACTCCACATTATGATTCGCTATGAAATTGAGCGTGAGCTATTCAATGGCGATTTGCAGGTAGAGGATTTACCAAAAGTATGGAACGATAAATATGAAGAATATTTAGGTGTTCGCCCAGCGAATGATGGAGAAGGTGTTCTCCAAGATACGCATTGGAGTGGCGGCATGTTTGGATACTTCCCATCATATGCGTTAGGCTATATGTATGCAGCACAATGGAAGCATGCAATGGATAAGGATATTCCAAACTTTGATGAGCTATGCGGCAAAGGCGAGCTACTTCCAATCCGTGAATGGCTAACAGATAAAGTGCATCAATATGGCGCATTGAAAAAGCCATTTGAGCTATTAAACGAAGCGACGGGCGAAGGCTTAAATGCGCAATATTTAGCGGATTATTTAAAAGAGAAATATACGAAGCTATACCAATTAAAATAGAAACAAGAAAAAGCACTGCTGATTGTATGGTACATAACAATTAGCGGTGCTTTTCTTCGAGAGGGGATTCCATCTTTTTCTTTAACTAACATAACAAGCTATCATTTATTTGTAACTTATTCCACCATTTATCGTCAATTTCTATTAGAAAAACATTAAAGTAAGTCATAGACAAAGAGATGTTTTGAGTGAGTGGAAAATATTTTGTCATGAGAAAGCCTCCAAAGTTTTTATCTGTTGGAAATTAAAGCTTCTTCTTCGATTAATGGATGTTTTAGTGGAAGGCGGTTGAATGAGTAAATAAATTTAAGGATGTGAGGAGATGAAAAAAACGCTGTTTATGGTACTTATTACGCTTATACTTTCAGGCTGTTTTGGAATGGAAAATAGAGAAACAAAGGAATCAATTGATGAAGGGACTATCACAGTTGGCACAACTAAAAGTGAACTGATATTGAATGAAGGAATTCCTCTGTTTGAATATGCTCATCAACTACCTTCTATTGCAACAAAACCAAACGAAATAGCTACTATTCATATTGAGAATGAACCAAAAATTTCGGTTTATCTCTGGGATGAGCATGTGCCACTAAAATTAAATAGTTTCTCAATCCCTTATGAAATGGGGCGTTATGTTTACAATATCGAAGCCGAATGGCCAACTAAAAAAGCAAATTTTATTGCTGTAATTGAAGTTCAGCATGAATTTAAGCGAGTGCAACGTGAAAAGGAGCCTGATGATTCAAATGCATGGATTCCATCGCCTAATGGTGAAAAACAAGTCATGATTGAAGGGCTTGGAGAATTCGAAGCACATGGAACAATTGTATTGAAGGAGCTAAATAGTAATACGATGGAGAATATTGATTTTAATCATGGTCTTCAATGGACAGCAAAGAAAATTGCATGGTATGACAATGACTCAATCTTAACGACGATTGGGCTCGTTCATGGCACGGTAACTCGTGGAGGTAATCTCTATTACCTAAATTTAACAACACTTGAGCTCACACCGATTCTGGAGCTCCCTGTTAAGGAGGAAGTAACTGATTTTTCAATAGAAGGTAATTTACTAACATATGAAGTACACGTTTATGAAGATGACGAAATGAGCAAAGGATATATGGAAACCCGAACTTTAGAACTATCAGCTATAGAACAACAGTTAAACGATTAATAGAGAGCTTTAGGTAGATAAAATCCTAGAAAAACGCAGATATCTTAGGGGAATTCGCAGATAAGTCATGAGAAATCGCAGATAACCCAGAAAATTCGCAGATAAGTCCTAGAAAAGCGCAGATAACTCAGTAAAATCCGCAAATATTCCCTAAGAGAAGAGTTTAAAAATAGGCTGTAACAAATAAATGTCTCAACCGTCTATTACTATAAAGAGGAGGGATGCGTAGTGAGGATATTGTCAATTATAGGATTAACCATGCTACTAACCGCTTGTAACACGGCACAGCCACAAGCTGATCCTATAGAAAATCAAGCAACAGCACAAGTAGAGCAGCAGCCATTCACGTTAAAGCTTGAAGCAGAAAAGGAACAATATAAGGTCGGGGAAAAGCCTATTATTCAGGCGGAGCTTGTTTATGCTGGTGAAGAGGATGAAATTACGATTGCACATGGTGGTTCATGGCTATTTTTAGAAACGACAAATATAACAGAGGATTATCATTTTGGAGCATTTATGAATGAGCCGCTTATTTATACAAAGCTAACAAAGGGAGAGCCTTTAATTGAACGATATAGCTTTTCAGGCGGAACTTATATTGAAGGACAGGAAGGCAAGCCCTATAGTTACGAGCTATTTGAGCGGATGGCTAAAATGGACTTTCCAGCAGGGCAGTATGAAATTAAAGCGATAACGGAATTTGGAATAGAACAGATAACAGGGAAGAAGTATCAGTTAGAGGCACGTATCGTATTTGAAGTAGTAGAGTAAAAAAACTGACGGAAACTGTTCCGCCAGTTTTTTCATTACCATAAATTATTGAAGCCTTTTGAGCCAGGTGGTGCGTTGCTAATAATATCAAAGATTGGCACCGTGTAAGCAAAGATGATTAACGCTACTAAAATAACGCCCCATACTTTGAAGTTTTCAAGAATAGCAGGTGTTTTCTCCGCATCAGGTGCTACTTCTGCTACAGGGAAATCTTGCTCGCCCTTTGGTGCGAAAAATGCTAATTGAATGACAAGGTACGTAATCAAAATGATTGCGATGAATAAAATCGTTCCGCCAACTGCTTGCGCAATTTGGTAGGCAATCCATTCTGTTGCTTGTGATGCACCGCCATACTCAGAAAATTCAGAGCGACGTGGCGCACCGCTAAGTAGACCAACGATATGCATCGCACTTGACATAATAAACATACCCGTTGCCCACAAAATCCCTACAATCACACCAAGGAAGTTGAGCTTTTTCGTTAAGACACGACCTGTTAAATGTGGGATTAACCAGAACGCTACACCGAAGAATGTTAAGACAACAGTTGTTGCCACAGTTAAATGGAAGTGACCAGTAATCCAAATCGTATTATGCACAAGCTGATTCATTTGGTGCGATGCGTTGACGATACCGCCAGCACCACCAGGAATAAATGCGACCATCCCCATGAACGGTAATAAGAATCGGCTATCTTTCCAAGGTAATGCTTTAAACCAGCCTAAAAGTCCTTTGCGACCTAATTCGCGACCTCGTAATTCAAATGTTGCAAACATGGAGAATGCTGTTAATAAAGATGGTACGATAACGAAGAATGTTAAAACAACTTGAATGAATTTCCATAAGCCATCGATACCAGGCTCTGTTAACTGATGGTGAATCCCTACAGGAACAGAGAAGATTAAAAACAGCATAAATGCTAGACGCGCTAATGCGTCAGAGAAAATTTTTGCACCGATAATTTTCGGTACAATCGCATACCAAGCCATATAAGCAGGCAGTAACCAGAAGTACACTAATGCATGCCCGAAATACCAGAATAAAGTACGAGTTAATAATACATCCACACGTTCGATTAAGCCGAGCGACCATGGTAAAAGCATAAATAACACTTCTACTGCTACACCTAAAGTAGCAACAAACCAAAGTAAGCTATTGACAACCGCCATAAAAGCAAGCAGGGGAGATGTTTGCCCTTTATTTTCCTTGCGCCATTGTGCGTAGCGCATAAATTGTGGAACACATAATAGCCATGAGCCAACAACGACTAATGTTAAGCCTAAATAGAAAATCCAGTGCGCTTTTAATGGAGCATAAAATGTATAAAGCACTGTTGCTTCATTTAATAGCACCATCGTTGCAGCTGCAACTGTGCCAATTGTCATTAACCAAAAACCAATCCAGCCAATTTTGCGTTGTGTATTTGTTAGAGGACCAACTGTGCGACTAACCGCAGCAATTTGGAAGCCCATAATAAAGTATGTTGTTAAAATAAGACCGAGTAAAATCCCATGTACAGTTAATACTTGATAATAACCAATGCCCCAAGGCAATTTAAATTGACCTGAACGAACTAATACTTGCAATAAGCCAGCTAAACCACCGACAAGCAATGCGATAAATGCAACATACATATTAGCCATTGCTAGCTTTGCATCACGCGCATCAACCTTCATTACTTTATTCGCTATCGTTTGTTGCATTTGGGTCCACCACCTTTAATGTAGAATACATAAACGCATGCCCTGTACCACAGTACTCATTACATACGATTAAATATTCACCTGTTTTGTTAACAACGGTTGTATATTCTGATACATAACCAGGCTCAAGCATCATATTGACATTTGTTCCTGTAATATGGAAGCCATGAATAACATCCTTTGTTGTTGCGATAAATCTTACCTTTGCATTTAGAGGTAATTCGATTTCCATTGGATTATAATTGAAAGCAGAAGCGATTAATACGACTTCATAATCCCAATCCTTACCTTCTACTTTATGCACGCCTGGATTATTGAATGGCTCAAAGTCCTCCACTCGTTCATAATCAATCGTCCATTTTGTATCATTTGGATGTGAGCCGCTATGGAAGGCGCCGATACCTAAAATAACGAGAAACGCTACTAAAGTACCTGTACCAAACACTAGCCACCACTTTTCATACTTATGCAGGTGCATTTTTGTCAACTCCTTAAACAGTTAGTGTCATTAGAAACGATCCATAAATAGGCTGAAGCAATAGGCCCATAATAAAATAATGATTCCGCCTACGGTAAAGGTCATCAATAGCGTGCCTTTTAGATTTTCTTCCGACTTTTTCTTTTTTGCCATTATTACCCCTCCTATGTATTAGATGTATATTTCGTACTTGTTTTCATCATATAGAAAACTCATAGTAGACGATGTGATAAAAATCACACTTGCTGTAGGTTTTTGTGAAAAAAATGTGAAGTGTATAAAAAAAGCTAGCAGACGTATGTCCACTAGCTAACTAAGAAACCATTATTCTTCATCATCAATCGTTAATAAAATCGTAATGTTGCCAACGCCCTCAATTGCGGCAGGGAGGCGGAAAGCATGTTGGAAGCCATACAGCTTTGTATGACCAACCATCACGGTAGGTGGTGTAATATCAAGCTCTAAATTTTCAGTGCCAGCATGTGTACAAAGATTCCCAGCAATCATATTGCCGAGCTCACCTGTAAATGACTCTAGCATTGCACCTTCTAGTGGCATGCCAAACATAGAAGCACCAATTGCACCAAATGTTTCTGGCTTACTGTCAATAATGATACGTCCCTTTAAATCACCGACTAAGCCAATAAGTACGCCCATTTCCTGTTGTATGTATGGTTCTTTTGTAAGAGAGGGGGTTTCAACATCTATAGTCATTGGTAAAATAGTTTTTAATGAGTGGATTGTTCCGTTTAAAATCGTTTGTACATGCTTCGAAGTGCTCATTGTATGCCACATCCTTTTTATCTACTTTATTTCATAATATCATGAAAATGTCGAAAAATATAGAATACAATGAAGATTGACAGCAAACAAAAAATATTCGTATAATAGAGATGAAAATGATTCTCAATATTAGCTGGAGTGAGGTGGCTCGTATGATTTTTGTGCTAGTTGGCATCGTGATTGCTGCATATGTAGCAATCGGCTCATACGTGTTAAAAAATACAACAAAATCCATTTAAAGCGGAGCTTAAGGCAAATATATATTTGCTATAGCTTCGTTTTTTTTTTCAATTAAAGAGCGAAAATTATGTTACTATATACGTATGTGAAAATATAAATAAAGGGGCATTACAGTAGAATGGAAGTTTTTGAGCAACAACTGCAGGAGCTGCTTCAGCAATCTGCAATTCAATACATAATTTATCAAAAAAATGAAGATACAGAGCGCATGGAAAAGCTTGATTTATTTGCGCGCAAAATTTTGCAAAAGGAATATGTGATCGGCTTTGCAGGGCATTTCTCAGCAGGTAAATCGAGCATGATTAATGCATTATCTGGTGAGGATATTTTAGCAGCAAGTCCGATTCCGACGAGTGCGAATATCGTTAAGGTGCATAAAGCTGAAGAGGATTATGCGATTGTTTATATGCATCATGAAAGGCCTGTAAAGTTTGAAGCGGGCTATGATTTTAAAACGGTAAAAGAATTAAGTAAAAACGGCGAGCTTGTATCGCAAATTGAAATTGGGCATAGCGGCTCAAATTTACCATTAGGTGTGACAGTAATGGATACACCAGGTGTTGATTCAACCGATGACGCACATGCGATGAGCACAGAGTCGGCACTTCATATCGCTGATATTGTCTTTTATACGATGGATTATAATCATGTGCAATCAGAGTTGAACTTCCAATTTACGAAGCAATTAATGAAATATAATCCGAACGTTTATTTAATCGTCAACCAAATTGATAAGCACATTGATGCGGAGCTATCGTTTGAGGATTTCCGCAAGTCTGTGCATCAATCATTTGCGGCATGGGGTGTTGAGCCAAAGGATATTTTCTTTACATCATTAAAGGATAAGGAGCATCCACATAACGATTTTGCGAAAGTGAAAAAAATTGTGATGGATTCAATGAATGATTGGCAGGAGCAGCTTGTATCAACAGCTAAAAACACGCTGCAAAAATTGCATCATGAGCATGAGGCTTATTTAGCACAAGAAAAGCAAGACAGCTTTGAGGAGTTTGCCGAGGTGCTACCGATAGAAGATTGGGAGGCACGTGAGGATATTTTAGCACAATATGATTATTTAACACGCCAAACGACATTATTCTCCTTTGAGGAATGGCAGCAAACCTTTGACGACAAGCGCAAAGATTTATTAGCAAATGCGGCGATTATGCCAGCTGATTTCCGTGAAAAGCTACGCAGCTTTTTAGAGAGCAAGCAGGAAAACTTTAAAGTTGGTGGCTTATTTAGTGCTAAGCGCAAAACAGCGGAGGAACGCGAGCGTCGTGTGGAAGAGGCAAATAGTGCCTATCAGACGATCGTGCAATCACAAATTATCGGGCATCTCAAGGCATTAATGAAGGAAGCGTTGAAAAATGTTGGTGCATTAAATGAAGAGCGAGCTGCAGCAATTGATGGACATGATTTCAAGCTACCATTCTCATTGATTGAAGAGCAGGTGCAATCAGGGGCATTAGTAACAGGGGATGCCTTACTTAATTTTGCGAACCGTGTAGCAGAGGCAACGAAGCGATTTTTCGTACGTGCGACAGATGCGTGGCTAGAGGAGCAAAAGCCTCTTTTATCACAAATTGCAACAGAGGCGAGCGCGCCAGTGAAATTAAAAACCGCAGCGCTTCAGCCGAAAGTGGATGCAATTCGTCAAATCCAGTTATTTGATGAGCGCAAAGCGTATAGTGATAAGGAAATGAAGCAGGCGAAAAACGAAACACGTGCCATCGCTAAAACGCAAACAGCTAAATGGCAGCAGGATTTTGAGCGAGCACTTGCGGAAATTCGTCCATTTAGCGAGGAAATGCTTGCGCCAAAAGAACAACAGCACATTAATGAGCAGTTTGAACAACAGCAAACAACGGGCACAAACTATCAAACAGATGAAGTTATTCAGCGTGCATTGAAAACAGCAGAGACAATTGGCGATGTAGAAGGCTTCGCCGAAGTAGCAAGCTTCTTAAAGAAAAAAGTGGAGCGCCTGCAAAAGAAAGATTTTACAATCGCTTTATTCGGTGCGTTTAGTGCAGGGAAATCTAGCTTCTCAAATGCTTTAATGGGCTCAAAGGTGTTACCTGTATCACCGAACCCGACAACAGCAGCAATCAATAAAATTCGTCCTGTAACGCCTGAGCACCCACATGAAACAGCGGATGTTCAATTAAAAACAGCAGAGCAGCTGCTTGAAGATATTCAAGGCTCGTATGCGGCAATTGGTTTAACGGTTTCATCCTTAGAGGAGGCCTATACACGCGCAGAGGAAGGCTTAGCGGTAAAGCTAGTTGATGAGCGCTTAAATATTCATAAGTCATTTATTCGTGCCTATGCAGAAGGCTATAACCAGTTTAAAGAGCAGCTTGGGGAAGTGCTGCGTGTTGATCGTGAGCAGTTTGAGCTATTCGTTGCACAGGAAAATAAATCATGCTTCGTTGACAATATCGATTTTTATTATGATTCACCAATTACGCGCATGGGTGTGACCTTGGTTGACACACCAGGGGCAGATTCCATTAACGCGCGTCATACAGGAGTGGCATTTGAATATATTCGGAATGCCGATGCGATTTTATTTATTACCTATTACAATCATGCTTTTGCGAAAGCAGACCGTGAATTTTTAATTCAGCTTGGTCGTGTCAAGGATGCGTTTGAGCTAGATAAAATGTTCTTCGTTGTCAATGCGATTGATTTAGCAAACACGAAAGAGGAAGAGGAAGATGTAAAAAATTATGTGCGCAACGAATTGCAGCGCTTTGGTATCCGCTTCCCACGCTTATATGGCGTGTCGAGCTTGCAAGCTTTACGTGAAAAGGAGCAAGGGCAAGATTTGGCGTCAGGTATGCCACCATTTGAAGAGGCATTCCATCATTTCTTAAACGATGAATTGCAGGGGCTTGCGGTGCAGGCATTGCAGGAGGAAGTGGAAAAGGCACAAGCTCGCCTGCACGATTTAATTGCACAAACGGAGGCCAACCTTTTACGTAAGGATGATCGCTTAGAGGAGCTAACACAGCTAGAGCAGCATATTGAAAAGACGTATGCAAACGCCCAAACGACGATGCTAGAAGCTGATGCTAATCACGAGCTAGATGAGCTACTGTACTATGTGATGCAGCGAGTGTACTATCGCTACCCAGACTTCTTCCGGGAAAGCTATAACCCATCGCAATTTGCGGCAATGTCAGCAGCAGCAGCGTTGGAAACATCGCTAAAAGAAGTGCTACAAGCATTAAGCTTCGACTTTGCACAGGAATTGCGTGTAACGAACTTCCGTTTAGCACAATTCGTTGAAAAGCGCATCGGTGAACGCTTTAAGGAAGAGGCGCGTGGCTTAAAGGAAATGAACAACAGCTTTGCTTTTATCGCCTATGAGCCAGTGCAGCCAACAATGCTTGAATTTGCTGGACCATTTACAGATTATAGCAAATACACATCGGTTAAATCGCACTTCAAAAACGTCAAAGCCTTCTTTGAGAAAAATGAGAAGGAGCATTTAAAAGAAGCGTTAGAGCAATTAACAAAGCCAGATGCACAAAGCTATTTAGATGTGGAAAAAGCACGCTTACGTGAATGGGCAGCAGGCTATGTAGCAGAGGAAGCGAATGCGCTAGCCGCATATATGCGCACACAAGCATTGGAGCAAATCGCCACAGAGCGCCGTTTACTGCAAGAAGAGAGTGCATTAGGTGTATGGAAAGCGATTTACGCCCAATTGGAGTGCCAGGCACACAAACAATTCTGACAATTCGGGTGAAGGGGAGAGATGTTCATGGCAAAAGTATTTGTAACGGTAGATGAAGTCAAAGAAAAAGCACGCTTTATTGATACGCGCTTTTCACTAACAAATGCAGAGGAGGGGCAACAGTTATTTGCTGAAGGTCATATTCAAGGGGCAATTTATTGGGATTTAAATCTCGATTTATCGAATATGGCGAGCAAAGAAGGGCGTCATCCAATGCCATCAAAGGAGCAATTGCAAGCGCTATTTGAACGTAGTGGCTTACGCTATGAAGATGTCATTTATGTATATGACCAAGGTGGCATGCCATTTGCAGCGCGTGCTTGGTATATGCTGAAATACGCAGGCTTCCCACAAGTATATATTGTCAATGGTGGCTTTGCGGCATTGGCGGAAAAGCTTGATGTGACAGCAGAGCACATGAACTATTCGCCAACAGAGCTACAGCTGCAATGGCAAGAGCAGTTGTATGCAGGACGTGCGGATGTAAAGGCGATTGTCGATGGCAAGGAGCAAGCAACGCTGTTGGATGCACGTGCGGCCAATCGCTATCGCGGAGAGCAGGAGCCACTGGACCCAATAGCAGGACATATTCCAACAGCGAAAAACTTTGATTGGGAGCAGATCAAGCAAGGTGCTTCACTTGTACCGAATGATGACCTTTTAGCAAAAGTCGAAAAAAATGAGGACATCGTTGTGTACTGTGGTTCAGGTGTCACTGCATCGCCATTGTTTGCGGTGTTGACAGAGGCAGGCTATGAGCATTTGCGCCTATATGTTGGCAGCTATAGCGATTGGATTACAGCGTATGATGTGGAGACAGGAGAAAATAAATAAAAAAATAACTGCTTTGCAAAGAGATGTTGCAAAGCAGTTTTTCGATAGTTTGTTACAGATGTTCATGCTAAAATAGTTATTAATAGAGTGTATTTATATTATAGGAATTGGCAATGGCGGATAAAGTATTATAAAAAGCATTCAATACTTGGTAAGAAATGACCCTAAAGTTGTCAATTGAACAAAGTCGAATCCAGCTATAGCTGATGGAGCTGTCAAAAGGCGGCTCTCTCTTTTTAGAAGAAAAATGAATAGTGATTCATCGTGGAGGGAGAGATTGTATGTTATTAAAAAAACAATTTGAGCAAGGGGAAATAAATGGAGTAGTTTATGGCAATGGCACGGTTGCGTTTCAAGGTGTGAAGCTAAATGTCTATTGTTATATCATTGATGGGGTATGTATCGACACAGGAGCACATTCTTTGCGACAGCAGTTTCAACATTTTTTAACAGCACAATCCTTTGAGCAAGTTGTTTTGACACATCATCATGAGGACCATTCAGGTAATGCTGCGTTCTTGCAGCAACAAGGTGTTCCTATTTATATAGAGGAAAGTTTACTAAAGGAATGCGCTAAAAAAGCAGCATATCCCCTTTATCGCAGGCTGTTTTGGGGTGCGCGTAAACCGTTTCAGGCACAGCCGCTAGCTAACACATTCACCTCCAAAACAGCTACATGGGAAGTGATTCAAACACCAGGACATGCTATCGATCATGTAGCATTATTGAATAAAAATACAGGGCAATTGTTCACAGGTGATTTATATGTAATGACTAAGACGCGCCTTATTTTAAGAGAAGAAAGCATTCCAGCGATTATTCGCTCATTGCAACAAGTATTAGCATCTGATTTTGATGAAGTATTTTGCAGTCATGCAGGCTTATTAAAAAATGGTCGGAAGGCATTGCAAGCAAAGGAGGATTATTTATTAACAGTGCAAGACAAGGCTTTTTCACTTTATGAACAAGGCTTCACAGTGTCAGAAATTGACCGACAGCTGTTTTCGAAAAAATATCCAATTACGCGTTTTTCACGCGGGGAGTGGGATTCGCAGCATATCGTGACATCTATTTTAAAAGAAGCAAACAAAATTTGAGTTTTTTGTAACCTTTTTAAGCATCCTACGACTAATCGTATGAAACGTATTTAAAGGAGCGAAAAAAGATGATGAAAAAAACCATGACAATGGCATTAACAGCAACGTTAGCAACGAGTGCAATAACAGCACCATTCGCATTCGCACAAGATAAAGCAGAGCCAATTTCAAATGAAGTGCAGGAGGAAATAGCAACAAACTTCATTCAGCTTACAGGTAAATTAGGGAAAATTGAAAAGCATGATAACGGCACATTATATACAACAATTGAGCAAGGTGACGAAACATTCTCATTATATATTGAAGAAAGCACACTTGTTTTAGATAACCAAGGCAAAGAAGCAGAGTTAAAAGAAGGCGCAAAATTTACAGCGTTTGTTGATAAAAACAAGCCGATGCTAGCAATTTATCCACCCCGCTACACACCGGAAGTGCTAGTTGTGGAAACGGCTGATTTTGGCATTGTAGAAGTAGGCACATTTGATAAAGATTTCGTTAATAAGGAAAATACATTGAAATTAAATTTATCAGATGAAACAGTTGTGACAAATGTAGCTGGTGATAAATTGCCGCATGACGCAATCGTTGGCAAAGAAGCAATCGTTCTTTACGGACCAGCAACATTTAGCATCCCTGCTCAAACAAATCCATACCGTGTCATCGTATTTGACGGTGCACAAGATGAAGTAGAAGAAATTACGCCAATCGAGGAAGTAGTGGATTTCCAACAATTTGAAGGTGAAATTACTGATGTAGTAACACGTGAAAATGGCTCACAACTGCTTGTTATTGAAGATAAAGAGCAACCATTCGCATTAACTGTTGATAAAGAAACAATTGTCCTTGATAACACAGGGAAAAAAATAGAGTTGCAAAAAGGAATGAAATTTACAGCGTATATAGATGTGATGAAGCCTGCAATTTTAATTTATCCACCACAATATGCGCCAGAAGTGATTATCGTGCAAACGGAAGGTGCAGGTGTAGCGGAGTTTGGCACATTTGATTTAAATTTGTTAAATCATGAAAATACGTTAAAGCTAACGATTGATGATAAAACTGAAATTACAGGCTTAACAGGTGATAAATTAGCAAAAGATGATTTAATCAATGCACAGGCATTAGTGTTTTACACTGTAGCAACAGCAAGTATTCCAGCTCAGACAACACCAACAAAGGTGATTGTCTTTGGTGAAGCGACATTTCCAGAGGCTGAGCTTGCTGTAGAAAATAGCAAGCAAGTAGATGGTGTGACAATGGTGCCATTACGCGCTTTAGCAGAGGAATTAGGCTATAAAGTAACATCTACAGGAAAAGGTGCAATCCTAACAAAAGGCAATGCTTCATACGAAATTACACGCGGACAAAAGCAATACACGCATAATCGCGCAATCAAAGCATTTGACGTAGCACCTAATTTATTAGAAGAAAATACAACATATGTGCCACAGACTTTCATTGAAAGCTTACGTGGAGAATAAAGTAAAACGGCATTTCGTAGGGAAAACTCTACTTAATGAAATAGACATTTCATATTTTGGCTACCAACCAATATGAATGAGGAAAGGGGAAAGCAGGAAAAACCTGTCTTTCCCTTTTCTTATTAGAAAATGTAACCTTTTCATCCAGTATACGACTAATACTGTGAAATGAACGTGAAGGAGAGAAAGTATAATGAAAAAAGCAATGACGATGATTTTAAGTGCAACATTGGCAACAAGTGTCATGGCAGCACCGCTTGCATTTGCACAGGATAATGCAGAATTAACTTCAAAGGAAGTGAGGGAGGACGTGGCAACAAATTTTAAAAAACTGCAAGGCAAGTTAGGGAAAATTGAACAAAATAAAGATGGCTCATTCTTCACAACAATTGAAGAAGGCGAATCAGTTTACTGGCTAACAATCGATAAGGAGGCAATCGTTTTAGATAATTTAGGAAAAAAAGCGGAGCTGAAAGAAGGATTAGCCTTTACAGCTTATGTTAATGCCAACAAGCCGATGCTGATGATTTATCCACCACGCTACACACCAGAAGTCGTGATTGTGGAAACAGGCGAATTTGGTACAGTAGAAATCGGCACATTTGATGGCGATTTCGTCAATAAGGAAAATACATTGAAGCTACATATTGCTGATGAAACAGAAATTACAAATATCACAAATGAAAAATTAACGAAGGATGATGTTGTTGGCAAGGAATCACTTGTTTTTTACACTGCCTCAACAAGAAGTATCCCAGCTCAAACAACACCTTCTAAAATTATCGTATTAGAGGAAGCTATGCCAGAGCCAATTATTCAAATTTTAGATGTATTACCAGGGCTAATTGCACAGGATAGCTATGAAGTAAACGGTGTGACGATGGTGCCATTGCGCGATTTAGCTGAATATTATGGCTATGCGGTGAAATCAACAGGAAAAGGTGCAGTGATCACAAAAGGCAATCTTTCCTATGAAATTACGCGTGGACAAAAGGCATATACAGATAATGGTGTAACAAAGAGCTTTGATGAAGCGCCAGCATTATTAGAAAAAAATAAAACATATGTACAACAAGATTTAATTTATATTTTACGTAACGCACAATAAGCTTAATAAGGCTGTTAGAAAAGTAGGAAGATTCTACTTTCTAGCAGCCTTATTTTATGGAGATTTACTATAAGAAAAGAAATTTTTATGGTAATCTAGTATATTTTTGAACTGATTGCATAAAAAGAGGGACTATAAATTCGATACATAATTTAAAAGAATAAAAATAGTTGTAACTATTATATCAAGAAGTGCGGATCGTATTTGTTGAATATATAATTTTGATTTCGTTACATCTACAAGACTAGTAAAACCAATTACATAAACAATCGTATTATCAATCAGCTCTTCCTCTATAAAAAAATCATGATGATTGGAAAATTTATTTGTGAGTTCATTCACTATTTTTGTCATAGAGCCTTCTCCTTATTTAAATCAACAATAAAATAATTATTGGCAATAAGCGGTTATTTTATGCAAATGCTGAAATAGGTGGGCAGAACCAATGTAGGATATTTTGCTTTCTAGACAGCCTTATCGACAAGGAAAATATGGTATCATAATAGTGCTATTGGCAAAGTCTATATAGTAAAAGAGGGGATAAAATGACAAAACAATATATCGTAATAGGCGCAGGCATTTTAGGTGCCTCGGCTGCCCTTCATTTAGCTTTAAATAAAGCACAGGTAACAGTTATTGATCGTAATGACGCGGGCAAGGCGACAAATGTAGCAGCAGGCATTATTAGCCCATGGCTTTCACAGCGCCGCAATAAAGCATGGTATTTTTTAGCGAAAAAAGGTGCAGCGTACTATCCGCAGCTTATCGAAAAATTAGCTGAGCTAGGTGAATTCGATACAGGCTATGCACAAGTAGGTGCATTGCATATTCATTCAGAGGAAAAGCGCATTGAGCAAATTTTAGCATTGGCGGATAAGCGTAAAGCTGAAGCACCTGAAATTGGTGAAACGAGAAAGCTGTCAGTTGAAGAAATAACGAAAATGTTCCCCTACATAACAGAGCCAATGCGTGCTGCGTATGCAAGCGGTGGTGCACGGGTTGATGGACGAAAAGTAACGCAATCAATGAAAAATGCAGCTATTAAGCTAGATGCAAAATATATTGAAGGTGATGCTGCCTTACAAGTGGAGGATGGCAAAGTGATCGGTGTAATGGTCGACGGTATCGTCATTGAAGCAGATGAAATCATTGTGACAACAGGTGCATGGGGCAATGAAACATTGCAGCCGCTCAAGCTCGATATGCAAGTGAAGCCACAAAAGGCACAAATTTTAGAGCTGCAGCTAGAAAGCGAAAAAACAGAGCATTTACCTGTTGTCATGGCACCTTCCACTTTATACATGCTGGCATTTGAAGAGGGGAGATTGATGGTAGGCACGACGCATGAGGATGATAAAGGCTTTGATATGCGCCCGACGATTGGTGCGGCACATGAAATGGCAGAAAAAGCCTTTCAAATAGCCCCTGATTTGCGAGAAGCACAGTTAAGTGAGTTAAAAGTAGGCTTCCGCCCTGTTGTGCCAAATGCCATCCCTGTCATTGGGCGCTTGCCGCAATTTTCGAATGTGCTTGTAGCAAATGGCTTAGGCTCAAGTGGCTTAACAGTTGGTCCATACTTAGGTAAGGAATTAGCAGCACTTGCACAAGGGCTAGCGACTGAAATTGATGTAGACAATTATCAGTTAACGAATGTGATACGACATGAAAAGTAAGCCAATTTATGTTGAAATCGAGATGGATACATCGATGGAGCAATTATGGGCATATACGCAAAATCCTGAACTGCATGCAAAGTGGGATTTGCGTTTTTCTGAAATCCATTATAAAGACAAGGAAACGCCAGATGCACCGCAATTGTTTACATATAAAACGAAAGTAGGCTCGCTTTTCACTGTAGAAGGCTGGGGTGAAAGCAAAGGCACACATCATAAAAAAGATGAGTCAAGAACTTCCTCGTTGCATTTTGGGACGGAGCAAAAAATTTCACCGATTGCAGAGGGAAAAGGGTACTGGCAATACGTGCCGAATGGAGAAACGCTGACTTTTCTAACACAATACGATTATCAGGTGCGCTTCGGTGCAGTAGGCAGAGCCTTTGATATATTATTTCGCCCATTGATGGGCTGGGCGACAGCACTCAGCTTTGATGTATTGAGAAGATGGCTAAATACAGGAGAGCCACCAAGCATGCAATATCGTCGCTTCTTTTTATCAGTATTGTTATCACTGACATTTTTCTTTATTTGGTGTTATCAAGGACTTGTACCGAAGCTTATTGGGCTACATCCAGAGGAAGTAGCGCTTTTTACTGCGGTCAGTGGTATTGGCGGGGAGATGGCACAATGGGCTGTACGTTTGGTTGGTGTAGCTGAAATATTATTCGGCATGATTTGGCTATTGCCATTTAATAAAAGCCATTTGTATATGATGCAACTTGTCTTGTTTCCAATTTTAACGATTAGCACAGGCTTGACAAGCAGTGAAACATTAATAGGTCCGTTTAATGTGATTTCGTTAAATGGCGCATTGATTGCTTTATCGATTGTCGGTTATCTCTGCCAGCAAAATTGCCCTACAGCGAAAAGCTGCAAAAGGAGGAGAGAGGCATGATTTATGAAAAGCTATTAGGGGAAAGCTTTCAGCGGCTCCATCCGAAATTGCAGGAACGCTATGCACTACCGTTGAATGAGCCGTTTCAGGCAACTGGTATGATGCAAACGATTGAAACAGGCTCGAAGCTATTACATCCTTTTTATCGATTGGCAACGAAGTTTCATTTTTTGTTTCCAGAATCGGGACGCAATGTGCCGTTTACGCTTCGCAATGTTTGTAAGCAAATGGACAATGGAGATTATGAAGTAGAGTGGGAGCGTGCCTTTTATTTTGGAGATAAGGTGCGTCGCTTTGATGCGTTAATGACCGTTGATACAGAGCGGCATATTGTAAAGGATTATTTAGGCACACCTGCCTTGTTTTATTCGGATTTGCATTTTTCTGTGACGAAGGAAGGGCGCTTGTTGATTCGCTCAGGCTTACAGCGCTTTGTTGCGAAGAAGTTTGAAATGAAGATACCTGCCTGTTTGGAGGGGAGAGTCATTGTCGAAGAGGGCTATGATGATGCATTACAGGTGTATACGATTCATGTTTCCATCATGAATCCGCTAGTAGGGAGGCTGATGCTGTATGCTGGGCAATTTACGCCAGTCGATTAATCCGTTATCACTATTTGGTCTGCTTCTTTTTGCCATTGTTGTGATTGGGGCGGATAGGGCTCATTTTTTCTTGTACTTAACGCTTGCACAGCTCGTATTTGTGCCGGCGATTGTGCAGGGCATCGTGAAATTAACGAAGGGGCAGCAAAACCTTGTAGCACTTGGTCAACTCAGTGTAGCAATGCTAGCTTTTACGACAAATAAAACGGTGATGCTTGTAGGAGCAACGCTTTATTTGCTAGCAACAGCGATGATTAGCTGGCTAGGTTTACGTCGTTTTTTACAGCGTGGCTTTACTAATACAGCAGAAATCGCCATTGATATCGGGCTTATATATTTAGTTGTTGGTGGTATGTGGTTTTTTGCTTATACGGTTGGTATTGATACAGGCTTCACATCTTTAATTACATGGCTAACTGCGATTCATTTTCATTATTCGGCTTTTCTGCTTTGTATTTCAGTTGGGCTGCTTGGACGTTTAACAGGAGGTATTTTATATAAGCTTGTTATGGCAGTGATTGTGTCAGGTCCAATATGGATGGCAATTGGCATTACACTGTCAACAGTCATTGAAATGCTGTCAGCGCTGCTTTATATTTTGGCGATTTATTTGCTGCTGTTTCTTGTAATACGTACAAAGCTTTCTTTATGGCAGGGGATTTTTATTCGTCTTTCCATCGCAGCAATATGTTTCTCCATTCTGTGGTCTGTTTTATATGCATATGGTAATTTTACAGGGCATATGATTGTTGATATTCCAAATATGCTACAGTTTCATGGCTTTGTTAATTGCTATTTCTTCGGCATTTTTACGGTGCTCGGATGGCTGCTACATATCCCTGCAACGAAGCAGGGCGCTTTTCAATTTCCGATTAGCCAAATTCGAGGAAAGCTAGTAAATGAGGGAGCTGTACATAAAGGCTTAGTCGAGAAGCTAGATGATTTTGCGGAAACGATAAATTTACATCCAGCTATTGCGCATTTTTACGAGCAAACAACCGCCTACCGGTTATTTGCGCAGGTGCGTTGGGCGTGGTGGTTTTTACCCTTTGCTTTTATTTATAAAGGCTTGAGCAGGTGGCTCCAGCAAATTAATTTGCCATTAAGTAAAACGAAAACAGAAATGACAGGGCGCATTGTGCTCGTGGATGAAAAGGTGGATGGGCGAACATTTCCACGAGCATGGATTCGCACAGTGAAGGGGCGTCGTGTCTTCACAGCGATTTATTCTCAGCATACATCTGATCAAACCTATATGAATATTGCGCTGCCATTGCCCTATTCAACGATGATTGGGATTTTAGCATTGTATGAGGAGCAAGGAAAGCTACATTTAACGAGTCGTAATGGCGCAGATGCGGGTGTTTATTTAGCGATAGGCTCTGCTGTCATGAAACTACCATTACAGGAGCATTTCACAATTACAGCAATTTCCACAACACAATTAATAGCAGCACATCAAATGACGCTATTTGGCTTGCGTTTTTTGCATATTGATTATGAGATTGAGCGAGAAATTTAATTTTCCTTTAATTACTATATTGGATGCAATTGAGTATTTTGAAACGATGATTCGTTATTTAATGGAGGCAGTCAAGCAATTGTCGAAAGACGATATGAAGCATATCTTACAAGAAGTAGAGAAACAATTTCCAGAGGGGAGTGACTTAACGATGACATTGGCAGATAGCTTACGAGAGGAAGGACTACAACAAGGCTTGCAGCAAGGACTACAACAAGGACTGCAACAAGGAAAAATAGAGACGATGGCACAAGTTGTTCAGCAATTATTGTTCCGAAAATTCGGCAAGCTACCAGAGGATATTCAACAAAGCATTCTCCATGTAGATTCTGTAGATTTGCAAATATTGGTAGGTGATATTTTCACGATTGAAAGTTTGGATGATGTGCGAAAATATTTACAATAGCATTTGGGAAACAATAAAAAGTGTCTGAACGTGTTGGAGTTCAGGCACTTTTTATTGTTTATTACAAACCCATTAATTGCAATTCCCTCTGCACGAGCTCAAGCGGCACAAATAGACCGATACGTCCATGCTCCTCATGCTTTGTCGTAGCGAAGACGACACCAATTACTTGTCCGTCCTCAGTCAAAACAGGGCTACCGCTATTGCCTTTGTAAATCGGGGCTTGTAGCATCATGACAGGCTCCTGCCAATCATCAAGCTGCAAGGGCTCCAGCACGGTTCCTTCATTGGCAATGCCGGTGAAATAAAGAGGGTTGCCAATGACATAGACATGCTGCTTACTTGGCTGAAAAGTATTGGCTAATGGAAGATACGGTAGCTCCTCCTCGGTTTCCACCTTTAAAATAGCTAAATCGACTTCAGGGTTGCTTGCAATGACATGTGCTTTATATAAGCCGTTGTCAGGGAAAACAGCGGTAAGCGCTAGCGCATCATCAATGACATGTGCATTTGTCAAAATATAGCCGTCTGCTGAAATAGCGAAGCCTGTACCTTTACTGTTTTCGGATGAAACTTCAACAATAGCTTTTTTGTATTGCTGAATATCTTCCTGCTGTGACAGCTTTGTTGATACTTTAATAAATTCAATTGCAGGAATCGAATAAATTTGAAAAATGATAGCAAATGTATTAAATAATAAGGCGAATGCCATAATATAAACGGCGAAGCGAATGATTGGACGCTGTTGTCGTTTTTTCGGTTGGCCATTGAGACGACGCTGCCGTTCTTCCTCTAACGCCTTTTCCTGTTCAGCTAGCACAAGCTCCAAAAATTCTTCCTCTGTTAAAGGCTCCTCCTGAGGCTGTTGTTGCTTATCCATTTAGCTCCTCCTCCTTTACGATAACAAAATTAAGTCATAAGCGAGTTGAGCGATTAAAATTACTGTAATAATGCGCAATAGCTGACTAGCAAGCTTATTGCTTACTTTGCGTGAAAGCAATAAACCGATTTGCGCACCAATAATTGCACCAGCCATTAATGATAATGTTTCCATCCATAAAATTTGCCCAGTTACTATGTATGTAATTGCCGCACCAAAGCAAGTAGCAAAAACACCGACTCTTCCTAATACGACAGCCTTCATATAGCTTAGTCCAGCACTCGCATAAATATATAATAGCAATGTTCCACTACCAGGTCCAAACATCCCATCATAAATGCCAACACCAATTAACAGTGCGCGTGTACGATGCTTTAGCTCAAGGACGACCTTTTCACCAAAATTTGTTCGACCTAAAAAAGAGAGAATGAAGGCAAAAATAAGTAAGCATAATGCAATCATTGTTAACACTTTACTCGGTAATAGGGAGGCAATTAATCCTCCAAGCAAGCCGCCGCTAAAGCATAATATAGCTATTGGACGAGCTTCTGCCAAAGTCACTTCTTTATGACGCAGAGCCGAATAAAAGTTGGATAATGCACTAACTGCGCTCGCAACTTTATTAGCACCAATTGCAGAGTGAACAGGCATTCCGATCAACAGCATAGTTGGTAATGTGATAAGTCCGCCACCACCTGCTAGTGTGCCAATAATATTTCCTAGAAAACCAATTAAAAATAATAATGTTAACAAAAAATCGCCTTCTTTCTATATGCTCAACTTTACATTATTTTTTGAATTTTTAAAATGTATTTTGCGAATGTGTCTAAAATGTGACGGATTATACTTGTGACTTTGTGAAAATTTTCATAATTTTGCAGTGAAAATGAATCGTGTATATTTTCACAAAAAAGTAGCTTGTCTGAATAGTGCTAGAAAATGTAAGCGCTATTTTATTGCTATGTTAAAAAACTAATTTTTAGCCATTTATTATTTGTGAAACATTGAGCAATCCGTTGCTATATATGGCTTTAAATATATTTTTCAAACTGGCGGGAAATTATTATTGACTTCATATTTTGGAGGCGATATGATACGTAACTATAAAGAAAATTCAGATAACTAAAAGGAGATATGCGAATGGATGTTATGCAAAGAGCGTTACAATTACATGAGGAATATTGTGGGAAGATGGAAATCAAAGCACGTGTGCCGCTTGCGGATGCCTATGATTTAAGCTTAGCTTATTCACCTGGTGTAGCAGCGCCTTGTATTGAGATTGAAAAAAATCCATCTCTTGTTTATGACTATACAATAAAAGGTAATTTTGTAGCCATTGTCACAGATGGGACAGCGGTGCTTGGACTCGGTGATATAGGACCTGAAGCTGCATTACCTGTAATGGAGGGCAAGGCATTATTATTAAAGCGCTTTGCCAATGTGGATGCTGTACCGATTTGCTTAAATACAAAAAATGTAGATGAGATTGTGCAAACAGTAAAGCATCTTGCGCCAACATTTGGCGGGATTAATTTAGAGGATATTTCGGCACCGCGCTGCTTTGAAATTGAGGATCGACTGCGTGCTGAGTGTGGAATTCCTGTCTTTCATGATGACCAGCATGGCACAGCTATTGTCGTTGCCGCAGGGCTGATGAATGCGCTGAAAATTGTGCACAAGGAATCAAGTGAGGTCAAGGTCGTGATTAACGGGGCAGGGGCAGCGGGGATTGCCATTTTGCGTATTCTTGTGCAAATGGGCTTTACGAATATATTTATGTGCGATACGACAGGTATTATTTATAAAGGACGAAAAGAGGGCATGAATGCGATGAAAGAGAGCATTGCCCATTTAACAAATAGCGGATTGCAGCATGGACAGCTTGCGGATGCGTTAGTAGGAGCGGATGTCTTTATCGGCGTGTCTGTTGCCAATTTATTAACAGAGGCACATATTGCTTCGATGAATGCTGACCCGATTGTTTTTGCTTTAGCGAACCCAAACCCAGAAATCACCTATGAAAATGCCAAAGCATGGGGTGTGCGTGTAATGGGCACAGGGCGTTCTGACTATCCGAATCAAATTAATAATGTGCTGGCGTTTCCAGGCGTCTTTCGTGGTGCATTAGATGTAAGAGCAACGGACATTAACGAGACGATGAAGTTGGCTGCGGTAGAGGCTATTGCTTCATTAATAACAGAGTCGGAGCTGCATGAGGAGTATATCGTACCGAAGGCATTAGATGAGCGCGTTGTAGGTGTTGTCGCAAAGGCGGTTGGCAGCGCTGCAATTGATACAGGTGTATCAGATTTGTTTCAGCAGCCGATAACAGCATACGAATAGCAATAACTATCCGAAAAGCAGCGCTTTAAGCTACTTTTCGGATATATTTTATGCATTCATCGCTTCTGTTAATTTTTCAAGCTCGTCAACTAAGCTACCAATATAGGCAATCGTGTTGCGTAGCGGCTCCTCCGTTGTAATATCGACACCCGCCATTTGTGCAAGCTCAACAGGCGTTTTCGCACCACCTTGTTTTAACATATCAAGCCAATCTGTGACAGCTGTTTCACCTTCCACTAAAATGCGCTGTGATGCTTCTGTTGCAATTGTTAAACCAGCAGAGTATGTGTATGGATATAAGCCTTTGTAATAATGCAGCTGACGCATCCATGTTAATTCAGCACCTTCTGTAATTTCAACCGTATCGCCCCAAAATTCCTCGATGACGCTATGCTTTAATTCATTTAGCTTCGCCGCGTTGACAGCACCTCCTGTATCAACAATTTCATACACTTTGCGCTGATACGCAGCTTCTAATAAATGTGTCACGAATTGATGATAATATGTGCGCGATACCATTTTCGCAATGACCCAGCGTTTAAAGCGCGCATCCGTGGCATTTTGCAATAAATGATGTGCCATTAGCATTTCATTCATCGTCGAAGGTGCTTCAATAAAGTACATCGATGGGCGTGCATCGAAAATATTTTGATGCGTGTTTGCTAAATAGAAATGACCAGCATGACCAAGCTCATGCGCTAAAACGAATACTTGCTTCATACGGCTCGTCCAAGAAATTAATACATATGGATGGTAGCCATATGGGCTTGAACAAAAGGCGCCATTCGATTTGCCGATATTTTGTGCAAAATCAATCCAACGCTCATCGAATGCACGGTCAAGCATTTGTGCGTAATCCTCACCTAAAACGGCAAGACCTTCTTTGACATATTGGCGTGCCTCTTCAATTGATACTTGTGGCTCGTAAGCTGGATCAAGTGAAATTTTTAAATCCGCATAGGTCATGTGCTCAATACCGTGCACCTTTTGGAGTAATTTAGCATAGCGGCGCATATGCGGTGCCAGCTCCTGCATAATTAAATCAATTTGTCGGTCATACAATGTGCGATCCACTTCCTGCGATTGCAGCAAATAGTCAAAAACAGATGTGTAGCCGCGCAAATCTGCCTCTGTTTTTTCACGTTGGATATGCGTGTTATATGTTTTCGCCATCGTATGCTGATAGTTGCGCAATTGCCGATGGAATGTCTCAAATGCAGCACGACGGAGTGTCAAATCATTTTCAAATTCCCAATCCCCTTCAAATGAATTGAAGCTAAGCGGATAGCTTTTGCCATCTACCTCAAAGTCAGGGAATTGTAAATCAACTAGTTTCGTAATGTAGTAAAGCTCAAAGGCAGCACCGAATGTCGTGCCGAATGACGCTAATGCCTTTTCTGCATCTGGATGAAGCTGATGTGGCTTTTGACGCAATAGCTTATCAATAAAATGAGCATAGTGCGGTGCTAGCTGACCAGCCTGACGCAAAGTTGCTTCATCCAATTGTAAAAGCTCACTTTGAATGAAGGATAGCTGAGAGTTTAATGAAGCTGAAAGCTGTGATATTTTGGCAGAACGTAATTGTGATTCACTATTCGTTTGATCCGTACTTTGTGCAAGAAAAGCAAATGTCGTAATTGGCATCATTTGCTCAAGGAATTTTTCATATGCAGCAATGACTGCCACTGCTTTGTCGGCATTGACAATATTTCCTTTATACGTCGCCTCTGTAGTGGAAGCATAAGCTTTGACATCTTCAATTGCCTGGTCAAATTGTTGCTCTGTGGCAAATAAATCATCTAAATTCCATGTTTCTGTGATATTGACTTCGCTTCGTTTAAGTGTTGTCATTATATAATAGCCCCCTAATTATTCCGCTGTACGAAATAAATTGTAGCATTGTTTGCTGAATATTTCAAAAATTTTTATGGGGTATAATAGTTAAATGGAGGGAAGATAATGAAACAAAATAAATATGATAACGACAAATTTTTCGATATGTATGCACAAATGCCTCGCTCTGTAGATGGCTTAAAGGCGGCAGGGGAATGGCATATTTTAAAGGAGCTATTGCCCCCCTTTGCAAGAAAAACGGTGCTTGATTTAGGGTGTGGCTTCGGCTGGCATTGCCGCTATGCAGTGGAGCAAGGTGCAAACGCTGTAACGGGTATCGACTTATCTGAAAAAATGTTAAAGCAGGCAAAGAAGCTTACAAATAGCGATGCGATTACATATTTGCAAATGCCGATTGAGGATATCGATTTTGCGGAGGAGCAATTTGATATCGTCATTAGCTCACTGGCGTTTCACTATGTTGAAGCATTTGATGTAGTTTGTAAAAAAGTATTTAACGTTTTGAAAAAGGGTGGCTCCTTCGTTTTTTCAGTGGAGCATCCGATTTTCACTAGCCGTGCAGAGCAAGATTGGCATTACGATGAAAAGGGGCAACCTAGGCATTGGCCCGTCGACGATTATCATTTAGAGGGTCTACGTCAAACATCATTTTTAGCCGAGGATGTTGTTAAATATCATCGCACAGTAGCAACCTATGTCAATACATTGATTGAGGCAGGATTTACAATTAAGACAATGAAGGAATCCTACCCATCAGAGGAAATGCTCGAAACGATGAAGGATGAGATGAGAAGACCAATGTTTTTATTGCTAGCAGTTGAAAAATAATTTGAAATGGTTGTCTGAAAAGCGGTATGCTAACATGCTTTTTGGACAACCATTTTTACCTTATTGAGGCTTAATATATTCCATAAATATGCCTTTAATAATGGTCAATTGAAGGCGGGGATCAAGCTCGTCCTCGAAGAAGGGCATTCTTTCGAATAAGGATAGCTTCCTTGAAAATAAACCGAATGCATTGATAATAGATAATAAAACATCCTTTGCTGAAATATCTGTTCGAATCGAGCCATCCAACGCGCCATCCTCAATGATTACGGTAAGCGTTTTGGCGATTTTTTGACGAATTAAAATATAGTCCTGATAATCACTTAGCTCCTCAAGCGATGTAGAAGCATAGCTCTCAAAAGCTTCTAACAATTTTGTAGCTGCTAAATTGTCAGGCTCTATATCTGCTATAAAATAATCAAATAACGTTTCTATTTTTTTGAAGCAAGTCGTATTGTCAACTGCAACAGCTGTGAATATGCTATCGTACCTTTCTAATACATGAACAGCTACTGCGACAATTAGTTTATCTTTTTTAGGAAAGTATTGAAATGTTTACAAGCAATAAAGAAGTAAGAGAAGCGACTTTAGCAGGCATTCCTTTAAATGTTCTTGGTCAGCCATCTGATATTGCCTATGGTGTTCTTTATTTAGCTTCAGACGAATCCAAATTTGTAACGGGTATTGAATTAATTATTGATGGTGGTTCCATCTTACATTAATAAAAATAAGGCTAGCGAGAAAATATTAATATTTCCCGCTAGCCTTTATTGATGATGGTTCAATTGCTATTAAATTTCGCCAAGCTCAGCTGTTAATTTTTCAAGCTCATCAATTAAGCTGCCGATGTAAGAGATTGTGTTGCGCAATGGCTCCTCTGTTGTAATATCAACACCTGCCATTTTAGCAAGCTCAACAGGTGATTGTGTGCCACCAGCTTTTAGGACGTTAATCCAATCCGCTACAGCAGGCTCACCTTCTTCTAAAATACGCTTCGATACTTGTGTAGAAATCGTTAAGCCAGCAGAGTATGTGTATGGATATAAGCCCATGTAGTAGTGTGGCTGGCGCATCCATGTTAATTCAGCGCCATCTAAAATATCCACTGTATCGCCCCAGAATTGTTCTAGTACGCTACGTTTTAATTCATTTAGCTTCGGTGCATTGACAGAGCCACCAGCGTCGATAATATCGTACACTTTACGTTGATATGCTGCTTCTAATAAATGGGTCACGAAGTTATGGTAGTAAGTGCGTGACACGATTGTTGAGATGACCCAGCGTTTGAAGCGTGCATCGTTAGAATTTTGTAATAAATGATTCGCCATTAACATTTCGTTCATCGTAGAGGGTGCTTCGATGAAATATAGAGAAGGGCGTGCATTGTAAATGTTTTGGTTAGCATTCGCTAAATAGAAATGACCAGCATGACCTAGCTCATGAGCTAATACGAATACTTCGTTCATTTTGCTCGTCCAAGAAATTAAAATATATGGGTGGTAGCCAAATGGGCTAGAGCAAAATGCGCCTGTTGATTTGCCCGCATTGTTCGCAAAGTCCGTCCAGCGCTCGTCAAATGAACGATCTAACATTTCTGCATAGTCAGCGCCCATTACAGCTAAGCCTTCCTTCATATATTTGCGTGATTCATCAATTGTCACTTTTGGCTCATAAGATGGGTCAAGTGAAATTTTTAAATCAGCAAATGTCATTTGCTCAAGCTTATGCACCTTTTGCAATAATTTTGCGTAGCGGCGCATATGTGGTGCCAACTCAGACATAATTAAGTCGATTTGACGGTCGTAAAGCGTGCGGTCCACTTCTTGTGATTGTAATAAATAGTCGAAAACAGAGCTATAGCCACGTAGGTCTGCCTCTGTTTTTTCTGTTTTTAAATGCGTATCGTATGTTTTAGCTGTTGTATGCTGATATTCGCGCAGCTTGCTATGGAATGCCTCAAATGCCGCATGGCGAACCTCTTTATCGTTTTCTGGCTCCCAATCACCTTCAAAGAGGTTATAGCTAAGTGGGTAGCTTTCACCGTTTGCTTCAAAATTAGGGAACTGCATATCAACTAATTTTGTCGTATTGTACAGACCGTATGCTGCATCAAATGTTGTGCCAAAAGCTGCTAATGCTTTTTCAGCTTCAGGATGTAGCTGATATGGCTTTTGGCGCAATAGCTTACGAATATAGTTTGCATATTGTGGCGCTTTTTCGCTTGCCTCAACTAATACGCTCTCATCTAATTGTAATAGCTCGCTTTGGATAAATGATAATTGAGCACCGAGCGCAGAGTGGAATTGACCTACTTTCGCTGCGCGCATTTGTGCCTCGCTATCTGTTTGCTCAACGCTATGTGCAAGATTTGCGTATGTACCAATTGGAACTAATTTTTCATACAGTTTTTCATATGCAGCAATTACATTGACTGCGCTCTCTGTATCTACAATTTTTCCTTTATATGTTTCAGCGATTGCTGTAGCAACTTCCTTCGCTTCCACAATGGCATCTTCAAACTGCTGCTCTGTTGCAAATAAATCTGCTAAATTCCAAGTTTCTTCAATATTTACTTCACTACGTTTTAATGTTGACATAAAAAGCCTCCTCGTCATTCCGATATTCGAAATAAATTGTACCATCATTTACGAAATTGCGCAAAAATTATGACGGTATTGAGAAAAGAAGTAGGTTTCAATAGATTGGTTGAGCGAATTTATGTGCTCGATGGGCGAATTTAGCCATTCGATGAGCGAATTTGGCTGTTGGTTGAGCGAATTCCACAGTTCGATGGGTGAATCAATCCTGCATCGAGCCAAATAGAATAAAGTATTGCTTTTGAATTGAAAGAAAAACTGATAATCAACAGGGAATGTTGTATTCGAGTATTTGTGGTGCACAGCGGACGAGAGAGAAGAGAAGTTACATAAAAAGGGAACACAGCTAATCTCTGTGTTCCAAATAGTTTCTTATGCAAGCATAATTTTTTCTAATTGTAATGGTTCGATATATTCATCGCCCTTGTATGCCCGCATGTTGCCGCCTGAAATTTCATCAATTAAAAGGATTTCATTGGTTTTTGCATCGCGACCAAACTCAAGCTTAATATCGTATAAAGTTAAGCCTTTTTTAGCCAGCTCTGCTGCAACGAATTTCGAAATTTCAATTGTGCGTTGCTTTAAAATTTCGTATTCCTCTAATGATAAAATGCCTAGCATAGCAAGCGCATCTGCTGAAATGGGTGGGTCTTGTCGCTCGTCATCTTTAATCGTTACTTCAACAAAGGCGTCTAAATCTTGCCCTTCCTTGACATAGGCACCGTAGCGACGAAGGAAAGAACCCACTGCTTTAAAGCGGCAAATGACCTCTAAGCCGTTACCAAAAACCGTTGCAGGCTTCACCGTCATTGTTGCATCATCGAAATTGGCATCCACATAATGCGTTGGTACACCTTGCTCATTAAGCTTTGAATAGAAGAAGGAAGTGAGGCGAAGTCCTGCTAAGCCAGCGCCTTCAATTGTTAAGCCAACTGTGTTCGCACCTGGATCAAACACGCCGTCCTCACCTGTTACATCATCTTTAAATTGCAATAAATAATGACCATCTTCAAGCTGAAAGACATTTTTCGTTTTACCTGTGTATACTAATTCCACAAGAAACCCTCCAATTCACAAAATTATAATTACATTTTAACACGAACGATTACATGTTTGTCTATATAAAATGTTCGTTTTTGAAATTAAAAATAGACTGTCGATTTGTCGACAGCCTACATTATTAATAAACGCCTTCTGCAATCATCCCAGTTGCAACTTTTTTAAAGCCAGCAATGTTTGAGCCTACAACTAAATTGTTTGGGTAACCATATTTTTCAGCCGCATCTTTGCTTTCTGCAAAAATATCTTTCATAATATCATGTAATTTCGTATCTACATCGTTAAATGCCCAGTTATGGCGGCTTGAGTTTTGTGCCATTTCAAGCGCTGATACAGCAACGCCACCAGCATTCGCCGCCTTGGCAGGACCGAATAAAACACCAGCATTTAAAAAGACGTTAATCGCCTCTAAATCGGATGGCATATTAGCCCCCTCGGCAACTAGTTTGACACCATTTTCAACGAGCGTGCGTGCAGCGTCACCGTTAATTTCGTTTTGTGTCGCGCAAGGTAGGGCAATATCACAAGGAATTGTCCAAATGTTTGAGCAGCCTTCCACATATTGTGCATTAGGGTGGTAATCTAAATATGTGCTAATACGTGCGCCTTTTACTTCTTTAATTTCTTTTATTGCCTTTAAGTCAAGGCCCTTTGGATCGTAAATATAGCCGCCTGAGTCAGAGCATGCGACAACATTGGCACCGAAATGCTGCGCCTTTTCAATTGCATAAATAGCGACATTGCCTGAGCCAGAGACAACGACTGTTTTATTCATAAAGGATAGATGGGCATCATGCAGCATTTCGCTGACAAAATACACTAAGCCATAGCCAGTTGCTTCCTTGCGTCCTAAAGAGCCACCATAGCCCGGCTTTTTACCTGTTAGTACACCTTGCTCGAATTGCCCGCGAATGCGCTTGTATTGTCCCCATAGATAGCCAATTTCGCGTGCGCCAACACCGATGTCACCTGCTGGGACATCGCAATCAGGCCCGATGTAGCGATAGAGCTCTGTCATGAATGCCTGACAGAAGCGCATAATTTCAGCATCAGACTTTCCTTTTGGATCAAAATCTGAACCACCTTTTGCGCCGCCGATTGCCTGACCTGTTAAGGCATTTTTGAAAATTTGCTCGAATGCTAAAAATTTCATAATGGATTCGTTAACAGTAGGGTGGAATCGAAGACCGCCTTTATATGGACCTATTACATTATTAAATTGTACGCGATAGCCGCGATTCACTTGTACTTTATTTTCATCATCTAACCATGCAACACGGAATGAAATGATGCGGTCAGGTTCAACAATACGTGCTAAAATATTATGGTGAATATATTCTGGATTTTGGGCAAAAACAGGTACTAACGATAAAAAGATTTCTTCAACTGCCTGTAAAAACTCTAATTCAAAGGCATATTTCTTTTTTAATTTTTCAAATACACCATCAATATATTCTTTTGCTAGCTGTTCATGGTTCATTACATCAGTCGTCATAAAAAAGTTCCCTCCTAAAAATACGGTTAAATGTTATAGTATTATGATTTTTCTTGCAATTCAATAAATTTTTATTCACTTTTATGAGAAGGGAGGAGAAAAAGCCGGCAAAAAATTATATAAAAATAATAAAATAAGAGAGAGAAACGTGCTTTTTTGAAAGGGGAAATCATTGATGATTCAATTGCTAATTGATGCAGATGCCTGCCCAGTTATTGATTTGGCGCTATCTGTTTCATCTCGATATAAGATAAAACCTATCTTGTTTTGCGATACTTCACATCGCATTGAGCGTGATAATGTAATAACGATTGTCGTGCCAAAGGGACCTGATTCAGTTGATTTTAAGCTAGTGAATGCGCTTTCTAAAAATGATATTGTCATAACGGGGGATTATGGATTAGCTGCCATGTGTTTGGCGAAAGGCGCATTTGTTGTGGACCATAATGGCAGAGAAATGACTGCCGATAATATAGACCAGTTGCTCGCTTTTCGTTATGAGAGTGCAAAATTCCGCCGAGCAGGTGGAAGAACGAAAGGACCCAAAAAGCGCACCGAGGAAAATAATATTGCCTTCAAAAAATTTTTTCAACAAATTTGTGAACGGGCTGTCAAATTGAAAGGAGAAATGAATAATAATGCATAATTCATTCGAAAAAAGACTAGAAAATTTACCGCTTATTCCATCTTTACAACGAGCTGAGCCTGTCATTTGGTTGAACGATCAAGTAAATAATGAACAAAGCTTCCCTTTTTCAATGGCAATGGTTTATGAGGCGGAAGCAAGATTGAAGCGTTTTGCGCCATATTTGCAAGACGCTTTCCCAGAAATACAAGACGGAATCATTGAATCGCCTATTATCGAAGTCGAGCAAATGAAGGCATATTTAGAAAATGCTTATGCAACGAAAATTGAAGGAAAGCTTCTATTAAAATGTGATCATGCATTACCAATTGCAGGCTCAGTAAAGGCGCGTGGTGGTATTTATGAAATATTAAAGCATGCCGAAAGCTTAGCAATTGAACACGGGTTATTATCGAAGGAAGATGATTATCGCAAATTGCATGATGACCGCTTCCGCCAATTTTTCCAAAACTATAAAATTGCAGTGGGCTCGACAGGAAACTTAGGATTAAGCATTGGCATTATTAGCGCAAAGCTAGGCTTTCATGTAACAGTGCATATGTCGATGGATGCGAAGGAATGGAAAAAGCAATTGCTGCGAGATTTAGGTGTCACAGTGATAGAGTATGAGGCGGATTATAGTGAGGCTGTCAAACAGGGGCGTTTAGAGGCAGAGCAGGACGCTACATGCCACTTTGTTGACGATGAAAATTCACTTGATTTATTCGCAGGCTATGCGGTTGCAGCGCTACGTGTGAAGGCTCAGCTAGAGGCACAAAACATAGCGGTTGATGAGGAACACCCGCTATTTGTTTATATTCCATGTGGTGTTGGTGGGGCACCTGGTGGGATTAGCTATGGCTTGAAGCAGTTATATGGTCAAAATGTTCATATTTTCTTTGCCGAGCCAACGCAATCGCCATGCATGCTGCTCGGGATGATGACAGGCTTACATGATGAAATTGATGTGGCACAAATCGGCTTAACGAATGAAACCGAGGCGGATGGGCTTGCGGTTGGGCGAGCGTCGAAATTTGTTGGCGCACAGATGGAAACGATTGTGAGTGGTTGTTATACTGTAAAAGATGCGTTTTTATTTGAAAGTTTGCGAGAAATGTATAAGCGGGAGCATATTTTCATGGAGCCATCTGCACATGCAGGCTTTTTTGGCCTTATACAGCTAGCGGACACTTATTCACAGAAAAATGCCAATCATCTCGTCTGGTCAACAGGCGGCAATTTAGTACCAAATGAATGGCGCACGCATTATTTACAAAAATAAAAATTTGAGGAGTTTTAGGCTGTGATTATAACTGTTTTTATCGTCGGCTTTATAATGGCTGGCATATTAGACTTATTATTAAGAAAGAAGTTCAAAATTGAAAAAAATGAAAGATTTATGGATCAATATATCAATAAAGCGCATTTTGTATTTGAAATTTTGCTCTGTGCATTTTTTATCGTCAATGTGGCAGTGAGGGGCTTTCCTGAGAAATATTTGTATTTTTTATTGTTTCTATTTTTCGGACTTGTCTTTGCAGTTCGCCTTGCGCTGGAATATATCTTTAAAAAGGCACAACGAAAATATATTATTTCACTTGCTTATATGATTGTTTGTCTAGCTTGTGCGTTAACAATTTTATTGTTCTTATAAGGGGAGAGAAGGCAAATGGCACAATCCATTATGATTCAAGGCACTGCCTCGGATGTTGGGAAAAGCTTAATTTGCACAGCATTATGCCGCATTTTTGCAAACGACGGATACCGTGTCGCCCCGCTTAAATCACAAAATATGGCACTCAATTCCTATATTACAGAGGATGGCTATGAGATTGGGCGTGCGCAAGGTGTGCAGGCAGAGGCGGCGCGCGTGAAAGCGACAACACAAATGAATCCGATTTTATTGAAGCCAAAGCAAAATATGCGCTCAGAAATTATTTTTAATGGCAAGCGTTATGTTGAAATGGATGCGATGGATTATCGAGAAAATTTTGTTGAGAAGGTTATGCCAGAGGTGGAAAAATTGCTGCGCTATTTGCAAGAGCATTTTGATGTGATAGTGCTTGAAGGGGCGGGAAGTCCAGCTGAAATCAATTTAAAGGCACGAGATATTGCGAATATGCGCATGGCACATTTAGCAGATGCACCTGTTATTTTAGTAGCAGATATCGATCGTGGTGGGGTGTTTGCCACAATTGTTGGCACGCTTGCGTTGTTAGATGACGGTGAGAGGGCACGTGTCAAAGGTATCGTGATTAATAAATTTCGCGGCTTGAAGGAGCTGCTTGATGACGGGCTCACTTGGCTAGAGCAGGAGACAGGCATTCCGGTTTTAGGTGTTATTCCGTATTTAGATGTACCGATTGAGGCAGAGGATTCATTAGCATTATCATCATTGCGTTTGAAGCAGGCTGCAAAAGGGGAGTTTGCTATTGATGTAGCTTTTATTCGTCTACCACATCTTGTCAATTTCACCGATATGGATCCACTATTAGAGGAACCTGGTGTTGGTGTACGTGTGGTAACGACAGTTGCAGAGCTTGGTAGCCCTGACCTTCTTATTTTACCAAGCTCAAAAAATATTGTTCATGATTTACAATGGCTAAAGGACGCAGGTCTTGCACAGGCAATTGTTCAACGTGCAACAAAAATTGTTGGTATTGGTACAGGCTATTATATGCTTGGTGCAACGATAATGAGCGAGCATAACCTGTACAAAGGGCTACAGTTACTGCCGCTACAGACAACGCTTTTACAACAAGAGACGAAAAGGCAAGTAGCTGGCAGCATTATTGCAACAAAGGAGCAAATTGTTGGCTATGAAATGAACATAGGTGAAGTGACATTATTAAATGGAGCTATACCATTTATTCAATTGGCGGATGGGCATGACAATGGTGCTGTATTAGAAGATGGACATGTGCTTGGAACAACGCTACACCATCTACTGCACAACCGACATGTCACGCGTCGCATGATGAACGAGATTCGTCAAGTGAAGAGGCTGCCGTTCATCAATGAACAGCTTCAAAGCGATGAAGAGCTGCGTGATCAAGCCTATGAATTGCTTGCACAGCACGTTCGTATGCACTTAAATATGGAAAAAATTTATGAATTTATGCAAATGGAGGAACGACATGCTGACGGTTGAACTAGGTGAGGAGCTACTTATTATTAAAAGTGAGCAGCCATTAAAAGTGTTAAGCTCGGCTATGCTGAATCCAGGGATTGGTCGTTATCAATATTTCGTCAATCGAACGGTTGATAAAAATTATTATCCTGAGGATGCAAAGTGTGAGTATGAGCAATTTTTACAGCAATATACAATGCCCCTCCAGATGACAGTTGCGATGATGACCGCGGTGCAGCAACGCTTTGTGATGAGGGAGCAATATGTGGATGGAGAAACTGCGATTGATGTTTTTATTACGGCAGGATTAGGCAATGCGGTCGATGTAACACAATCCTATCAATATACATATAAGCCAGCCGTCGGAACGATTAATATTTTCGTTTTTGTGGATGGAGATATGAGCGATGAGGCGTTCATCCAAGCATATCATTGCATCATTGAGGCGAAGGTGAAAGTGCTGCATGAGCGTGGTGTTATAGATAAGCAAAGTGGCACAATTGCGACAGGCACGTCAACAGATAGCGTCGCTCTGGCGGTGATGGGGCGTGGTGAATTTCATGCATATGGTGGCTCAATTACTCGTTTAGGGGCGCTGATTGGCAAAGGTGTTGCGGCGACATTGCATAAAGCGATTGATGGCTATGATGCTTATCAAAAAGGTGAGCTGCGATGAACATCGTCATTGTTGCCATCGCAATTTTGCTTGATCGTCTTGTTGGAGATCCACCTAGGCTACCGCATCCTGTTATATGGATTGGCAAGCTTATTTCATTTTTTGAGCAGCGCTGGAATCATGGGACGGCACGTGTTTTAAAGGGAGCTATGACAGCAATATTTGTTGTTAGTTTAACAGGAATTATTGTTTGGGGGCTTATTTATTTAGCTGGACTACTGTCTGTTTGGCTTGCAGTAGCGCTAGAAATATTGCTTATTGCGATAGCGATTGCACAAAAGAGCTTGAAGGATGCGGCAATGGTCGTTTATGATGCGCTGCGACGAGGCGATATGCAGGAGGCACGCATAAAGCTTGGCTGGATTGTTGGACGTGATACAGCACATTTAGAGGAGCCTGAAATTGTCCGAGGTGTTGTTGAAACCGTTTCTGAAAACACAAGTGATGGCATTACAGCGCCAATTTTTTATGCGCTGTTATTTGGTGCAACAGGCGCGTGGGTCTATAAGGCAATCAACACGCTTGATTCGATGATTGGCTATCGCAATGAACGCTATGGGGAGTTTGGTCGCTTTGCTGCAAGACTTGATGATGTGGCCAACTTTATTCCGAGTCGTCTTACAGGCTTGTGCATTTTATTATTTACGAAAAATGAAGGACCTTTTGCATTAAAGGAGCGCCTGCGCTATTGGCTACGCGATGCGAAAAAGCATCCAAGCCCAAATAGTGGCTATTTAGAGGCAGCAACCGCCTTGCAGCTAGGCATTCGTTTAGGTGGAGAAAATACCTATCAAGGGAAAACCTCATTTCGTGCCTACATGGGTGAGCCTATAGTGGAACTAAGCAAGGTACATATTTTACGTGCTATTCAGCATTTATATGCGGTGACAATACTTTTTACGTTATTGATTGGAGGCATGATGTATGCGATATCCCGCACATGGAGCTAATCCAGCTACATTATACCAGCAGCTACAACTAGAGATGCCTGCACAAATTGTTGATTTAAGCGAAAATGTCAATTTTTTAGGGCCACCAGCAAGCTTTCACAAGGTGTGGTCAGCAATATTTGAGCAAATTGCGCTCTATCCACATGAGGGTGCTGAGCCTTTGCGTAGCGACTTGGCGAGACATCATCATGTGCTAGCAGAGCATGTTGTCATAGGCAATGGCGCAGCGGAAATCATAATGGCATTAGCAAAACGCTATAGGTCAAAGCCTGTTATTATTGTGGAGCCTTCTTTTTCTGAATATAAGCGAACGTTAATGCAGCAGCATGCAAGCATTCAATCGCTTATTGTGGAGGAGCTAACGAGCTATGTACTACCAATGGAACGATTAAAGCAAGCGATGATAGGCGCAGAGGCGGTTTATATTTGTAATCCGAACAATCCAACTGGCGTGGTGACGCCTAGGTCAAAGCTGTTGGAATTGCTACAATATGGGCAACAAGTAGGCTGTGAGTTAATTGTAGATGAGGCATTTATGGATTGGACGGATGAATCACAATCCGTTATTGATTTGGTAGCGTCATTCAACAATCTAGTTGTACTGCGCTCGATGACAAAAATGTATAGTATGGCAGGTGTTAGACTAGGCTATGCGATTACACAACACGCTGCTAATTTAAAGCTAGAGCTGCCGCATTGGAATGTCAGTGCGCCCTCGATGGCGCTTGGGATGCAGGCATTGCAAGAAGCGGAATTTTGCGAAAATTCAAGGCAACAAGCGACAGCAATGCGCACAAAAGTGACACATTGGCTAAAGGAGCATGGCTGTACTGTGACAAATAGTGAAACAAACTATATAGCATTTCGTTTGCCTTCTTGCTATGACCCAACAGAGTTTTATTTTGCATTATTGAAAAAAGGCATTGTATTGCGCCACACGCAAAATTTTGTAGGCATGGACGGAGCATGGTTCCGCCTTGCCCTAAAGGAGCCATATAAAATGACCGCCTTCCAACAAGCGATGGAGCAATTTTTTCGATAGAGTAATTTCAAACTTCCCTCACATTTGTACGTTATACTGAAAAAGTAGGAGGGAATCGAATGAAAAAAATAATGATGCTTGTAGCGGTATGCTTTTTATGTGTAATACAAAGCGTAGAAGCGCATACTGTGACAGAAAACAATATGTATGAGGATGTAGCACCCACAGCTGAAAATGCACAAAAAATATTATTATTAAATAGCTTAGGCTTGCTTGGCTATAATGGTCAGGATATGAAGCTAGGGCAGGATGAAAATTTGTCACGCATGGAGTTTGCGGCGTGGCTTGCAGGCTTTTTCCATTTAGAAGGGGATAATTTTGAGCAACAAGCCAATGCGAGCTTGCAGGAGGAATATGTGTCCTCCTTGCAAGGCGATTTGACATATGGCGAGCTTAATGCAGCCTTGTTCCATAAAAAACTCAAGCTGGACAAGCCTGAGGCAACATTAACAAAGGCACAGTATATCGATTTTATTTTTGAGCATTTAAATGAGGATATGGGCGGACATACGCTAGTACAGATGGGCGGCTATATGGAAGGACCTACAGGTGTGATTGATGATGTGAAAACAGCGGATGGCGCTGTGACACTCACAATTGATGGCAAAGACTATTTGTTATCAGGACATCCACGCATATCTGCACAGACGGATAATTCAGAAGAGTGGGCTGGTAAAACGGTAGAACTGTCTTATTTTACAACAAGCAATAGTAGTCATGGGCATCACCATGCCGACCAGCAATCAAATGATGAAGCTGTCTTGCAATATGTTCAGCTAGAGCAGACAGTGGCAGAGGACAATACGAAAAGCAAATGGCTTATGCCCGCAATTATCATTGCAGTGCTTGCAATACTGGCATTGTTATTTTTGAAGCGTAAATAAAGGAAAGGGGCTGTTTGAAAATCCATTTTCAGACAGCCTATTAAAGTATAGTAAAGAAATAAAAATATTAAGAAAAGATAGCATTTTCATTTAAAAGTATGATACAGTAATAGCACAATTGAATAATGTGTAAGATTTGGTGCCAAGCGAAAGCTTGACTTAAAAGGGAAGTCGGTGTGAATCCGACGCTGTCCCGCAACTGTAAATCGGAGCAAATCACAAATGCCACTGGTGAGAAACTGGGAAGGCTGTGAGGAGCGATGATGATAAGCCAGGAGACCTGCCAACATCTAGTACACACCAAATACCTACGTGGAAATAGGTGGTGAAAAGTAACAATTGTTACGAGTACGAGCGATCAAACAATAGCGAATGGAGCACCCATTTCGTGTTTTTTTGCAATGTTCGAATTTATAGCCATTTTCCATCAAAGGAAAATGGCTTTTTTGCGCACTTTAAAAATGACAAAGAGAGGTTGATGAAAAGCATGGCATATGTAGCAACAGCAATTGGTTATCCGTATATCGGAGAAAATCGCGAATGGAAAAAGTCATTGGAGAAGTTTTGGAAGCAGGAATTAACAGAGGACGAATTTGTCACACAGCAAAAGGAAATTCGTTTAAGCCGTATTGAAAAGCAATTACAGCTTGGCTTGAACGTAGTTTCGGTTGGCGATTTTACCAACTATGACCGCATACTAGATACAGCAGTAATGTTTGGACTTGTACCAAAGCGCTTTAATTGGCAAGGTGGCAAAGTCGATTTAGCAACATATTATGCGATGGCACGTGGAAATAAAGAGGCCGTTGCCTGTGAAATGACGAAATGGTTTAATACAAATTATCACTATATTGTGCCAGAATATGAGGGACAGACATTACAGCTCACAGAAAATACTTTATTGAAGCATTTTGTTGAAGTAAAGGCAGCATTTGATATTACAGCAAAGCCAACGCTTATTGGTCCTTATACATTTATCAAGCTAACGAAAGGCTATGACCGCGTATCGAAGGCATCCTTTGTCTTAGCCCTATTACCTTTGTATATACAAGTAATCAAGGAATTAGCAGCAGCTGGCGTACAATGGGTGCAGCTTGAAGAGCCTGCCCTTGTTACCACGTTAGATCAAGAGGAAATTCAACTTGTACAAGAAATATATGGACAGCTTACAACAGCAGCACCTGAAGTGAACATTATGCTGCAAACGTATTTTGAGTCGTTATCAGCCTATGAGCAGCTTGTTCAGCTACCAGTGCAAGGTATCGGACTTGATTTTGTGCATGGCTATCAGGATAATATGCAGGCATTGCGTCAGCATGGCTTCCCAAGCGACAAAGTGCTAGCGGCAGGTGTGATTAACGGACGTGATATTTGGCGTGCAAATTTAGCCGAAGTGAAGACAATGATACAGGCAATCGAGCAGCTTTCAGGTGCAAAGGAGCTATGGATTCAGCCTTCTTGTCATTTACAGCATGCACCGATTACAACGAAATTTGAGACAAAACTAGATAAGGTGCTGCTCAATGCACTCGCTTTTGCAGATGAAAAAGCAGTAGAAATTGTAGAGGTGGTTGCCAATTTACAAGGACAAGAATCAACGGCTATTTCTGCTAGTATGAAGGCGATTGAAGCTTTGAAAAATCATCCGATTCGCAACAACAAAGTAGTTCAGCAAGCGGTTCAAACAATTGAACAAGCAGATTTTGAGCGCAGCACGCCATTTACAGAACGTTTAGCTATTCAACAAAAGGCACTGCAATTGCCGCTTTTCCCAACAACAACAATTGGTAGCTTCCCACAGTCTGATGAGGTCAAGCAAAAGCGCAACGCATGGCGCAAAGGCAATTTAACAAATGAGGAGTACACTGCCTTTTTAGAGCAGGAAACAGCACGCTGGATTGCCATCCAAGAGGAGCTGGATATTGATGTGCTTGTGCATGGCGAGTTTGAGCGTACAGATATGGTGGAGTATTTTGGTGAAAAGCTAACAGGCTTCGCATTTACAACGAATGCATGGGTCGTGTCCTATGGCTCTCGCTGTGTCAAACCACCGATTATTTATGGTGATGTAGCATTCGAGGCACCCATGACAGTGAAGGAAACGGTGTATGCACAAAGCTTAACAAAGCGTCATATGAAAGGGATGTTAACAGGCCCTGTAACGATTTTAAATTGGTCGTTTGTGCGTGATGATATTGCACGTAAAGATGTCACATATCAAATTGCCTTAGCACTACGAAAAGAAATTGAATCTCTGGAGGAAGCAGGTATTTCGATTATTCAAGTGGATGAGCCTGCATTACGTGAGGGGTTACCGCTGCGTAAAGAAAATTGGAATGCTTATTTAGAATGGGCAGTAGGGGCATTTAAATTAGCAACAGCAAGCGTCAAAGATGAAACGCAAATTCATACACATATGTGCTATTGCGAGTTCAACGATTTCATTGAGCCAATTAGCGCCTTAGATGCTGATGTTATTTCCATTGAAACATCGAGAAGTCATGGCGAATTAATTAACTCATTGCAGCATAACCCATACGATAAAGGCATCGGCTTAGGCGTTTATGATATTCATAGCCCCCGTGTGCCAAGCGAAGCAGAAATGTTAACAATTATGCAGGACAGCTTGCAAGTGTTAGCACGCAATCAATTTTGGGTCAATCCAGACTGTGGCTTAAAAACGCGTAAAGAGCCTGAAACAGTGGCGGCACTTGCCAATATGGTGCAAGCAGCCAAAACATTGCGTCAGCAAATCGAGCAAGTGATTTAAAGAGGTGTACACGATGGACCAGCAAATAGTTAAACATTACGAGCAAGTATTAAAAGCAAATATTATGCAGATTCAGCTTAACGGAGCTTCACTAACTTTGTCTGAGCAAGTAGCACAATTAGTGGCGAAGGATAGAGCAGACCAAGCTGAGATTCGTCGAGCCTATGATAATGTGGTACGTGAATTAATCGGAGAAGCGCTGTAATGAAAAAGAGTCACTTTACGAAGTGGCTCTTTTTCATTTGCAAAAAATAGGAATTTATAGCAAAATAGAATTTGATATTTCTAATTTTTACATATATTTCACATCGTGGAGGTAAATAAATGAAAATTCAACAAGAGGGCGATTATGTCGTGATTAATAATTTTAAAATCGAAGGATATATTTTAGCAGAGCGCTGTGAGCAATGTGGCAACCCGAAAATTCGCAACGATCAATACGATGCTTATTTTTGTGCCTACTGCAATAAATGGCTTGAGGAGAAATGCACAGACCCCAACTGTCGTTATTGTCCACAAAGACCAGACAAACCGATACCAGAGGCATATGTGAAATGACCACTATTTATTTTGTACGTCACGCACATTCACATTACACGCCGGATGAGTATAATCGCTCATTGTCAGAACAAGGCTGGATAGAGGCACAAAAGTTAGTCAATGTATTTGAAGGAATTGATATTCAGGCAATCTATGCTAGCTGCTATCAAAGAGCAGTAGAAACTGTTCAACCGATTGCGGCAAGTAAAAAACTGGCTATCACTCAAGAAAAAGCATTGAATGAGCGCATTTTAGCAAAGAGCAGTGTTCCTGATTTCGCAAGCGCCATCGCTAAAGTGTGGGCAGAGCCAACGTTCTCTTTTGATGGCGGAGAGTCTAATATTGTGGCTCAGCAGCGAGTGATACCAATGATAGAGGAATTATTAATGCGCCATCAAAATGAAAAGATTATCATTGGCATACATGGTAACATTTTAACATTGTTGTTGCAGCATTTTAATCCAAAATATGATATAGATTTTTGGCAAAGCTTGAAAATGCCAGATATAGTTGTAGCGAAGTTTAAAAATAAACAATTGCTTTCTACAACACGATTAATTAAGTAGGAGATACCTATGGAAATAAAAAATCATGGATATATATTTCAAAAATTTATACCGCTTCAAGAGCATGAGCTAACAAGCTTTGAGCAGCTAGCTGGCTCCTATGCTATTATTCAATCCGAGGGTAGATGGCTTATTTGCTATAATCGCTGGCGCAAGCAATGGGAGTTGCCTGCGGGAGGTTGTGAGGCAGATGAAACACCGAAACAATGTGCTGTTCGAGAATTGTATGAAGAAACGGGGCAAATAGCAGCCGAGCTCTCTTTTTGTGGGGTGCTAAAAAGTCGAAATATTCAAAACGACAATGTCAAATATAATCCAGTATATTATGGGGTAATAGAACAATTGATGCCTTTTGTTGAAAATGAGGAAACGGCTTGTATTTTACTATGGGATATGCGAGCAGCAATTGAGGCAATTGATGAAGTGGATTTAGCGCTCTTGCAGGCAATCAATCTTTTGTCCTTGAAGCGCCTTGTATGATATAGTTAAATCAATATATTAGAGGTGATTGTGATGAATCGAAAGATACTGAAACGGCTTCCTTTACACAAATTAATGGACTTAAAAGTTGATTACGCCTTTAAACAAATGTTCGGTAGTGAAAAGAATAAAGAAATTACGATTGTGTTTTTAAATGCTATTTTGCAACGAACAGGTCGTGATACGATACAAGAAGTGCTATTTGCTAATCAAGAAACTGGTGGCGAGTATGAAGAAGATAAGCAGTCGCGCTTAGACATTGTTGTTAAAACGCAAAAAGGCGAATGGATTAATGTCGAGATGCAGCTATCCAATCAAGAAGATATGTTAAAGCGTACATTATATTATTGGTCTCGTTTATACGCGGCACAACTACAAAAAGGAAAAGGCTATCGTACATTGCGTCCAACGATTACGATTAATATTTGTAATTTTACGGTTTTTGAGGAGCAAAATTATTATCATAGCACATACCATCTATATGAAGATACAACTTTGAAGCGCTTGCAGCCAAAGGATGATGTATTAGAAATCCACTTCATCGAAATGAACAAATTTTTAAGTGCTTGGCATCAAGAGCAGCTAAAACCACTGGATGATATTTTAGCGAGGTGGCTGTTACTACTTGGCATGGTTGACGCTCGTAAAGAGCGCGTCTATCAAGACATTTACCGAGAATTGGAGGTATTAGCAATGAAAGATGAAACTTTATTAGAAGCATTCAATGTATGGGAAAGCTTAAGCCAAACACCGGATACAATCATTGCGTACCAATCCCGTCTAAAAGCTATTTTAGATGAAGAAGCGCGTTTGGATGATGTGCGCGAAAAAAGCCTGCAGGAAGGGTTAGAAAAAGGGCTTGAACAAGGTATCGAAAAAGGCGTGCTAAAAGTAGCCAAGGAGCTAATCGCTTTAAATTTAGACATGGAAACAATTCAGCGAGCGACAGGGCTAACTGAGCAAGAGATTGAAAAGCTATGTAGCGAGTAATAGGTTAACCTACTCGCTGCATAGCTTTTTTGTTTAAAATCCTAACTTCCCAAATAAACCTTTACGTGCGTCTAATTCCACTTTGTGACTACAATCATCACAGGCAAATCTGCCGTTCATATTTTGTTTATAGAGCTGATACTTGCGAGTGCCTTCTAAAATTTTGAAATCCTTTTTGCAACAAATACAATTTGATACGTAATAAAACATTTTGATTTCCTCGCTTTCATCTCGTTTCTTCTATTATAGCATGCAATTTTCAGAAAATATTGTGACATTAAGGGAAACTTTCAATTGGGGGGTTAATACAGAAGAAAGTGCAACACTTCCTGCAAATGAACCAATAGACCTATTGTATATACTTAGTAATGTTTTTATACTAACGTTAAAGTATCGAAATGTTACTAAGTAAAGGGGAGAAGGAAAATGACAGCAGTTTTTGGCAAATGGCAAGATTGGACTTGGTTTGAGCGCATATGGCTTGCTTTGTTCACCGCAATTAATTTTATTTTATTTTTTGCATGGAATGACACAATATTAGGATTAATTTCATCCATTTCAGGGATGCTATGCGTCGTTTTAGTTGCAAAGGGAAGAATTGGTAATTACTTTTTCGGCATCATCCAAACGGCAACATATGGCTATATTGCATACACGTATCAATTGTACGGAGAGTCGATGCTGAATTTATTATTTTATTTACCAACACAATTTATCGGTATCTATATGTGGCTAAAGCATAAAAAGCCTGAAAATGAGGCAGTGCATGGAGAAACCGTTTATGCAAAAAGACTTTCTATGAAGCAATGGCTAATTGTTATAGTAGCATTTGCTATTGGTGCGGTGCTCTATGGGTGGCTTTTAACGTCAATTAATGCACAGCAAGTACGAATTGATAGCATGGCAGTAGTGTTGTCTGTCATCGCACAAATTTTAATGATTTTACGCTTTGCGGAACAATGGATTATTTGGATTTTAGTCAATGTATTAACAATTACACTATGGGTTATTACACTTGTGCAAACAGGTGGCAATGATTGGACGATGGTCGTGATGTGGAGTGCCTTCCTAGCAAACTCAGTGTACGGCTATGTGAACTGGCTACGCATTGCGAAAGGGCAGGTGAATGAACAATGAAAGTAGGATTTTATGGTGGGAAGTTTATGCCATTTCATCAAGGTCATTTGTATAGCACATTAAAGGCGAGTGCCATGGTGGATAAATTATATGTCATTGTTTTATATGATGAAGCACGTGATCGCCAGCTTTGTGCTGAGGGCAATATGCTATACGTTCCATATAAGGAGCGGGCATTATGGATTTCACAGGAGACGAGAGATTGCTCGAATATAGAGGTGCTTTATATAGAGGATGCTGACTCGCCGGATGAAGATTATAATTGGTTTGAAGGTGGCAAGCGCATTAAAGCAGCAATTGCTGAGCCAATTACCCATGTATTTAGCTCTGAGAGCAGCTATAGCAAATGGTTTGATGTGATTTATCCAGAGGCGGAGCATGTCGTATTAGATGAACAACGTCAAATGTTCCCAATTAGTGCCACACAAATTCGAACAGAGGGTGTCTATAAGCATTGGCATATGCTGCCTGTTAGCGCTCGTCCATTTTTCACAAAAAAAGTAGCTGTTGTAGGTACAGAAAGCTGTGGAAAAAGTACGTTAGTGCGCAATTTAGCAAAGCTTTTTCAAACAGCCTATGTTGAAGAATATGGTCGGACAATTTGTGAGGAAATCGGCAATGGCTCAAATTTAATTATGGATTGTCATTATGAAGCAATTACTTATGGACATAAGCATTTAGAGTTCCAGCGCTTAAAAGAAGCAAATCAAGTGTTATTCATTGACTCAGAGCAAGTAGTGACACAATATTATACAAAAGTGTATCAAGGTTATGAGCTACCGATTGTCGAAGCGGCAATTGCGACACAGCGCTATGATTTATATTTATACTTAGAGCCTGATGTGCCATGGGTTGAGGACGGCTACAGAGTATTAGGTGAGGAAACGGTGCGTGAAAAAAATAATGCTTTATTAAAAGAAATGTTTGCACAGCGTCATATTCCAATAAAAATTATTAGCGGCACATATGAGGAACGAATGGAGCAGGCGATACAGCTTGTACGTGCACTATTCAAATAGAAAGGAATGGTTATAGTGGACAATGAACAGCAATTTCTTGCGCAATATCAGAAGGAAAAGGATCAGTATGAAAAGCCGAGCGTAACAACAGATATCGTCGTATTTACCGTTTCACAGGAGCGTCCCGCATTAGAGTTATTGCTGATTCAACGGAAACACCATCCATATAAAGATTGCTGGGCCCTTCCTGGCGGCTTTATGGATATTGATGAATCATTGGAGCAGGCAGTACAGCGAGAGCTGGCTGAGGAAACGGGTATTACAAATATTTATGCTGAGCAGCTCTACACATGGTCGGATGTAGCACGTGATCCACGTATGCGTATTTTAAGTGCCTCTTATATGGCGCTGACGCCAAAGGATAAATTGCAGCTAAAGGCGGGCGATGATGCACGGGATGCAGGATGGTTTACGGTGAAGACAGAAAGCTTGCTCAAAGAATATAAAGAAACGAAGGAAATGCTAGAGGAAACAGAGGAAATTTTATTAACATTGACGAATACACAAAAGGATGTGCAGGCAAAGGCAACATTGCGCGTACGCAAGCAAGCATATGGCACGAAGACGAGCGAAACCATTGAAATGGTAGAAGATGCTGTGAATACGATTGCCTTTGATCATGCGAAAATTATTTTGTATTCTTTATACCGCCTACGTAATAAAGTAGAGTATACGAATATCGCCTTTAATTTAATGCCTGAAAAATTTACATTGCCTCGCTTACAAGCAGTGTATGAAATGATTTTAGGGAAGAGTTTATTCAAGGCGCAATTCCGCCGTCATATCGCAGATAAAGTGATTGCAACAGGGGAAGAGGTGAAGGAGGGAGCGCATCGTCCATCACAGCTTTACCGCTACAATCATCGTTGGGTATTCGGCTCATTGTAACGAAAGTAGGTGGAATCTATGAAAGCAATGCACTTACAATCATTGCTTGATGCTTATCGTGATTTATCTGAATCGGCCTTTCTGCAATACACGGCACAATTTGATATGGAGAAAATGCGGACGAATGAGCTGGATGATTTAAATCAGCTAGTGGAGGAGCTGACTGCTACAGGGAAGCCCTCACTACATCATTTCTTCGTCGGCTATAAAATTAAACAAATTAGCAAGGAATTTGATTTATTGCGTATCGGCAAAAATTATATTGTCAATATTGAGCTGAAAAGTGAGAGCACGAAGCAGCGCATGCGCAAGCAATTGCAGCAAAATGTTTATTATTTGAAATTTTTAGAGGTTGATATTTTGAGCTTTACCTTTGTATCATCAACGAAAACATTGTATCAATTAAAGGATGATAAGCTGATTAAAGTATCCTTTCTGCATTTGCTCAAAGTGCTAGAAAATCAGCAAATTCGCCTGCTAACAAATATTGATGATGTATTTGATCCAATTAATTATCTCGTGTCACCATTTGAGCTACCGCATGCCTTTATTAATGGCGAATATTTTTTAACTTCTCCACAAATGACCTTTAAGCGAGAAATACTGGATTTAGTGGAGCACAATACATCTGTTGTCATCGACGGTGCACCAGGTACTGGTAAAACGTTGCTGACTTATGATTTAGTGAAGACATGGAGAAAAGCAGGGAAACGAGTTGTGCTTGTACATGGTAATGTGTTGAATAAAGGGCAACGTATTTTAAATGAGCAATATGGCTGGACGATTCAGACGGTGGATGTGATGTCATTAGCCAATGTAGATATTGTCGTTATTGACGAGGCACAAAAGCTTAGCTATGAGCAGCTGCAGCGTATTCGAGCAGAGCTATTAGAAAGTAAAATACCAGCTGTTTTCTCACTTGATGCAGGCTATTATTTGTTTGGTGAGGGTCATAGAATTGATGTGCGAGGCTATATTGAAAAGCATTTTGCAACGAAAATTTATGAGCTGAAAATGGTTATGCGTTATAACAAGGAAATGCAGTCCTTCGTGCATCAGCTTTTCGACCAACGCCTTGTTATTGAGAAACAGCATTTTCCAAATATTAGCGTCCATTATTTTTCCACAGAGGCAGCTTTTACACAGCATATTGAGGAATGTAAGCGGACGAACTGGCTTGTTGTTGATTGCTATCATTTTGAACGGCCGACAACACGCGATATTTTAGGACATGAATTTAATCGTGTATGTGTCATCATCGACAATCACTTTACGTACAAGGCAAATGGTCGTCTATCCGCCGCAAAAAAAAGCGCAACAATTGACCCGTTGCAAGTGCTCTATCACACCATTATTCGTACACGTAAAAAATTGCAATTAGTTATAGTAGATAACGTAACAATATTACAAGCCATTATCAATTTATTGAAAAATGAGCATTGAAGGTAGTCGCAAATAAATCAAGGAAAACGCAAATAAAAGTGAGAAGTCGCAAATAAATCAAGGAAAGCGCAAATAAAAGTGAGAAGTCGCAAATAAATCAAGGAAAGCGCAAATAAAAGTGAGAAGTCGCAAATAAACCAAAAAAAGCGCAAATAAATTTGAGAAGCCAACAAATAAATCCAAAAAGCTGAACTATTAGGGAGCATTTCACAATAGTTCAGCTTTTTAATTGAGAGCTCAGTATCCTCAACTACTAGATTTTATAGCTTTTGAAGGCTGTTTTTTAATTTTGTCGCGACAAATGTGACGAAATTGTGTTTTGATTTGATGGTGAATTGACAAGAAAGCGCTTACTATAAATGTAGTAGTAAAAAATACTTAATTTATAGATTTTACAAGGGGGTTATTGTAGTGAGTGAAAAGAAAGGGTTTCAGGTGAAGGTGCAGCGATTTGGTAGCCAATTGAGCTCAATGATTATGCCAAATATCGGTGCTTTCATCGCATGGGGGTTAATTACAGCCTTATTTATTCCGACAGGTTGGATACCAAATGAAAGCTTAGCTTCATTAGTTGGTCCAATGATTACGTATTTATTGCCATTATTAATCGGTTATAGCGGAGGTAAATTAATACACGGTGAGCGTGGAGGTGTCGTTGGTGCCATTGCAACGATGGGGGTAATCGTTGGAACGGATATTCCAATGTTTATCGGTGCCATGATGATGGGTCCACTCGGTGGATTTGTCATTAAGCAATTTGATAAATTAGTAGAAGGTAAAATTAAGTCTGGCTTTGAAATGCTAGTAAACAACTTCTCAGCAGGAATTTTAGGTGGCGCATTAGCCATTCTTTCCTTCAAAGTAATTGGTCCTGTTGTTGTGAAATTTAGCGATATTTTAGCATCAGGCGTTTCATGGATCGTTAATGCTGGCTTATTACCATTTGTTAGTATTCTAGTAGAACCTGCAAAAGTGCTATTTTTAAACAATGCCATTAACCACGGTGTATTTAATCCGATTGGTATGGCAGAGGCAGCAGAAGCAGGGAAATCGATTATTTTCTTATTAGAAACAAATCCAGGACCGGGGCTTGGTATTTTACTTGCCTTTTGCTTATTCGGTAAAGGCATGGCGAAAAACTCTGCACCAGGGGCAGTGGTGATTCACTTCCTAGGTGGGATTCATGAAATTTACTTCCCGTATATTTTAATGAAGCCGGCGTTAATTTTTGCAGCAATTGCTGGTGGAATGAGCGGTGTGTTCACGTTTACACTATTGAATGCAGGACTTGTAGCAGCACCATCACCAGGTAGTATTTTCGCTTTATCTTTGATGGCACCACGCGGTGGGTTACTGCCAGTGTTAGCGGGGGTATTAGTAGCAACGATTGTTTCCTTTGCGATTAGTGCACTTATTTTAAAAACAAGTAAAGATGCAGAGGATGATATTGCAAAGGCGAGCCAAGAAATGGAAGCGTTAAAAGGGAAGAAGAGCTCTGTAGCAAGCACATTCCAGCAACCAGCAACAGAAGTGCGCAAAGTGGTGTTCGCTTGTGATGCAGGAATGGGTTCTAGTGCGATGGGTGCTTCCATGTTAAAAAATAAATTCAAAAAGGCAGAAATTGATATTGAAGTAACGAATACATCGATAAGTAATTTGCCGAGTGATGCAGATATTATTATTACGCACAAAGATTTAACGGATCGTGCTCGCGCTCAGCAGCCAAATGCCGAACATATTTCAGTGGAGAATTTCTTAAATAGCCCGAAATATGAAGAGTTAATTAATCGTTTAAAATAAAGTTAATTATCAATAATAAACATAAGCGTTTTCACATTGGTGAAAACGCTTGTCTAGCTAAGGGCATTTTGACTGAGAATAAAAATAGTGCAGAAACGAGGTGAGTGCGATGTATATATCGGCTAGGGAGCGATCAATTTTGGCATTGTTAGTCGGTCAGGAAAAGGCGCTTCCTATTCGTGAGATTGCAAAGGAATTGGAAGTCAGTACACGCACAATCCAACGTGACCTTAAAGGGATTGAATCGATTTTAGAGAAATTCCAGCTCTCTTTGCAAAGGGAAGGTTCAACGCTGTCAATCAAGGGAGAGACTGAGCGACGGGTAGATATTATGTCATATATTTGGAGCCTTGAGCATGAGGAATACACGCCAGAGGAGCGACAAGTTGTTCTGTTGGCGCATCTACTGCGTGCTGTGGAGCCAGTTAAGCTATATACGCTCGCAAACGAATTGCATGTGGCAGTAGCAACGGTGAGTGCTGACCTACAAAAGGCGGAGAAATGGCTCGAAACCTTTTCATTGCAGCTTGTTAAAAAACGCGGCTATGGTGTTGAGGTAGTTGGGGATGAATGGATGGTTCGGACAGCGCTTAAAAAGTTAATTAGCGAAAATTTGAGCGAGGATTATTTTTATCATTTACTTAGCAGGGATGATAGTGAGCCACCGACAATTGTTCAAGAGGCATTAAGTCACCTTCTTTATTATGTAGATGTTGAAGTAATTAAAGGTGTGAAACAAGCAATTAGTGAATGGCGTCAATTAGTAGAGCGCAGAATTGTTGATAGCTCCTATATCTCGCTGATTATTCATGTGACACTTGCGGTGGAGCGAATAAAAGCTAATGAGCGAATTGAGCTTAGCCATAGTCAGCTAGAGAAAATGCAGGAGGAGCCTGAATATGCATTAGCGCAAAGCTTGGCAAATAAGTTAAGCATGATACTTGGAATGGATATTCCTGAGGAAGAGATAGGCTATTTTGCTATGCATATTCATGCATTGAAGTGGGATGAACAAAAGGATGAGGTGCTATATGGCTCAGACCTTGTGCTTGCTGTCCAAGTAAAGAGCTTAATTGAAATAATTGCTTCTAAATATCATATTCATTTTGAGGACCAGCAATTATATAAAGGCTTATTTGCACATATGAAGCCTGCTCTCTATCGAATTGAGCATAAAATGAAAATTCATAATCCGCTGCTTGCTAAAATTAAGGAAGAGTACCGAGAGCTATTTGATGCAGTGACAAGTGCAGCTATAAACGTATTCAAAGGGATAAATCTCCCTGAGGAAGAGATAGGCTTTATCGTGATGCATTTTGGCTCAGCTATTGAGTTATGGCGAATGAAGGTCAATATTCGAGCATTAGTCATTTGCTCAAGTGGTATTGGCTCTTCCAAATTACTCGCGAGTAGACTAAAGAAGGAATTTCCAGAAATCGCAGAGCTTCATCATGCATCACTTTTTGACTTGCGTGAGGAGCAAATTGCGCAATATGATCTTGTCATCTCCACTGGTCCTGTTCCGGGAAGAAAAGATTATATTTATGTCAAACCGTATTTGGATTATCAAGAGGTTGAGGAAATACGCAAGTGGCTCGATAGCTATATCGGTAAGCAAAGAAATCTGTTGGAGGAATTTTCTAAGCAGCAAAAGGAGCTTGTTCCACGCTATGAGCTTAGCCTATTTGAGCGCTTACGTGATATTAACCAAGATGTACTCACGATACTTCAACACTTTGAAGCTCGTAAGCTAACAGAGCAGACAATGGAGGAAAACTTAATGTCCATGTGTGCAGCTTACGTCCAAAAGGGTGCATTGCGTGCAGCACAGGATGTTGTTACATCTTTATTAACAAGAGAGCAGAGTGGAGGATTAGCTATTCCAGGCACACATTTAGCTCTTTTCCATACGAGACATCGGGATATTAAAGAGCCTGTTTTTGCAGTGTATGAATTAGAGGAAGGAATGCATCGCAAAGGCATGGATAACCAGCCAACCTTGGTCAAAAGGGTGTTATTGCTACTAGCTCCTGAGAAAATGGAGGAGCATCGGCTTTTATTTATTAGCTCCATTAGCGCCAGCATCATTGAGAATGATGCCTCCATTCATTTATATGAATATAGTGAAGAAGCGGAAATAAAAGCACATTTAGCAAATCAATTTAAACAATATTTACAAGAAATGTCGAGTGAAGGGTGATTAATATGACAATATTAGCAAAAGAAAATATCCGTTTTAATGGGCAAGCAAAGACGAAGGATGAGGCAATTCGTGAAGTCGGCAATGTATTAGTGGAGCAAGGCTATGTACAGGCTTCATATGTTGAGAAAATGTTAGAAAGAGAAGTGCTGACATCAACGTATATGGGTAATATGCTAGCCATTCCTCATGGTACAGAGGAGGCAAAGGCACAAGTTATTACATCGGGGCTTGCGGTGATGATTTATGCCAACCCGATTGAGTGGAACGGTGAAGAAGTGCGTTTAGTCATCGGTATTGCAGGGGCAGGTGGCGAGCATTTAGAGCTGCTTTCTAAAATTGCGATTGTTTGCTCAGAGGAAGAAAATGTGGAACGCATCTTGAACGCCTCTTCAGCTGAAGAAGTGCTATTAACATTTGAAGAGGGAGACGAGTAATGATGAAAGCAGTTCATTTTGGTGCTGGCAATATTGGACGTGGCTTTATCGGCGCACTTCTTTCTAAATCAGGCTATGATGTAACATTTGTGGATGTCAATGCTGACATTATCCAAGCACTCAAAGACAAGGGCAGTTATACGGTATTAATGGCAGAGGAAAACGGTGCAGCTGAAGTGATTTCAGGTGTTCACGCATTGAATTCTGAGCGTGAGCTGGATGCTGTAGTGGAGGCAGTGGCTCAGGCGGATATCGTGACAACGGCGGTAGGGCCAAATATTTTACGCTTTGTAGCAGAGCCGATTGCAAAAGGCTTAGAGCAAAAAGGCAATCGCCCAACGCTTGTTATTGCATGTGAAAATGCTATTGGCGCTACGGATACTTTACGTGCCCATATTGAGCAGCATGTGGATTCAGAAAAATTAGCAGGTATTTTAGCAACGACAAGCTTCCCGAATTCAGCCGTTGATCGGATTGTGCCGAATCAACAGCATGAAGAGCTGTTAACGGTTGCTGTGGAGCCTTTCTTTGAATGGGTAATTGATGCTTCGATGATTCAGACAGAGAAGCCAAAGTTAGCGGACGCTTTATTTGTGCCAGATTTAACACCATTTATTGAAAGAAAGCTGTTTACTGTTAATACAGGGCATGCAACGGTTGCCTATTTAGGCTATCAAAAGGGCTATACGACAATTTATGAGGCGATGCAAGATCAGGAAATTGTAGCAACGGTGCGTGCCGTTTTACAGGAAACAGGCTATGTGTTGACAACGGTATATGACTTTGACAAAGAGGAGCAAAGTGCCTACATTGATAAAGTGCTAAATCGTTTCAGCAATTCTTATGTATCCGATGAGCTAATTCGTGTCGGTCGTAGCCCATTGCGTAAATTAAGTCGCTATGAGCGATTTATTAAACCGGCGATGATGCTATTGCAGCTTGGTCAACAACCAGTCGCTTTATTAGATGGTATCAAGGCGGCATTCCAATTTGATGTGACCGAAGATGCTGAAAGCGTGGAACTACAAACAAAGCTTAAAACACTACCATTAATAGATGTAGTTGTGGAAGTGACAGGCTTGACGAAGGAAGACGAGCTTGTTAGCCTAATTTTAGCTAAGCTAGAAGCATAGAAAAACGGATGGAAAAAACAAAGCGTTTTTTCCATCCATTTTTTATACTTGCTCAAGCGCAGCAATTGCTTGTTGCACCTGCTCTTCTGTTAAATTATGTCTAACGATATAGCGATTGCGCTCATGCTTCGTACATTCAATCGTACAACCGCCTAAATGTTTCGCTTCATTTTCTTCTGATGTTAAAATTTGCTTGTTACATTCTGGATTTGCACAATTAATGTAGCGCTCACACGGTGTACCATCGAAATGGTCACGTCCAACAACGACATGCTCCACTTGGTTAATTGGCACAGTTAAACGCTCATCAAAAACATACATTTGTCCGTCCCATAGCTGACCTTTCGTTTCAGGGTCTTTACCATATGTTGCAATCCCACCATGCAATTGCCCTACATCCTCAAAGCCTTCACGCTTTAGCCAGCCTGAAAACTTCTCACAGCGAATACCGCCTGTACAATATGTTAAAACGCGCTTTCCTTCGAATAATTCGCGATTTTCACGCACCCATTGTGGTGTATCACGGAAGTTGTCAACCTCTGGACGAATGGCACCACGGAAATGACCAACATCATACTCATATGTGTTACGCACATCTAATACCACTGTATCCTCACGTTGCATTTGCTCTAAAAATTGCGCAGGGGATAAATATTCGCCCGTAATTTCATGCGGATTGACATCATCCTCTAGGCTTAAGTTAACTAACTCAGGACGTGGACGCACATGCATTTTTTTGAATGCATGACCTTCTACCTCATCAATTTTAAAGACAATTCCTTTAAATAACGGGTCATTTTGCATCAATTCCATATAAGCATTTGTCGCTTCAATTGTACCTGATACTGTTCCGTTAATGCCCTCTGTTGCGACTAAAATACGACCTTTTAGCTCAAGCTCCTTACACTGCTCTAAATGCTGTGCTGAAAATTCAGCAGGATCTTCAATTGTTGTATAAAAATAATACAGTAAAACGCGGTAATCTTTCATGTTTAATTCCACCTTATGCGTGTTTGCAGGACACGTTTTTTAACTTGCTTCAGCAGACATCTCACACATTTATAGTGGTCGGATGTATGCAAAAAAGGCTTTTAAATCAGAAAGTTAAACTCCCTACTCCTGCGATTACTCGTCGTAGAAAAGAGTTGCTGATTCAGGTTAAGCCTTTGGCAGATGTCACAGATTTTGAGAAAAATCTAGACGCAATTACACTCAGGCGTAATTGATAGCCGACGATAATTATATCAAAAATGGCTAAAGAGTGCTATCAGTAATTGGTCTGAAATGAATGCTATAATTATAAAAAGGGGTGAGAGGAATGAAAATTGTTATTAGCCCAGACTCATTTAAAGGAACGATGACGGCATCTGAGGCAGCAACAAGTATCGAGCGTGGTGTGAAACAATGTCTGCCTGACGCAACAACAGTTTTGTTGCCTGTTGCTGATGGAGGAGAGGGAACATTAGAAACGCTTGCACAGCAATTACATACAATACAGGTGCTTGACCCACTTGGCAGAGCCATTACTGCGAGCTACGGCGTATTGGCTGATGGCACAACATGTGTCATTGAAATGGCACAAGCTTCAGGGCTGACATTGCTACAACAGTCAGAACGTAACCCTGCAATCGCTTCAAGCTATGGTACAGGGCAATTGATTCGCCATGCGCTCGAGCAAGGCTATCGAGAGTTTATTATATGTATCGGTGGCAGTGCGACGAACGACGGTGGTGTTGGCATGCTACGTGCATTAGGCTTGCGCTTATTAGATGAAGCAGGTGTAGAGGTGGCACATACAATCGCAGGTTTATATGATGTGCAGCAAGTAGATTTTTCTAATTGGGATGAAAAAATTCAGCACGCGACATTCCTAGTTGCCTGCGATGTGGATAATCCGCTTGTTGGCGAAAAAGGCGCAACAGCCGTGTTTGGCAAGCAAAAAGGTGTAGAAGACATCGCTTATTTTGACACAGCTTTAACAAAGTGGGCGAATATCGTGGAAAAGGAAATCGGTATTCGCCTGCATGATTATCCAGGTGCTGGTGCTGCTGGTGGGATGGGTGGAGCGTTAATTGCTTTTTTAAACGGTCAGCTTCAACAAGGTATTGAGCTTGTACTACAGCGCCTACATTTTGCACAAATCATTGAAGGCGCTGATTTAATTATTACTGGAGAAGGTCAGTCGGATGCGCAAACACTGCATGGTAAAGCGCCATTTGGTGTACTGACATATGCAAAAAAGCACAATATCCCTGTGCTTTTATTATCGGGAGTAATTAAGGATAGCGAATTATTGTCGCAGCATTTCCAATTTTGTCATGCCGTTGTACAAAATGATGTTACAGTAGAAATGGCGATGGAGAGACCTGCAAAATATTTAACAGAGGCAACTTATCAGTGGATGATTAAAAATTTCAAAAATGGGTAAAGTATAGTGTACTAAAAAATAAAGGAGTTTTGATGTATGTCACAAAATTTAAATGCAAAATTAAACGAGCTTGTTTCAACGTATTCTGTGCTGTATACAAAGTTACACAATTACCATTGGTATGTAAGTGGTCCATCATTTTTCACATTGCATGACAAATTTGAAGAATTGTATAATGAAGCAACATTGAATCTCGATGAGCTAGCGGAGCGCATTTTATCGAAGGATGCGAAGCCTGTGGCGACATTGCGTGAGCATTTAGCGCAATCATTAATTCAAGAGGCTGAAGGCAAAGAAACAGCAGAGCAAATGGTTGCTACTATTGTTGCCGATTTTAAAACAATTATGCAGGCACTAAATGAAACGATGTCGATTGCAGCAGAAGATGGCGATGACCGTACAGAGGACATGCTGAATGCGATGTATCAAAGTATTGAAAAGCATACGTGGATGTTGAATGCCTATCTTGGTGAAAGCGTCAGCGCACAATAAGTGGGTAGAGCTATGTGGAATTTTTCCATATAGCTCTTTTTGTCATTAGTTCTGTTAAAAGTAGATGTTCAGGTTAATACTTATTTGAATTATTGATGTCAGCACATTCTATTAGTTTCATTTGTATTGGAAATAACATACATATATAATAATTGAGAATGCCGAAATTTGATACAATGAACGGCAGGTTGCTTGGATAAAAAGAGCCATAATTGGAGAAAGGTAGCCAACGAATGGAGAATAAAAGGTTTAATGTATAAATAATGTTCATAAGAAAAAGCAATAAACTCTGTCCCATCAGTGTTTGTTGCTTCTCTTTATGTAACCAAACTTACATTTGTTTTGTATATGCTATAAATCCTTATTGTACTAAAGCACCCGTTAGTGAAACAAGAATGCTTATCATGGGGATAGGTTTCGTTTTATATACTTAGACATATTTTTCTGGTATGTACAACCGCATATAAAGATAACCATCCTCCATATCGTCTGTTATTTCAAAGCCTATGTTGCGCCAAAATTTTTGTGCGGTTATATTTTCTAATTTATTTTGAATCAGTTCTCCTTGATAATTACTTTTTTTCTCTAACCATTTAGAAAATAGAAGTAGACAATTCAAATAGGGTATTGCAGAGCTTTTACCAATTTGCCCTAAACAATCATGATAATAATCTGTCAAAGGAATAAAGGGCTGGTTATCTTTTAATACAATTACTTGTACTTAATCTTACAGAGTAAGAGCTTCCATTCATTTTTGCGTTTTTTCAACAACAGAGCCCTATAATTCAGGAGCAACTAATTCAACTTTCATTCTGTCTGGATCTTCAAAGTAAACGGCATAATGCTGCTGTCCACCAGCAAATGGATGCTGCTTCTTGTAGAGGATTTTGACGCCACGTTCTTCGAGTTTTTTTGTCATATTATCCACATGCTCACGTGAGGTTGCATGAAAGGCTAAATGATTCAGACCCACTCTGCAGCGATGATAAGCAATGTCTAAAAATCGTTCCTCTGCTTGAACAAACACAATATATGTATTTTCGAGCTTCCAGCTTTGTCCGCCATCCCATTTTTGAAACGGTTCATAGCCTAATTCCTCTAACAGCCAGCCCCAAAACATAACGGATTGCTCCAAATTGGAGACATATAATTCGATATGGTGTAATAGCCCTTTAGTCAATATAATTTCCCCTTCCTTTGAAAATTATAGCAAATTTCCATATTGACGAATATACAACATTTCGATAATATTTACGTTAACATATAAAATATTTTGGTTAACTTAAATGGAGGGTGTTTGATGGAAATAGTATCAAAAAGTACGACTTGGCGTACGGTGGATTTACTTTATTGCAGTGCGTTTGCAACATTAATGATGATTGGAGCAAATATTACGTCGTTTGTGCCGTTTTTAGTGGCGGGCGGTGTGCCTATTACACTGCAAACCTTTTTTGGTGTACTGGCAGGGCTTGTACTTGGGCGTGTGAAAGGCGCCGTAGCATGTACGGTTTATATGTGTATTGGATTAGCAGGTGCACCTGTTTTTGCGAAATTTACAGGAGGTCCAGCCGCTCTCGTTTCACCGACATTTGGCTTTATCATTAGCTTTATTATTTGTGCATATATCGCTGGTGCGATTGTGGAGCGCTACCAAACAACAAAGGCGTATATCGCTAGCGCTTTAATTACAATGACATTAATTTATCTATTAGGCACGAATTGGATGTACTTTGCCTATCAATTGTGGGCAGCCGCACCGGATGGCTTTAGCTATAAAATGGCATGGGCATGGATGGTGCCACCGATGCCGAAGGATGTTATTTTAGCGATTGTGGCAGGCTTACTGGCATATCGACTGCAAAAAACATTGCGTATTTTACCAATTAAATAGAGGGTAGGGGAAAATATGAACTGGCAACAACTAGCGAACGATGTAATTGAGGGGAAAATGTTAACAAATGACGAAGCATTAGCTATTTTACACACACCAGATGAGGAGCTGTTACCGCTATTGCATGGTGCTTATACGATTCGTAAGCATTATTACGGCAATAAAGTAAAGCTGAATATGATCATGAATGCGAAAAGTGGCTATTGTCCTGAAAACTGTGGCTATTGCTCACAATCGTCCATTTCAACAGCACCAATTGAAAAGTATCCGTTTATTACGAAGGAGGAAATTTTAGCAGGGGCAAAGCAGGCGTTTGACAATCAAATTGGCACGTTTTGTATCGTTGCGAGTGGGCGAGGGCCGACGCGTAAAGATGTCAATGTTGTGAGTGAGGCAGTGAAGGAAATTAAAGAGAAATACGGCTTGAAGGTTTGCGCCTGCCTAGGCTTATTGAAGGAAGAACAGGCGGAGCAGCTAAAGGAAGCAGGCGTTGATCGCTATAATCATAATTTAAATACGTCCGCAAGGCACCATGATTATATTACGACATCGCATACGTATGAGGATCGTGTCAATACGGTGGAAATGGCGAAAAAGCATGGACTTTCGCCTTGCTCAGGTGCGATTATTGGAATGAAGGAAACGAAGCAGGATGTGGTAGATATCGCCTATGCGCTTCATGCCCTTGATGCGGACTCAATTCCAGTTAACTTTTTAAATGCCATTGATGGCACAAAGCTTGAAGGGACAAAGGAATTAAATCCGCGCTATTGCTTAAAGGTGCTCGCCTTGTTCCGCTTTATTAATCCAACGAAGGAAATTCGTATTTCTGGTGGACGAGAAATTAACTTAGGCACATTGCAGCCGTTAGGGCTATATGCGGCAAATAGCATTTTTGTTGGTGATTATTTAACGACAGCGGGGCAGGAGAAAAATAAAGATTATCAAATGCTTGAAGATTTAGGCTTTGAGATTGAGCTGACAGCGAAGCAACGGGAGCTTTGCGAAATTTCTAGTTAAAAAGTAGTGATTCGCCTATTAAATAGTTAGGGGCATGTCTTTTTTAGACAGCCCCAATTAAAAGTTTAGACTTCCTCAATATCATATACCACTATTTTATTTTGGTTTAATAGCATAATAACGGACATTTTTTGACTTGGATTGAATGCGATTTCAATAAATGTACCGCTATCTTTCCCTTCAAAGCCTTGTTCTTTTAGGACAGCAAGCGCCTGTGAAATATTCGTGACATAAATTTTATATGTTTGCATAAAATCCCTCCTTGCTTTGACATAATAGCATTTTTTAAAAGCATTTACTAAAATTATTGCTTTGTGTGACATTTTATTGAAAAAACTGAAACTTATATCCTGATATATGTGTAAAAAGTATTAATATATTTGAACTAGTAATGTATGATAGAGATAATGCTACATGTAGGGATGGAGGAGAGGTTGTAAAATGCTAAAGTCGATGAAGTGGAAAATGATGTTTGAAATTATGTTAGTCGTTGTAATAATTATTGGGGCATTTTCAGTTTATATTTACTACACAACTTCTCACAATATAAAAAGCAATGGAGAGGCGTTAGTAGAGTCGGTTGCAATGGGGATGGAGGGCGCTATCCATTCACGGGAGAAGGCTGAAGAAATTATGGAAAAAGAGATGCTTGGACAGTCAGTTATGGCATCGTATATTATTCAGCAAGGGGCTACATATAACGATTTAAAAGAAATTGCGGAGCGTGCAGGCATTGATGAAATTTGGAGCACAGACGATAAAGGCAATACAGGTGTGACATCTGTTGCTCCGTCTATCGATTTCAACTTTGGATCCGATCCGAATGGCCAAGCAGCTGAATATATGCAGCTATTAGACGGACGTGCACAGCAAATTGTTCAAAAGGCGCAAATTCGCGATATTGATAATGAGTTTTATAAATTCGTAGGTGTTGGTGGCTGGGATGCGGCAAATCCGCAGATTGTTCAAGTGGCACGTAACGGTCAACAATTGTTAGATTTAGAGGCAAGCATCGGTAGCGAATATTATGTCAATCAGCTAAAGGAGCATTTATCTGCTACTGTTTTATATGCAGCGATGGTATCTGACAGCGGGGAAGTGCTAGCTGCTACATCAGAGCAAGCGTTAACAGATTTAGGCTTTACTAGTCAGCATTTTACTGATGAAGCTTTGCAGCAGTGGACAGGAGAATACGATAATGAACGTGTTACACAATATGTAAAGAAGCTTTCAAACGGCTCTTATTTAGCTATTTCTGTATCCAATGCCATTTTAACAAAAATTCAAGTTGGTACAGTGATTGCTGCACTTATCGTTATTATTGTTATTTTTATCGTGACAAATTTAACGCTTTCAAGACAAGTTTCTCGTATTTTAGCTGTGCGAGATTCATTGGAGGATATTGGACAAGGGGAAGCCGATTTAACGAAGCGTATTGCTGCAAGCTCACAGGATGAAATTGGGCAGCTTGTCGTATCCTTTAATGCGATGATGGATAATTTCCAGCACATTATTCGTGATTTACAGCAGGAGGCAAATGGTATTCAGCACGCAGCAGCAACGATTCAGCACAGTGCAAGTCAAACATTACAAGCATCGCAATTCATTCAAACGCAGTCAGAGCAGGCGGCAATAGGCTCTAGTCAGCAGCTTACAAGCACACAGGAAAGCGCCTATGCAATGGGCGAATTAGCACAAGGCATTCAGCATATTGCAGAATCTATTACGGAAATTGCCACGATTTCACGTACAACTGAAGAAAATGCCACTGGTGGCTTAGCCATTATGAATCAATTGCAGCAGCATTTGAAAGTGATTTATGAAAAAAATGATTCCTCTGTTGCGAGCACACAGGAATTAGTGAAGCTATCATCAACAATTGGTGAATTTACGAAGGTGATTACAGACATAGCGGATCAGACGAACTTGCTCGCATTGAACGCATCAATTGAGGCAGCACGTGCTGGTGAGGCGGGCAAAGGCTTTGCTGTCGTTGCAGATGAGGTGCGCAAGCTGGCAGAGGATTCGAGAACAGCAGCTGAACGCATTTCACAGGTTGTGATAAATGTACAGCATGAAACAACCGATATTGTACAAGTGATTCGCTCATTAGCAACTGTTTTAGATGAAGGGCATATGACAGCAGATAAAGTACAGCAATCGTTTGAGGGCATCAATGCAGATATTCGCTCATTAGCTGTAGAGGTGGACTCTGTTTCGGGGGCTGCACAGGAGATGGCGGCAAGCACGCAGGAGGTAACAGCGACGATGGAGGATGTTTCAAGCTTGGCAAAGCAAACAACTTCAAGCATGGAGGACATGGCAGAGCAAGTGAAAAATCAAGTGGCAAGCATGGACAATATGACTAATGCTATTACGCAATTAAATGACACGGTCAATAGCTTAGAGCGTGTCGCAGGGCATTATAAAGTATAAAGGATGGGAGCTGCCCGCAAAGGGTGGCTCCTTTTTATCATGATTCAGCAGAAAACGCCTACTGCTATAGGCTGTGCCATGAATCGCTTCATTCAGTGACTGTCCAAGCATAATACAAAATCCCGAAACAATTAAGCCAAAGCGTAATTGATATTTGAAGCGTTGTTAGTTTAATAAATTAACCTATTCAATTATCTTGGAAAAGTCACAAATAAAACTGAGAGTTCGCAAATATCTTAGAGAAATCGCAAATAAAAAAGCAAACCCTGAATATTTAAGACAATCGCTGATATATTTTATCAAGTGTTTTGCAGTATTTTATGTGAAATAAAGAATAATCAACATGCTTGCTATTTTATAAATCTACCGATTCTTAGCACAAAAGGCTTACTGGAAAAGGGAACGCCCATTTCCAGTAAGCCTTTATTGTGCAGTTTAATCTGCTTGAATTTCCTCGACTGTTTGCTCTACTTCTGCACGCGACACTTTTTCACGACCATCGCGTAATGCCTTTAATGTTTTATGTGCTAATGCCAATGGTAAACGACAGAATAACAAGACTGTGCGCTTATTAATGCTTTTCATATATTCATCAGCCTTCGCTAAGTTTTCCTCGGCATAGGCAAATAGCTCAGGGCGCCCCCAGCCATCTGGTACGAAGCTGACACCGCGCTCATTTAAATCTTCCTGCTCGTTGCGCAAAATATTGACGGCCTGTAAGCCGCGACCGTAACCAATAGCTAAGTCTCGGTCTGTTTGGATGCCCTCAAACTCATACCATAAATCAGACAGCATAACACCGACAAGACCTGCGACATAATATGTATAATCATCCAAATCTTCACGTGTCGACACCTGCCAATTTGCCTTCGCCCATTTCGCCATACCTGTTGCCATTTCGCTCGTTGCTGCTGTTACAAGTGGCAGTGCTCTTGCAGGACATGCCTCTAACCAATCGGCTAAACGCAATGTTACTTCAGGTAATTTATCTTGCTGTGGTGCAAGAAGTGCTGCATATGCATTTGCATCAAATGGCTTTTGCAACAGCTCGCTTGTTGCCATTAATAGCGCATGCTTTGTGTCATTATCAATCTCTTCGTGGTCTTCAATTTCGTCGATAGCACGCATCGCTAAATAGGCTGTAGCTACTGCCATCTTCAATTCTTTTTGTAAAAATGTTATCGGAATATAAAAAGTGCGGCTCGTTTCTTTTAAAACGCGCATTGCCTCTTTTTGAAGCACTTTATTTGTCATACCGACGCCTCCTCAAATATATACACACTCTATCGTAACGCAAAATAGTGAAAAGATAAAATGCAAACTGCTAAAATCATTATTTTATTTTCGGCTGTGGGGTTTTCCTCCTTACTAATCTACGTTAAAATGGTAGAAGCAATACAACAATGGTAGGTGGCTAAATGACACGTGAAAAAACGTACATATTTATCGATATTGAGGCTGCGCTAATTCGAGGACGACAATGCATCATTGAAATTGGTGCGGTTAAATGGCTGCCAAATGGTTCGCAGGAAACCTTTACGCAGCTTGTTCAGCCTTATAAATTTAAAAAATTAAATAAGCATATACAGAAACTAACAGGTATCACAACAGAGGAGCTATTAACAGCCCCCTCCTTTAAAGAAGCAATTGCCAAATTTCAAGATTGGTGTGAGGGACAATATATATTGTTTACGTTCGGGGAGTTTGATCGCAAAGTGTTAGAGGAGGAAATGGAGCGTCATCGTTTAAGCAGTGATTTTTTATTTCCAATGGTAGATTATCAGCAAAAATATATGATTGCTCATGGTTTACGTGAACAGCCGAGCTTGCAAAAATTAATGACGGAGCTAGACTTAGAGGCGAGCACACAGCATCGTGCATTAGCTGATGCGGAAAGCTTGCAGCAAATTTTTGCAGCAACGAACGGCGAAGTGTTAATGGAAGGACAGCAAACAACCGATATGCTAATGCTGTTCACCTATTCCCGTCAGCTTGATGCCGAGTTTGATATGATAGTTTCCTATGTGCATTGTAAAGTACAAAAGGACCGCATTGACATCGTGCAACAGGCAACACATCGCGAAAGTCTGCCTTTCTCTGTTCAGGAAAAAGAGCAAGTAAATGAAAATGGCGAAGTGTATACGAAGCAATATATTAAAATGAAGCCTTCGCAAAAGCTACAAAGGACATTGCAGGAAATTAGTGTACAATCCGTAGGGAAGGTTATTTTAACGTACGCAGGCTTAAAGTCAATTTCCAAATGGATGCGCCTACATCAATGTGTGATGCCAAAAACAGAAAATATGAAATGGCAAAGCTTGTTGAAGGAAGAGGAGCTAGCCATTGAAAAATTAATCGAAGTGCCAACAGTAAAGGTGTACGAAGAAAATATTTGTCAATTACTAAAAAAATATGAATATGTCATTATTGAGGAGTATAAAAAGCGCAATTTATTCCCAAAGGAAGTAGTTGGCATATAGTTTAAAGGGGATTATTATGTTGAAGTCGATAGGCATCGATGCAGGGGGAACATTAACGAAAATTGCTTATGTCAATGAGCATGACCAACTAATAGTAGAAAGTTTCCCGTCAAATGATTTACAGCTGGTTAAAGAGTGGCTCAAGCAGCACCCAGCAGTTGAAGAAATTGGACTAACTGGTGGACGTACAGAGCAGCTACGCGAACAGCTAGAAACAATGAAGTCGATTGAATATATTGTCGAATTTGAAGCAACATTAAAAGGTGTGCGCTATTTACTGATGCGTGAAGGCTATCAAATTGATGATGCCATTATTACAAATATCGGTACAGGCACATCAATTCATTATATGAACAATGGGCAGCATATACGTGTAGGTGGCACAGGTGTCGGAGGGGGCACATTAGTAGGGCTTGCAGCACTGTTAACTGGCTGTAGCGATTTCAATAAAATTAAGCAGCTTGCCTCAAAGGGTGTACGTGAAAATATCGATTTGCTTGTGCGCGATATTTATCAAGGCATGGATACACCAATTGCAGGAGACCTAACAGCGAGCAATTTTGGTAAGGTTGGGATTACGGCGCATACAGAGCATCCACAGGAGGATGTGCTAGCAACGGTGCAAGGGCTTGTTGGTGAAGTCATCACAACGCTTAGCATTCAATTTGCAGAGCAAAAAGAAACGTCACATATCGTTTATATTGGCTCAACACTCGCAGACAATGCCGATTTACAAAAGGTCATTGCCAACTACACGATTTTGAAAAAGCATAAGCCGATTTTTTTACAAGATCGTGGCTTTGCGGGGGCAGTTGGAGCGTTGTTAAATGTAGGTCGAAAATAAAAAAGATGTTTGGTGCGCCAAACATCTTTTTTGATTTGTTCACAACAATAGCATGCCACCAAGCATACCAGCTATGACGATGCTCCAAGGCGGTAGCTTAAAATAAGCTAGCATGCTAAATAGCAGCGCTGCAAAGGCAAAATCAATCGCTTGCGTAACGGTGCTCGTCCAAATCGGCTGATAAAAGGCAGCAATCAAAATACCAACGACCGCTGCATTGACACCCATCAATGCACCTTGAATAGAAGCATACTGACGGAGAGATGCCCAAAAAGGCAGTGCTCCTAAAATTAATAGAAACGCAGGCAAAAAAATCGCCACTGTTGCGAGGAGACCGCCTTGCCAGCCATCCATTACTGCGCCTAAATATGCCGCAAACGTAAATAATGGACCGGGAACGGCTTGTGCTGCGCCGTATCCTGCAAGAAAGGCTTCACTACTAAGCAAATGTGTTGCAACAAACTCCTTCTCAAGCAATGGCAGGACGACATGTCCACCACCAAAAACGAGCGAGCCCGCACGATAAAAACGGTCAAACATTGCAATCCACTGTAAGGAAGTGACTTCCCTTAGAAACGGCAGCAGTGCAAATAAGCTAAAAAATAACGTTAAGCAAAAAATACCAAGCTTTTTTGAAATGACAAAGGGTGTATGTACAGGATGCGTCTGCATCGTCTGTTTGCGATAAATAAAGTAACCAATTACACCAGCTAATGCAATGACAGTAATTTGTGTGTATGCTGTTTGCCATAATAAAGTGATGATCAGTGCCAATAAGGCGATTGCTTTGCGTTTGATATCAGGCGTTAAATTTTGTGCCATGCCTAAAATCGCATGTGCTACGATGGCGACAGCTACTAGCTTCAAACCTTGTAGCCAGCCAGCCTCAGCAATAGGCAGTCCTTGTAAAACAAGCGCAAAAAGTATGAGTGCTAGAACAGACGGAAATGTGAAGCCTAGAAATGAAACGATGCCACCTAAAACACCGCCTCGTGCAACACCAATGCCAATGCCAACTTGACTGCTGGCAGGGCCTGGAAGAAATTGCGCTAATGCTACTAAATCCGCATAGCTTTTTTCATCCATCCATTTTCTTCTGCGAATATATTCCTCATGAAAATAGCCTAAATGTGCTGTAGGGCCGCCAAAGGAAGTAAAGCCTAATTTGGTGGAAACAATAAAAATTTCAAATAATGACTGCTTGTTTGTTTGATTTGCCATGTTGTATCTCCTAAAATGTAGTTGCTTATAAAGTTAGCACAATGCAATAGCGAGGTTCTAGCGAATTCAATATTTTTTACAAAACCTTTACATTTAATTGTTAGCGTTTTTCCTTTTTTTGAATCGCCTCACGTGCAAGGGCGTCTGCTGCGCGATTTTCTTTTTCTGGAATCCATTTAATGAAAAACAGCTCAAATTGCTCGATTAAGGTTAAAGCCTGTGCTAAAAAAGGCTTGAATTCTTCATTTTTAACGTAGGCTTTTTCAATTGAGGCAACGACGATTTTAGAGTCAGAGCGCAAGGATATCAATGTAGCGCCAAGCTTTTTGGCTTCCTCTAGGCCGCGCACAAGTGCGGTAAATTCCGCAATATGATTATTTGTCTCGCCGATATACTCACTTATTTGAAGGTGATGACCTTCGCCTTTAATAAATAGACCAATACCACTGGGTCCTGGATTGCCAGCACTTGCGCCATCAATATAAATTTCTAACATCGAAACCCTCCTTTTCTTTCTCTATTATAAGCGTAAAACAGCTTGCAATGGACAAAATAATTTGTAGCACAGTATAATAAAGAAATGTGAAAATCAAAGGGGGAGCAGATTTGAATAAAGTGTCTGTTATGCAGGAAATTGACTTTATTACGGATACGTACTGTGTCGACTGCCCTGTGATACGAGATTTGCGACAAAAGCGTGGCAAGCCAGGTGCACATAAATTTTGCATCCAATCCTGTACGGTTGGAGAGCAGCTACAATTTTTAGGGCGAGAATTAATGAAGGTCAGCGATAAATAAAAGGAGACAGCCGAGGCTATCTCCTTATTTTTTATGCAGTCGCCAGCTGGTAAGCAAGCATATCTTGATAATATTTGTTCAGCGATGCTGCGGAAATGCCAAAATGCTCCGCAATTTCCTTTACCGTAAAGGAGGCTTCAAATAACGAGCGCTCCTGACCGAAACGGATAGCACCTGCGGCAATTGCGGCAGCTTTACGCGCTGCTGGTTGCTGCTCAATTAAATAATCCTCTACAATAGGAATTAATTGCTCCTCATTCAGTGCATGCTGCTGTAAAAACTGCTTTACTTGTGTCAGCACATCTGCTTCAAATGATGTAAATTCCTCTCCTGCATAACCATTCTCTACAAGCAGTTGCCAAAAGGCCAAATGATTTTCTGTCGCTTTTTCAACAGATGGGTAATCTGCTGCGAATTTTTGGAAAACTTTAGCGTATTCACTAGAGAAGAAAATCAATGTTGAAACAGCTAGGAAATGGTCTTCCTGCTCTGAGCCATCTGGTAATAAAAATGTAAAGATTTGCATCTCTTCAGGAATTGGCTTATTATTTTCGCGACGAATTTTTACGTTTTCCTTTGTAATTGCGTGTGTCGCATGGATATACTGTTCATCTATATGAGAAATCGCACCGATAAACATGGCAGGCGATGTCCATTTTTCTAATAAGCGAGCCGTTGCAGGACGGACCGTTTTTTTGCTTACTTTCTTCAAATAGCCTGTCCAAATATCAGGTCTTACATGGAAGAAAAATTCGTCTAAAGCAACCGCTTCAATTAGCTCTTTTTGTAGATGTGCTTGTAGCTTAGGGCTCCACGCTTGTACAAGCTCGATATATTGTCCAATATCTTTACGTTGAGGATAGGCTTCATAAAAGCTCTGTAAAATCGTTTCAATTTCTTCATTAAATAGTGAAGCTGAAGTGATTTGTGCTTTTCCCTCACAGCATTTTTTATATTTTTTGCCGCTACCACAAAGGCATGGATCATTACGTCCGATCATTTTAATAACACGTCCTTTATATATTGTTTCATATACACGAATAGAAAAATCACATATTCTATCATACCGCGTGTTGCATTACTTGAAAACTGATTATATATTTCGAACTGTCAGAATAAGGCGCGCCTATTGTTAGTATATTCCTAGATGGTAAAAAGTAGAACAAAAAAGTTGCCAGAAAAAAATTTCTGACAACAATCTTTAATAGGTATTTTCCTCTATTGCTTGCTCGCGAACAAAGCGTAGCTGGTAAAATTGCTCTAATTGGGCAACTAAATTTCCCGCTAAAATAAAAGTGCCACCGATGATTAATTGTATTGTTACCACTTCCCCTAAGAAAAGTAGGGCAAACATCGCAGCGAAAATCGGCTCTAATGAGAAGATTAAGCCTGTATGTGTAGGCGATGTATATTTTTGTGCAACAGATTGCCCGATAAAGCAAAATGCGCTACAAATAATGCCAAGACCTAAAATCGCAATCCAACCAGATGTTGTTGTTGGAATTTGTGGGACCTCGAAAAATAAACAGAACACTGCACCGAAAAGTCCAGCAAAGCCTAATTGGTAAACACCGTAGGCAATCGAATCTACATTTTTTGTGAATTTGCTATTTAAAATTAAATAAATTGTGTAACAAATCGCTGCAATCGCCATTAAAATATCGCCGATTTGGAATGACATAGACCCTTTCAACGTTAAAACAGAAATACCAATCATTGTCATCACGATAGCGAACATGACAGCGCGTGAAGGCAGCTTTTTATCTAAAATGCTCACAAAAATGGGTACAAGTACAACTGTTAAGCTTAAAATAAATCCTGCATTTGATGCTGAAGTCGTTTGCAAACCGAATAATGATAATGAAAAAACAACGAATAACAGAAAGCCTTGAATACTTGCATAAAAACACGTTTGTTTGTTTATTTTCAACATTTTTTGATAAAAAATAAGCCCAGCTACTGCAAATGCAATAAGGCATCTGAGCGCAACAATATTGTATGTTTCAAGCGCATCCAACCCCATGACCATGAACGTATAGGATAATCCCCAAAACATTGTCACAATCACCATTAATATATTTGCTTTACTTTGTATGCTCAAAACATTCACCCCATCCAATAGTGCTCTAAAAAACAATATAAACGGTGCTTTACGATTAGTAAAACGAATGTTTATAATAGGTAATATGAAAAGTTTTCATGTATAAAATAAAGATGATTGTTCCCGATTTTAGAGAGGGTATTGCCTATTATTTTGCTTTTACAGCAATATAGAAGGTTGAAATTGTAATTGATTTCTGCTACCAAATGATTTGAAAATTTGAAGGAGGCTGCTATGAGCTTAGTAAAATATGAGATTTTAAGTAAGGTGGCGGAGGTGCAAAGCTTTACAGAGGCGGCACAGCTACTTGGTTTAACGCAATCTGCTGTGAGCCATGCAGTATCAAGCCTGGAAAAGGAATTTGGCTTTGCTTTAATTCACCGCAATCGCAATGGTGTGAGGCTGACAACGGAAGGACAGACGATGCTCTTGGCAATGCGTCAAGTGCTGCAGGCGGAGGAGCTGCTACAGCAGGAGGCAGCAAAAATTGTTGGTGTGACGAAGGGAACAGTGCGAATTGGGCTAATCTCAAGTATTTCCACACAATGGATGCCAAATATTATTCATTCGCTTGACGGCCAGTATCCGGGCATTAAAATTGAGCTACGTGAGGGCGATTATTATGAAATCGAGCAATGGTTGATTAATGGAGAAATCGACTGTGGTTTTTTAAATAGAACGAGCTCTAAGCAATTTAATTTCATGCCATTAAAAAAAGATTATTTATTTTGTATCGTATCTTCTAAAAGTCACCTTTATAATAAAGAGGAGATTGATTTATTTGAAATTGCGCAGGAGCCATTTATTATGCCCTCGTATCGAGGTATGAACGATGTGGTAGCGACATTTGAAAAGCATGATATTAAGCCGAATATTCGCTTTGAGCTGTTTGATGACTGGGGCATTATGTCGATGGTTGGGCATCATGTTGGCGTGTCAATTTTACCGAAGCTTGTGTTGTCACAGCTACCAGAAAATGTGCGCGTCATTCCATTGAAGCAGAAGAGCTTTCGAACGATTGGCTTAGCAACGAAGCAAACGTTGTCACCAGCAGCGCAAAAATTTGTAGAAGTGTTACAGCAATGGCTAGAGGAAAATGAGGAAGATTTAACAGCTAGGAAATAAGGGGAGAACAATATGCTACAAGGGAAAAAAATTGTCATTACAAGCGGAGGTACGCTGGAGAAATGGGATGACGTACGTGCGCATACGAATTTATCAAAAGGCATCATGGGATGCTATTTAGCGGAGGATGCATTAAACTTAGGTGCAGAGGTCATTTATATGCATGGTTATTTCGCACAATTGCCTGAGCGCATTGCAGAAATGCGAAAAATTGGCTTTGAGGGCATTGAAGATTTGGCGCAAAAGCTGCAACAGCTTTTACAGGAGGAGCATATTGATATCGTCATTATGGCGGTGGCAGGCTCTGACTGGCTTGTGGACAAAGTGTTTGACCAGGCAGGGAACCCGCTTGCGGCTGGTGGCAAAATGTCATCGGATGAGCCACCAACAATTCGCTTTAAAAAAGCACCAAAAATATTGCCGCAAATTAAAGCATGGGCACCAAATGTAACATTAGTTGGCTTCAAGCTAGAAGCAACAACAGACCCGCAATATTTAATTGATCGTGCAAGGCTGCGCATGCAAACATCGCAGGCGCAATATACTGTAGCAAATAGCTCTGAGTCATTGTATGGCAATAATGCACTGCATTTAATCGTTCATCAAGATGGACAAGTAATAGAGGCAAATGGAAAAAAGGAAGCGAGTAAAAAGCTTATGCAATTATTAGGGGGACAAGCAGATGGCGAGTGAGCGCGTACAGGCATATTTTCAAAAGCTGCACTATGCTGCACATATTTTAACATTTGCAGAGTCAACGGCAACGGTGGAGCAGGCAGCAAATGCTTTGCAAGTTGTGCCAGGACGCATTGCAAAAACATTAGCTTTTGCTGCAGCAGACGGCTCCACATTTTTAGTTGTAGCAGCTGGGGATGCAAAAATTGATAATGCAGCGTTTAAGTCGACCTTTCAGGTAAAAGCAAAAATGCTTAGCCCTGAAGAGGTGCTTGCGCATACAGGACATCCAGTTGGTGGTGTTTGCCCATTTGGCTTAGCGACAGCTATGCCTGTTTTTTTAGATGTTTCGCTACAGCGCTTTCAAACGGTGTTTCCAGCGTGTGGTACGGCGAATTCAGCAATCGAATTAACATGCGAACAGCTAATGCAGTTTGCTGCTGCAAAAGAGTGGGTAAGTGTGTGCAAAGCTTGGCAAAAGTAAAGGGGGAATAAAGATGTACGAACTAGATCATATCGTTCATTTTGTCAGAAAGCCTGAAAAAACGATGGAAGAGATGAAGACACATGGCTTCCATGTAGTGCAAGGCGGTCAGCATGAAATATGGGGCACGTATAATACGTTAAGCTATTTTGATTTAACATATATTGAATGGATTGGCATTAACGATGAGGCACAGTTTACGATTGCAGCAAGTCAACCATATACATTACATGAAACGTATGCGAAAAAAGGGCGAGAAAATGGCTTTGCGCGCATCGCGATTCGCACAACAACGATTGAGCAAGATGCACAAATGTTTCGTCACGCTGGCTTAGAGGTGCACGGACCAGAGCATTTTTCACGCACACGACCAGACGGCAGTGTTGTGCGCTGGCAGCTCCTACATATTGGACATCCAGAGCAGCGCTTAGATTTCCCATTTTTTATTCAATGGGAGGCTGAGGAAGAGGCGCGACATGCTGAATACAAGGCACTGAATATTATTGCACCACACCCAAAAGGTGATTTAAAGCTTACTGAAGTGATTTATTTCGTCAATCGCCTTGATTATATGAAGCAGCTGCAAAAGCTAGGTAAGCTAAAGGCAGAGGAGCATTTTGATGAAAAGCTTAATGCGATGAAATATACATTATATTTACCAAACGCAAAAATTATTTGCTACTGTGCGCAAGGAGAAGGCGAGATTTGGGATGCAATTTTAGCGGAGGGGTTAGGCATCCATGCAGTTGTATTTGAAGGTGCCTCACAGCCAGAAACGATTGTTTGTGAAAATGCGACCTATATTTTGAAATAAAAAAGAGGGCTACCTAGACATAGGCAGCCCCAGTTTTTTATAATTTAGAGACGTTTGCTGCCTGTGGTCCACGATTGCCCTCCACAATTTCAAATGCTACTTCTTGTCCTTCTTCTAATTGACGGAAGCCTTCTCCAATAATGCCAGTGAAGTGAACAAAAACATCCTCACCGTTCGCACATTCGATAAAGCCGTAGCCTTTTTCATTATTAAACCATTTAACCTTTCCTTGATGCATGAGCGATCGCCTCCCATACTTGCGGATTGAATTGAAAAGTGTCGAAAAATTAAGACAACTATTCATTAAATATACGTGATTTCTGTATGAATGTCAATAATTTGGTGAATTTTGACGCTTTTTCCCCGCTATTTTTGTAGCAAATGCTTTATAATAAAAATAATAAGGATAGAAAGCAGGGAATAAGATGACACTGACAAAATATTTATCCGATTTAGAAATTGCAACAAATGCCAAAATGCAACCGATTATGGACATTGCGAAAAAAGCAGGCATTCCAGAAGAAGCGCTTGAGCAATATGGCCGCTATAAAGCGAAAATTGATGTCAATCAAATTGCTTCAACAAAAAAAGGGAAAGTCGTGTTAGTAACAGCAACAAGCCCAACACCAGCAGGGGAAGGCAAGTCAACAGTGACAGTTGGGTTAGCCGATGCCTTTCAACAACTAAAGCATAATGTTATGGTCGCATTGCGTGAGCCATCATTAGGACCTGTCATGGGTGTTAAAGGTGGTGCAACAGGTGGTGGCTATGCGCAAGTTGTCCCAATGGAAGATATTAACTTGCACTTCACAGGCGATTTACATGCCATTACATCGGCAAATAATGCTCTTGCAGCGCTTATTGATAATCATATCCACCAAGGCAATGAATTAAACATTGACCCACGCCGTATTATTTGGAAGCGTGTGTTAGATATTAATGATCGCGCACTGCGTAAAGTGACAATCGGCTTAGGTGGTCCATTACAAGGCGTGCCGCGCGAGGATGGCTTCGATATTACAGTAGCGTCTGAAATTATGGCGGTTTTCTGTTTAGCGACAAGCGTAGATGATTTAAAGCAGCGTTTAGCAAATATCGTAATTGGCTATACATATGACCGAGAGCCAGTATTTGTGCGCCAATTAGGTGTGGAAGGTGCCTTAACATTATTATTAAAAGAAGCATTTAAACCAAATTTAGTACAAACGCTTGGTGGCACACCAGCATTGATTCATGGTGGGCCGTTTGCCAATATTGCGCACGGCTGTAACTCAGTAATTGCAACAGGGACTGCGCGTAAACTCGCTGATATCGTTGTGACAGAGGCTGGCTTCGGGGCAGATTTAGGCGCGGAAAAATTTATGAACATTAAAGCGCGACAAAGCGGTATTTCTCCAGATGCAGTCGTTGTTGTGACAACAATTCGCGCATTAAAAATGCATGGCGGTGTTTCAAAATCGGAGCTCACAATAGAAAATGCAGCAGCAGTGACGACGGGGATTGCCAACTTAGCACGCCATATTGAAAGCGTTCGTGCATTTGGTGTCGAGCCAGTGATCGCATTAAATCGCTTTGTTGCAGATACAGAGGCAGAGTTAGCCGTTGTTTTAACATGGGCTAAGGAAAACGGTGTGCGCATCGCCCTTACAAATGTCTGGGAGCAAGGCGGAAAAGGTGGCATCGAGCTTGCTGAAAAAGTGTTAGAAGTGCTAGCAAAAGAGCAGAATTTCCATCATTTATATGAGCTTTCTGAAACAGTAGAGCAAAAAATTACGAAAATTGTTCAAAAAGTATATGGTGGTGCGGGCATCCATTTCACAGATAGTGCACAAAAGCAGCTGATGCAAATTAAAAAATTAGGCTGGGATGGGCTGCCTGTTTGTATGGCAAAAACGCAATATTCCTTGACTGACCAACCTTCTTTATTAGGTCGACCGGAAAACTTTACGATTACGATTCGCGAAATTGTGCCTAAATTAGGCGCGGGCTTTTTAGTGTGTTTAACGGGCGATATTATGACAATGCCTGGCTTACCAAAGCAGCCTGCCGCATTAAAAATGGACGTAACAGCGGATGGCCGCGCAGAAGGGTTGTTTTAAGATGAATGTGATTGAGCAATGTCAAAGGCTGGTGTATGCCATTTACGAGCAAATGGATGCAAGTCATGATTTTCAGCATATTGAGCGAGTGTTAATGAATGCGGAAGCGATTTTACAAGCGGAGCCAACAGCGGACGAAAAAATCGTCAAGCTTGCGGTGTATTTACATGATGTTAGCGATGCAAAATATGCTACAGATAAATCGGTACAAAATGATATTTTAGGGCAACTTATTTTAACGGATGCAGAGCGTCAACATATTGAGGATATTATCGAATCGGTCTCATTTAACGGTGGCAACTCACTTGAAGCTAAAACCATCGAGGCGAAAATTGTGCGTGATGCGGATCGTTTAGACGCAATTGGTGCTGTTGGTATTGCCCGTACATTTGCTTACGGCGGAGCAAAAGGGCGCAAGTTATACGATGATACGGAGGAAGCACGCTTTCAAATGACAGCAGATGAGTATCGCACAAAATCAACCGCATCTGTTACACACTTTTACGAGAAGCTGCTATTGTTAAAGGATTTAATGGTGACAGCAAAAGGGCGTGAAATGGCAGAAGCACGTCATGCGTTTATGGAGCAGTTTTTACAACAGCTTGCAAATGAGAAAAATGGCCATGCTTAAAAATGGAGCTTGTTTGAAAAGGTTTTCCTTTTCAGACAGCTCCTTTTTTATAGGCGGAAAGTAGTGATTCGCCTGCAAGGATATCATTTTCGCCCATGAAAATGTATCGTGCTACTCAATGTCCAATGCTGTGACATAAGTAGCCGTACCCTCTTTCCAAGTAGCGACGATTTCAATAATGTACCCCCCTTTTTCCTCTATTTCTTCAAGGGAAGAATACGTTTTGACAATCGCTTGATTACGCCATAAATTGATTTCTACCTCTGTTGGCTCTTTTGTAAAATGTAAGCTTATAGGTGCTGCTAGATTTACATTTGCACTTTGGTCAATGGCAACTATCTCATATGGAGGGGCATAGTCCGCCATAACATTAGTCGTTTGCCCTGAGCTCACATCAAAATAGCTCCAGCTATACGTTCCTCTATAAGTTTTAATTTGCTCATCAGCAATTGTTAATTGGACAGCAGGGGGCTCCATATTCTGATTGGGGCTAGCAGGTTTGCCCACACAGCCAGCTACTAATAACAAGAGCACTAAAATAAATCCGATTCGCATTGTCCATCACTCCTTTAGTAATTAGTCGGAGCTGCGAAAGGAAAGTTACAAAATGCGTATTAGCTTGCTTTTTATTCATAATATGTTTTACTCATACAAAGCGAATATCCTCTGAAATCTCCTGAATTGCTTGCCAGTCTTTAATGTGAATCATATCGTCTGTTCTACTAATAATTTGCTGCTCCGTCCACTTTTGCAGTACGCGGTTTAGATGGCGGCTTGTTGTGCCAATCAATGCAGCGATTTCCTGCAAGCTTTGCACTTTTAAATAATCATTTGCAATGTCAGGTGAGTCAATTGTACATAAATAGGCAGCAAATTTGACCGCAACGGAGGAAAGAGCATTCACACGTGATAATGTTGTACAAGTTTTTAATTTAAAGTTTAGCTTCTTTGCATAACACAATTACGATAAGGGATAATGGTATTCTATAAATTTATATGGAAGTATACTTTCTCATTATGTATATTTGTATAAAAAGATTGCTAAGGAATTCATATAGTACATTAGAGTGAGGTATTGATAGAGAGGGAGAGGAGTTATAAGTGTTAAAGAAAATTTTGAGGTCCTATATGATGATTTTTTGTTGGACAGGTTGCTGTGTTTTTCTATTTGCTTTTGTTAAAACATTACAAGAAGATTATTCAACTATTGGGCTATCCATATTTTTAATTGTAGCATCCTTGTTTTTACTTTGGGGAGGTATTCAATTTTGGAAAATGGGGAAAAGGAGCAAAAGAAAAACAACGAGCGAATCCGTATTAATTAAGTTAAAAAATGAATGGCTAGTGAAAAGAAAGAAAAAGGCAGAAGCGAAGAAGCGAATAGAGCATCAGTATTTGGTACTGCAAGAGGATTTGAGGCTTTTGCAAGAAACAGTGGAACTGATGAAATCCGCTAAAAGTATTGATCTTTTGCTAGACAGATTTAATTTAGCTTGTAGAATGGCATCAAATATTGAGGAAGGAAAAAAGGCTGGTATTCCTTTTAATCATACATTCATGTCTGACAAAGAATTACGTGAATTAACTAATAGATTAATACCAATTGTAATAAATGATTCATATTTAAAAATGAAGATGGGGACATTTAAGTTAGACAGAAAAGAAGAACAGTTAGAGAGATTTGAAAGTTATCTGCACTTACTGAAAAAATATGAAAATGATATCGCTTTTGCTAGCAACTATATGAAGACTATTGCTAACGTAGAAGATGATATAAATCACTTAAAAAAAGCACAATTTACTTGAGATATTTTACGGCTGTCTATTAAGTTGCGCAGACAATTGGAGGAATGAACAAATGAGGAAATTACAACAAGGCAATGAAATACGTGTGATTGCGCCGAGCCGCAGTGCACAGATTTTAGGTGAGGAAGGCATCAAAAAAGCGACACAAGCATTAGAAAATATGGGCTTCCGTGTAAGCTTTGGTGAATATATTTATACATGTGATATGCAAAGCTCTGCATCTATTGAGGAGCGTGTTGCAGACCTTCACGCTGCATTTGCGGATGACAATGTGAAAGCAATTTTAACGGCGATTGGTGGCTTTAATAGCAATGAGCTGCTACCGTATTTAGATTATGAGCTGATTGCTCGTCATCCAAAAATCCTCTGTGGCTATAGCGATATTACAGCATTGGCAACAGCGATTCATCATAAGTGCGGATTTATTACCTATTCAGGACCGCATTTTTCAAGCTTTCAAATGGCTGGTTTACAGGCATATCAAACAAAGTATTTTCGAGAATGCTTTATGAACGAAGCGCCATATGACATTGAGCCATCCGAGAAATGGAGCGATGATTTATGGTTTTTAGATCAAGACAACAGGCAGTATGAGGCGACGGAATGGAAAGTGTATACAGAGGGACAGGCACAGGGCAAATTATATGGTGGCAATCTTTGCACATTGAATTTGCTACAAGGCACACCGTACATGCCTGAGCTAAAGGATTGCATTTTATTTGTTGAAGATGACGAAGAAACAAAGCCTGAAACGTTTGCGCGCGATTTAACCTCATTGCTACAAGTGGCAAGCAATGTGAAGGCACTATTAATTGGGCGTTTTCAACGAGTGAGTAAAGTGACAAGTGAGCAGCTACGCTTTATTTTAGACAAACACCCGTTATTGCAAGACATCCCTGTCATGTATGATGTGGACTTTGGGCATACACAGCCAATTATGACATTGCCAATCGGCGGAGAAATTGCGGTGGATACAGCTAGTAAAAAGATTTCAATAATACAATTTTAACAAGGGGCGTGTTCGAAAATCATTTTTTTGAGCACGCCTTTATACTGATATCAGCGAGTTTTGAGGAAATATCGGCGACTTTCCAAAATCCTGCTGCTGATAAAGTCTAAATCTTGCTAAGACAACCTCAACCTGTGCAATTCCCTCGCATTTCCTCTATAATAAAAACAAATGCATGAAAGAGATGAGAATAGATGAGTCATTTAATCGTATCGAATTTAACGAAAACGGTAGGCGATAAAACGTTATTTAACAATATCGAATTTACCATTTATGAGGGGGAGCGTGCGGGGCTAATCGGTATTAACGGTACAGGTAAGTCGACATTGCTATCAATTTTAGCAGGCACGCAGGAGGCTGATAAAATCGAGCTGGATCACCCGAATAAATATCGCGTCGCTTATTTAGAGCAGGATCCAACCTTTGCGCAAGGAGAAACGGTGTTACAGGCTGTGTTCGCAGGAGATTCCCCCGTCTTACAATTAAACCGTACATATGAGGAGGCAGTTGCCAAATTAGCAGCTGACCCGACAAATGAAGCGTTGCAAAATCAATTATTTCACCTACAGCAGCGCATGGATACAGAGGGCGCATGGGATGTCAATGCGCTTGCCAAGCAGGCACTGACAAAGCTGGGTATTGATATGTTTGAGCATCATGTGACAGAGCTGTCAGGTGGACAACAAAAGCGTGTAGCACTTGCTCGCGTACTAATTGAGCCTGCGGATTTATATTTGCTGGATGAGCCAACTAACCATTTGGACATTGAATCGACAGAATGGCTACAGGAGATGGTGACACGTTTAAAGGGAGCGGTCATTTTTATTACGCATGACCGTTACTTTTTAGATGAGGTAGCAACGCATATTTATGAGTTAGCCGATCAAACGCTGTATCGCCATACAGGGAATTATGCAGACTACCTAGAAGCAAGAGCGATTCGGGAAGAAATGACAGCGGCGACACAGGCGAAGCTGCGCAACCGTTATCGCAATGAGCTGAAATGGATTCGTCGTGGTGCGAAGGCGAGAACGACGAAGCAAAAGGCACGCATCCAGCGCTTTGAGGAGCTGGATGATAAAATTGACCGCTCACACGATGATGCCAATTTAGAGCTAGGTCTTGCAACAACGCGCTTAGGAAAAAAGGTGCTAGAGGCGGAGAGCATTTCAAAGCAATTTGGTGAGCGCATTATTTTACAGGACTTTAGCTTTTTAATTCAGCAAGGTGACCGTATCGGCATTATTGGGGCGAATGGGCATGGCAAATCGACGCTGCTCAATATGTTAGCAGGAGAGCTAGAGCCAGACAAAGGAGAGGTTATTGTTGGCTCAACCGTGAAGCGGCTGCATTTTAAGCAAGCATTGCCAAAAATGAATGAAAACCAGCGCATGATTGAATATGTGCGCGAGGCATCGAATGATATTACCGATGCAGATGGCATTCGCTATAGTGCAGCGCAAATGCTGGAGCGCTTTTTATTCCCGCTACATACGCATGGCACGCCGATTGGCAAGCTGTCAGGCGGTGAACGCAAGCGACTACATTTACTGCGCTTATTAATGGAGCAGCCCAACGTCCTGTTACTTGACGAGCCAACGAATGATTTAGATATTGAAACGCTCGGCGTGCTAGAGGACTTTATTGAGCAATTCCCTGGCGTTGTTATTACGATTTCCCACGACCGCTTCTTCCTAGACCGTATTGCGAAAAAGCTGTGGATACTAGATGGCAAAGGGCAAGTTGAGGAAAGCTTAATGGTTTACTCGGATTATTTAATAGAGAAAACACAGGTACAACAGCAGGCAATAAAAGAGGAAAAGCAAGACAAGCCGAAGCAGGAAAAAATCAAGCAAGAAAAGAAACGACTTAGCTTCAAGGAGCAAAAGGAATGGGAAACAATTGCAGCAGACATCGAAAAAGTTGAGCAGCAAATTATGGATACAGAAGATGGTATTGCGACAGCAGGTGCTGATTTTACAAAATTGCAGGAGCTAACGCAAAAGCTTGATGAACTCAACGCAACATACGAGCACCTTATTGAGCGCTGGAGCTATTTAGATGAAATTGCCAACGGATAGGAGACGTGAAGAATGAAAATACTTACAATTGAACCAACACCAAGTCCAAATTCAATGAAAGTGGTCATTGATCAAGAGCTGCCATTTGGCACAAGCTTTAACTACACGAAGGAGAGCGTAGCAGAAGCACCAGCCTTTATTCAGGCAATTTTTGCCGTGGAAGGTGTTAAAGGCATTTATCATGTGGCAGATTTTTTAGCGGTAGAGCGCAATGCAAAATTTGCATGGGAAAATATTTTATCAGGCATCCGCACAGCCCTAGGAGAAAATGACACAACGAATTCTGTTGAAAATCAAGTCGCTGATCATTTCGGTGAAGTATATGTGCATGTGCAAATGTTTAAAGGGCTTCCTTTGCAAGTCAAAGCCTTTGATAGCGAAGGGGAGGTGCGTGTTGCAACAGGTGAAGCTTATACGACGGCATTCCAGCAAATGCAAACGAAAGATAGCGATGAAAACTATATTTTCCTACGTAAATGGGTTGATTATGGTGTACGCTATGGCGACAAGCAAGAAGTAGCAGAAAACGTCTTGCAAGAAATATGGGCGACCTTCCCAGCAGAGCGCATTCAAGCAATTGTAGAGGCGGCAAACAATAAAGCGAGCTATACGCCAGCCCCTCGTGAAAGGGTGACATTAGCGCAGCTACAGCAAACGCAAGATTGGCAGGAACGTTTCCAATTGCTTGACCAAATGCCTGACCCAGAGGTAGAAGACATTGAAATGCTGAGCTTTGCGCTACAGGATGACCAAATGGCAATTCGCCGCTTAGCAACCGTTTATTTAGGGATGATTGAAGATGAGGCAGTTGTTCCTGTGTTGGAGCAGGCATTGCAAGATAAAAGTGCCGCAGTACGCCGAACAGCAGGGGACTGTATGAGCGATTTAGGCCTCGTTCAATTTGAAAATGCGATGATTCAAGCATTGCAGGATAAAAACAAATTAGTGCGTTGGCGTGCCGCAATGTTTTTATATGAAACAGGAACGGAGCATGCGCTACAAGCGTTGCACCAAGCAGCGGAAGACAAAGAATTTGAAGTAAAGCTACAAGTGAAGATGGCGATTGCCCGTATCGAGCAGGGCGAGGAAGCAAAGGGCTCTGTTTGGAAACAGATGACGGATGTGCGCTCAGAAAATTAACAAAAAAACATATGGGTACATAGCCCATATGTTTTTTGTTATATATCTAAATAATCAAAATTATATGACTTTTAATAAAAAGGTGCTATAAGGTATTATTTCGTATATACTAATACTCATATTTGTAAGAATGAGAAGGTGAGCATTATGTCTATACGCACGAAAATTTTTATTAGCTTTGCAACTATTCTCCTAATGGTGTTGATTGTATCAGGAATAAATTATACACAGCTTCAGCGTGTTCAGTCGATGTATGAAAAGATGATTAACGAGGAGCAGGCAAATGTCTTAACGATTGCCGATATTCGCAATAATATGACGACACAAGGTATGATGATTCGACAATATGTAATTTCGGGTGATATGAGCATTTTGCCTGAAATTATTGAACAACGCGAGCAGATGAATGGGTTACTAGCAACATTAGAGCAAAATAATCAAGATACATATGTAAGTGAAGAGCTTTTAGCCATTGATGGCTATATGGAGGAATTTAACTTGGCAATGGAGGATGCTATTTCGCAAACGAAAGCGATGAATTATGACCGTGCCAAGTCCATTATTGTCAATCAATTACGTCCACCAAACCAAAGCTTAATCCAGCGTGCGACAAATTTAACAAAGCATTATGAAGCAAATTTAGAACAAATACAAAAGGAAGCAAAAACGGCTGCTAAATCGGCTTCTTTATTAAGTGCTATCGTCCTTGTGTTAAGCATTATTGTCGCAGTTATTATTAGCATTATCATGAGCAAAAACTTTTTAAATCCAATCAAGAAGCTACAATCGGCTTTAAGCGTCATTGCACAAGGCAATTTACAGCAGGATGACATACAAGTGAAATCAAAGGATGAATTTCGCGATTTAGCAGATTCATTTAATTTAATGAAAAATGAATTGAAAACAGTGATTATATCAGTGGCAGAAAATACAACAAAATTATCTGATTCAAGTGAACAGCTAACGAAAAATACGAATGCGGTCGCTTCATCGGTTCAGCAAACTTCAGCAGTAGCAGATAAGCTAGCGATAGGCTCACATCATTCGGCAACTGCGGCGAATGAAAGCGCGACCGCAATGGATGAAACGGCGGAGGCTGTTCAAAAAATCGTTCACTCGACGGTTGCACTCCATACAAATGCATTAACGACACAAACGTTAGCAAGCGAAGGAAGCAGCAATATCGCAATAGCTGGGAAACAAATGCAGGAAATTCAACAATCGACTACTTTAACGAGCAATTTAATTGATCAATTAATCGCACGTTCCAATGAAATTGACCAAATTACAGCAGCAATTACGGAAATTACAGAGCAAACGAATTTATTAGCATTGAATGCAGCAATCGAGGCAGCAAGAGCTGGCGAGCATGGCAAAGGCTTTTCCATTGTGGCAGAAGAAGTGCGCCGTTTAGCGGAACAATCCAAGCACTCTGCAGCAGCCATTGTCCAAGTGACAACGGCAATTAGACAAGATACGGAGCATATCGCACAAGCGATTCATGATAGCGTGCAAAATGCTGCGACAGGGGTAACGATTGTACAAACAGCTGGAGAAACTTTCGGCAAAATTCATACAGCTATTGAGGAGATGGCAGAGGAAATTGGCGCAGTGTCCTCATTAACAGAGCATATTTCGGCAACGGCTGAGGAAGTAGCTGCATCCGTTACGCACATCGCAGCAGATGCCAATAATGCGGCAAGCTACACACAAGAGGTAGCGAGCATGGCTCAGCAGCAAGTCAATGTATTACAAGAATTAAATACGATATCTTCGGAATTAAAAAATCAATCTATGCATTTACAAAATATTGTTGAAAAGTTTGAATGTTAAAAAAGAGCAGCTTGGTAAGGAATTATCCTTCCAAGCTGCTTTTTCGCTGTGGCTTAAATAAAATATACAGTATGCTGCCGAAAATGAGAATAATCCCAAGTATTTGCAAACTATCAGGTCTAAATGACAAAATTAAAATATCAAGTAAAATGGCAACGACAGGGTCGACAAAAACGAGCACAGAAACAATAATCGTCGATAAATTGCGAATGCTATCAAAAAATAAATAGTATACGAAGCCTGTATGTATAATGCCTGTCCCTAAAATAAATAGCCAATTTGTCATTGTCAGCCCTTCAAATACAGCAAAATCGCAAAAAGGTAGTAGCATGACAATGCCAATCGCTGTTTGGATAAATGTTAATGCATAAGACGAAAGCCCGTTAATATTTTTGCTCGTAAACATCGTCAGCGCATAAAAAATGGCAGACAATAAAGCCCAAATGAAGCCTGAATTAAACAGCTGGTCGAGCGATTGAAAATGCTCGATACCAACGATTAAGATGCTACCAAAAAAGCAAATCGTAGTTGCCATAATCGCAGATAAGGTCATTTTTTCAGCAAGTAAAATGGCACCAAGTAACAGAACGAAAATAGGAGCTAAATTATAAATGGAAATCGCCACAGAAATGGACATTTCCTCAAATGCTTTAAATAAAAATACCCAGTTTAACACTAAAAAGATGCCGCATAATGCGGTTGTCCAAACTTGCTTTTTGTCCCAGCGCTCCGTTTTCAAACCGCCTGTTAATAGCCATAAGCTTCCTAAAAATAATGTCGCAAAAATACAGCGCACAAAAACAAGCTCTACTGCGGGAATGCCAGTATACTTTGTAAAAAAGCCAATCGAGCCAAATATCGCCATCGAAACTGTTAATTTAATGATGGCTTGTACTTGCATCGCTAATTCCTCCTTTTAAAATATCTGTATTATACCATATGTTCTGAATTTTTAAAAAAATTAATTTTTTTAAGCAATCATTGTATAATGTTACATATATTATACAAGGAGGTAAATAGATGGCAAATAGGAGGCCAAATCGTTATGTGTTTTTTGTGATTGGTACATGTTTACTCGTTTCTTCGCCAATCCTTATTTTTATCATTCCACGCATGATTCCGATAACATTTTATTTTGTCAAATACACATGGGTGTATTATGTGCCAATGGAAACATTTATAGTGTTTGCGATTGGCATTGCACTGCTTATTATTTGCTGTGCAATTTTATTTTTCGGAAAAATGAGAAGATGGGCGATTGTGTCAAGTGGTCTGTTGTTTTGCATAGCACTTTTTATGTTTTATGGCAGCTCTCGATGCTATCTGACAATGGCTGACGATGGTTTTACATACAGAGGGTTATTTGAGTATGAAAAGCAGCACGTAGGCTGGGAAAATGTCACACAAATTGAGCGTATTGAAGTACCAGTTGGTAAGAGTGGTAATGCTACATATTTAGTATCGCTTGATAATGGGGATGTGTTATCGTTCAAGGAAATCCCACATGTGCAAGAAAAGCGCAGCAAAATGCGTGTGAAATATGGGAAATATAATATTCCTGTGATTTATACGAATTAATTAAAATTTTTATGGACATGTTTTCAAAGGGGGATTATACATGGAAAGTAACGTATCACGTCGTTATATATTTTTTATATTGGGAGTTTGTTTGTTGATTTTTTCACCAGCGATTATTTTCTTTATTCCTTCTGTTATTCCAATGACTTTTTATTTTGAGAGGGATATGTGGTTTTATTACACACCGCTAGAAACTTATATTGTTTTTGGGATAGGGGTGGCACTATTGATTGCATGCTGTGCCGTGCTGTTCTTTGGGAAAAAGAAAAAAATCTCCATTCCATCAGGTGTTTTGTTGTTTATAGGAGCAATTGTTTTATTTTACGGAAGTGCTAAATGCTATATCGCAATGAATGATGAAGGACTTACATATAGAGGGGTATTTGGCTCTGACAAAAAGCATGCTAGCTGGGAAGATATTCAAGAGGTCGAGCTGATTGAAGTGCCGATGAATGAATCAGGAAGCTCAAAATTTATTGTGGAATTGAAGAATGGGGAAGTCATTACGTTTAAAGAAACAGTGCATGTGCAAGAGAGTCGAGGTGGTATGCGCTGGAAATATGAGGAATATAAAATTCCTGTTACTTATACAGACGCAAGTGAGGTCAAATAAACATCAAGAGGCTGCCGAATTTTGGCAGCTCTCTTTCATTTAGCTTCGTATTTGTCCGTTTCCATAAATGTAGTATTTTGTTGATGTTAATGCTGGTAAGCCCATTGGTCCACGCGCATGTAGCTTTTGTGTCGAGATACCAACCTCTGCGCCATAGCCGAATTCAAAGCCATCTGTAAAGCGTGTGGATGCATTATGGTAAACTGCTGCCGCATCAATCATTGTTAAAAATAAATCGGCATGTGCTTGCGTCATAGTAATAATTGCTTCCGAATGCTTTGTGCTATATCTTTGGATATGCTCAATTGCCTGCGTCACAGAATCAACGGTTTTAATACTTAACGACAATGCTAAAAACTCCTCCGCATAATGTGTTTCACTCGCTGGAATTGCCTGCTCGCACAACTCGCACACTACCTCATCTCCGTAAATTGTAATACTTAACTCTCGCAAAAAGGCAAAAAACTCGCTGCCATACTGCTGTAAAAACTGGCGGTGCACGACTAGACTTTCCACCGCATTACATACGGAGGGACGCTGTGTTTTGGCATTTTGAATAATATCGCATACGATTTTAAACGGAGCAGTATCGTCAATAAAAATATGACAATTGCCTGCACCTGTTTCAAGCACGGGCACGCTTGCCTCGCGCACAACCGTATCAATTAAGTCTTTGCCACCACGTGGAATAAGTACATCTAAAAATTCATTTAAATGAAACAGTGATTTTGCTGTTTCTCTGCTTGTATCTTCTATTAAAAGAACAGCATCTAATGGGAAGTTTACTTGCGCTAACGCCGTATGGATGGATGCAACTAAGGCTATATTCGAATGCTTCGCAGAGGAGCTACCTCGCAATAAAATGGCGTTGCCTGTTTTTAATGCTAATGTAGCAGCATCAATTGTCACGTTTGGACGAGCCTCATAAATCATCCCGATAACGCCAAGCGGTACACGCTTTTTTACAATCTGGAGCCCGTTTTCCTTCTCAATATTTTCAAGTGTTTCACCGACTGGGTCAGGTAGCCTAGCTAATAATTGAATGGCTTCACACATCGCTTGAATGCGTGTTTCATTGAGCATAATGCGGTCAAGTACAGCTGTGGAAAGTCCTATATCAGCCCCTTGCTGTAAATCCAGTCGGTTTGCTTTGATAATGTTCTCCGCATCCATTTGTAATTGTCTAGAGATTGCTGCAAGTGCTTTATTTTTCTCGTCTGTTGTTTTCATATTCATAAGGATGCTTGCTTTTTTGGCACGTCGCCCTTTTTCTATTACTTCATTTGCCATCGATTTAAACCTCCTTTAATTGTACCCAATAATCACGATGAATGACCTCGGGGGGCTGCTTCAATTCTGTACTGCGCTTGCCCATTGCCTGCATGAGCTCCTCCTTCGAATACTTCACTTCACCGCGCCCAACACAGTGATGCTGGTAAAATACTTCGACAACATCGCCTTCCTTGAAATGCCCCTCCAATGCATAAACACCTGCGGGCAATAAGCTTTTCCCATCAGCTGTTAACGCCTTGACCGCACCTTCATCAATAAAAATTTTCCCTGCTACCTCAGATAAGCGTAGCCATTGTCTGCGATTCGATAAAATGGATGCTGTTTCACTCGCAATATACGTGCCATCGCCATCGCCTGCTAAAATACGGAGCAGTTTGTCAGCACCAATGCCTTTGCCGATAAATACATGGCTGCCTGCCTCGATAGCATAGCGTGCGGCGAGTAGCTTCGATTCCATTCCACCAGTGCCAATCTTTGAGCTGCTACCAGATGTTACCTTAAGCAGCTCATCTGGTATATGTGTTAAGAAATCGAAGCGCTTAGCATCGGGATTTTTCATTGGATTCATTGTATATAAGCCATTGACATCTGTTAAAATAATGAGCTGATCTGCATGCACAAGCCCTGCAACTAATGCGGACAGCATATCATTATCACCAAACGTCAGTTCAGCAACAGAAATTGTGTCGTTTTCATTAATAATTGGCAAAACAGCACGCTCTAACAGCTCCGAAAAGGTCGCATGGGCATTTTGATAGCGCTCCTTTTCACTAAAATCGGTGCGCGTCAGCAACACCTGCGCAGAAACGATGTTATGCTGGAGAAATGCTTCGTTATAAAGCTGAATTAATAAGCTTTGCCCAACTGCCGCCGCTGCTTGCTTGCCTTTCATCGTGACAGGGCGAGAAGGGTAACCTAGTCTGCGAAAGCCTGCTGCCACTGCACCAGATGATACGAGCAGCACTTCATGACCGGCGAGCTTCAGCTTCGCAAGTGCCGCAATATGATCATTGAATTTTTCAACATCGATTTCTCCTTTATTGTTTGTCAGCGAGCTGCTCCCAATTTTTACAACAATGCGTTTGCGTTCCATATTTGTTCCTCCTCATTAGAAAAAGCCCATTTCGTCCTAAATTGCTTAGGACGAAATGGGCTTCCGTGGTACCACCTAAATTGAATGCATGTCGCGCATTCCACTTATCTCATAACGCTGAGTGAGCGCTTAGTTTGGCTAAGGGCGTGTTGAAGGAGGTTAGGCGGGTGGTCTATACGAATTTTACAGCCGACAATTCGCTCTCTGTTAATAGCCAGTTACCGCTTACTAGTCTTCAATAAGCAAAATATATGTTACATAGCATGCATCATCCTATCAATTTTGTCAATATTTATTTAGAATATTCCGATAAAGTGAACCTTCAATCATTGGGGATTTTCCTCATCTCCCATTGATTGGTAGTTTCACCAATCGGGTTTTTACAGGCTGTTTGATTCCCCACTTCAACACTTTGATTTTATCTGCTGTTTTGAGATGGGGGTCTTACAGCCTGTTAATACGGGATAAATAAAAATGTATTCATACTGAATTTTGCATAAAAATACATTTTACTTTATGGAAATATGCTTTTTTTATTATTTTTTTGCTGAAAATAGACTGCTTCGAAATTTGTCTGCTTGCTGCACGCTAGCTATAGTTGAAGCACCTAGGAATAAACCGCTTGTGCACAATGCAAAAGGACTTTTTTAATGGACTTTGAACAATGTTATGAGCAGTACAAACCGTTAATTCAAAAGGTGTTATATCGCTGTCGTGTATACGGTCATTTTGATGAATTTCACCATATTGCAACAGTTGCATTATGGGAAGCGTTACAGTCATATGATAGCAAAAAGGGAAGCTTTGAAACATATGCCTATTTTATGATGCGCTATCAAGTGATTGCGGAAATGCATAAGCAAAACAATCACCGCAATCGTCATCTATTAATTGGAGATGATGTGTTGCAAACATTTATCGAGCATGAACAAAATGAGGTGTTTATTGAGATGCCAGCATTAGCCATTGCATGGGAGGAGCTGACACCAGAGGAGCGCTATATTTTGCATAGCTATTACATGCAGCAAAATAGCGATAAGGAAATTGCTGAAAGCTTACAATTGAAAACAGACACAGTGAAAAAAAGAAGACAGCGTTTATTAAAACGTTTGAAAAATCAAATACAATAAATAAATGGCTGAAAAGCAGGCGAATATGCCGCTTTTCAGCCACTCTCATAATTTGCTATAGAGCTGTTCAATAAATTGTGTGCGCTCCTCTGACGTTTGCTGGACATTATCAAGAAGCAATGCTCCAAGCTGATGGTTGTTGTTATCTCCAACTAAAAATTGCAAATTTACCGACTGCTCTTCACATGTTCCTTTAAATTCAACAACAGCTTGCTCACGCTGAGTTTTGAAAAAGACCCATTTACCTTTTGTGCAAGAATGGTCTAGCACCTCTTCAATCGTTGCTTCATTTTTTACACTAAATGATTGCTGCTTCATTTCATCTATGTATGGATTTGCTGTAATATCATCCTTTGGGCCATAAAAATAAACAAAAAGCCCAAGCATGCCGAGTGGTATAAGCCAAAAAATCGTACGTTTGCCAAATTTCATTTTTCTACCTCCTTATCAAGCATTATAGCATTTGCTTATGATGTGCGAATAGTGAAAAAAATGAATTGATTTTTTCAAAAATATTCCTTAAAATGAAGTTGGAGGGGTGAATTGTTTGAATTTTATGATTGTTTTTCCTATATTAATAGTTTGGATTTTTATTCATTCGGTTATTAGCCAAAAATATTATTGGAAAGCAAGTCTTGCTAGCATATGCTTATATTTTGTTTGCATTGTTGCGCTACGAGACATGCTACCATTTCTTATCATTTTTTATATGTCCGCAATTTATTTGACGATGATGAGCATTGGTTGTTATAAGCAAAGAATTACAGTACGAGGATAGGACAGCCTATCCTCGTTTATTGCTATGTATTAACGTTCGCTTAGCTTTTCCACAACTTCCTTCAACAACATATTCCTCTCGCGCTGTAGCTTGATCAGTGAAATCGCAAACCATATCCCAACAATAATTGGTAAAACATAAATAATTAATAATGGTAATATTGCTAAACCTGTCAATCTATTTCCCTCCAATTCAATATTCTGTTTCATTATATATTAAATATGGAAAAAATAGAAATGTATTTAGAAAGAAATTTACAAACATATGTGCGTTTAATATAATGGAAATAACAGAAGGGAGCGATGTATAAAGTGAGAGCACTACTCATTGCCGAAAAGCCGTCGCTAATGCGAGATATTGAAAAAGTATATAAGCGGATGCAGTTGCCATACACAATTGACTTTGCCTCATTTGTGGGACATGTTGTGGAGTTAAAGGAGCCCCATGAATATAAAAAGGAATGGAAAAAGTGGGATTTAGCTGTTTTACCAATGATGCCTGAGCGCTACGAATTCCGCGTCAAAAAGACGGCCTATAAAGTGTACAAGGAGCTGGAGCAAAAGCTCAAAGCAGGACGCTATGATTTTATTATTAATGCGTGTGACGCAGGAATGGAAGGTGAAAATATTTTTTATTCCTTTTATAAAAAAGTAGGCTGCAAGCTGCCTGTTAAACGATTTTGGACATCGCAAACTACGGATAGTGCTATCCAAAAGGCATTAACGCATTTATTAGATGAAAATGATGCATTAATTCGTAATTTGCGCAATGCGGCGATGTATCGCATGATATTTGACTGGCTGATTGGCTTAAATTTAACACGTGTTGCCACAGTGAAGGGCGGGCGTACAATTAAAGTAGGGCGTGTTATGACGCCAACCCTTGCGATTGTTGTGCAGCGAGAGCTGGAAATTCGCAACTTCAAGCCAGAGCCCTATGCGCAGATTGAACTACAGCTACCTGAAATGACTGCATTATGGTTTGATCCAATCCAAAACACGAATAAAATACAGCCTGACAAAGTGCAGGAAATCGTCGCACGTATTACAGCAACAGCGCTTGTGAAAGAGCTAAACACAGAGCGTAAAATATTGCCTGCACCACCGCTTCATTCATTGTTAGAGCTGCAAAAGGAAGCGAATAAATTTTACGGCTTTACATCTGCCACGACATTGAAAATTGCGCAAAGCTTATATGAAAAAAAGCTCATCACTTATCCACGTACAGAATCAAAGCATTTACCAACAGCCTTTGCCGCAAATATTGCCGCACATTTACAAGCGATACGTGCAGTGGAACAATATAAAGAAGTGACGGCTAGCATTTTAGGCAATCCACAAAAAATTCAACAGGTCACTGCCTCAAAGCGCTATGTTGATGATAAGAAATTGACCGACCATCATGCCATTACAGTAACAGATGTAGCAGTGGGACACAAAAAGCTAACAGAGGCAGAATGGAAAGTATACCATCTTATTTGTAAACGACTTTTAGCGATTTTTTTACCTGCCTACACATTCGATAAAACAACTGTCATTTTACAATCAGGTGGTGAGCTCTTTAAGCAAACAGGCAATGCGATTGTTGAAAAAGGTTACACAGTTCTATATGAAGCATTTCGAAAAAAAGGCGAGCATCCACTGCCGTCTTTACAAGTAGATCAGCTATTGCCGATTGAAGATGTACAAGTGCTGTCAAAAATGACAGAGCCACCACCGCGTTACACAGATAGCACGCTGCTCGATGCGATGTTCCATGCAGGGCGCTTTGTGGAGGATGCACAGCTACAAAAAATATTAAAGGATGCAGAAGGAATTGGTACCTCCGCTACACGTGCCGAAATTATTGAAAAGCTATTAACAATCGGAATGCTAGCACGTCAAGGGAAAGCACTAGCCGCCACAGACTTCGGCATTGATGTCATCGCAAGCTTAGCTCATCATGATGTCGTTTCACCAGTATTAACAGCCGTTTGGAGCAAAAAGCTGAAAGACATTGTTGATGGTGGTTTAAATGCTACTGCCTTTTACCGTGAAATGCTTGCCTTTGTAGAAGACACAACGGCACGTATGAAAGCATTGCAAATGGAGGTCGCTGAAAAGGAAATTGTCATCGTAGGAAGCTGCCCGCTATGTAAGGAGCCTGTTATAGAAGGCTTCCGTGCCTATGCATGTCAAAACAAAGCATGTAAATTTGCGATTAGCAAAGTGCTGATGAAAGGTAAAGTAACGCCAACAGACGCAAAAAAGCTACTCACAGGCAAAGAAACCCGCGAAATCCGCTTCACATGGAAAAGCGGTAAAAAGGGCAAGGCTCGCTTGAAATTGCAGGAGGGGAAGTTAGAGTTTATTTTTTAGTTTGGAAACAACTGTATTTTACAGATTATTTACTAACACTACCGAAAGAACTTACTAAAAAAATTAAACCAAGAAATATTGCAATTTATGAAGAGAGGGGCCTACAAATGGAATCGATTCGAAGGGAAGACCTATCTCCAACATTCGCCTACGTGTATGATAGGATTTATGAGGATGGAATTGAACAAAAAGCTCGTGAAATTGCAGTTCGCTTAATCAAGGAAGGCTTTTTAGAAGATGAATGGATTGCCGATGTAACGGGCCTGTCTGTGGAGCAGGTTCAGGAAATTAGAAAAAATGGATAATGATTATGAAAAGCTTGCACCATGGTGCAGGCTTTTTCATTTTGTTAAAAAGAATGCTAGATTTTTCGAGCTAAAAATAAACTTTACTAATCAACTCAGATTTCTATTGTTTTTTATAGTATATGCGTTTACAATAATGCTCTGTATAGTAATTTATGAAAACTTATCTGAATTGTTTTATCTTGGTGCAGTGGGTGTCCAAACTCCCACTGCACCAAGATAAAAGCCTCCGGCGGATGTCACAGATTTTGAAAAAGAGCTTTTCAAGCAAGCTTGAAAAAAATCTGGACGCAATTACGCCGAGGCGTAATTGATTGATAGCTAGAATTTTTGCACTTTTTTGAATGAAAAACCATATAATAAGTGCAAATGTTTTGAAAATGTTCATTTTTTATAAAAAAAACACAAACTTATTGGAAATAGTATTGACGTATTTCTGATAAGTTTGTACACTGTGTAAAATCAAATGTTTTTTCAGGGGATACAATAATATTATAAGGTAAGGGATTTGGTAGAATGATTGTATGTAAATTTGGTGGAACTTCTGTTGCGAACGCTGAGCAAATTAAAAAAGTTGCGAATATTGTAAAGGCGAACCCAGCAAGAAAAATTATTGCGGTATCTGCTCCCGGCAAACGCACGGACGATGATATTAAAGTAACTGATTTATTAATTGATCTTGCGGATAGCGCATTGCACAATATAGATGTTGAATTGAAGTTGAATAGAGTGATTGAACGCTATGCTGATATTGCAGCAGAATTAGGGTTAGATGATATTATTATCAAGATTATCGAAGCTGATTTGCGAGAACGTTTAGCGGCGGATCAATCAGAAAAAGCACAATTTATCGATAGCATTAAGGCAAGTGGTGAGGATAATAATGCCAAGCTAATCGCAGCTTATTTCAGTTCAATCGGAATGCCTGCCAAATATATAAGCCCAAAAGAAGGTTTAATCGTTAACGATTTACCAGAAAGAACTTTTGCTTTGCCTGAAACCTATGATAATTTAAAGAAGCTTGCAAACGTGGAGGAAATTATTGTCTTCCCAGGCTTCTTCGGTTATACAAAGGCAGGGGTGCTACGTACATTTGATCGTGGCGGCTCTGATATTACTGGTTCGATTTTAGCTTCTGCAGTTGGTGCAGAGCTTTATGAAAACTTTACAGACGTTGATTGCGTCTTTTCAGCAAATCCGAAAGTGGTGAATTGTCCAATGGAAATTAAGGAAATCACATACCGTGAAATGCGTGAACTTTCATACGCAGGGTTCTCTGTATTTCATGATGAAGCGTTAATGCCTGTTTATAAACAAGGAATTCCAGTAAATATTAAAAACACAAATAATCCTGCTGCACCTGGTACACGTATTGTGCCGAAGCGCCCAGCAACAGGTAGCCCTGTAACAGGCATTGCGACGGATAGCGGGTTTTCTATTTTGTATGTATCGAAATATTTGATGAATCGTGAAGTTGGCTTTGGCAGACGTTTGCTGCAAATTATCGAGGAAGAAAATATTTCATATGAGCATACACCATCTGGACTTGATGATATTTCAGTTATTATGCGCTCTCACCAATTAAATGATGAGGTTGAAGCACGAATTATGAAGCGTGTGAAAGAAGAGCTGCAAGCGGAGGATGTGCATTTCCGCCACGATTTCTCAATGGTCGTGATCGTTGGAGAAGGTATGCGTCATAACACAGGCTTAGCGGCTCGTGCAGCAACAGCTATTTCCAATACAGGTGCCAATATTGAAATGATTAATCAAGGCTCTTCAGAGGTTAGTCTTGTGTTCGGTGTGCTAAGCCAATATGAGAATCAAATTTTAAAAGCGCTATATGAAGAGTTTTTTGCCCATACAACAGTTTAAAAATAAGAGAGCGGTCTTGAAAACAAGACCGCCTCTTTTTTGTCTTGCGGGCGAATTTCATAGTTTAATGAGCGAATCATTACTGGCAACGATACACTAATTGCACTACACCTGATGAAAACGTTCTTGTGTTAACTAATTGTAAGTTTAAACGATCTGCTATATTTGTGAATAGCGGCTTGCCTTCACCTAAAACAACAGGATGAATGGATAAACGGAATTCATCAACAAGCCCTAAATGGATAAAGGTTGTAATCAGGCTAGCGCCGCCATAAAGCCAAATGTTTTTACCAGGCTTTGTTTTAAGTGCTGTCATTTCCTCGGCAATATTTTCTTGAATGAAAATGGCTTTGCTGTCATCTTGCTGCCGTGTTTTTGAAAAGACGTATTTCTCTTTGCTATGGACAATCGCCCAAAATTGTTTTTCCTCCTCATTCGTTTCAGGTGTAAAATGCCCCCATAGATCGTAGCTTTTTCTGCCATATAAAATTGTATCAATGTCATTCAAAAAGTCGGTGAAATTCATATCAGGCTCCATAATGCACCAATCAATTTCTCCATTTTTCCCTTCAATAAAGCCATCTAACGTCACTGCTAAATCTAAAATGATTTTTCTTTCGTTATTTTGCATATTCTTACTCCTTTTGCTTTAAGGTGAAGAGTTTGATTTTATCATTGTAAGGGGAAAGAAACAATGTAGAGAGCTGAGCTTTCTTGCATACAAGTTGTCGCTTTTTGCGTAAAATAGAATCTGGAGGTGAGTGGATGGAGCGCATTTTGCGTATCACTCGACTAGTTTTTCATAATATTTACATGTATCGAGTAGATTATATTCGCGTCTTTTTGGCGATTCGACTTTTTCAATTGCTTATTGCCCTACCGTCTATTTCATTACTAATAACTGCTACATTACATATTTTAAAAATCGATAGCATTACAGAGGGAAATATCGTACAGCTCCTCGCACATCCGCTGTTTTTATTTGTGCTGACGCTAATTATTTTAATTGTTCTGTTGTTTATTTATTATGAAATGGGCATGCTCATTTTGCTTGCATATCATCAGCAAAGGGGTATTTCCTATACATTGCAGCAGCTATGGCGCCGTCTAAATCAAAAGGTTGTCTACTTTGTGAGCTTTGAAACAGGCTTGCTGTTTCTTTATTTAATACTAGTAATGCCACTGATTTCTTCTATATTGCCATCTACTATTACACAAAGCTTAAGCATCCCTGATTTTATTGTAGATGAGCTTATGACATCCTCAAAAGGGCGCATGTTGTATATAGTTGGTATGCTGCTGTTGTTTGTAATTGGTTTGCGTTTTATTTTGACGATGCCGTATTTTACAATTTACCAATGGACGACCATTTCACAGGCGGTTAAAATGAGCTGGCAATTTTCGAAACGCCGTTTATTTGAGCTTGTTGGTATGTTAGCAATAATACTCGTGCTGCATATTAGCTTAACGATTATTTTATTAGCTCTAACATTTTTACCACTATTCATTATTGAGCGGGTGATGCCAAGCTGGGCACTTGTTACAGCAGCCTTTACATTGACGTTTGCACAAGGGCTGTTGCTGCTTTTATTTACGTTATTACAGGCTGTTTTTTCACAGCTTGTTGTACTTGTTGCCTTTCGTTTAACGCGACAGCCACCTATTGAGCTTCAGCATGAATCTTTCCGTGAAACGATAATGCACTGGGCGATTATTTGTACGATTTTTGTTTATTTTTTAATGAGTGCTGTACAGGTGATTAATTTAGAGAAGGCATTGTATGAGCCAACAACGAAAATAATTGCCCATCGAGGGTTTATGGAAAAAGGTGTAGAAAATACGATAAGCTCACTTGTTGCCTCAGCACAAGCAGGGGCTGATATGGTAGAAATCGATATACAGCAAACGAGGGATGGGCAATTTGTTGTCTTCCATGATGCGACATTAGCGAGAATGGCTGGACGTAAAGAAATAACGCATCAACTCACATTAAATGAACTAACGAATATGACAGTAAGAGCAGGCAAATTGCAGGATAAAATTCCTTCCTTAGAGGAAATGCTGCAAAAAAGTGAGGAGCTTAATATGCCATTACTGATTGAAATAAAGCCTCATGGAAATGAAACAGAGGACTATTTGCAGCGTTTAATTGAGCTGCTTGTGAAGTATGATGCACTGGAAAAGCATTATATTCAATCGTTAGATAGCGAGGTTATTTGGCGATTAAATGAATTAGAGCCTCGTTTAAAGGTAGGGCTTGTTTTTGCGCTTTATATTGGTAGAATCCCACCGATCGAAGCTGATTTTATCGCCATACAGCAGGACGTTGCATCAGGTCGATTGATCGAACAAGCGAAACAGAGCGAAATGGAGCTGTTTATTTGGACGGTCAATACGGAGCGTGATATGCAATACTTTTTAGAGCAAGGCGTGGATGGGCTAATTACCAATCATCCAGATACAGCGAAGGACAGTCGTACGATGCTAAGTAATGCAACCTATTTTTTAAAGCGTATTTATAATAAATTGACGATATTATTTTAAGGAGCTTACAATGAATCAATATACGTATCAATTAACAGGAAATATTGCCTCGACAGAAAAAGTAGCTATTAACAATGAGGCTGGTGAAACGGTCAGTTATGTGGCACGTGTTTATAGCAATAGATTGAAACGGCTTGTCGATGGCTATTTTGATTATCGCTATTTCCTCACATATGAGGTGAGGAATATGCGGGAGGAGCCAACATTCCGTATTACTAAAAAGATTCGTCGAGGCAAGCTTTGGTTTGAGGCGTTTTCTTATACGCAGGACAAGCGCTATACAGTCACATATGAAAACTGGCGCATCGGCTTACCAGAGCTAGCCATTCATTGGTCAAATGGCACGATGAAAATTGATAAACAGATGGAAGGATGGTCAAGCTTTTTAGTGAATGACGAAGTGGTTGCACGCTGGCAGGCGGTATACAAGGAGCAGGAGGATACTTTTGATGTCACCTTGCAAATTGAACCGAATAGCCCTATCCAGCAAGTGGATTTTTTCGCAGCCATTAGCCAAGCCACATTATTTATAGGTTCGTAAGGAGAGATAGAAAATGAATGTTATTTTTGCACTAACAACAACAGGTGAACAGCTTTTAGAAATGGTATCAACAGATGTAGCAGGCTTATTAGCTGCAGTACAAGGAGAGAGCGTAACATTTCCGTTACCGTTAGTAAATAGACTAACGATTGCGTAAGAATATAGATATATCAAGGTTTCTAAAGCATGGCAAAGCCACTTGAAATTCTAGTTTTTCAAGTGGTTTTTTCATGATTATAATGATAGCGTGTTAATGTCGATTGTCCTGTTTTGATAATTTGCTCACTTGTAATTAATTCTTTTAACAAAATATATATGCTACCTATAGTAATATTTGTTGCTTTTTGAAGCTCACTTCTTGTAGCAGAACCATTTTCTTTTAAGTATTCCAATACAGCTTCTTTGTATTCTCTATATTGCATATGAGCTGGAGCTGGGGCTTTGCTATCCAACAAAGCTTTATAAGCAAATGTATGAGTAATGCCGTTCTTGAAAGTAATCGAATGTATACGTTTATCAATTACAACAATACGTGAAATGATTTCCCTTACAAAATCAGCCATAACTTCTCTACCAACAGTATCCTCAAGTTCACGATAATTTATAAAACGAACTTGCTCCATTTCTTTGGTAATTAAAAAATGTTGAGCATTATCAACGAAAACTTCACTTATATTTTCATTGTTTTTATTAAGTTCATACAATTTATCATCTATTTTTTCAAGAAAATTTATTATTTCGCGCTTTTGAAGTACATATTCTGTTTCACTCATGTCATTTTCGTCAAATAGATATAGATTTTTTAAGCGTTTTAATGATGTTTCATATTTTTTCCTTTCTCTGGTTAAACGTTCTACTTCTAAATTAGTTACAACCTTATCAGATTGCTTAGTCACAGTATACTCGTAATCATTTCTTCCGCGAGTAAGTATTCTGTATGTGTCTTTTAGCGCTGTGGTATCTATACCAACTACATCAAGAAACGGATTCCCGCGTAATAAAGCTCTTTCTATGTCTCTTATACTATGATTAGCAGTTATGCGGTGCTGCAACCGTATTAAATTAGATACATAGTTAAAAATAAAAGGAGCAACAACCATATCGCTAACATAGTTATCACAACTTTTTGCTACATTTAAGTTCATACAAATATAGCGTGAAGGGCGATAACCATTTTTTCGAGGTCCATCTAAGCCAGACGATAATAACATATTACACTTCCCACAATAAATCATTTTAGAAAATATATGAGTATGAATATTTGCGCGTTTTACATCTGTTAGTCCTCGGTAATTATCATCTAAAAGCTTATTTACACGAAGAAATTGTTCTTTATCTATGATTGCTGGATGGTTATTTTCAATTTTTATATCTTTATATTTATAAGTACCTATATAGAATTCATTTCGTAAAACATCACGAACAGTTTTCGCTTGCCATTCGCCACCAAATTGGGTGCTGATATTTTCTTCTCTTAGCTTTTGGGAAACTATTCTTGTAGATTTGACAGATTCATAAAGGTTGAAAATATCTTTTACAATAGCAACAGTATTGACATCTACAACAGGAAATGAATTATCCGAATTTTTCGCATAACCTATTGGGACAGCACCACCATTCCAGATTCCCTGCTGTGCACGATCTAACATGACCGCAGTTACACGTTCTGAAGATAGTTGACGTTCCAATTCTGCAAACACCAGAATAATTTTCAACACTGCTTCACCTATAGGTGTAGATGTATCGAATTGTTCATTTTTGGATACAAAAGTAACGCCATAATCTTTCAATTCCTCATACATAACAGTGAAGTCTTTTAAATTTCTCGAAATACGATCAATCTTCCAAACAATTAGATGCGTAAATTCACCTTCTTTAATACGCTGCATCATTTCTTGATATTTAGGGCGTTTAGTATTTTTAGCAGAGTAACCAGCATCTTCAAATACAACTGTTTCTTCAATATTTAGTGCATATTTAGCGTAATTTTCTAAATCTTTGCGTTGTAATGGCAACGAATCTTTATCAACTTGATGAGACGTACTTACCCGTATGTATAATGCTGCTTTTTTCATAAATTATTCCTCCTATAATTTTTATGACTTATTAAAAATAAAATAAATATGAGTATCCTTGTTTTAGTCTATATTTAATGGAGTGATTTTTGTCATTTAGCAAAATTATTAATGAAATAAAGAATTTTTAAGAAAAATCATTTATTGTATTTACCTAGTTTAGAAAAATATTTATTTAAAAGAAAATTATTCTACTACAATTGAATCAATTTCATAATTCGATTTATTTTAAATAAATGCGAATATTTGATTTTATAATAGACAATTTCACCTTTATAATCCGAATATTTTTTGTTATTTAGTCGATTACAATCTTAATTATTCGTGTTTTTCGAGTAAAAAGGCATTTATGAAATTGACTCAATTATATTAAATTTAGATATAAAATTGGCATAAGGAAAAATTGTATGGGCTTGGTAAAATATGAAGACCATAGATACAATTTCATAATTGAAACAGAACTTACGTTCTGTTAATATATACCCAAGAGGTGATAATAGTGAAAATCGAACTAAAAGACGCACTAGAAAAACTATTGGTAGAATACAATAGTAATTACACTGAAAATCATCTGAGAATTGTCGAAATGGTGTTACAGATTGAAAACATTGCTGCATTGAATTTTTTGTATTGTTTATCTAAGGATTTTCTACATGAGGAAAAGAGGCAACCTAATTAAATTAGGTTGCTTCTTTTTAATTTTAAGTTTTTATAAAACTGAGCTATATTTTGTCCTCTTCATCTTCAATTAGAGAACTTAAAAATTGAGCAAATGCCTTCTTTTGATTTTTAGTTAGTTTACTAGCATTAATCATTATATCTTTGATGAGATCATCTCCTTGCAAAGTAGCGTCAACTAGGATTTTACTAAGAATTTTATCCTTAATGTTTGCTACAAACATTTCCCCATTACCTGTACGTAACCATTCTTCTGAAGCATTAAATTTTCGACAAATATCATCTACAAGTCTGTTAGTGAATATTTTTGTTCCCTTCTCTAACGCTGAGATGTGTGCTTGCGACAAATTTAATTTGTTTGCCATATCAGTTTGATTTAGTCCGACCTGTAATCTTAGTTGTTTAAAACGTTCATTCAAGGTATACCCCCCCTTCATTTAATAATAGTACACCACGAAATATTTCTAAGCAATAAATTTTAACATGTAAATATTGACTTTGTATTCTGTTTAAATTATATTTTAAATATATATTATTATATCTAAGAAATAATATTGATAGAAAGGAGTGTTTAAAATGGCATATACAGAAGAAATCTCATTTGAGGAAATGTTAGAAATTTTAGAAATGGTAAAAAAATTGGACACCCCCAAAAAATGGGTTGCTAAAGGGTTTTTGATGGGGATGCAGGCAGATCAATCTTTAACAGTCAAGAGGGAATCAAAAGAGAGTGCAAAACAAGCGGATGAATGCGACTCATAATAAGCAAAAAGGGGTACGCCATTTTTTGGATATACCCTTGTTGAATTTAACTATTCTTTAATAGATATCTTAAATAGTTTGTAGCTTTTTCGCTGATTGAACCTTCTTCATGACAATAAAACGAAAAATCATAGTATAGAGGAGAAATGTTAAAGGCTACATAGTTCTTTTTGAGACCATCTATTATTCTGTTTGGATAAAGCACAGTGTATTCATTGATGTAATCACACTCTAACATCCGTTCACCACAGTTATTACAATAGTTGTTAAATTCGACATTCGTAAGTTCATCTGGTTGAAAACAATTTGTCAAGGAACACATCCAATTGGTCATTTCTATATTGGATTCTATGATACTTCCAAAAAGCGTTAAATTCTTATGTCGAGTATATCGATGATTCCCTAGATGTTCTTTGTAGTCACTACTAGCAAAGACACCAACAAGATTTTGATGTTCGCAAGAATGGCAGTAAACATAACCTAAAATGAAATACGATTCTCTAGGATTGAAGATGTATCTTTTAAAGTCGCTATCAAGAAATTTTTGAAAGGGTGCTAAATTGCAAATGTAATCAGGAATATACCAAGTTTTTGCATTAGGGTTCCATCTTGCACCATGCGATTTAATAAATTCTCGTGTTTCTTGTGACTCATAAACTGGAACGTTAAGTTTGATTGGCAATTCGAGAGAACCTCCTATCTGAGTATTTATTTGTATAAACAATAGGGTTATAACAAGTTTTCTGTACCATGTGATTTAATGCCTAGTAGGATCGTTGGAACGCCCAACAAGGTAGTCTAGTGAAACGTTAAAGTAGTCAGCTAATATTACAGCTTTTTCTAAAGGTGGGGTTGTTTCACCTTTGATATACCTTTGAACAACCCTTATTTGAACATTTAACAGGTCAGCTATAACCTGATTTGAAATGCCTTTATGCTCTCTTAATTGTAAAAGGCGTTTTGCAAAGTTATCCAAAAAGAAAACTCCTTTAAAAAACATTTGACTAACGTCATTAAATGACGTTAAAATAAACACAAGGCGTCATTAAATGACGTTTTAAAAAGTAAGGGGTGGTGATGTTGTTACTTAAAAAACTCCGAGTAAAACAAGGTCTTACTCAAAGTGATGTTGCTCAATTCATTGGTATTAGCACAAGGCAATATCAACGAGTAGAAGCTGGCAAAGCCTTTTTATCACAAAGTAATTTAAACAAACTGGAAGATATGTTCAGACTTCCGCAACGTGTACTTTTGGCGAAGAACGTTGCGGAGATTCCTGAATACTATCATGTTTACATACTTGGTACAGAAAACTGTTACTTCTAGTATACAGAAAAAGTTGATATTACGCATTGAGTAAAAGTTTAAATAGATGTTACCCGTTTAGTAAAACTCTAAGAAAAGAAACTAAATTTCAAAAGGGGATGGAGATAATGGCAAAAGCAAAAAATTCAACCAATGAATTTAATGGTAGCCGTATTGAAAAATTATGGGCAGCTCTTAACAAGTATGGCATTTACACAGAAGATGAATTACAAAAAGCCATTCAAGAAATGCAACCTTTGAACATCAGTTGTATGGTTGCACCTATTAACAATAATAATAAAAAAGCAAATTAGGAGGATTAGTTATATGACACCATTATTAGTCCAAGCTATCGGACACACAACAGGGAAAATTTACGTAGAAGGTACAAAAGCAGATTGTTTGAAGAAGCTACAGCAAAAATATCCATCATGTGGTTCATACAGTACATCCAATGGTAGGGATGGAATGACTCTCCCTGAGCCAATGAAATTTATTCGTGTTGGAGGTGAAGAGCCATGTCAACGTTTCTACAACGCATTATGGACAGTTTAGAAGAGCAAGCTGATTGGAATGTGACAACAACGGTAAGTCGTATGGATTTAATACAGCTTGTAGATGCTTATCACAACATACTGGAGCAACAGGGGGAGAAATTTGTAGAAAAAAAGACTGATATAGAAATTGGTAATATGGCTCTTGTTCAAAATAGTCGAAAACATTGGTTTTGTGAAATTGAAGATATTTACACATCTGAAATTGGTGAACCCAATCTCTATAAATTAAAAGGATCAGGTTTGTATACAAAAGATCAATTGACTGTAAGTAAATATCATGAAACTTTTACTGATTTAGGTTTAGCGATTGCTGAGAATTTGGTAGAGCGTATCAATGCACATGGAGGTGAAGCTTGGATTTCAATAAGTTGGCATGATTATGGTCAAAAGTGGTCATGGGAAACAATCCTATGTAAGAACAATTCATTAGGTATGACTGTTCAGTTACTCAGCCCACGTGATTTCAGGGAAATGAACGATGGCACATTTAATCGTCATACTAAGGTGCTCGAATTAGCAGGAGTATTGAATGAGGCAACTAGAGAGACGAAACCAAAGGATGCCGATTATGGGCGTTAGACAAAAAATTACATCACATGAGCGAGGGAGACAACTCGCTCCCATCAAGTAGCTTACAACTCTACTAAACCCCCTTATCGACAATAAGTAGTGGAGTTGTTGGTTACTTGATGGGAAACCTATAAACAGAAAAATGAAAACAAAAGAAGGGATTGAATCTAATGGATCAATTGAAAGAATTTGTTGCACTTTGTGAAGAAAAAGAAAGTTATAGTACATCAGGGTTTTTATTTTGTCAGTCGGATAATGAAAAGTTAATTGAACTAACTGCCCTTATTAAACAAAGAGCATTGGAGTTAAATATTTTATCTATTTATAAGATAGGTGAGAATTATGTAATTAGTTTATATGGGTTAGATGAAATACAAAAATACTGTTCAGAGGGGCAAGAGGTACAACACTCTCTTCCTGACATTAGTAAAGAAAATGACTCACTTCTTTATCACAAGTATGAGGTGCAGGTTGAAAATTTTAAATTAACTACAATGGTTTCAGAGTATAAACCTGACATGGAAAAGCGAGTTAAAACGGTGAAAAAAAATATTGAAAGAGAGTAAAGGGAAGGAGGAGCTGATATGACACTCCAACAATTATTAAATCAACAAGAAATTGTGTATGTAGAAAAAGGCGCAGCCTTTACAAATAGTCGTATCGTTAGTGAAGTTTTTCAAAAAGGGCATGACAAGGTTCTACGAGATATTCGAGGTCTAAAATGTTCGGAAGCATTTAAACTCGCCAATTTTGGAGAGTGCGATTACACCAATGCGCAAGGGCGAAAAATGCCTATGTATACACTTAGTTTTGATGGGTTTGTCATGTTAGCAATGGGTTACACAGGAGAGAAAGCCATGCAATTTAAAGAGCTATACATAGCAGCGTTTAATCGCACACATAAATTGTTGGCTGAACAAAATCAAACATTATTATCAAGTGAACAAAAACAAATAAGTAGGTTGGTGCAGTGTGTTATTAAACAAGCCTATCCACAACTTACAACTGCTGCTAGACAAAAATATTACACGGCTTTGTATAAAGCATTGCGTCAACAATTTGCTGTGATGTCTTACAAAGATATTCCACGTAGCAAATTGTTAGATGCTATCTCATTTATAGAGAATTGGGGCTCACCAAAATTGGAGAGTGTACTTATTGATACTAATAAATAATTAAATACTAAAAAAGGAGATGGTGTTATGGAAAAACAGTTACAAATGATTCCTTCACAGCCGTTGCAGCAAGGAGAACAAATACGTATACGTAAAGCTGTTTCAGAACGAGTATACACTTTAACAAAAATACCAGACGCACGGCAAGTATTGTTCAAATCTCTTTTTAGAGCATTAAAAGAGCGATATGGTGTCGATTCGTATAAAGATATTCCACGTTACCAAATGCAAAACGCATTACATTTTATAGCAAAATGGAGAGGTTAAGTTAGATAGTGAGGTGATTCTAATTGTCAAGAATAATTGAGGAACAAAAAATTTTAAGTATTGTTGGCAAGACAGCAATGGAAGACGATAAAGGACGAATTATTAACTGGGTTTTAGAACATTGTATTTCAAAATACTTTGAAATGTCTTTACGTGCACATTCTAAATCTTTACCTAGCTTAACCAGTCGTATTTCTGACATACCTAGTAGTCGGAGTAATGAATTTTTTAGTAAAACCGAGGCAGCAGCCATTGAAAGAGTATCAGCTGGTGAATGGCTGCGCATTTTTCATGTCAATTTGGACGGATTACCAGCTGCACATAAGCAAATTATTGAACAAAAATATTTACAACGTGCTCCAGATGGACGCTATAGATCGGATTTAATTGTTTATCAGGAATTAAATGTGGGACGTACAACATACTACCGAATGAAAAAAGAGGCGCTTTATTGGCTGGGTGTAACTTTAATAGAAGAAAAAATTTTTGAAAATACTGAAACAGTTCTGGAAGGAGATTGGGAATGCTAAACATCCTGAAAAAAATATCAGAAAAAAAGTGTGAAAATTGTGGCGTGATTCTTCAAAAAGATGGCACTAGACAGATTAATTTAAAGGAATTTGAGTTAATTAATTACGATAAAGCTTTAAGGGAAATTATTGAGTCCCCTCGTCCATCATATCTAATTAAAGTCCTTATTTGTGAATCTTGTCATATTACTTTGGAGCAGATAGTAGAAAAAAGACGTGAAATAGAGTGTGAGGCAGAAAATAGACAGAGAATCCGACAGCAGAAAAAAGAAGAGGAACAACGATACCTAGATGCGTTGAGAAAACAAGTGGAATTAAAAACACTAGAAAAACAAGCTGTCGAATTAGGCATAAATTTAAAGGAATTATGAATTTTTTCAATTTCAGAAAGGATGCATAAATATGACAACTTATTCAGAAGAAATGGAAAAGTTAGGACAAGTTACAATTTTTGATTTGTTGCCATCTTCATCAACTCATACAAATATATTTTCAATTGGAGATCGTGTTCGCGTTGTCATTACAGCTGAAAGCGATCCAGAATCATATTATTACTTGGAAAGTTATCTACCTATTGTTTTTAAAAAAAGAGGCGAAATTATTGAGGTACTAGGTAATCAACTATATCTAGTAGATTTCGCTGGTGAACGTCATCTTTTTAAAGAGCATGAAATTGCTTTGTAAGGGGAGGAATCTATATGGATTATCAAATTGCTTCTTTTTATAAAAAATGGGTTGCAGATGGTTATATTGATCAATTAAAAAAAGGGATTAATAGGCCTTATTTTAAGCCTAATAAATGATATTAATTGAGGCGTTGTATTATGGATAATGAAAAAATTGATGCAATATTGCGGAAAGTAAAAGGCTTATTAGCTATTGCAGAAGATAATGCAAATGATGAAGAAGCTCAGTCAGCTTTTGTAAGAGCACAGATATTAATGATGAAATACAATATCGATCAGCGTGAAGTGGAGAATCGATTAGAAGAAGATGCTTCAACCATTGAAGATTTTGGCACTGTCTATAAGACATTGTATTGGTTTGAAAGAGCACTTGCGATAGTAATTGCTAAAAATTTTCGTGTTAAAAACTTTTAAAATTGGAAGCGACATAAAGGTGATTCAAAACTAAAGAGAAGAATAGTATTTTTCGGTTTAGCAGCAGATGTAAAAATTGCAAAGGAAGTGTACATCCTAGCGAATGAAGCATTACTATTTTATGCGAATCGTTATGTGGACCACTATTATTCTATCACTTCGGAAAGTCGCAATCGAGCGAATACGTTACGAATAAAGAATGCCTATATGCTTGGGTTTATCGAAGGTTTAGAAATGAAATTAGAGGAGCAACGTAATCAATTGCAGCAAGAATACGGTTTAGTAGTTTTAATGCCTGTAGTGGTAGAGGAAAGATATAAAAAAATTGAAAGTGGTTTTACTGGCAATGCTAATCCTTTCCAATTGCCTAATATTGATTCAATTAATGAAAGTTTAGCATATAAAAGAGGGTTGGAAGATGGAGAAACAATCGACTATACCCAATCTACAATTCATGATGAAATTGTCATTTGAACCTAGAAATAGCAGAGGGGGAGTATAAATTGCGAGTTAACCATTTAAAGCCATTATATAAACAATTAAAAGATGGGAAATTACATCTTGCTTTTGCTTATCAACACCTTTCAATTATCAAAGACGATAAGGAGTTTCATTTTATTCCTTTAGATGGAAAAGAAATGGTTGTTAATTTGAAGACTTATAAAATCGAGAATGTGTCAGATGTATTTGTATTCCAAAATGGTAGTCATTTTATGCGTTTGCCACTTTATCAATTATTGTGCTTCCCAAATATTTATGATTATTTGTTGCCAATCATTGAGGAAAAAATAGTTAATCATCATGACTGTAATAAGGATGAAATAAACGAAGAAACAAATGAATTGATGAAAGAAATTATGCAATTTCATCAAGAAAATTTAATTGACAAACTCTTAGATGCTAAAGATTTCGATGGTCTAAAAACAGTAATGGAATCAACAAGGGGGTAAATGATGCTAACAATACTATCATTTTTAAAAAAATTATTATCTTGGATTATGGTTTTATCGGTACTTTACTTGAGTCACGAAGGAGTACAAGTTTTTATAAACGAGATTCGAAGTATGAATGATATTGATATCGTTAAACAAATTCGTGGAATATATGGAGCATTTATTATCATTACAATTTCAATTTTGGCTATTACAAAAATCATTTTCAAAACTAGGATATCTGCTGACGCATTTTTCTTTGCTTTCAGTATGTTAGCAATATTAGCCCTTGCTTTTAAAGGAAATGATGATGCAGCTAGTTTTGTAATACTTAGTTATCTATCTATGTCTGTACTAATTATTCTTATTGAAAAATACTTTGAGAGTAAGCTGAAGGTTAATCGAATTGGATGGGTATATGGGGCATATGGTGGACTTCGAGCTGCAAAAACACCTCAAATTGATGAAGTATTAAATAACACTAATACTGCGTCAAATGATAGCAATTTCACAGAGGGATCAAAGGATTCAGGAAGCTAGATGCTCTAGCTAAAAGTACACAAGTCATTATATTAATAGTTGAACAGTAGGCATTAATATGTAATAGTGCCTACGATTGAACTACTAATTAAGGAATAACTTGTCTATTTTATTATTTTGACAAAATAGAAGAAGGGAGAGCTAGAGGGATAATCAGTAAGAAAATTGACTAGACTTGATGCGGCGGAAGGAGAATTTAGGATGAGGTTTCGAAAAAAGCACATTGAAATCGAAGCGATTCAGTGGAATGGCGAAAATAACGAAGAAATAATGCAATTTTTAGGTATGGGGGACGCTGGAGATTACTTCCTTACAAAAAAATATATTGGCATACATACACTAGAGGGCATCATGAAAGCTAGTGTTGGTGACTACATCATTAAAGGTATACAAGGAGAATTTTCCCCATGTAAGCCTGATATTTTCGAACAGAATTACGAAAAAATTTAATAAACACAATGACAATTATTACTAGCGATTTCTCAAAAGGAGGGTTTACTTGAATTCGCATACAAGCTTGACCAACTTTATTGTTGCCGTGAATGAATTAGGTATAGATTCGTATGCTTGGATTGTTATTATTTTGACATTTGGTTTCTTGGGAATGTTTTTAGAAAAATTTAAAGAATATGCTTTTTGGAAATGCTTCATTTTAGGTGTAGTTATAGCAAGTTTGGCAGCAATTTTGATAAAGTGAAAAATTTGCATTATAACCATTTTATTAAAAAAGAAAGAGGAATTTTACATGAGTAACTATAACAGTGTAGGAATGATGAATGATGGAACAATCTTAGTTGTTGTAAGAGAGGAAAATACACCGATTGAAGCCTGTTTTGATAGAGTAAATGGTCTTAAAGTTGGTAATATGAGTTTGCCTAACCCTACTAAAAATAAAGAACATATTATTAAAATCGTATTTAAAGCTTAATGACAGAGAAAAAGAGGATGGGGAATTAATGAATAAAAATCAAAAGTTAGAACCAAGATTTTGTTATCGTATTTCTGCAAATGCAGGATTAGCTCATGATGGGGAGGGTAATAACGCTCCATGTTTTACACAAGCTAATTTCGAAGGTGGAAATCTTTTAAGAAAAGTGGATTATGATTCTGCCCATGAAAAATTAAAAATAGATTTATCAAAACAATTAAATATTCCAATAGAATATTTCGAGTGTATAAGTCAGGAGGAATTTGACAAAAACCATCAAGATGATTAAGCAATTTAATAAAAGTAGTAGTTTTTTAGCAATATGTCAGCTGGTAAATATCAAAAAAATATCATGAGGTGAAGGCAAAATGACAAACGAAGAAAGATTGGCACTTTTAAACAGCATGGAAGTTATTGAAGTAGATGCCAATGGTGATGGAGTAATTTATGTAGATGTTGCCTATAACGCTGAGAATATCGAAAAGCTCTCAAAAGTTGTAGGGGATGTTCACACGTATTTAAAAAAATATGGTGATATTGACGGAAAGAAAGAGACTATTGATATCAGTATAGCAGCATTTGAACACGCTGGCGCAGAGTATTATCACGAAGGCGCATTCGTTATTTTTACAAAAGAACAATTACTTGAAATGTATGAGGGCGAAAGGGGTAAGTGTATAGCAGTTGAAAGTGAATTAAAGAATTTCACTTCACAGTTTAACCTTGTGAAAGAGCATGTTCAAACAGCTTTAAATGCTATTGGTAATTAAGCACAATGCCAATTTGGTGGAGGGGAAGTTTATGAAGGTTTATGCTGGTGAATATATTGAAGAAATTGAGACTGGAAAAAAGTTAAGAGTAGAACATGATTTTGAAATAGAAATAGACACACCAATGTCTCATGCATTTGATTTCTTAGCAAAATATTCAGAAAGTGGAGTAGTTAGGGGATTCCTTCTAAGTGATGAAGGTGATATTTGGGAAAGAGTTTAGCTACTCATAATGACCATTTTAAGCAGTGACCAAAATTAAAAATAGAGGTGAACGAAATTATGTTAAATAAACAAGACATAGAGCTAATAGAGTACATGGACTATCAAGTAATGAATAATGGTATGGAAGGATGGTTAAGTAATCGAGCTTATGAAAAAGTATTTGAATTCATTGAAATATTAAAAAAAAGAAATTCGGAATTGGATCAACAAGTAGCTTCTATTTTTACTAAAGCTACTGTATCAGGGTTAGGGCATTACCAACATAAAGATTCAGTATTTATTCCTGAAGTCAAAGAAATGTATGATAAATATGAAAAAGAAATCGATGAATGCAGTAAACAATATCAGCAAATCGCTAAAGATTTCTTGAATAGTTATGGGTTAGAAGATTACCATACTAAATTCATAAAAAATATTAATAGTTAATAAGGAAGTAATACTTAGATATAGGATTAGAATTTAGTTATGGTCAAGTAGATATAGAGGAATTTAAATTTAATTCTACTATGATTTCTACTCAAAACTGAACAAATATAAAAAATATCTTAGTAAAGATAATGGCACTATTCAAGCAGCAAATTACCTTTGTGCTTGTCATAACAAGGAGGATATGTGTTGAATTTCCTAATTTTACTAGGGATTGCATTCATCGGGTTAGTAATCACTATAACAAGCTTAGATTTTTTTGGAGATAGACAAAATTATGGAACTACAACTGCAATAGGTTTTAGTATAACTTTCCTTGCTGTGGTATTCATCGGGTTAGTATTTATATTTTAAGAGCTGAACAACAGGCATTGATTTTGCCTAGTGCCTGTGATTGAGCTTTTAATAAAAATGAAAGGAGTGGCAGGGATGAAAGTATTAGATGGAATCCAGTTTTTTGATGCAGAGCAACAATACTTAAAACTTTATGAATACGAACTAGAGCATGAAGCGCATAAAAAACTAACTGCTGCTTCCGTTGTTACATATCTTTTATTACGATCTGTTTGTGATAGTGCAGGTCAAATTTATGAAGCTGATTTCAATTTAAAAGAACTAAGCAACAAGTACAGCTTGCCATATAGCTCAATACATAATGGCTATCACCGATTATTTGATATTGGATTATTAACAATTAAACGCATTGCTGGACATACATATATTACAATGCCAATGGTCGCTGCTCATTTACCTGATAAAGAAGACAGTGAAATTAGCAGTTATTTTCGCATACCTCGAATGCTCTTTAAAGGTGGCTTTTTAAAGCAATTTATTAAGTCACGAGATGTTCGTGGTTTATTAGGGGTGCTTGATTTATTAAATGGTTTATTCCGCGAATGGGGACGTAAACGTAGTACAACGTTAAAACGTAAAAAAGAAACGTTAATGAAGAAAATTAAGCAATCAAAATATGCCTTTAAAAACTGGCTACAGCGTGTATTATCAAATGAAGTGGATAGTCCAATTGTTGTAAAAGGGGAAACAGGCGAGCTATTTGAATTAGCTCTTGCTGAAGCTGCTTTTGTAGAACGTGAAAAAGATGATGAATTTGAGCAATTCAATGCAGCGACACGCAATACATTGTTGAGTTTTATCAAATCAAGTCATATTAAATATCGTCAAGAGGATATTGAGGACTTCCAGTGGGTATGCCAACAAGAATTAACAGAGCCAATTTATAAGGGAATCGCAGAATTTATTTCTTACGAACAAGATTATGCAAATAAAGTAGCTGACGGAATAATATATGTGGACGGACCAGGACCAAGCACTGAACAATTACGTTTAAAGTCACTGCTAAGATCAAGAAAATTATTAGTGCCTGAAATTTTAAGCGCAACCATTGTAGCTGTTGAACAGAAATCGAAGTCGCTTAAAATAAAGAGCTTGGGGGCATACTTTAGAAAAACGTTGCGTATTCAAATTCGCGCAGCATTAAAAGAAGATATCGGATTAAGACTAGCCATTGCCGAATCGTATAGAGAGAAAAATCTCCCTGTGCCAGTGCAATTTAGTTAAAAATAATGAGCCTTTTTCAAAAATATTATTTGAAAAGGGCTATTTCTCATGGAATCATCGATTTTTTTGCGAATCCACAAAGTGATTATCATAAATTTGATAAGTATAAAACCAGAATGCAGCTGAAGCTGCATTTTTTATTTTTTTCATCAATTTATTTCACCTTGTGGATTACATTTCATCTTGTAGATAAGAAGAGTTGCAAAAAATTAAATTTAATTCATCTTGTGTATAGTTTTAATCATTTTTATCGAAAAAATGAACAATAGAATTAGTGAAGTGAATAATTTATTTAATGGAGATAATATCAGTTGAAAATTTATTGGTTTATCCAATCTTCAGTTAAAAATGTTGGTACGTATGCATTTGTAGGTACTCATCAGACTCTCTATTTATATATGTATTACTATTTATTGTTTTCTATTTATTGATTTTTTCTTTCTATTACCTCTCCTATAAGTTTCTAATTATGATGCAATGGCTTATCAGCAAAACGATGCATCATAATTAGGAGCTGGAAAGGCTGCGCTTTTATCAAAGAAAATGAGAAAAGCCTGTCCCTCCTTATGGTATGCAATAATTAATAAACTCATGGAGAGTAATGTGAACAATTACCGTACAAAAACCTGTACAAAATCGGTACAAAAACCGTGCTTTTTTTGCAAAAATATGTGGTAAATTATTAGTATCAGAAAATATAGGCGAAAGCGTGTGTACATGTAACGTCTATATAAAGACCTTCCAAACTTTGCATCTGCAAGGTTTATGGGAGGTCTTTTCTTTTTCTGAAATATAGTAATAAGGAGAGAAGAAAATGGAGATTGTAAATGTAGCTCAATTTTCAGATGCCTACTCAAAATTGTACAAAGAGTGGCAAGAAAACCCTGCTGAATTCGATCCAACAAGCCGAGTATCTTTACATCGTAGTAACACAACAAATTTGATTCGGCTAGGAACCTTTACAGGAAAGGAGGAGGACCTCGAATTTCATGAAAAATCAGATGTAGCGATTCGAATCATTGATTTTAATGATTTGCTAGAGCACGCTCATACGTCAGGTGTTCATTTGGCTATACATGATTCTTTCCGACAGGATGTTAGCCATAAAGCAGCAGTATTAGAAACATGTGCTGACCAATTGGTAGCTCATGGCATTGATGAAAATGATGCAAAGCAAATTATCCATGAAAACTCAAAGCACAAAGGAAAGTTTACTCAGAAAAATGTAGAAGAGATTCTGGAGTTTACTGAAAAAGTGCTTCAAGAGAAAAAGGATCATGCTGTAGAAGTAGAAAATGAAACACCATTAAATGAACAACCTCCAGCAGCTGAAGCAATTTCTGAAAAAGAGCAGCAATTAAAAGAAGAATTGCAAAGGCACGGTGAAGAATTAACGCAAATTATCGAAACATATGTTGTTGGCAATCAGCAGGGGCAAGCGTATTTAACAAAAGATGATGCAGAACAAATGCTGGATGCACATTTTACACGCATTACGGATTATATTCAGGATCATTTCGGGCAACCAAAAAAGCAATCATTTGCAGAGCGTTTTGACGCATTTAAAAGCGATTTAAAAGGGTTTGCTAATGGATTTAAAGAAAACCTTGTGAATCGTTCTACAAAGGCGAAAGAGGCTGTAAACGATCGCGTAGAGGTTGTTAAAATGGCTGCTAAATCTAAAATTAAAGCAGGTATTTCTACTATTAATGAAAAGGTTAAAAATTTAACTAACTCTGTGGATCGGATGCTAGAGCCTAAAGTGGCAGAAAGTCTTGCTGTGGAAATGGAACAAGTAGTAACCCATACACATGAGCCAGAGCAATCAAGCGGTGAACCAAATGAGCCAACGCAAGCAGCTACGCCACTAAATAATGAAAGTAAATCCGTATCAAAAGAAGAGGCCTTGCAGCATGTGCAGCAAGAAGTAAAACGTCATGATGAAGCTTTACAGCAAATTATGACACCAACAACGAAAAAAGCAGGCAAAAGCAAAAAAAGTGCTAAAGCACTTGAGCGCTAATATTGCATGGTTTTTAAAGAGTAATTTAATCGAAGGGACTCTCTGTTTGAAGAGTTCCTTTTGTTCAATGTATTTGAAAGGAGGTGTGAATAGTGGAGAATCATGTACGTGTGGATGGTAAATGGCTCAATTTCGATGATCTAGTTGAATCGATGAATGCTGAATTATGCGCAGAAATTTATTCTATTGAAGCATTCGATAATGACCAAGAGTTTGTTGAATTTTATACGCAACTAGCCTTTAAAGAGGACCCATCATTTATAGAAGCTTTAAGGTATCGATTTAAAGTAGATGTTAAAGAGGTGGACCCGTATGAGGCAATATTGGTCATTCAAGAAAATTTTGGTCTATCATCAAACAAGGTTGAATGGGAGCATGAGAGTTTCCTTAATTTGTTAGCAGAAAATGCCCCTGAAGACTATCAAAAATATTTGTTTTACAAGCATTTATATCAACGACAAAATCTTGAATTGGAATATGAAGCAGGAGAAGAGTACGGTATCCCATCTGCGAAAGTTGGCGATGTTTTGGTTGTTGAAGAAAAAATTGACTTCCAAAATGAGCAGCAACAAAATCCAGTGAAAAAGAAAAATAATGATCATGAATATGATCGCTAAGGACTCGCCAAATATGGAGAGTTCTTTTTTTATTCATTAAAAGGAGATGAAGAGTTTTGAGTATTTTTAAATCAGATTTGTTTTTAACAATTATTGCTTTGGCTATATTTGGTCTTGTCATTGCATTTGTCAATGGCGTGTTTGATCCGTTATTAGGTGATGTTGGAGAAGGAATGCGATCATTCGTGAGAAGTAAATTTGCTGAAATTACAGGCATTTAGATAATTGATGAATTTAGAAGAATGCAAGTGGAGGAATTATTATGAGTTCTACTGGATCAAAAGGACGTTCAAAAGTGGCACAAAAGCCTAATGGCTTTACTGAAATGGAATCTCTAGTTAAGGAGATTTTTGAAGGGCAGGACATGTCCTATCATGAATGGCTGCATGAGCAACACCAAGCATTCATTTTAGAATTTAGCTTAAAAAATAAGGGCAGTATTGCCTCGTTAGCAAAAAAGGAGTGATACTAAGATGCAAGAAACAGCAACATTAATTAATAGTATTGCAAAAGATGTACAGTCGCTTGCACCAGCTGTTGCAGGTATTGCATTAGTTATTATTGGGCTTGTTTGGATGTTTGCGAAGGACCCAAACAAAAAAGAAGGTGCACAACAATGGCTAACAAATGTTGGAATTGGCTTTATGATTGTCTATTTAGCTGCAACTTTAGTTGCATGGGGAACTGCGAAAGTAGCAGGGCTAGGAGGCTTTAGCTAGAAGGGAGTGGCTATAAATTGAGAAAATTATTCATTCGTTTTAATGATGAAGGGGATCATTTTCGAGAAATTGACGAGGATCGCAATTACTTTTTAGTTGAGGCAGAAGAATTAGTTGAAAAGCTAAGACAACGATTAACGAAAGAAAAAAGAGTTGCTTCTAAGCCATTTGAGTTTTGGATGGATGGAAAATGTCTGGTGATAAGTCATGTAGATTTTAACCAAACAACAAGCCTGCAAAAGCAACTTGAACAAACGATGTTAAGTTTCGGAAGTTGGGATGAAGAACTGCGCCATCAGTATATTAATAAATTGATAGAATTAGCTGAGGAGGAGAGGCAGCTCTTTGTAAATAAAGAATTTGCTCTATTCGCTATTCGAAATGATCAAATATTTGGTGTACCATCATTTACACCATTTCCGATACTTTTAGATATCAATCAACTTTATTTGTTATATCAAAGCCTGCAACCACTTGTGAAAACAGGTTTTTACACAGAATTGGAACGAATGATTACTGCAATAAAGTCTACGGTCTACAAAACAATTGACAAAGTTGGTAAATCAGACGAAGTACAACAACAAATTGGTTTAGCACAACGACAAAAAGCGTTACAACAAGCTTTTGCTGCTTGGCTATCTGTGAATAACCATTCATTTGTACAGTATACATGTGCTAGTTTTCAGTCAGTGGGGAAAGAGCGTATTGATGCCCTTTGTCCGAATTTTAAATTGTATCAAAATATACAACAAATACTTTTCACTGCATATGTAAATCAATATAGTTTTGCTCAGGGCTACGAGCAAAATCTATTATTGTTCGAAGCATTATATGAGAAATATAATGCGATTTTGGAGCAAGGATTTGCCCTTATAGATGATTCAATGGTTGAATCACTCGTCCTCACACCTGTGCTGCAACAATTCCGTAGAAGTATTGAAGAAGCATTACAAAAAGCTGAGGAAACTGAAAATGAGCAAGAATCGGTTAACCTATCAGTCGATTAATGATATGCTTGCTGATTTAAATGCACAGGATCGAGGGCGTTATTACATTTGTAGTTGTCCAGAGTGTCAGGAACAAGAAGCGTTTATATATAAGAACAATTTAAATTTTATACAGTGTAACCGTGAAAATACTTGCGGGGAACGCTTTCTGTTACAAATTGCAGAAAAAAATGAGGACTATACGTATCAAGAAAAAATAGAGCAAGAAAAAGGACTAACCGTTAAACAAGCAAAGCAATTAGATCAATTTACAGAATTGATGCAACATTTTTTACACCATATTCAAAGTGAAGCTTTGGACAATGGTTATCGTGGGTTATCACGAGAAACGACAACACCATTCATTGCAGATTTTCGCGATGCGGGTGTTTCATTTATGTTCGAGTATGCTGGTGAATTACTCCCAAAAGATTATTCGACAAATTACTGGATGTGTCAAAGAAATTTAGTATCACCGATTTTTGGAGAAGATGGGCGTGTAGATCGGATTTTACTTCGTTCTACAATAAATCCAGATATTCAACCAAAGGAGCTGCAATTAATTGTGAATCCCTCCAATAAAGCGAGGGATTTTTTTGTGGATATTCCTGAACAGACACAAACAATTGTGATTAGTGAGGCTTTATTGGATGGTTTGTCATTTCGTGAAATAGATAAGGAAATAGGCGTTATGGCATTGACAGGTTCTCGTAAATGGCGAAATCTTTGTTCATACTTAAAAGAGCAGGCTTCACAGTATCAGGATAAAAAATTCCTTATTGCTATGGACGATGATGTGGCTGGATATAAAGCAGCATTGGAGGTTGCCAATTGTTTAGAGGAAATGGAAGCAGACTACCAACTGTTTAGTTACCCTGAAGCCCAAAAAGATGCCAACGCCTTTCTAGTCGAGAATCCGAAGCGATTTGAACGCGATGTTCAATTGTTTCAACAACGCTTTTTATCAGAAGACAGAAGTTATATTGATGTCAAAAGAGAGATGAAACAAGTAGTGATTTGTCATTCTAATGTAGATGCACTTGCCTTTCGTAGTGTAGATGCAAATTTAGGCGTTATGGCTATACAGCATCAAGGCAAGGACAAAGAAATCGAAGAGCGATTGAATCGCTGGATGCAAAGTCGAGATATGTTGGATAAGACATTTTTAGTAGCACTTCCAAATACACCAGAAGGACAGACAGAGACGAATAAAGTAATAGATTTACTACAAAAAAATGGACTGAAATACCAAGCATTTGATTATACGAATGTACCTTATGTAACACCGTCTGAATTTGTTTTATCTGACCGTAAAACTTTTGAACGTCATAGGTCTTTCCAGTCTTCAATAACCCAACAGAAGCCATATGAACGGTAAGAAAGAGGTGAGAATTTGCCAGCGTTTTTAAAGGTTTCTATTTTAATTGCAATCGTCTTTGTTTTTGTTACAGCTGTTATCTATTTTGGCTCAACACAACGTCTAACAGTTCGTACAATCACTGAAACGGATAATATTATTGAAAATGTGAATGTGGGTGTGCTTCGAGCTGAAACCACCCAAGATGGTACGTTGCAAGAAGAAGCATATATTGTGCAAGAAGAATTAAGACAAAATTTAATCATGGAAATTGCTTCCGTACAAAAAAACATGCCTTACGATGTAAAAGTAGACTATGTATTTACAGATGCAGCTGGACAAGCAACCAAAGAGCAAACTGCAATTCGTGGAATTTATTATCGGATGCAATATGTTGATAAGAACGGTAATATAAAAGGTTCTGCTGAAAAGCATTTGATGCTAAACGAATTATCAAACTAACTGCACTCACCAAATTTGGTGAGTGCTTTTTTATGTAGGAGGTGAAAAGCTGCGTGTCTAACATGAAGAGTTTTATTTTCGCGTTATTGATTATTGTTCTATTTGTCTTTCCACATTTTTTGACATTTACAATTGATACGTTTCAACAACAATTTTTTATGAAAGTAACAACAGAAATTCCTGAGCTTGTGAAAGCAGAGGGGGGGATATCCCCACTCGTTAAGGAACTGACAAATAAATTGGAAAGGACAGGCATTCAAATAACCTATTCACAATCAGATATTGTGCGTTTTGGCGATGAAATTGTCATTCGCTATCAATATGAATATCCCAATGTAAAAGGCATGATCCAGCTAGAAACACAAAATGTAGTCACCATTATGAAACGAGAATAAAGGAAAGGAGCGAGAAGATGGGATATCAGCTATTAGGGAAGCTGGCAAAACCAAAAATGTTGCTTGTTTTTTCGGTTTTGTATAGTGCTGTTATGTTTTTGTTAGCGAATATTGTACTTGCTTTTATACAAGCCCTTGTAGTTGCATTTCAACAATTTCAAGTAGATCAAAGCTTAACACTTCAAATGAGATGGCAAAGTATGTGGGACTTTCAAAAAGACATACTCCCTTTTTATTTAGCTTTTGCCTTTCTTAGTTTAATAGGACTCATCAAGTTTATTTACAAAATACGGATGAGTTATACAGATTTAAATGAAGGCCAGCATGGTACAAGCGAATTTGAACAGATGAAGCAGTTGAAAAAGCAATATAAAATCATCCCAGCAGCGCATGAGGAGTATGATGGAGACGGTGGTATCATCATTTCTGCTTTGCAAGAAAAAGGTCGTCCGTACCGATTGTTAATTGATAATGGACCAGTCCATACAATCGTAATTGGTATCACACGTTCAGGTAAAGGGGAAACTTTTGTTTTTCCCATGATTGACGTACAGAGTCGATCTAAGAATAAGCCCTCGCTTGTTGTTAATGATCCGAAAGGTGAGTTAGCAGCTGCAAGTTATGATACATTGATTGCTCGTGGCTATGATGTATATGTCTTTAATTTACTACAACAGTACATGGGAATGGGCTTTAATCCACTAACAATTGTTGTGGACGCTTGGAAAAAAGGGGATAGCAGTTTGGCGCAACAATACGCCAACAGTGTAGCGTTTATGCTATACAATGATCCCAATGCAAAGGACCCATTTTGGAATAACTCTGCAAAATCATTAGTGACAGCCATTATATTAGCATTGGTGGAAGATTCTTTGTTAGTTGGTCGAGAGGAAACCGTTAACCTTTATTCTGTAGCTAATTTCTTAGCAACGTTAGGAAGTGACACAGATGAAGAAACAGAAGAGAATGCACTTGATTTATTCTTCAGAGAACGTGATGAAAATAATCCAGCACGTATGATGTATGCCACAAGTAACTTTGCAGCTGGTAATACAAGGGCAAGTATTTTCTCAACCGCAATGGACAAGCTTCAAATCTTTACATTAGAACCAAATGCAAAAATGACGAGTTATAACAGCTTAGATTTGACGGAAATTGGTTTTGGTGATAAGCCAATTGCTGTGTTCATGGTTACACCTGACTTTGATGAATCTAACCATGTATTATCAAGTATTTTTATCAGCCAAATGTACCGCGTGAATGCAGAAAAAGCTACGTTAAGCCCTAGTGGTAAAATGAAGCGTCAAGTACATGCTTTACTTGATGAGGTAGGGAACATGCCAGCAATTGATGGATTATCTAGCATGGTAACTGTTGGTGCAGGGAGAGGTTTCCGTTTCCATTTAATTATCCAAGCTTATTCTCAATTAAAGGGGAAATATGGAGAAAACGATGCAGATACTATCATTGGTAACTGTTCTAATCAAATTTATATTTTGACAAAAGATGAGGGAACTGCAAAACAATTTTCGAGTATGGTTGGTACTAAAACCATCACAGATATAAGTCGTAGTGGGAATCTCTTATCTATGGATAAAACTCATAGTGAATCTACAAAAGAACGTGAATTGTTAAAGCATGACGAACTCATGCAATTACTAGAGGGCGAATCAGTCGTTGTTCGTTCAAATAAGCGTCAAGATAATAAATTTAAGAAGATTAAACCTAAGCCTATTTTTAACACAGGCAAAACAGCAGCCAAGTTTCGTCATGAATATTTAGCAGATGATTTTGATAATAGTAAATCCATTTTAAATTTACCAATACTCTCACCAATGTATCATCGCTTAAAAATGTCAGATATCGTATTTACTTCTAAAACGGATCGTGATTTATACATTCGTATGAAGTATGTCATGGGGAATAAAGTTTTCGAGGAATTGACAACCATTTTGCATACTTTTGTTCCAAAAGACTATATGGATGAAATGGAGCAATGGTCATTTTTACACTTGTTAAGCTTTTTAGCGTATACACCTGAATTGGAGATGCCTAAACCTGTAGAGGCGCAAATATTTAAGCGATTAGAAAAATATTTGTCACAAAAGACGCTTGAAATGTGGAGGAACACTTTACATGATCAGCAAGAAAAATGGGATTTGGAAAATGAAGACGAGGAAGAATCACTCTTCCAAATACAAAAACAAATTAGAGAAGGGGAAATATAATGATTCGAGAATTGTTGACAGAGCATTTACGAGATGTTCATCTCGCATTTTTTCAACTGCCTAAAAAACAGTTCATGATAAAACGGTTTTTGAACAGCAGTCTGTTCTCACTGTTTTTGTGTATAATTATTTCGCTTACGAAAGCAGAAGTGATTTGGTATCTAGGTTTACCAATCGCTTTTTTTGTTGGCTGGAAATTACCTTACCTTCGTATATTAATGGAGAAGAACACAGCTGATGTCAAAAATGCCTTTTTGTTTTTGCCATTTTCGAATAGCTTCATGGTGTTACTACCTAATGTAAATGGAAATGTATATCAAGCATTAAAATTAACTCTTCCTTATACAGCTGCACCGTTAGATAAAAAATTAAAGGAATTAATAGAAAAAATTGAAAAAGGGAATAATCGTCAAGATTATTTGGACTTTGCAAAATATATAGGCTCGCCAGAAGCCTACATGATTATGAATATGATTTATCAATTTAGTGAGCAAGGTATTCAAAAAGAATCAATTCAAACTTTGCAACGATATATCCAAAATATGCAAGAAAATAAGGTGGACCAATTAATTGAAACAAAGATGGATACAAGTTTCAAAATCTCCTTTTTGCCAGTATTGCTCTCGCTATTTATAGTGGGAGCTTTTATTGTGCTGATATTTGCTCACTATTTCAAAACAATCGCAGATGCGCTAGATGTATTAATTTAATGTGAGGTGAGGGTAGATGACAGGACAAACGACAAGACAAACATTTGAAATTGTTGAACAAGTGAGCGTTTTACGCATAGCAGAAACAGGGTGGACTAGGGAGTTGGGAATGGTTACTTGGTATAACAAACCAACCTCTATTGATGTGCGTTGGTGGTCACCAGATAAGAGCAAAGCAGGTAAAGGTATTTCCATGACATCAGACGAAGCAAAACGTCTTTTTGAAGGTTTAAAAGTGATATTTGAAAAAGGGGGAAATGTTGATGGACAGGAACTCTAACAATCTAAAAATTGATGAAATGCGTGGCATTTACTTTGGAACAACATTCTCTACAGGGAATGTTGTTTTTGATTTTTATGAACAGCCCCGTTTCTATAATGCAGTTGTAATAGGGACAATGGGCGCTGGTCAGGGGTTTAACTTTATCAATCGTGAAAAGGAGTGGAAGAAGTGAACACTGAAGAACAAAGAATTCATACTATTTTGAGTGGTAGTTTTCTAGGTCCATATTTGGAGGTAGAAAGTATAACAGACATTAAATTCAATGGGACTCGCCTAAGAATCAAAGATAATGAAAGAGCACCATATTATCCAGAAAAACAGCCAACAGAGGATGATGTCAAAAAGCTAATCAAATTAATTGCAGATGTGATGGGGCTAACATTTACCTATGAAGAGCCACGTTTGAATACAGAGATTGGTTTTTTACGTATCAGTGCACTTCATAAACGAATTAGCCCAGATGGTACAGTTCTTTCAGTACGTATTTCACGCCCACGTTTAGCGATTCAATCGGTAGAAAGCTTGGTTGGTGCTAATTATGAAGCAGTGGAGCAACTATTTCGTGTTTTGATGTTGGCTGAATTAAGTCTAGTGCTCTCTGGAAGAACAAATGCAGGAAAAACAGAGTTTCAAAAGTTGCTTGTGGGTTACATGGCTGAAAATGCGAGTATTTTCTTAATTGAAGATACGAGAGATAGTCATATTAAAGCATTATATCCAGATCGAGATATTATCAGTGTGAAAACAATAAAAGATGTATATGAAATGTCAGACTCGGTTAAAGATGGTCTACGAAACGATCCAGACTATTTAATGCCAGCAGAAGTAAGAAGTGGAGAAACAGCCGATGCATTAGATGCAGTCAAAACAGACCATGCGGTTATCAAAACGATTCATGCACCAAGCGCAATGGATATTCCACGTCGTGCCATTCCGATGATTCGTCAATCGCCATCTTATACAAGAGCAAGTGATGTAAGCATTGGAAATGAATATGTTCGTTTCTTTCGATTCGCTGCTTATTTAAAAAGCGAACGAAACAAAGAGCAAAAAACTATGCGCTATCTAAAAGAGTTAGTGGAGTTTGATGGTTATACAGAAAAAGGTGCTGAAGGACGTTATCTCTACCGAGTTGTAAAAGAGTTTGCTCCTGAAACGGGTTTATATGTCCAAAAGCAGCATTTTGGAAAGCTTTCTGATCGAACACTTGAAGAATTAGAAGATAAAGAATTGGTTCATCTAGTGCCACCTATCTTTTTATCAGATAACTATATTCGAAAACTGAGTAAAGCGGGTGTTCTATAAATGAAACAATTAGTAAAGGAGGCACGCCATTTATTTTATGGCTGGGAACTTGCCCTTTATTTTATTTTTTGGTTTGTTGCAAATTGGCAACTATTCTATTTTATATCAAGTAATGTGCAACTTAGCCTAGTTATTGGCGTGATAGGAGCTGTCTTTTTCTTTTTTGTTTTCACGATTCAGACACGTAAATTGACAACACATCAAAAACATTTATCTGAATTACTAAACTATGTGATTAATGTAGTTTTCTATTTGCAGACAGGTGAAAATATCCTATATGCACTGAAAGCTACAAGGGAACATATGCATCCCGATATTCAGAAAAAAATCGATCAAAGCATTGAACACTTAGAACAAAAGGCTGAATTACAAACATCACAATTTGAAGAGTTTGATTTCCCGATTCTGAATCAATTTCACCAAAATTTAGCGATTAGCTATGAATATGGTGGGAATAAAGAAGAGCTATTTGGACAAGTTCAGCAAAATATGGTATTTGAGCTGCGAAAGCGGGATGAATTATATCGAAAGCGGAAAGGGTTTGCCATGAATGTGTATGCGTTGCTTGGCATGGTGTTGCTCATACCTATCATGCTAAAAACAAACGTGAATTCTTTATGGATACTTTTTTTAGAAGCAGGCTTTGTTAGTCAATCTGTGTTGTTCATTTTGTATATGGGTATCTTATGGACACTCTATTTAGTGCAAAAGAAAAATATGGATATTTCGGTACGTAATTAAAATAACAAGATAGGGATTCGCCAAAATCGGTGAGTCCTATTTTAATTGAAATCGAAAAAGCATAAAGAAATCCTAGAAATGTAATTTATGGATTGATATTTGTAAGAATTATGATATCATATTTGTAATGAGTAACTTCCTATTTAATAGTGGTGAGTTACAGGTGATCTTTTTTGAAAATAATACCTAACAGGGGGATTTTAATATGCATAAAAAATTATTTATTGCTGCATTAGCAGCATCGATTGCACTACCAGCTATTGTTGTACCTGTTTCGACAGAAGCAGCAACTTACAGCAAGACTTTTAAAGACGTTTCCAAGAGTAGCCCATATTATGACAGCATTCACACAATGACTGAAAAAGGAATTATCAGTGGCTATGAAGATGGTACTTTTAAACCAAACGAAACATTAACTCGTAAACATGCAGCTGCATTATTAAATCGTGCTGTTTCTGTCAAAGCGACAAAAAATGTAGATGCACCAAAAGACTTACCTAAAACAAATGCTTATTATAATGATTTAATGAAGCTGGTGAATGCTGGTTTACTTGATGTGGATGCAAAAGGTAATATCAATCCAAATGCATCATTAACACGTGGAGAAATGGCGAAGATTTTAGCTACAGCATTTAATCTAAAAGGAGCTAAACATCCTTTGACAGATGTTTCATCGAAGTACAATAGTTATGTAGCTGCGTTATATGAAAATGATGTAACGACAGGCTATGAAGATAAAACGTTTAAAGAAAAAGGATCATTAACACGTGCACATTATGCCGTATTTATGTATCGTGCAATGGGCTTGGAAAAAGCAGGTGGTGATATTGCACAAAAGCCAACAACACCATCGAAAAAAATTACGATGAGTAGTACAGAAAAGGAAATTAATGAGTATATTAAATCAAGTCCGTTGTTTAAAAAAGGTATTGATATGCCGTTATCATTAGCTTTAAAAGAGTATTACGGATTTAAAAAGGTTATTGTCAATGCGGAAGACATTTTGAAGAACACAAATTTAAAGGTGACAAAGTTCAGTGTAAATGCTTTCCATTTTAATAATGATAATTGGAAATCTGTAGATAGACTTTTGGGTGCGCAGGTTATTTATGAAAGTGCTCCTTCAAATAGATTCCAAAATATCGCGTTTGACTATACACAACCTGATTCACAAATAGTGGCGAAATCCATTTTAAGTACTGTATTTGGTGAGGATTTTGATACAGAGGCCCTCGGACGTATGATTGATGAGAAAGTAGCGGAAGGGTTAGAAAAACGGAACCAAAAAGTTTTTGACAATATTGAACATATCGAGATGGGCAAATACAAAATTCGATTAGGTGTCGATAGAAACAGTGAGCGTGACCATTTTTGGATGGATATCGAACAATAAAATAAGGAACAGGTGATGAAATGATGAAGAAGTATTTTTCGATTCTTTTAATATTCATCCTTGTGTTTAGTGGCTTTCCTCCTCAACTTTTTGGGGAGGTTTTTTCGTCTACGAAAACACAAGCAGCGAATGAAGTACCGTTTTTTGATGGGGACACACATTTAAAGATAGAGCGATTAATTCCAGGAGGGGACACAGAATTTAGACGTGTTGACAGTAAGGGGTTATCGGGGGTGCAATATTTGGGGGACTATCGGTATGCGACTATTTATGATGGAAAATTAACAGGTAGTCCATCAAGTGATAATACAACCTTTAATGTAAGTGGAAAATCTGTAAGAGCTTACGCTGGAGATAAGTGGTATCATATTGTACCGAAAAGTTTAGGGACGGCACGTAATTTAATTCGCATAGAAGATTTGACAGAAAATGAGTTTGTCAATCGTTACGGTGGTAGTAAAGAAAACTATAAGAATTTAACAAGATTCACTGTAATGGATATGAAGGGCAGAGATTATGGTGATTTCCGCTACATCGGTGACATTGTGAAAAAAGCTGGTGGTTTTGCTGAAAATACAAGTGCGAGCTTTGATAGCACCAACCCTACACGCTTACGTATACTGCGCACAGCGCATCCAAATATCTCAAGTTTCAACGTTAGTGCAACAAATACAGATGTTGGAAAGGCTGTGACATTTGATTTCACAGCATTTGAGTACAATTATGGTGGCAATAAGCTTGATTACACGTTGATTATTACTGACGCAGAGGGAAAAGAAGTAGGACGTAAGGTGCAATCTGTCTCATCGACAAAAAATGCTTCAGGAGGTTTAGCTTCGCAGGATCGTGCACATACAGGTAAATACGATGCAAAAAATTTCTTTTCCTTCACACCTGCTACAGCTGGTAAATTTACAGCAACATTGACTGTAACTGACGGTGTTTACCGTTCTTCTACAGCTTTAGTCAAAACATTCACAGCAAAGCAAAAAGGACAAGCATATTTAGAGGTGACACCTCCAACAATCACAATTCCGAAAGACCATAAAGCGTCTTACCAAGCATTTTACACGGATGCAACGGGTAAAAGGACTGAAGTAACTGATAAAGCTATATGGAAAGCTATTAAAACAGATATAGCAGCGACATCAGGAAAAGGACTATTCACAGGTTTAAAAGAGGGCAAAACACAAGTAGAAGCAAGTTATCAAGGTGCTAAAGATCAAGCAGAGTTAATTGTATCGTCAACGCCAGCGCCCGAAGAACCAGAACCTGAGCCTGAAGAGCCAAACATTCCTCCAACTGTAGAGTTAATTGTGCCACCAGAAGTAACAGTTGGTCAAAAGTTTTGTGCAGTAGCAAATGCTCATGATGAAGATGGTGAAATTGTAGCATATGGCTGGGATTACACAGGTCGTGGCGATCCAACAGGTAGACAAACATGTGGTTTGTATTACGAAGAGGAAGGCGAAAAAACGGTAACCGTTGTGGTAAGGGATGATGATGGTGACACAGCAATGGACACTAAAAAAATCATTGTCACAAGACCAATGCCAAATGCTCATTTTGTAGCAAGTGGCACTTTTAAAGAAAACCGAAAAATTAGTATTGAAGCAGCACATCCATATGAAGGAGAAAATGATGCAGCTTTAAAAGCATACCCGCTTGTTAAGCAAACTTGGACAATTGTAACCGTTGATTCAGCAAAGCAAGACAAATTAAGAATCGTACAAGATATTAGTGGAAACGTACCACATACACAAGTAATTGATATGTTGCTCAAAACAACAGGAGAAATTCGAGTAACACGTTATGTAGAAAATAGTGTAGGTGACCATGCAACATATACCGTGACGTTAAATGTCATTCCTGATCTTGAGCCTGTTGCAAACTTTGAGGTGGCGTCAACGATATACAGAGAACCCATTGACGAAACAGCAGCACAAGCAACTATCGAAATTCAAGATAAATCGTATTCGCCAGATGATATGATTCAAAAACGGATTTGGAGAGTGGCACATGATTCAAATAATGATGGACGTTTTGACGACGAGCAATTCGTTGTGTTTGATGAAAATAATACAGAACTGGCTAAATATCTGACATCTAAAGTTGGGAAATATCAGATTGAGCTAGAAGTGTTTGAGAAGTACATTCATGAAACAATCCCAGCGTTCGTTGATCTAACATTTAACAAGGCTACTACAGATTTGCGACATGATAATACTGATGAAAAAGCAATAGCCACAAAAATTGTGGAAGTTGATAATTTAGCGCCAGTTGCTACGGTTGGATTGAAAGATCAAAAACAAACTGTGGAAGTACAATATGATGTTGTAGATTCTCCATACAATGAATCACAGCTAAAATCTATGACACCGTACCTCAATAATTTGCTTGAAAAACACAATTTACAAGCAAATGTAACCTTTGCAACAAGCAAAACCATTGAGCATCAAGTTTTTGCTGACGGATATGATAAAAGTTATATCCTTACCGAAGATGGAAAAGTTTATGGTGCTGGGGGAGGGATTATTGGAAATGGAAGTACGACAGGGGTTTTAGATGCTAATGGTAATATGATTACCCCATACGTTGAGATTCCATTGCCTGCCAAAGTCAAACAAATAACAGCTAAAAACCGTACTTCAACTCACTTTTTACTAGAAGATGGATCGGTATATGGTACAGGTTCTAATAGCGCGAGGCTTTACTCTAGGTACGATAAAAATGGTGCTTATATAGCTGGAGTAATCGATATTGGGGGGATAGGTGATGGGACAACAACACCTAGATTGTCTCCTGTTAAAATTGATTTACCTAAAAAAGTAGTCAAAATGGATAGTATTAATTTCATCACTGTATTTTTACTAGAAGATGGATCGGTATATGGTACAGGGAATTTTGTATATGACGGCAATCTGAATATATTTAATAAAAAAGAATTGGATATTCCTTCAGACAAGCCAAGAGATTTAAAAATCCCTATCAAAGTAAAAGACCTCGCTGTTGGATATAGTGATGCAGGTTACTATTTGATAGTATTTGACGAAAATGATGTGGCTTATGGTTTGGGGAGTGAAGCAGCTTTTCCTTCCGTAAGATATTGGGTTCCAGGAGAGGGTAATTTAGATTCTGTTAATCGTTATGCTTGGAAAAGGTTAGATTTTCAAAATATTGAGAAGGTAGTTACAAAAACAAGTGCTAGTTATAGTGGTGGGAACGCTGTACTTGACCTTCAAAATTTATATATCAGAAAAAACGGAAATGTTGAATATGCACGAAAACAAAGCTTTTCTAGTCATGGTACGCACCGTACTTATTGGAATATGATGCAATTTGGAATTCCAGAGCCAATAAAAGATGCAGCGATAGGCTTTACAAGCGATAGCATACATTTTATCACTAGAAGTAATGAAGTATATGGTATAGGTTATAACAATTTTGGGCAATTGGGCATACCTATAGGTACTGTATTTAAATCTGGCTACTATGAATATACAGATTATGCTCCAGACCCAGTAAAATTAAATATTCCTTTCAAGGTAGTACAAATATCAAAAGGGCAACAATATACGCATATGTTGGCTGAAAATGGAATTCCCTATGTAGTTGGTCAAAATTTAAATGCGAATCTAGGTGTAAATACCAAAGACCATGTACCTCAGCTAACTAGAATTGAAGGTTTAAATATTAAATTTAAACGTAATGCAGAATTCAAGCAGCAGTCTTCTTCCATGTATATGACGACTTTTTCTAATAAAAAGCTAAGTTTGATTGATATACAAGAGAAAATGAAAAATGCTCGTGGCTATTATGTAGGGGTTACAACAAGAGAAAACCAATCGAATGTAGAAACTATCATCCAAAATAATAGTAATAAAGGGGCATTTTTTGATATTGGTCCATCCTACAATGACGCTAATTTACGTGCAAAAATTGAAGAACTAGCTAACTACATCATCAAAACACAAAATAACAATGCCATTGAAATTGAATTTTTACTTGATTCAGCATCAACAGGTATTAGTGCAGCTATGTTAGAAAGTAAAATCAATGCTATCGTTAAACCACAGGTGGAGGATAATACTTCTGCACCTTTTGAAGCACGTGTACGTGAGTTAACAAATGCATATCAATTTAGCGATGTGCAACTAAGTGCTAAAAATAACTTTATAGTAGGATTAAAAAATGATGCGTATTCAGCTGACATGGAAAAGCAAGTGATTGCTACAAACCTTGTTAACAATGCGCATTTTTTAGGTGTTAGTGGAACTGTGAATCAAGGAACAATCAATAGGATGGTTGCAAAGTCCATGCACAAAGGATCGTATATTAACAATACAAATATTGATGCAGCTTTAAATGAAGTTTCAACTTACATTTTAAATGAATTGGCAAATAGCAGAGGTATCACAGAACTATTCATAACTAATGAGGAGCAAGTGGATTATGAAGCCCATTACTCCGATTATGAAAAGGACCCTATATTAGAAGATTATTGGAAATTTAAGCATGAGCTTAATTTCTTTGAAAGCGAAACGGGTGTAATTGCTGATAATCAACAACAAAGGCAAAGCCCATATCGTCATTTTGGGTTGACGGGGCGTTATCAAGTGTTTTATGCAGCACAGGACGATCCATTAACGCGCTATTTTGCGCCGAATACAATTTCACCATTTGTAGATTACCGTAAGTGGTCCAATGAAGCCGATAATTTAAAAATTTATGTGCATAAAATGCCATCTGCTGAATTTACATTTACAGTGGACGAAATGACAGGAAAAGTCGATATCTTATCTGTTGCGCACGATGAAGATAAAGCCAGTATTAATGTAGGTTTTGGGGATGGTCTACAATCGCAACGTTTTGATTATCGTACTAAAGGTGGAGAATGGATTGATGGTGTACCAAGTCACCTAGAAGTAGATGTTGAATATGATGTGCGAAATAGTGTCATTGATTTTCAAGGAAAAGCAGCTGAAGTCATCAAAACGCTGTCTTTAAAAAATTTGCCCCCAGTTGCAAGATTTGAAACGGATAAACCAATCTATGAAGTAGGTGATTTTGTTGTACTAAAAAATACTTCGTACGATCCTAATAACGATAATCTAATTGCTGAATGGTCTTATAAATTAAGAGAAGAATCAACTTATAAGCCATTAGGCACGGGTAAGTTCACTTCAGGAACAGCTGAGGAAGGTTGGCATACAATGATCCCTCGTATTGCTTGTGACAAACCAATTAATGAATCTTGTTTTTACGACATACATCTCAAAGTAACCGATACGCATGGCTTATTTGATGAAACTGTACAAACTGTAGAAGTACAGAGCGTAGAGAAAAGCATTGCACCAACAGAAGGGACTGTATATTGGGAACTTCAACGTTTAAAGGAAGATGAGGATAGTTATGTTGTCATGAATGTGGAATTTGAAGTACCAGAGGGCAAGCATTATGCTACACGTGCTCCCTTACATGTATTATCCTATGGCTCAACAAATATTTCACAGATACAACCTATTAATATTCAAGTTGCTGGAGCAAGTGTGAAAGGACAAACAATGTCATATCAATTTAGCTATGAATATGCTGAAGAACCCATTGGGTGGAAAACAACCAGCTGTATAAACGGTATTTGCGAATGGGAATTTGATTACGCTCCTGATTGGAGCAAAATGAAAGTATTGGAGTTAGCAGGTTCTTTAGCTATTGATCATTCCATGAAAGATACAATTCAAGCATCGACATTTTCAGAGATTTTAGAGCGAGAATGGGTAGTAGGTCGTGAAGATAAGTGGGATGTAGTAGCAGAGAGGCTTGTAAATTCAAATGTATTTCATGAGCGTTATCAACAAGCTACAAGTAGTATGTATGAAGACCATTTACAATTAAAAACTCAAACAATGATGCCAGCAAAGCCAGATACATTGAGATATCAAGTATCTTTACCATCTGCAATTCAAACCGAAGCATCATTCTATCCGTTAAAAAAATCACAAAGCCACGGAAAATTTATAGCAGCTGAGCTAGATGAAAATCTTCAAGAAGAATTTGCAGATGGTATACAGCTACAACAATTAGAGCTAGATGACAAAGGAATGAATGGTGCGAATCGTGTATTTGAAGCGAATTATGTATCTGATTTATTCTTTATTACTAAATCGTTAGGCTTTATATCAGGCTATCCGTATGCAGAACAAGTGCAACAAGCTATTGTCAATGACCAGCCATTGCCAGCCTATGATGATGTGATGAAGGTAGGTATTGCAAAAGGAGAGAAAGACTTTGCTCGTTATACAGAGAACAAAGTACCTTTTAAAGATGAATGGATGTATACAGAAGATGAAGCAAAATTTGCTTCGTTGCAGCGCTACGCAATTCCTGTAAATCCATACTCAGAATTACAATCAAATGAGGTATATGAAAATGAGTTTGAGTTAGTGGATATGGGGTTAAATGATTTGCGTTTTGAATTTAAACAAACATTTTCATTTGAACATTATTTGTTCGGCTCTGGTTATGACGATGCTTGGATTATCGGTCAGCAAGGTTCACTTTCAGGACCACCTTTCAAACAAGAAGATATTGCAGGGACAATTATTTTAACACAAGATCAAATACTTGAAATTGGAAAACTCTATTATGAACGGATGAATGAGCCTTATAATAAGATTCATAATTTCCGTTACATGGATCGCACGTACCCAGATCAAGTACGAGAGATTTTAAATAATTAATTTATAAAAGGATTTACCAAAAATGGTGAGTCCTTTTTGTTTTCAAAAAATGTAAAGGGAGGAGGAGTTTTAAGTTGAATGACCAAGAAATTATTGAGAAGCATAAAATCTTAGACTCTATTTTACATCTGAATGATGGGTTTATGTGGCAAGATGTATTACGAGCTTTTGGTGGATTTATCGTTTCAGCGCTTAGTTGGTTTAATCGAACAATAGAGACGATTGTCACGAAGTTTATAACGTTAAACGATTTTTATAAGACAGGAGCAGTTGGAGCGTTTATGGACAATGCACGACCATTTATTTGGGTCGTGTTTTTTGTTGCACTTGTTGTTCTTGGTTTCCAGTTTATGTTTAATAAAATTGAGAAGCGAAATGAAGTGTTATTAAATATTGTCATGGCGCTTTGCTTTATCGTGATTATTCCTGATTTAATGTCTAATATACAAAAGATTGTTGGAGCAGGCATTGAAGAGATTAAGCCAAAAAATGAATCTTTAGCGAGTAATATGATCAAAAGTAATGTTGCCGATCTTCTTTACTATGCTGAAAAAAACTTTGAATTTGCTAATGGTACAAGCCGAGGGGATGCCAATACTCCCCCTAGACCATTTAATAAAGATAATAATACAGGGACACCAGATTACACATTTGCGAATCGCCTTTCAGCAACGCACGATCTGAAAATTCCATACACACAAAAACTTGATTTACACGATGATGATGGATGGATATTTAAGGCAGATTGGGTAAAGGGATTAAGTAAATCTTCAAAAGATGTATTAAGTCATAAATCAGTCCCAACGGGTGTAGGGAAAGGTTATCAAGTAGAGGAGTTAGCAAAAAATAAAATAAGAGGGACTGAAATAGGAAGGGAAACTTATTATCGCTATCACGTGAACTGGTTTACTTTAATTATGACCTTACTTATTACAAATTTTGCGCTAGCTATTACAGCTATTAAAATTGGACGATCTATTTTTGATTTAGCATTTCATCAAATTTTTGGTGTGTTTATTGCAGCTTCTGATTTGACAGGTGGACAACGGACTAAAAAAGTTCTTATTGAAATTCTAAACACCTTTGTAGTCATGGCTGTAATGATTGCTTTAATTCAATTGTTTATTCTTTTTGTTACGTGGGCAAATTCTTGGCGCTATGAAGTAGGAACTTTAGGAGTAATAATCCTCTTGATTGCTGGTGCTTGGGCATTGATTGATGCACCAGATATTGTACAACGTCAATTAGGAATTGATGCTGGCTTACGCAATGGCTGGCAAGCAATGATGGGAGCATATGCTGCTAGTAAAGTTGCATCTGGAGGAGCAAAAGCACTTGGTGGCGCAGGGATGAAATCTGCTGCAACAGCAGGTGGTGGCGCAAACTTTATGCGTCGTATGGTACAAGGGATGCGAACACAAGCCCAAACACCAATTTCTTCGTCTTCATCTACACAAACTGGTCAAAGAGGTGCAAGTGGTGTTCCTAAAGTACCAAGTAGCCAAAATGGTGGAACAGGGGGACAATCAACAACAGGGCAACAACAGGGAAATTCGGGTGTTGGACCAACTTCACAAGGTTCGCAAGCAATGCCTACATCTAATAATAATACAGGGAATGCAGGAGATTCTGCGCAAGGTACAACACAGGCTGCACAGAATAATACCAACACTTCTGTGGCAACAGTACCAGCTACTCCAACTAATCAAGGAGCATCTGAAGGAACTAAAGAACAAAATGGTCAAGGGAGTTTATCTAGTCAGCAGAGGGCAGAACAAAGAGCACAAAGAAGAAATCAATCTTCAGACGCTACTAAAGGGCAAACAAGCAATCAAAGTGCCAATACAGTACCATCAAAACAAGTAAATGGAGATCAGCAAACAGCAATCCCTGCTAATGATACACCAATAAATAAGACAGATGTAAAAGAAATGCCAACACAAGATAGCTCACAAAATATAGGGCAAAAAGGAGGTACAGAGATACCATCAAGTGGAGCAGTCTCACAGGGGAATCAAAATACAATAAGCCCATCTGAAGGAACGCCGAATAGCCAACAGCAAAAGGTTGCTGAAATTCCATCAAATAAAACAGGAGGACAAGTTGCTCAAGGAGGTAATACACCAACTTCAGCACAGAATAGTGTTGCTGATACCAAAGGCCATAAAGAAACAGCAGCTACTATACCAACAAACGAAAGTGGTCCATCTAATAATCAAGTAGATATACCTGCTATACCAACTAACCAAAGTACAAGTACTGTTCAACAACCAACAAATGCACCAGCTGTAAACAATGAATCAACACAGTCCATTCCTTCCGAAACATCAACGGGTGGTACTAATCAGGAGCAAAGACAAAATAGACGTCAGCAACATATGGCACAACGTGCTACTAATCAACTAAATGTAGCACAGCAAACTCCACATGGGCAATCGAATCAAGCACCATTTGGACATAAACAAGCTGTGCATAAAAATACGATTATAGGGGGAAATCGTAATGTGCAAAAATTGAAAGAACAAGTAACAAGAGCAGGAAATTCAGGCTTTACGCTGGGGCAAAATATTCGCCGTGCAACAAATGTCTTTAATAAGAAAGATAAAAAAGACGAAGGGGGCAATAAATAATGTATGAGATTCCAAAGGAAATTAAATCTAAGCCTAAATTATTTGGTTTGGAAATCAAGGAGCTAATCATAGTTGTGATTAGCTTCTTTTTATTTTTTACAATTTTACGTGATCTGGTTCATGGTGTATTAGTTGTTCCATATATGCTTGTCGCAAGTTTTACATTGTTGTGGTTTGTAATGCCTTCTGGTAACAATCCGCGAAAAAAAAACTATCAATCAATTTTCTTATATTTTAAGCATAAACAACGTTCTAGCTATCATGCATTAGATATTCAAAAAATAATGAATGAGCAGAATAAGCATTTATTTGAGGATGGTGAGACTTCAAATGAGCGAAGATATTAAGCCAATTATTGTACCTTCTTATACAGAGGAAAAAGGTACTAAAAAGAAATTCTTCCGTTTTGAAAACCGTAAAAAGAAGAAGGCGAAAAAGCAAGTTAAAAAACAGTACGTATTGCGTAAAACACCTGAATTAGTGCCTTTTTTAAAATATGGAGCTAACGAAAACATTGTGATGAAAAATGATCTACACATGGATTTGTTTCAGATTACACCAAAGGACTTGCAATCTTTAACGGATGAGGAACTGGAAATGCATGTCTTACTTGAAGCACGTTTTAATCGTAGTACAACTGCTGGATATAAAATCATTGCATTAAACTTCCCATCAAATATGGAAAAGCAGCGACAATACTGGCTACGCAAAAAGGAGCGAGCTACAAGTCCATTACAAGTACGTTTCATTGATAGAAAAATTTTTGAATTTAACTTTTTAGAGCAAGAAAGACCGAATCGTGAATTTTTCTTATTTCTATATGCACCATCTGAACAATTGTTAGAAGATTTAAAAAATCAAGCGATTCGTGGGATGCGTCAGACATTTCCGTTGCAGAAATTAACTGTAGATAAAAAACAAGATGTTTTATTTTTGCTAAATAACCCGAACTCAAAATTGTAATTGTGAAAGGAGATACTACATGCTTGCTAAGCTTATTCCACCTCGGTTTAGAGGTGTAGAGAAAGAATCAGTAGAAGAGAAAGAAAAGATAGCAGCTAAAAATAAGAACTATGATCCACTTTTTTTAGCTGCTATTCAGCCACAAGGTGGGGTGCAACCAAAAGATAAATATATCCAAAAAGGTGATGGCTATGAGGCTTGTATTCATATTTGGGATTATCCAACCAAAGTGTCTCCGCTTTGGTTAGAAAAGTTATTTTCAATGCGTGAAGTAATTGTTGTAGAAGACGTGGTGACTATGCCACGTGATGAAACGGTTAGTGCAATCAATAAATCGATGTTGGAACAAACAATGCGTTATTCAAATAGTAAAAAACAGTCGCAAAAAATGGATGCTGAAAATAGTTTCCAAGAATTAGAGCGACTTTACCATGAAATTGCCCAAATGGGCGAGGTAGTGAAGCTTGTTGATATTCGTTTATATGTTCATGCAAAGACCATACATGAACTTGAGCAAAAAGTTCAACTTGTTGAAACAGACTTACGTTCCTATGGATTCAAAGGTACGATTTTCTTAAATGAAACAACTTGGGAATGGCAATCTCTATTCCTTCCTTATGAAGAGCAACAAAAGCTCCCTAACCAAAGAGAAGGTAAAGGGATGCAAGGATTAACATTAGCAGCAGGACTACCCTATCATTTTTCAGAATTAAATGATCCAACAGGGAGCTACTTAGGAACCACATTTTCAGGAGGAAATGTGGTTTTTGATCTTTTTCATAAAGATAAACAGCGACGTTTTTATAATGCAGTTGTCGCAGGGTTGATGGGTGCAGGTAAATCTACATTATTAAAAAAGTTGACTGTTGATAATGCCTGTCGACAAAATATTATTCGTGGATTTGATGTGGTTGGGGAATTTGAAACGGTAGTTAGTGAACTTGGTGGTCACATGATTAGTTTAGATGGTAGTCAAGGGATTTTAAATCCCTTACAAATCTATCGTCAAGAAGATGGCTCTAAAGAAAAATCAAAGCAAAAAAGTGAAGAGCTTTGTTTTATGCAACATCTGTCAAAAGTCGCTAAATTTTATCAATTTATAGCTAGTCAACCATCTGCTGAAGATTTAGAAGAGTTCAAAAAAGTAACACGTACTTTTTATGGATCACTAGGATTTCTGGAACGTATTCAGCAAGGTGAAAGTGTTACAGACTTATCAAATGAATCTTACCCTATTTTTAGTGATTTATTAAACTTCGTGCAACAAGAACTATATGAAGATGTAGAGCGCCGTCTTATTCGAACAGAATTGTCAATTGCTCGTGCAAACCGATTAGAACGAATTGAATTGATTCTTGATAATGTTGTACACACATATGGCTATTTATTTAATGGCCATACTTCTATCCCTGATTTTACAGATGAACAAGTGATTATGTTTTCTGTACGCCGATTGACGAACTTAGAAAAGAATATTTTCAATGCACAGATGTTTAATGCATTTACATTGATTTGGGATAATCTGATTTCAATTGGTGCACCCCAAATGCGAGCAATGTATGAGGATGCGAATTTTAACTTCGATGATGCGATTCGATTTTTTGTAGTCATCGATGAATCACATCGATTTATTAATGCTGACAATCCGTTGGCTGTAGATTTCGTAGTTGATTATGAAAGGGAAGCGCGAAAATATCTTGGTGGTATCGTGTTAGCCAGTCAATCTATTCGAGATTATGTACCTGAACATGCGAATGATGAAGTTGTATCGAAGATAAAGAAGTTGTTTGAATTAACACAATATAAATTTATCATGCAACAAGATGCCAATGCTTTAGATGCAATACGTACCATTTTCGAAGGTCAGATTTCTGAAAGTGAGTTGGCTCAAATACCACAGCTTCAGCAAGGTGATTGCTTCTTATCTATCAGTGGTGTAGGGAACTTAATGTTTACAGTTGAAGCATCCGATGAAGAAATTGCGTTGTTTAGAGGAGGTATGTAAATGAATCGTACAATGATGTTCAAATTTCTTTTATTGTTATTTATTGGGCTAGTGCTGTTAGCTCTAGTTTTTTATAATCGATTTTTTAATGGAAGAGAGAACAGCGATTTTGAGGTGGGGACAGGCTATATTCATATGGAGTCTAATACAACAGAAAGAACTAATTCCCATGAAAATGAGAAGAAAGAAGAGGTTCAAATTGTAGAAACAAATGATGAAAAAAAAGATACTAAAGTGTTAGAGATTAACCCAGATATGGGGAGTTCGAAGTCGACTAAAGAGTTTGATTATGAAACAATTGTTCAGCAGCGGACAGGTAAAGCAGCATATAAATCCATTTTACAAAATGCAGAACAAGCGATGAATTTACTTGTGTCTGGTGACCTGCAAGGGTGGGAAGAAATCGCTACATCAAACTTAATAGATAAAATATCTGAAGGGGAAATTCAATTATCTTATTACACAAAGGTTGATTCATTAGAAGTATTTCCTACCAAACAAGTTAATGAAAAAGACGTCATCATAGGTTCGATGATTAGTGCTGAAGATGATGTGAAATCGTATCAGTTGATCTTTGTGGAGGTGCAGGGAGTTTATTTAATAGATGAAATTGTTCTCATGTGGAGCAATTAAACAAAGAAGTCTTTGTATAAAACGAAGGCTTCTTTTTTGTGAGGTGAAAGGGTGTTTTGAGGCATATTGGAGACTTAATAAAAAAGAAGTTGCTATTGTGGGTAGTCAGCACAATAGGAGTGAGTGGAGTAGTTTTTATTGGGTTTGCTCTTTGTATCATGATGGTTATTTTAATGATTATGGTTGGTGGTGGAGGTAAGTTTGCATGTGCACAATTTCAAATTGGGAACATATCACCCCATGTGAAAAAATACGAATATCTTGTTTCAAAGTATGCAGAAGAGTTAAACATTGAAGAGTATACACCTCTCATTCTCGCTATTATGCAGCAAGAATCTGGAGGCAATCCAAATGAGCGTGATCCTATGCAATCTTCTGAAAGTTTATGTGGTTATATAGGATGTATCACTAATCCAAAGCAGTCAATTCAGCAAGGTGTTCATCATTTTAATCAAGTGCTACAGAGCGCAAGTGGAGATATTTTTTTAGCTATTCAATCTTATAATTTCGGATCGGGTTTTATTGAGTTTGTAAGAGATGAACGAGGAATAGATGCTGTATGGGAATTTAATGTTGAATTTGAGGATGAGAAAGAATATGACGAATTTTATGTTGAACCTGAAAATCCGAAAGCAACATATGATTTGGCGATTGAATATTCACAAATTCAATATAGAATACAGGTTTTTCTAGGGAATGGACATTTATTTAAATGTTCGAGATCAGAAGCGAAAATGTATGGCGCATGTTATGGTGACATTCTCTATGTTTGGGCTGTTTTAAATTACGTAGAACAAGTTGAAGGATGTGGAGAAGAGCTACCAAAAGGAGGAATAGGTTCAGGAATTCCGAATGCTCAAGGCTGGGTTAAACCACTAGCAGGTAACTATCCACTAACATCAGGCTTTGGTTGGCGAGACATAGGGGCTGGACCAGAGTTTCATAAAGGTGTTGACTTTGGTGCTCCCACTGGAACATCTGTCTATGCAGCGAAAGAAGGTGTTGTCATTTATGTTGTCCCAGCATCAGGACCATATCCAGACTCATTCGGTAGTGTAATTTTCGTTGATCATGGTGGAGGAGTTGTTTCAATTTATGCGCATTTAAGTGCAACTCATGTACATGTTGGGCAAACAGTTGATCAAAACCAACAAATTGGTAGTGTAGGCATGACAGGTCGCTCAACAGGACCACATTTACACTTTGAAGTTAGAGTAAATGGTCAATCAGTAAATCCATTACCATTGATACAATAACTGCAAAGGAGCTTGAAGTGTATTGAAAAATAAATTAAATAGAGGACTAGAAAATTTCGTATATAAAGTTTTTTTAAGTTTACTAGCTGTCAGTGCTATTCTATTTTTTACATCGAAATGGTGGCTGTATGATGATGATCCAATCAATCAAACTCCATTTAATCAGGATGTTGCAGGATTAGATCAAACCACGCTAGTGTTAAAAAAGTGGCATTATAACCCTGAGAAAAATTTAATGGAGATAATGCTCGAAACAAAACATACAGGTACAGATAATGTCCAACCAACCTTTGCTTTTGCTGCAAAAGCTTCTCAAACACTGGACCCGTATCCTGTGAAAATTGTTTATCAAAAAGAGAATCAATTTGTACTACATGTAGAACAAGTACAAGCAGATTATCAGCTAGTAGGTGTTTTCATTAAAGAGTTTCGTAATCCTAAAATACTTGAAAGTGCCACGAGAGATCAGCTTTTAGCTGAAGGAAAAGTGGTAAGTGATGAAGCAATAAGCCAGAATATGCCGAAGCCTAAAGAAAAAGTCATTGTGGGAGATTATCGTAAAGTTGAAGTTGATACATCACTAAAAGAAAAGACACCAGCTGGTTATCAGGAAGAATTTGTTTTACTAGAAATTGAACAGTTGGATAAACAAGTTCAATCAATTAAGCAAAAGCAATTACCTTTACAAGATGAAATAATTGCATCAATTAATCATGAAATTGACCAACTTGAAAGTGAGATGATTTACAAAACGGACGAGGAAAAGCTAGAAGTGCAACAACAAATTGCTAAGAAAAAATCTGCGATTGAAGATGTTCATGAGAAGCAAAAACAATATGAACAACGAGTACAAGCGTTGCAACAAAAGCGTGAGAAATTACTCGAAAAAATCGAGAAAATACGTAATGAAAAATGAGCAAAAGTATAAAATGAAGCAGCTGCACCTAGCAAAAAATATATAGGAAGTATATAGAATGGAAATTATTTTATATAGGAAGTATATAGATTCTTGCTTTTTTATGGGGACACCGAAATACTAGGCTCTGCCTAGTCTAGCACCCCAAGTGCTAGCAGATTTCCCTTATGCTCTTTCTCTCATTCCCCTGTTTTACAGGGGAATTTCTATTATTAATTCATCACTCAAATATGATGGGAGGATGATGGATGGCTGAAATGAAAGTACGTGGGATTGATCCTGCAATTAAAAAGAAAATTAACAGCATGGCTAAGCAAAAAAATATGTCGGAAAATGCATTTGTTTGTGCACATCTTGAGCGCATAGCATTACAGGAAAATGTATTTCAGGAAGAAAAAAATCGTATCAAGGAAACGTTGCTTATCCATGCGAACGCTTTCGCTGCATTTGCAAAATCAAATGAAGAGTTACAACAAAAAGTAGGGGCTATGGAAAATTTATTAATCAAAATTATAAGTGAGGAAGGGGAGCTTTAATTGGGGATATATTAATTCGTGATGTTGATGAAATTGCTATAAGTAAATTAGATCAAGCTGCTAAAAAAGCGAAGGTGTCCAGACAAGTGTTTTTAAAAAATGTACTTGAACGACATGCCTATCATGAAGCATTTATTGAAGAACAGTTGCACATTGAAAAGGTTGTACGAGAATCGCAACAACAAATGACAGACTACTTACAACAGCAGCGTGATCTCTATCAAAAAATTGTACGTATTGAATCAATCCTTCAAGCTTTATTTAATGTGGATGATGAAGAATTAAATAGTCAGTTAGATAAAATAATCGGAAAGGAATTAACAAATGGCGAAGAGTGAGGAACTGAAAAAGAAACAAAAAAACTTGTCATTACGACCAGACATAATAAGCAAAATTTCGCTTATTGCTAAGGAAAGAAATTTAAAATATGATGCTGACGTAGTGGAATATTTAGTGTCATCATATTTTGAGAATCAAACGGAAGAAAGACAGACTCTATTAGCTGAAATAGATGGTCTAATCCAGAATCGTTTATTAGAAGCAGTTGTGGAAGATGTAAAACGAATGCGTGTCATTCTGAATGTGATTGATCGTGATAATAAAATGATGATGGAGTTTTGGAATCATTATTTCATTATGACGGGGGCAAAATCGTTAGGATCAACGGAAAAGCTTATCAGTGTACCAATGCAAGAAGCTAACCAACTTGTGCGAGAACGAATTGCACATAGTCGACAAAAGAAGTTGGACCAAGAATTGAAAAGAAGTGTACCTAATAACCAAAATCACTAAGGAAGTGAGGCTATATGACAACAGGTGTTGTTTTAAAAAGTCAATTTGTGATGTCAGGTAGTGATGAATTTAAAGAATATATTAATTACATTGATCGTGAAGCTGCAAAAGTAAAAGAGATGTTGTCATTCAATGAAGATGAATCATTTTCTGTCTTTTATCGCTACATGGAATACATGGGAGATGAAGAAAAGCAAGGTTCTCTTTTTACCAAAGACACCGATTTTGCTAATCAGCAACATAAAGATGACTTGAAACAATTATTCGAGCTTGCACAAAAAAATGGCTCTCCACTTTGGCAAGATGTCGTTAGCTTTGATAATAGCTGGTTACAAAAATTTGGAGTCATGGATGCTACTAATGGACAAGTAGATGAAGTTAGATTGAAAAATATCATTAGAGTGTCAGTCGAAGAAATGTTGAAAGCTGAGCATATGTCAGATAGTGCTGTATGGTCAGCTTCAATTCATTATAATACAGACAACATACATGTTCATATTGCAACTGTGGAGCCTGTACCTACTCGTAAAAAAGCATGGATTAAAAATGAAGAAACAGGACATTGGGAAGAGCAATATAGAGCGAAGCGCAAACAAAGTTCACTTGATAAAATGAAATCAAAAGTAGCAAATTTAATCATGGATCGTACTGAGGAACTTAATTTAATCACAGATTTAATTCGCGGTAGTGTAAAGCTAAAAAAGGAACAAGAAATTGATTTATCCAATTTTCACAAAACAAAAAAATTATTTCAAAAGGCACTTCGTAATTTACCTGAAGATCGTTCACAATGGCGATATGGTTATCAATCCATTGATAAGGCTAGACCATATATTGATAAAATCGTAGATGTATATTTAGAACATTATTATAAAGATGAAATGAATGAGCTTCATCGTCTACTGGATGAGGAGGCAGAAGTCATGAAAGAGAAGTATGGTGAAGGTAGCCGATATCAAAATTACAAACAAACCAAATTAGACGATTTGAAAAAGCGCATGGGGAATGCAGTTTTAACTGAATTGCGAGTGTATGACAAAGAAAGGACCAAACAATTATATGGCAACAGAAAATCATATCATAGAAGCCGAGGGACAATTTTTAAACAACGCTATGAAAAAGCTTCTACATTGAATTATGCAATAAATAACTTGAGTTATCGATTGCGAAAAACCTTCCATGATTATCAAAGGGATCGTAATATAGAGGAGTTTGATCGTATGTTAGATGGATATGATCGTTGATTAATTCAGAAGAAATTTGTTGATAAAGAGAACTTATCTATTTAGAGATAGGTTCTTTTTTTATTAAAGGTAAGCAGGCTTGAAAATCGTATTCAAGCCCACCAATGAAATGAAGAAACGTATGTTCTTCAAAAAAATTATATTACATTAGGAGGAAAAAAGAAATGGAAATTAAAAAAAATACGATTTATAACATGGATTGTTTAGAAGGTATGAAGCACATACCTGACAAATCAATCGATATGATTTTATGTGATTTACCATATGGGACTACAAATTGTGCATGGGACAGCATTATTCCATTTGATCTGTTATGGGCTGAATATGAACGCATTATTAAAGACAATGGAGCCATTGTCTTAACAGCAAGTCAACCCTTTACAAGTAAGCTGGTGATGTCGAATCCGAAACTATTTCGCTATGAGTGGATATGGAAAAAAGGCAAGCATACTACAGGCTTTCAAAATGCCAACCGTATGCCACTAAAAAACCATGAGGCTGTACTCGTTTTTTATAAAAAATTGCCTACGTACAATCCACAAGGTGTACAACATATTAAACCTGTATTAATTAAAAACTCTCCCAAAATGAAAGTGCTGGGGGATCGAAATGTAACATTGAGTAAACCACATGTCGTGAAGAAAAAGAATTTCCCTAAATCGGTGATTGATTTTCCTCGCGACAGCAAAACATTTCATCCAACACAAAAACCTTTGAGTTTGTGGAAATATTTAATGTTAACTTATACGAATGAAGGGGATACAGTTTTGGACACTTGTGCAGGAGGGTTAACTACAGCTGTAGCTGGTGATGATACAAAACGAAATTGGATTTGTTTTGAAATAGAAACACCATTTTGTCTACAGGGGAAAGATCGTGTTAATGAAAATAGATTAATTTTGGGCTTGCCACCTGTTGAAATTTACCCAAATATATAATTTGCAATTTTTATAAAAGAATTCATCTCATTATGGGGAAGTTCTTTTTTCAGTTAGATAATAAATAGAGTAGTCCATTTAGAAATTAGATAAAAAGAACTTATCTTTTGAGGTAAGTTCTTTTTTTATACAAATGATTAGGAGGAATGAAGCAATGAAAAATACAATCTTCGCTTTTATTAAAGAACTAGATAGACATGGAGTGTTACTTCAAGCAAATGGAGAAGAGGTGAATGTAGCATTAACAGAAGAAAATCGGCAGTTTATTTTTGAGGCGATTGAGCAAGGTACATATATTGTACCTTTTAATAAAGCTAATCAAGAAATAGTGATGGACCTTTCATCTCTACACTATCCAGAAATGGGGAGTCCAGCATTAAAGGATGCTGATTATGTGTCAGCGAGTAATTGAAGAAATAGCTAACAATGTTTTTTAGTTGCGGTTTAAAAAATAAAAGGAGAGGATTTTATGGCAACTACAAACAAAAAATATATAGCAAAAACAGCAGAAGAAAAGCAAAGAGAGATTGATGAATTATCCAATCGTATGACAGAACAAATTAGTCATTATTTTGTTTCAGAAGCTACTTTAAAAGAGCATTTAGCTTTTATGTCAAATTTCTATTCATATTCCTTGCGTAATATGGCATTGATTCAAAGTCAGTTTGCAGGAGCGAAGGCAGTTGGTTCATTTAATTTTTGGAAAGATAAGGGGGTATCTGTCAAGAAAGGAGAAAAAGGAATTCAATTGTTTGTTCCTACACCTGTCGAGTATTTCCAACGAGATGGAGGATGGGTACGAGTTCAATCTGCCAATATGGTTGAAAAGGCACAAATACAAAATGGTACGCTTGAAACACAAAAGAAGTTATTTTTCAAAATTGGTCATGTATTTGAATATACACAAACGGATGCAAGAGAAAAAAATATGCCGATTTCTGAAATTTTTGCTCAGTATCATCAAGAAGGCGTAATGGAAAATGAAAAAGAAATGTCAGAAGCATTGCATAAGATTGCTGAGAAACTAGAATTCGAGATACTTCCAGAACCTATTGAGGAATTAGGAGTAGCCAAAGGAGCTGCATACCCTTATTTAAAGAAAATTGCGCTCAATCCTCGAAATACAGCTTATGAAAATGTAACAACGTTACTTCATGAATTAGCTCATGCAAAATTACACACACCAGATGTGCGAGATAGTTTTACAAAGGCTGAACGTGAATTTCAAGCTGAAATGGTGGCTTATGTAGTGGCAAATAGATATGGTATCGATACTGAAGATTTTAGTCTATCTTATTTAGCTGGCTGGACACAACAAGGAAAAAATATAGAAGACAAAGTAATGTTATTAAATGGGGTAAGAGAGGCTGCACATGAATTTATTGAAATCATTGATGGTCATCTTCAAGAAATAGAGCTTTCTAAAGGGAACGTTCTTAATCAATCAACAGAAGCCTTGCACCATGAACAGCAAGACGAGTTAGTGAATAGTATCTATTATCCAATTGATGAGGAAGCTGCACGCAGAGCAAAAGAAGCAAACAGCTTTTCTGATTATAATGAAGGGAGCGCCACTGCAAATTATCGACAAGCAGTTGATGCAGCGGTTAAAATTGCGGAAAAACAAAAAGCAGAAGTCGATTCTTCTTTTCATGAGAAGATAGATATTTTACTTGATACTTACTCTCGTAAATTGGCGCAAAATCTTAATAACCGTTATGTAATTGATGCGCGAGTACCTTCTTTAATGATTGTAGGTGGAGGGAATTTTCCAACAAGGAAAAAAGAAAAGCAGAATGCTGCAAGGGATAAAAATATGGAAGAATGGCGGGAAATTCAAGGATTACTTGATAAAATTCAAAGTACAGGCAGAGGAGGAATCAGTGCAGACGATCCTGAAGCCATTCACAAGCTTGAAGCGAAACTAACATCTTTAGTAAAATTGCAAGAAACTATGAAAGCAACTAATGCATACTATCGTAAGCATAAGACAATGGATGGTTGCCCTCATTTACCAAAGTCAGAGGTTGAAAATTTGAAAGTAGCTATGGAAAGTAATTGGAGAAGTGATCCGAAACCATTTGAAGCATTTCAATTGTCCAACAACAATGCAGAGATTCGAAGATTAAAGGAACGTATTCAAACTTTAAAAGAAAATAAGGAAAAAGATTATGCTGGCTGGTCTTTTGAGGGAGGCAAAGTTGAAGCAAATAAAGAAGAAAATCGTCTCCAAATTTTCTTTGATGATAAACCAAATGAACAAACACGCACCGATTTAAAAAGTCGTGGTTTTCGTTGGTCGTCTAAAAACGGCGCATGGCAACGTCAATTGACAGATAATGCAGTACATGCTGTGAGGAAGATAGCATCTTTGCAACCAATAGTTGAGGGGCAGGCACAAAATAAAGGTCAAGGAGCTGTACATGAGCCTAGCTGGTTGTTAGTTCGATATGGTGCATTGTCTGAAGCAAAATTACATGTGATTTCTGAAAATGATTTGAAAAATGAAGTGATTACTTTGGTACAAAATCAAATCGAAGAATGGGAACAGATGGCAAAGGAAAATAATTGGGGGCTTTCGCCTAGTGTTGATCGATGGAAAAATTATCATGAAAAACTACTTTCTTTTTCACAGGTGGATGAAGTGTTTGTTCAATTTGTCAGTGAAACATTCCAAGATGATTTCACACTAATTCCTAAATTTGCTGTTCAGACACCACAAATTTTGATTCAATGGTCAGAAGAAAGTGCTTTAAGATCAAATGAATTGATGGAATTTGCCAAAGGAAATCTGCGGATGTCACAGCTAGAAAAAGAAATTCATTATAGAGAAAAGCAGTATAGTTATTGCAAAACGCGTTACCATGTGTTGATACCAAATGAAAACGGGGAGATAGATTTAGTAAATCCTGATCGATGGGATTTAGGTTGTGGTGATTATAAAAGTGTGTATGATCAGTTGCTTGCTGAAAAGAAATTAACTCCTACACAACATAACCAACTGTTAGAGACAATGGCGGTCTATGAGGAAATCAAGCCAAAAGAAGCAAAAGTAAAAAAGATTGTAGGCAATGAACGTTAGAAGTTGGTTGGATATTTTGGTATAATGGCATTAAGAAAATCCTGTGGAGGTGTTTTGTGATGGCAAAACAAAAATATGAGGATATGAGCATTGAAGAGCTAAAGCAAGCTATTGGAAAAATAGAAGGTAAAATGGGGTACACACCAAGAAAGCTTGAAACAAGCAAAGATGGTGCATTATTACTTGATCCGAATAATCCTCATGATCGGGAATGGTTTGATAATGATGAGGATTATAATTTTTAAATAAAATAGCAAAATAATAAAGAAGAATTCATCTTTAGAAGATGGATTCTTTTTTTGTTGAAAGGAAGGTTTCCTGAATGAATGAAGAAAAAGAAAAACCAATCCAGCTGCAAGAGAATGATACCTACCAAGATGGGGATATATTTTATGCATATGTTCATTTTGCAGAGGATGTCGAACAAGGGAAAGAAAGACCCATTGTTGCAATGAAAGATCAAGATACTGACACTTGGAAAGCGTTCAAAATAACAAGCCAGATTGGAAAAAAGCTAAATCATAAATATGGCTATTTAATGGAGGATTGGGCAGAATCAGGTTTAACAAAGCCTTCCATTATTAAATGTGATCGCGAAAGTATTTATAATATTGATCCGAATAATATTATCAAAAAAATTGGCGATCTAACAGAACAAGATTTGAAGGGACTCTTAATGAAAATTGTTACAGTTCGTGAAATTGAATATCGTCGTGAACGTCAAAAAATAAATGAAGCCGAACGATAGGACAAGCCAAAAATGGAGAGTCCGTTTCTATTCAAATAATGAAAGGACTGAGCTTCGATATGTCATTAAATGATGAATTATATCCATATCTCGTTACGGTGAAAAATCCCCCAGAACAAAGAGGAGAATTTGAAATAGCAGAAATTGTTATAAAGAACTGTATTAATAACAAAAAGTATATCTATACAGTTTGGGGAGACGATGAAACACTTGATGATCCTTTGAGTTTAGGCGGAACTTATATATTTTGCCATGATCTACGGAAATTTATATTGACTGATCAGGCATTTCAACATTGTAGTAAAAGCGAATTAGCTGACATATTAGAAGATGAGATTAGTGACTATCCATTAGAAAGTTTTATCGATGTGGACCAATCTCTGTTACACCTTTTGAGAGGCGAAAGTGAATTTTCAATTGAGGTTGATCATATTAACCCTGATTTTATTCACTACCTACTTGTTGAAAGAGAAATTGTTGAAATGACTTACCAAGTATATAATGGTGAGCTGACAAATAAGGAATTACACGAATTTGCTCAATTAGTTAGCTATATCAAAAGAGAATTTGATTTTCCACCGAATGCTTTTAGTTATTTACGAGAACCTATAAGTAAAATTTTAAAAGAAGAGAAGGCCAGCAATCCTGAACGAGATTTTTTAAAGCAAGCTCTTATAGTTTTACAATTAGATGATTTGATACAAAAATCTGAGATGAAAGTGAAAAAATGCTCAAACTTAGAGCGGTAACAATAAAAAAGAGGGAATCGCCAATCTTGGTGATTCCTTTTTTTTAAAAAATTTGATGATGGGTGGTTATAAAAATGAAAGTAGTCATTGTATGTGAAAAACCTTCACAGGCTCGAAATATTGGTAATACGTTAGGAATTGAAGGTAAGCATGAGAATTATTTAGAAATTAAGAAATCAGAGCTATTGCCATACGGTGCTATTCTTGTATGGACTGTAGGTCACTTAGTATCTTTAAAAATGCCCCAAGAATATGATCCAAAATATGAAACATGGAATTTAGAAGATTTACCAATTAAGCCAGCAAAATATGAGTATAAAATCGAAAATAGCACGCGCGATTTATTCCAAACAATTAAATATCAGTTGGCTGAAGCTGACACAATCATTAATGCAACCGATGCTGGGATTGAAGGGACACATATCTTTTTCTCCATTCTTGAAACTGCAAATATTAATATTGCAAATAAGACATTAAAACGCCTGTGGATTTCCTCTGAAGAGAAAAGTGAGGTATTACAGGGCTTCCGTAATTTAGAACCAATTGAGAAGGATTTATTACGGTTTGAACGTGGAAAAACAAGGGCTATTAGTGATTGGTATTTAGGCATAAATGCCAGTCGTTACGCAACGCTAAAAGTAAAAGAAAAAACGCCAAATGCTCCCAAAATTGCGATAGGACGAAATATGCAAGTAGTTTTATCAATGGTTTACCAGCGACAAAATGAAATTGCAAATTTTGTGTCTAAGCCCTTCTACGAATTAGATGCGAACTTTTTTAGTGAGCAAGGCGAATATAAAGGGAAATCAAAATTAAAATTTGATACAAAAGAAGATTTCAACAAATTTATCGCAGAAAATAATCTTGTCTTATCTGAAAATTTAGGAGCTAAAGTTTCAGAAGTGACCAAAGTAATAAAATCGCAGTATGCACCCACTTTATTAAGTCTTTCATCACTTCAAAAGCTTGCATTCAAAAAATTTAAATACAGCCCTGAAAAGACATTGAAAATTGCACAAACTCTTTACGAAAAACGTGTTTTGTCATATCCACGTACAGATAGTAAATACATCAGTGAAAATGAGTATGAATATTTAAAAGATTTAGTAGGCGATTTGAAAAACTTACTCAACATTGATTTTGAGCCGATTTTTAAGCCAATAAAAAAACATGTTGATGCTTCAAAGGTAACAGATCATTATGCACTCTTACCGACTCGTAAAATAGCAAATGTTGCTGAATTATCAGCTGAGGAAAGAAATATTTATTTAGAGGTTATCAAAAGTGCCACAGCATTGTTTATGCCTACTTATCAATATGAAGAAACAAAAATTATTACAACTATTCACGATATTCCATTCTACACAACGGGTCGTATCGAAAAGGTACGAGGTTGGAAAGAGATTTTAGATGAGGCAGATACAAAAGACACCATTTTGCCAAATGTTTTTGAAGAGCAAGAAGTACAAAGTGTCCTAATAGAAAATGAGGGATGTACACAACCTCCTAAAGCCTACAACGAGGGGGACATGATTGAATTAATGGAATACGCTGGGCGAACACTTGATGATGAAGCCTTTAGTGAGGAACGAGAAATATTATCAGAGATAAAAGGGATCGGAACAGCAGCCACACGAAGTGGTACAATTGAAAAATTATTTTCAAACGGTTATTTAGATTTAACTGATAAAAAAATTGTTTATGTGACAGCTGTAGGAAGTTCAATTTGCAAGTTAGTAGAAGGTACTAGCTTAGTTAGCCCTGTGATAACAGCAGAATGGGAAAAATCTTTGAAGGACATAGAAAATGGGATTTTAAAAGGGGAGGAATTTATTATGACAATCGAAAAAGAAGTGACAGAAATTAATGGAAAAATCACTGAAAATCTTGAAACAACTGAATTTAAAGCCAAAGATGCGGATGCACCAACTTGTCCAAAATGTAAAAAAGGCAAGGTTATAAATAAAGGAAAAGTATTTGGATGTACACAATATAACGAGACAGGGTGCGATTTTTCTATTTTTACAATGGTTGCTAAAAAAGCTCTTACGGATCAACAGGTACTTGATTTAATCAAAAAAGGGCAGACAGGTGTTATCAAAGGTTTTAAATCAAAAACCGACAAAGACTTTGCAGCGATTTTAAAATTAAACGCAGAGTGGGACTTAGAATTTATTTTCCCTGATCTTCCAGCATGTCCAAAGTGTAAAAAAGGGAATGTAGTTGATAAAGGAAAGTTAGTAGGTTGTTCCCAATACAATGAAACAGGTTGTGACTTCTCTATTTTTAAAAATATTGCTGGTAAAACACTTTCAGACAAGCAAATTCTTGATTTAATTGAAAAAGGGGAAACAGCGTTGATAAAGGGGTTTAAATCAAAAACAGATAAAGAATTTGCAGCGATTTTAAAATTAAAAACGGATGGTACAATAGAATTGGTCTTCCCTCAAAATGCTACATGTCCAAAATGTAAAAAAGGGGAAGTAGTTGATAAAGGGAAATTGATTGGCTGCACCCATTATGCTAAAACAGGCTGTAGTTTTTCAATATTCAAAGTAATTTGTGAGAAGGAGCTTACAGAAAAGCATTTAACCGATCTAGTGACGAAAGGTAAAACAGGGAAGATAAAGGGCTTTGTAAGTAAGAAGTCAAGAAAAGAATTTGAAGCAAAGTTGATCTTGAATAAAGATTTCCAAGTTGAATTTGATTTTAGTTAATATTTGATAATCTAGTAGCTTCAGTTATTAAATAAGAATAACCTGCTTTCCGTCTTGTGTAGAGGGTGGATATGGATTACACATAATCATTTATATAATAAATCGTTTGAAAAAAAGAAATATGGAACTACTTGAACATATGGCACTATTCAATAATACATTAGAATTTGAAAAGTCGCTGAGACACAGAGTAATTTGCAAAATCGAGTTTCTGAATGAACGTTTGACTTTTTAGTCATGTGCGATATAATTTATAATATATAAAGATTATATAAAGATTATAAAAAGAAAAACCGTTTAGTGCGCCAACACTAAACAGTTTTAGTAACAAACATCGCTTTAAAAGCGGTTAACTAGGTTTGATTAAAAAGTAGCCATCTGTTCTCTTCTGACATGAGAAAGTATAGGATGGCTAATTTTTTTTTGAAAAATTGTATGATAAAGTAATCACAGAAACAATTAATATACCAAAAGTTAACGCGATTGTTAAAGATTCATATACAGTCATGTGCAACATCTCCTTTCCTCTCACAAACCAATGTGAAATAATTTGAATGGAGATTGTTAACCACTAGAAAAGTTTAACTGTTTGTTGCACCCTATTATAGCATTTAAAATTCTAAGAAAACAACTCTTGCATTTTTTTTATTTTAGTGAAAATTGAAAGTGTAAATTAAAACAGGTACTTATGTACTAAGTACCTGTCAAAGATATATTTTTCATATGGTTTATGATAAGTTGCTCAACTTGTGCTTTTAGCCCTTGCTTTGCGTAATGTAATATTAAATCATTTCCAACTGTAGCCACTTTTACGTCAATAAAATATTCGTCAATGGGATACCATGCAATTACTTTAATCTTATGAAACTTCAATTGGTGTTTAAATTGAAAATATTTTTTACGTAAGTCTTTTAATAATATATTTAGTGTAGGTAATAAAACTGATTTCATTTTACATTGTTCCAAATATTTTTGGTCATGTTGTAAAGATTTAATAGCAAGATCAAGTAATAAATAGTTATGCAAAAGATCACGTTGTTCAAAATTAATCATAAAAATCAACTTCTAAACGAGCGAATTGAATATTTTGGAATAGTATTTTCTTTGATTTATTAGTTGTTTCAAGGATTAATCCTGTAGCATTAACCATTTTTATGATACCAACCCATTGCTCAAAGTTATCATTTTCCCATATCAACAATTCCACAGTCACTTTAAATTTATAAGCATTTTCTATCGTTTGTTGTAATTCTTCAAGTTCCCACTCAACTAACTCTCTAGGTTCTTGTTTTTTTTCTTGCTTTAATTGCTTAATTTGGGCTAGGTGCTCAGGTAACATCATAGATGTCCACTTTATATTTCCTCGGTCACGTATCAAAAAAATCACTCCTATGCTAAATGTCCACCAAGTAAAATATTTCGCTTGATAGCTGTACCAGATGCGGTATATGAAGCAGCTCTCATAATAGAGGTAGTGCCATATTTCGCACGAATTGCATCCATTGTAGGACCTAAGAGTTGACGTTTTAATTTATTTTCATCGAATAAGTCCAGTTGGATGCTACGTTCACGTTCTAAATTTGTGACTCGGACTGATAATTGACGAGCTGGTTCACCAGCAAAATGCTCATCTAGCAGTTCAGTACATACCCTAAACATTACCATCGTTTCGTTCGTTGGTATAGGAATGGTCTTTGAACGGTAGAAGCTTTTGGTCATTGCCTGTCGGCTATACGATACACCCAAGCTAATTGTACGAGCTGTGAACCCAGCTTCTCTTGTGCGACGCATAACATCTTCGCACATCTCTAGCAATACGACAGAAATTTCCTTCCTTGTTGGGTAATCTCGCATGAGCATTTGCCCTTGACTAAAACTAATTTGTCCTTTTGTGAGGATTGGCTCTCCAATTGTTGACAAATCAATTCCCCAAGCGTGATGGTAGAGTTGATTGCCGATTATTCCGAATTCTTCCTCTAGTTCTTTTAAGTCAGTATTTGCTATTCCACCGACAGTGTGTATACCCATTTTATTTAGCCTTGATTCTATTTGTTTTCCGATACCCCACATTTTTGATAAGGGATTTACGGACCACAATTTTGTTGGAATATCCTCATAACTCCATTTGGCGAAACCTGTTTTTTTAGACTCTAAATCCAGTGCTAGCTTTGCTATTAACATATTCGGTCCCATACCAACAGCACTCGGAATACGAAATTGATCCATAATAGCTTTTTGTATTTCTTTTGCTATTTCTTCTGGTGCGCCCCATAATTTTTCAGTACCTGTTAGATCGACAAAACTTTCATCGACACTATACACATGAATATTTTCCAATGGTACATAATTGGCTATTAATTTTGTAATCATCATAGACATTTCAATAAAAAAATTCATTTTCGGTTCGAAAAGTCGAATTTCTGGATGATTAGGTATTTCATAACGTCTATTGCCTGTTTTTATATGAAACCTTTCTTTCATCATAGGTGATGCAGCTAACACCACACTACCAGACTGTTTTAAATTGGCTACGACTGCAATTGGAGTAGACATGATGTCAAGTCCATGCAACATTGCCATACAACTGGCATAAAAAGATTTTGCATCTATACAGATGATGGGGCGCTGAGGCATTAAAGTGTAATCCATCTTGTATCACTCCTAATAAAAAGAACACTTGTTTGTATATATTATACGCACAAACGTTCTTTTTTAACAATGGTAATTAATAGAATACTACCTAATTCAATACTTTAGATTAAAACGAAAAATCAAATCCATCTAACTGATCCTTAATTGATAACTCATTTTTTACTTCTTCTTGTTCTTCAGATAAAAGATGGATTCCAAGATCAGCGAATGCTTCAGCATCTATTTGTGTAGCATCTTCTTGAATGGTTTGAATGGTTGCTGCTGTAAATTGTAATTCTTTATTCTCCTTCATATATTGCTGGTATTCTTCAACCAATCCTTTTTCTAATCGTTCTGGAAGGACTTTCGCTTTATAAAAAGTATAAACTGTTACATTTTCATTATTGCTTTCTTCTATATAACCTGAGAATACAGTTCCTGAAATTGGTAGCATTTCATGTAATTCTTCAACTGCATTTTCGATAAAAGCGCCATTCCCGAAATCTTTTGAGCGATCAATAATCGCTAATAATCCAGCATGATGTACTTGACTTACTTCGCCTTCTTTATTGATAAGATTTACATTTCCATGCAGATGACTTTTTGATAGAGCTGTCTTGAATAATTTTGTTATATCTGCATGTGAGTTTAAGAGTGCAGTAGGTACTTCTTGTTTCCCGATAATTAAGCAACCTTGATGTTCCCACCAAGCACGTTTTAAATCTTGACTATCTAAGACTAAACTTGTACCACCTATGTTTGCAGCTGTGTTAATATGGTGAATTGTTTTAGCAATTTCTTTATTGGCATAATCCCTAAAATTGTCTAATTCATTTTTCTTGCTTTGAGGTAGTTTTGTAAACTGCTCATAGAAAAATTGATTATCGGGGAATTTCACCCATGCAACACTTTTTGTTACATCATTTGCTAACGACCAAATTTCTTGCGCAAATTTATTGACCTGTCGTAATACATCAGGACCATCTTTACGAAGTGGAATACATGCGACAATACCAAGTTTGCGGAAGTTCTCTGAAGCAATTTGGAAGGCACGTTGATGAAATTCATTTTTCTTCTCTTTGTATGTTTCTTCACTGAATTGCTCAATCATGGCTTTTAATACTTGCTCGATTTTAGGCTTGTTGTAATGATTATGGAAATCTTGAATAGCCTGAATAATGGTTGCTGTACCTGTACCACCACCTAGCCCAGCAAAGAAAATGACATGTTGGTCATCTGTATTCAGTTGTTTTGTAATAAAGTGATTCATTTTTGATTTAGCTTGATCATCTGTTTTTAGAATTTTCATAGCTTTTTCAGGATTTTTCCCTAAGCCACCTAACTCTAGCGATATTCGGTTTTTTGGATCAATGAATTTCAATCCTTTTAAATCACCATCATTAGAATTTAATGCAAAACAGTGATAGGTTTGTTGTCCTTTAGCTGTATGGAATTTGGCTAGTTCGTCAACGATACGGGAGCCAGCTTGTCCAAAGCCTACCATTGTCATGTCCATTGCAGGTTGATTAAATGTAAGATTTTTTGTCATATGAGTTCCTCCTAGTTTTTAGCTTGCATTTTCTTTTGGATATAGATAGCTATTTGTGCGCCACGATCAGTCAATCGTATATATTTGTGAGGCTTTTGAATCTCAAAAGTAATAAGAGAAGCATACACAAGACGATCCACCACTCGCTCTGCACGTTTACGATCAATATAGACTTCCTCAACAATATAGCTTTTTATATTACCTTTTCCGTTTTTCTGTCCAACTGGACGGGGGATTTTAATATTTTCGGAAAGGGTTTTAATGTGTACTTTAGTTTTATTTTGTTCACATTGAGCGATATAAAATAAGATTTTGATGTTTAGGATATCTTGCTCTAATATTTCAGAAAAAAGACTAACTTGTTCATTTGTAAAAGCGATATTGTCCATAAAACCCTCCATTTCATAAGGTAACCAAATGTGGTTACTATATGTGGTTACCATATATAAAGTTTTGACTTTAAAAATTGAATTACACTAGAAATAACAAGTATTTTGCATGGTAACCTAATATGGATACCATGCCTTATTTGTTATACTTTTTCCTATTGAGGTAATTATATAACCTATAAGTTATAATTTCAAGCCTTTTTTATATCTTTTTAGTTATATGTATTTCGAAATAGGGAAATATCATATACAATTAGTTATAAAGGTAACGATATGTAGAGGAAGTGGTTATTTAATATGAATGAAATGAGTGAAAAAATTCGCATTGCACTAATTAAAAAAGGGTGGACATTGACACAACTTGCAGCAGAGATGGAAGTATCCCAGCCAAACTTATCTAAAAAATTAAAACGAAATAATTTTAATGAAGAGGAATTAAGGCGTATTGCAGAATTATTAGATATGAAATATGAAGCATATTTTATAATGGAGGATGGAACGAAAATATAGCCAGATATTCATTTAATCGAACTTATTTATCTCGGAACTGAGGCTAATCCTTTCGCTGAGATTACTCCAGTCCAATATAAAGAGATTACAGGACAAGATTTTTAAATGGGGTCAAACAAGCTGATATTATTTTTATTTTCGTGAAACTTTTTCTGACTTTATTCGTAAAAAATGATAGTACAGAAAAGGGAGTTGGCATTTATAAAAATCACGTTAGACCATCAAATTCAGTTACAAGATTTTAGAGAGGGTTTTGTTAATATTTACAAGGATTTCGAATCTAATATAATTCCTCATAAAGGGGATTTCATTTCAGATACTTGTTTTAAAGACCCTTATGAGCATGAAGTAATTGACGTTGTCATTGATTATCAACAAAACGAATGTGGGGTAATGTTAAAACCTATAATAGTTGAGCACAACGAGAAAGAATTTCTTTTGCAATATGTAGAAATGGCAGAACTGCATGGCTGGTATTGTCCAACTAAAGAATGCCTATAAGTATTGTGAATTTGAAGGATACATCATAATGATGTGTCCTTTTTATGAGAGTAAAGATTAGGATGGTAACCACATAAGGTAGCACAATTTCGACAGGATGAAATAAATGAGTGAAGTTCGTCAAGAAATCGTAAGTCTTTTTACATTAGGTTTTGGTAGCTATCAATATGATTTCCATGCACTAGATCATTATGAGGACAATGGTGTATATCGTCAGGAGCTTGTCATTTACCTAAAATGAGTGCCAGGCACACACACAATTTCCATACAATTCACTAGGCGATGCCCCCTGTCATCAAGCAGGCTTTTGACATATGGTAAAGGTACAGAGGTTTTGCTTGAGGGGAGAGGGGTGTGTTGGCGCATTTAAGTGAAGTATTAGAGGAAATCCACTATTTTCAACAGCTCATTGCGCAATCACGAACGAAGCATTTTGATTATTTGCTATTAAAAATTGTTGGGACAGATACAATTCCAGTTGTGCTGTTGACAAAGCAAGGTACACCTTTGCGGATGACAGATTATGATACAGCCTTTACGACCTGCTATTTTCGAATTGAAAAAATAGCGTCAAAGCGGGGGCTTTTAACGGTTTCTTTTCTACGTCCTGTAATGATTGAAGGAGAGCTGGCAACATTGGAGAAGGTAAATAAACGAGCAACAATTCATATCGACACATTGTCAGGGGTACAGCTACTGTCAACTTCGTTGTTAAGTGCGAATGTCTTTATTGAGTCGAAGTGGTGAAAGGACTGAAGTCATGCAAGACGTGTTACAAGTATATTATGCTATAGATGATGAAATTCAAGCGCTACCAACGACCGTATTTTTACAGCACGATGAGGATGGTGAGCTGATAAGTGTTCACTTTGAAGTACAAGACTATCGCTCAGCGCCAACAAGCTGTTCGGAGCTAGCAGTGAAAAATTTGCAGAGGGCATTGCCATCAAATATGAAAATCACCGCTTGTCAAACATGTATGTTTGGCAATTTCAATCCTTATGGCGATATGGATAATGAAATTTTTTGTTTAAAGGGCTTTGTGGTGCGCAACAAGATGGAGGTTTGTGAAATCATACAGAAAGCAGAAACACATGAACGCAAGCGCACATTGCTAGCATTTTGTGCAGATTATAAGCCGATAGATAATAAAGCGTATTATACGTATAATGATTGGAATATCTGAAATAATTGTTGACAAAATAAATACAGTGCATATAATAAAGTCTAATATTAAAAAGCGTTGAAAAGAACGAGTAATTTTAATGGAACTGACAGAAAGTAGCCGGTTGTTGAGAGGCGCGGGGAAAATTAAAATGAATACATCTTGGAGCTGCGTACCGAAATTAGAGTAGGCTACGACGGGGTTGCATCCGTAATCCATGCAGGAGGTATCGCATTAAGCCGTACCGGTAGAGGAGAGCCTGTGTGAGCAGCTCTTGAAAAAAGGTGGTAACACGTTGATTATACGTCCTTTAGACATTGTGTCTAAGGGGCGTTTTTATTTTGATGAAAAAAAGGAGAGATTTAAATGTTTTTACAGCCAGCAGAGCAAATGAAAATGATTCAAAAAGGGGCGGATACGATTGTCGATATGGAGGAATTGCAGGCAAAGCTACAGCGCTCCTATGAGCAGCAAAAGCCATTAACTGTTAAATTAGGCTTAGATCCATCTGCGCCAGATATTCACTTAGGGCATGCGGTTGTGCTACGCAAAATTAAGCAGTTACAAGATTTAGGGCATCATGCAGTGATTGTCATTGGCGATTTTACAGGCAGAATTGGTGATCCAACTGGCAAGGCAAAGGGACGTGTCGCATTGAGTGATAAGGTCGTAAAAGAGAATGCTAAAACGTACTGTGAGCAAATTTTTAAAGTGCTGGATGCCACAAAAACGACAGTGCGCTTCAATAGTGAATGGCTATCGAAGCTGACATTTGAGGAGGTCATCAAATTAGCTGCTAGCACCTCGGTTGCGCGAATTTTAGAGCGTGATGATTTCCAAAAACGCTATAAAGCACAGGTGCCGATTGGCATCCATGAATTTTTCTACCCATTAATGCAGGCGTACGATTCGGTCGAGTTACAGGCAGATATTGAGCTAGGTGGCACAGACCAAACATTCAATGTTTTAATGGGGCGCACATTGCAAAAGCATGTAGGGCTTGAGAAGCAAATCGCCATTTTCATGCCGCTATTGGAGGGGCTTGATGGTCAGGAGAAAATGAGTAAAAGCTTAAATAATTACATCGGCATTAATGAAGCGCCTGAAAACATGTTTAAAAAGCTAATGGAAGTGCCAGACCAACTGATTATCAAATACTTTGAACTTGCAACAGATGAACATCCAACGATGATTGCGCAAATTAAACAGCGCTTAGCGGACGGAGAAAATCCGAGAGATATAAAAATTGAACTAGCAGAAATTATTGTAGCTTTATATCATCAAGAGGAGGCGACAGCTGTAGCAAAAGCTTATTTTGAAACAGCCTTTCAACAAAGAAAAATTCCTGCAAATATTCCGATATTGCAATTAGAAAATAATCACATAACTTTGAATGATGCTATACCAGCACTTGTTGCACTAGGGCTTGTAAAAAGTAAAAGTGAGCTTCAGCGATTAATTCAGCAAAATGGTGTTTTCTTGAATGAAAGCAAGCTGTCTCTAAAAGAGCTGGCGACAACGCTTGATACTGGAGATGTCCTTCAAATTGGTAAAAAACGCTTTTTAAAATTTATGAAGTAATGTGCAAACATTCCTTTGCCAAGCTACTCGTTGTTGGAGCGAGCACTTTATTTGCGACACAGGCACTATATGCATTGGCAATGAGTGCTGGGCTTGCACCAATTATGAGCATCCCAATGCCATTTATGACATATGGTTTAACACCAACTGTTACTAATGCCTTTCTGATCGGGCTCGTGCTTAGCGTTTATCGAAGAAAATCTTATATTTTTAGTGCATGAAGGGGTGAGAAATCGCCCCTTTTTCTGTTTTTTCAGCGTCTGCCCCAACCGTTTTCACTTTCCTTGAATTTAATAAATAGAGATAGTAGAAGGAGGGATCATGTTGACAACGATTGGGATGCTGCACCATCGCAAAGACCCGACAACGGTGTTGAAATCATATGCTTTTGCGGCGGTGGCGAAGGCAGAAGGTGTTGATTTTTTTTATTTCACACCGAAAAGCGTTAATTTTACGAAGAAAACCATTTTGGCACAAGTGTATGAAAACGGTACATGGCATGAAAAGGAGTGTCCGTTTCCAGATGTCATTTACAATGCAGGAAGTCCTGAGAAGCTAGCGGTATCAAAGGATATTATCGGTAAGCTACGCAAGGAAGTGCCATTTACAACAAATTCTATAGGGAATAAGTGGAATGTTGCAAAGCGTTTACTTGCCTATAAGGATTTTGCTAAATACATTATTCCAACAGAAATTATTCAAAAAGTGGATACCGTGCATCAATATTTAGTGAAGTATTCGACGGTTGCTTTTAAACCAATTGATGGGCGTAAAGGCAAGGGAATTTATTTTATTTCAAAAGAAGGCACGAGCTACTCCGTTAAACATAATAGTGAAACGACGAAATATACGAAGGGACAGCTTGATGCACTGTTAACAGAGCAATTAGCAACAGGTACATTTATTGTCCAGCCATATATTCGCTCTGTCACAAAATCAGGCTTAGTGTTCGATTTCCGTCTTCATGTACAAAAAAATGGAGAGGGCGAGTGGGTGGTGACAACGGTATATCCGCGCGTTGCCCCGGCAGGTAGTTTAGTGCCAAACATTAACAACGGTGGCTATACGAATTATTTAGAGCCATTTTTACAGCAGGAGTTTGCGGAGCAGGCCTTCGATTTAAAGCGTACATTGGAGCATTTTTCATTAGCGCTTGCGAAGCATTTGGACCATATTCAAATACAGGAGTTTGGCGAAATGATTGACGAAATCGGTGTCGATGTTGGCTTAGACCAAAATATGCGCTTATGGATTTATGAGGTCAACTGGCGCCCAGGCTGTCCGCCAACCTTTTACTTAGAGCTAGATGTTGTGAAAAATACAATTCGCTATGCGAAATATTTAGCAGAAAATAGACAGGTGTTAGCAAAGGCAAGGCAGACGAAGCGAGCGCACAAAGCGAAGCAAGAACAGGTACAGGAGCAGCAACATCAGCCTGCTGTGCAAGCACCAAGGGAGCGTCCACGCAATATGCCGATTATCGGAATTACAGGAAGTGCGGGGAAAACGACGACGAAAGCCTTTTTATCGTCGATTTTGCGCACGAAATGGTCGACCTTTGAGTCAAAGGATTATTGGAACACGACGGAGCATACGAAAAAGCATGCAGTGGAGCTAGCGAATGGCTATGAGGCAGCGGTGCTGGAGTACGGTATGGCATACAAAGGAGTTATTACAGAGCATTGTCGCATCATTCAGCCAACGATGAGTATTGTGACGAATGTCGGGCTTGCGCATGTTGGGAACTTTGATGGTGATGTAAGGCAGGTGGCATTAGCGAAATCAGAGCTCATTCAAGGGATGGATCAGCGCGGGGTGCTAGTCATTAATAAGGATGATGCCAATTCCAATTATTTAACGACAGCGCAATTTAAAGGCAAAATTTTAACAGTTGGTGTGCATTCAGACGCCGATTATAAGGCGTACAATATACGCTATAAAGAGGACGGCATGACATTCCAAATGAAGCTGCAAGGCAAGGATATAGCACTCTTTATTCCAATTTTAGGTGAGCACCATGTATACAATGCGTTGAGTGCCATTGCCGTTGCGGACTATTTAGGCTTTACACCACAGGAAATCAAGCAAGGGCTGCTGTTTAAAAAGCCTCCACGTCGTTTAACGCTTTATCATTGCAAACGTCATATTACGTTAATAGATGATACGGTGCACTCGCATCCACAGGGTGTTAAGGCAGCCATCGATGTGCTGTCAGCTATCGCCAAGCGTCGTAAAGTAGCAATTATCGGGCAAATGCGCGAGCTAGGTGATTTGCGAGAGGCAGAGTATCAAAAGGTTGGCGAATATATTGCAGAGCAGGACATTGATATTTTCATCACATATGGCTTCCGCACAGAGGAAATGAATGCAGCTGCGCAGGCGAAGGGCTTTAATCCAAAAAACATGTATCATTTTACAAACAAGGAGAAGCTGCATGAGCTGCTGCCGAAAATTTTGAAGCAAGGTGACACCATCCTTGTCAAAGGGGCAAGCAAAACGAACATGTTTGAAACCGTGAAATTTTTAGCGGACTTGTATGAGGGGAAATAGCTGATATATTTGAAATTTCGCTGATAAATTAAGGGAGTCGCAAATAAAATGGGAAAGTCGCAAATATCAGAGAGAAGTCGCAAATAAATTGAGGAAGTCGCAAATATCAGGGAAAAGTCGCAAATAAATCGAAGGAAGCCGCAAATAAATTGAAAATTTCGCTGATATTTGTGTGAAAGTCGCCGATAAATTAGCAAAAGCCGCTGATATCATCAACCAGCTCTGCAACAAACATCCCCAAATCAAAATGGCTATCGAGATGTCACATGCATCTGGATAGCCATTTCTTTATATTTTCAAATGAAAATGAATTTTTTTGGCGGCTGTGTAGGCATTGCGTTTTGCCTCGTGTTTGGAGTTACCTGTTGCGATGACGTATGCATAGCGGTGCCCCATCGAGAGTGGAGGGATGAGCAGTGTCCCTCTCCTTGGCTTAATATAAACTTCGACAACACCACGGCTATTTTTGGCTTTATTTCTCCCTGTTACTCTTTCTAATATGCCCTTGCGCTCAACGACTAAATACTTTGTATAAACAAAGCGCTGATGAAGCGGCTCGATATTTGGCTGTTCTCCTGTTAAAAGCTTTAATGTCTCCTTTACTAAATTAAAGCCAAAAGCTGCTTCTAGCATATGGTTCATAGCTCCACCTGAAATGCGTGGATTGATTTCGATAAGCTTCCAACCATTTTTAGTTAGGCGTAGCTCTAGATGCATCGCACCATTTTTCACACGGAAGGACTCAGTAATCGATGTAACGATGTTCTGCAAGCTATCCTGCATTTTTTCAGGGACGCGGGCAAGCACGGTATAGCCTGTAATAATAAAGCGTTTGCCTTGTGTAATATCCTGCTCAATGAGCGCAATAATATGAGGCTCCCCGTTATAAATAATCGTTTCAACTAAGTATTGTGGTCCATCAATGTATTCCTCAATCATAATCGTATCTTGTGGATATTTCTCTTGCAGTGAGGCAATATGCTCAGTAAGCTGCTTTTTATTTAAGGCGAAAAGGACATCCTTTGAGCCGGTTGATTTTGGGGATTTAACGATTAAAGGAAAGCTCATTTTCGGTAGCTCACGCATATCATTTGCGTGTAAAATAAAAAATTTTGGCGTGAACTCGAAATGCTGTAAGTGCTGCCTTGTTACCTCTTTATCCTCCATGCTAGCAATGGCATCAGACTGTGCATAGTTTTTGCAAAATTCATCGCATAGCTGGGAGGCGGTATGGACGTATGGGTCTGTAAAACTGACGATGCTAGTAATCGTCAGCTGTGTTTTTTGTAGGCTACGAATTGCTCTGCGCATCGCCTCCATATTCGTAATGTCGACAAATACCATTTTATGCACATCAACGTACTCTCTTCTTTGTTGAAATTGCTTTTCATTATTTGTAAAAAGAACCGTAAAATAGCCGAGGCCTTCTGCGGCTTTAATAGCTTCACGACTTGAGCCACTTTTATTTGTCCCAATAAAAACAATCGTCTTCACAACATCACTCCTATATACGAATTCTATCTTTCTATATGTATGAGCATAATAGGGCTTCATATAGTTGACTATCACGTGCAGCTTATAAAAATAAGAGAACATTCATCCAAATGCTTGCAATGTCTTTGCATATGCTACAAGCAGAAGGGGGGAGTGTATGAAGCCTATACCTGTTAGTGCTGTCGTAGAAATAGTCAGTGGAGAATTGATAAAAGGGTCCGCAGATCTTGTAATTGAGCATGGTGCGTACCGTTTGAAACAAATCAAGCATAAAAGGACGATTTTTTTTACAAATACGAAAATTGTCAATTGGCAAAGCGTAGCGGCATTTTTTCCGTTAGTTATTGTGACAGAATGGAGCTATCGTCTAAGGGAAATACCTGATGGTGTAACAGTTGTGAAAGTAGAAAATATGACAAATGCGTATTGGCAGTTTGTGGAATATTACCGCCGCCAATTTAACATTCCGATTGTTGCCATTACAGGAACGGCTGGAAAAACGACAACAAAGGATATGGTGAAGCATATATTGTCAAATGACTATGAGGTTGTTGCGACACATTTAAGCAATAATTCCCGAACGGAGCTTCTCCAAAATTTATTGCGCATTAGTGAAACGACAGAGGCGGCCGTTTTTGAAACGGCAGTTGGTGCTCCGGGAGATGTGCTAGGCGCAGGGCGTTATTTTCAGCCATCTATTGGTGTCATTACAAACATTGGCTCACATCACTTAAATTACTGTAAAACGCAGGAAGGATATATCGAGGCAAAGGCGGAAATGCTGCAAATCGTTGGCAAAGGCACGCTCATTATTAATGCGGATGATGCTAATACAAAAAAAATAAATCTTCGCGCGTTTCAAGGGAAAATTATTCGCTTTGGCAAGCATAACGCGGATTTTTTAGTAAGTAGCATTACGTATACGGAGCGTGGCATGCGCTTTATTTTGCATCATCAAAATAAGCAATATGTCGTGAAAATACCTGGCTATGGGGAGCACCAAGTATACAATGCTTTAGCAGCACTTGCGGTTGTACATGAAATTGGCATGCCATTGCACAAGGCCATTGCACAGCTTGCGACATTCCGCAAGTTAAATAAGCAGCTGCAAATTTTAAAAGGGATTAATGGCTCGATGCTTATCGATGATACGTGGAGCATTACAACGACCTCGCTGGATGCAGCATTACACGTATTAAATAAGCTTGGGCAAGGCAAAAAGAAAATTGCGGTCATTGGCACGATTACTGATTTAGGGTCATGGGGCTATAGCATTCATAAGCAAGCGGGTGAGATTATTTACAAGCATGGGGTGGATGTGCTCATTACCATCGGCGAGCATGCCAGCATCATGGCTTCAAAGGCGCAGCAATTAGGGCTTGAGGCCGATATTTACAGCTTTAAAAATAATATGTTAGCACGCAGCCTTTTGAAAAAAATTGTTGATAGCAATACGATCATTTTAATTAAAGGGGATATGTATAGCGAGGCAATCCATGAATTAGCCGCGCAATTGCGTCGAGGGGAGGAGCTAGCTTGATTGCATTGTCTGTCAAAGACCTCCAAGCATTGTTAGGCGGTCAAGTTTTACAAGGCGCAACGAACTTTTCAGTGAAGCAGGCGCTGCATTATACACAGTTAGATAGCGTGAAGCGTTATGCGTTGATTTTCCTTCGTAAAAGTGAAAGCGTCGATTGGAAAAGGCTGGAGCAGCACACGCCGTTGTTAATTGTATCAGATAAAGCGGAGGAGGAGCTACGCAAGGCTCCTGCTTCTATTACGGTTTTACAAGTAAAAAATATGCATGGCGCATTTTGGCAATTTGTCGACTACTACCGCACACTTTTTACGATTCCAGTCGTAGCATTAACAGGCACGTGCGGGAAGACAACAACGAAGGAAATGCTCCGTCATATTTTACTTGGCGATTGGCAAGTGCAGGCAACGGTTAGTAGCATTAACGAGCCGAGGCAATCGCTCAATTACTTAACGATGGTTGATAAGCAAACAAAGGCAGCCATTTTCGAATTAGGCTTAGGCAATTTAGGCAATATTAAGCATCAATGCTTAATTTATAAGCCAACTATCGGCATTATTACGAATATTGGTGTCCATCATTTAGATGGCTGTAAAAGCTTAGAGGGCTATATTCAGGCCAAGGCAGAAATCGTAGAGGGCATCGCACAAAATGGCACATTAATTATGAATGCAGACGATGCTAACAGCAAAAAAATTTCATTAGCTGCCTTTAAAGGAAAGGTCATGACATTTAGCGTGAAGCAAAACGCCGATTTCAAAGCGAGCAACGTACGCTACGGAGAGGGCGGAATGCGCTTCACTTTAAATAAAGGAAAGGAGCGCTATGATTGCTTCGTGCCAGGCTACGGAGAGCATCAAGTCTATAATGCGTTAGCAGCGCTTGCTGCTACGACAGAAATGGGCTTCCCACTGCGCAAAGCGATTGCTAAGCTGCGCACCTTTAAAAATATGGAGCGCCATTTACAGTTTTCTAAAGGGCTAGCAGGCAGCACGATTATTGACGATACGTGGACCAATAACCCAACCTCGATTGAAGCGGCGTTGAAGGTGCTAGCAGCAGTCGGCAAAGATAAAAAGCGCATCGTTATTTTAGGGGATATTAAAAGGCTTGGCAGCTATGAGCGGCAATATCATCGTGAAATCGGCTCGCTACTTGCGAAACAACCTGTTGATACATTAATTACAATTGGACAACGTGCGAAGGATATTGCACTTCAAGCGAAGGCAGATGGCATCACTGCTGACGTGCATAGCTTTGCAGATGTCAAAGGTGTGATGGCTTTGCTGCAAAAAATCGTTACGAAAAATTCATTAATTTTAATTAAAGGGCCAATGTCCAGCAGGTCGATGATTGATTTTGCAAATGAATTGAAGGGGGATTTAAAGTAGTGATTCGCCCGATTAAGCACTGAATTCGCCCGCAAAATAAGCGTGCCTGATTTTTCAGGCACGCCCTCTTTTATTTCGTAATGCGCTTCGCTGTAATATAGCGATCTTTATAATAGTCTACTAGCAACAAACGCGTAATGACGCCATCCTTTGTTGGTAAAATAATGCGGTGCTCACCTGCATAAATACCAACTAATGAAGGGTTTTTAGAGCCCTTTGCACTGCTGAAAAAGACGAGATCCCCTTTTTGTAAATTGTTGCGGGCAACGGTTGTCCCAAGCTTCATTTGCTCCGATAATACGGTTGTATTGATTTTCACACCGCTTTGACTTAGTACATATTGTACGTAGCCACCAGCCGTAAAGCGCTTTTGTGCAGCTACATTGGCAGTGCCGATGCGTGCGCTATTTTTATATAGCAACGCCTTATCAACAATTTTTTCACCTGTCGAAGCGGGGTTAGCAGTCATTAATGATGGCAACACGCGACGAGCAGCATAGTAATTATCTTTATAATACGGCTTGCTATTCATATCTGAAATGACGATATTTTGCTTTGTATCCGCCATATGCAAAAGCTTATTATTGCCAATGTAAATGCCTACATGGTCAGGGTCTGTCCCTGTTTTTTTACTTTTGAAAAAGACTAAATCGCCTTTTTGTAATTGGCTTCTTGATACGGCTTTCCCTTGCTTAAGCATATAATCTTCGTTATACGTACCTAAGTCAACACCATTTTTCTCAAAAATATACATTAAAAATGAAGCACAGGAGAATTTATAAGGTGCTGTTGGCTTATATTGCGTATTGCTATATGTGGCTTTCCCTATTAAGCTTTTTCCTGTCGCAATAATTTGATCTGCCTTTTGATTGACTGCTTGTTGGCTGACAGTGGCAGCGGCTACCTCCGTTGTTTGCAAAGCACTAGGCAGTATTGGTAGTGAGCTACAGCTAATCGTTAATGCTAATGTCGCTGTTAGTATTTGTTTTTTCATCATGATCCCTCCTGATTTCAAGCTCGTCCCGATTGTAGCACGCATAAATTGTGTATTTGGGAGGTAAGTTTATCCAATCGGGAATGTAACAATTTGAAACCGTTATAGGTCAAGGGGGGAGGACAGCAATTTACAGTTGTGTAACAAATGTAACAAAAAAGCTGATAAAAAGGCGTTTTATAAATGATTTATGAAATTTCAGTTAATTTATTATTAGGAAAATGGTAATATAAATACTTACTAGATGAGGTGATGAATGTATGCTAACGATTTTTGGAGGGATTGGGCTGTTCCTGCTTGGCATGTCGATGCTTACGAACGGACTGAAGGAAATTGCAGGAGAAGCGCTAAAGCGTTGGCTCAATAAGTTTACGAGAGGAACGTTTAGCTCCATGCTGTCAGGAATTTTTATGACCATCTTAGTGCAGTCCTCAACAGCAACGACCTTGTTAACAATCGGCTTTGTCAGCGCAGGCTTGCTAACATTTATTCAGTCCATCGGTGTCATTATTGGTGCAAATATTGGGAGTACATCAACAGGGTGGATTATTTCATTAATTGGCTTTAAAATTAGCCTGCAAGCAATGGCATTGCCGATTATTGGCGTTGGTGTCTTTATGTCGTTTATCGCACCGCGCGATATTAAAAAATTCGGTGGTGTCTTGGCAGGCTTCGGCTTGCTATTTTTAGGAATTGATATGCTACAACAAGGAATGGGCGATGCGCAAAATTTAATTGCCTTCGATAAAATTCCTGCTAATTCATTTATGTCGATTATCCTACTTATTCTCATTGGCGTCATTATGACGATTATTATGCAAGCATCAAGCGCAGCCATGGCAGCGACATTAGCGGCTTTATTTACAGGCGCAATTGATTTTGAACAGGCTGCTTATTTAGTCATTGGGCAAAATATCGGCACAACAGCAACGGCATTGTTTGCAGCAATTGGTGCATCGGTAGCGGCAAAGCGTACTGCGATGACCCATTTATTGTTTAATGTAGTGACCGCGATCATTGTGACCGCGACATTCCCGTACTTTTTACAATTAGTGCGTTTGCTGACAGAAGCGACAACAGGACACTTTGATGAAACGATGGCATTAGCTATTTTCCATACGTTATTCAGCGTGCTCGGTGCGATTATTTTCATGCCATTTATTCAACAGTTCGCAAAGCTTTTAATGAAAATTGTACCAGAGCGTGAAAATGCTTTAACACGCAATTTAGATAAAAAGCTTTTAGAAGTACCTTCTGTTGCACTGGATGTTTCGTTTAAAACGATTCGCGATATTTTAATCGTCTTAACAACGGCACAAAGCGCCTTAATGGTGACGAAAAAATTCACAGCAGACTATGAGCGCAAAATGGATGAAGTCGAAGAGGCCATTCAAATTACAAATGATTTTTTAAATGCCATTCAATCTACATCTAAAAGAGAACGCAATAAGCATATCGCCATTTTACATACACAGGACCATCTTGTTCGCTTAGTCAAGGTGCTACGTGAAGAGCAGCAGCTAGAGGCGCTCGTATTGCAGCCACAATTAATGACAGAGTGGCAGGAAATATTAGCAGATGTACAGCAATATTTGACTGGGGAGCAGCCAATCAGCGATATTGCCCAAATACTAGAGGGGCATTCACGCATGATGGCAGAGGCGCGCCGCAATAAGCGTAACGAATATTTCGAGCGCTCTGTTGCGAACGAAACGGAGCTAGGTGTAGCTGTTTCGAAGGTAGGGGCACTGCTTTGGATTGATCGCCTCGTCTATCATTATTGGCGTTCAACCGCACGAATGGCGGAATTCCAGCAGCTTGATGAGGAAAAGCGCATTTGAGCCAATGAAAAGAGGTGTCTGTAAGTCGACTTACAGACACCTCTTTAGCATGTGCTATAGCTTAAAGTGATTAATAACTGCTTGTAATTGCTCTGCTAAGTTTGTTAATGATTCCGTTGCTGCTGAAATTTCCTCTGTTGAGCCAAGCTGTATTTCAGTTGAACGATTGCTGCTTTCAGCATTCGTCAATGCGAGCTGGGCTAAGCGCTGAATTTCAGTTGTATGTTCTAAAATGCTTGTACTAATTTGAGATATCGCATGAATCGACTCATCAATATCTGAAGAATTGTGACGCACCGTTGTAACCATTTGAGCTAATTCATTAAAGACAAGCGTCACTTGCTCTGATTTTGCAAGTCCATCATTGACGCGGTTTGTTTCCTCATGAATCGAAGTAATAACGGTTTGAATGTCGCCTTGAATTTCTGAAACCATCATTTGAATTTTCTCAGCAGAAAGGCGTGATTCCTCCGCAAGATGGCGCACTTCATCCGCAACAACTGCAAAGCCCTTTCCAGCTTCTCCTGCACGTGCAGCTTCGATAGCAGCGTTCAATGCCAATAAATTCGTTTGGTCGGCGATGCTTGTAATGATATTAATAATATCGCCAATCTCCTGCGATTTTTTGTCCAGACTGTTAACGGATGTTTCCGTTATTTGTGAAGATTCCGCAATGGAATGAATTTGCTCATTGACGGCTTTCACTGCATGTGAACCGATTTCTGTTTGCTGTAATGTCGCTTGGGATAATTGACCAAGCTGTGTTACTCTTTCGGCAATTGATTGCACATTATGATTCATATCTGCAAAGGAATTGGCGATGTCAGTTAAATTTGTTAATTGTGTTGTTGCATTTTCAACAGAGCTTTGCGCAAGCTCTGCAATCGATTCAGCAGCCCCCATCGTTTCATTTGTTGTAGCGGACAGCTCCTCTGCACTTGCAGATACTTGCTGGCTAGAGTCTGTCGCTTCGCTAACCACACGTGTTATAGCTAATTGCATTTCGTTTAAGCCAGCAGCAAGTGTGGTGATTTCATCCGCTCCTTTTATTTGTAGCGGTGCTGCTGTTAAATCACCTTGTGCGATTAACGCAGCACGATCGACAGCAAGCGTTAGGCGCTGAATCATTTGGCGACTGAACATATAGGAAATAACGAGTGCAACAATCGTTGTCACGATAATTAAAATAATGCTTACTGTTAAAATATGCTGATAAACATCCTCTGTGCTTTGCTGTACTTGCTGTAGCTCTACTGTATGGCTAACGAGTGCCTCATCAAATGCAGCTTTAGCATCCTCAAAAAGCGGCTTTCCAAGCTTTAAGCCTTCCTCTGCCTCAGCCCAACGACTGCTTTGAATGAGCTGATGATTTGTGCGCACACGTTCATCAAATAGCAGCCACTTTTCTTTAAATTGATTAAAATCCTGTTGGAGCTGCTCTGTTAAAATAGTCTTGTCAAAAGCGGTCTGTAGCGCTTGAATTTCATCTAAATCTGCAAGGGCAAATGCAGTTGCCTCTTTATTTTGAAAAGCAAGCGCTGTTAGCATTTGAACACGCGTATTTTCCGTTAAATTAGCAATTTCGATTAATTCAATAGACGGCTCTACACCGTTTGTATAAAGCGTTTGACTACTGTCCTTTAATTTTGAAGACTGTGTCATAGAGTAAATGCTGAGCGCAACAAATAACAGAATGACAATGGAAAATGATAGAAGAACTTTCCAAAATAATTTCATAAGTACGATACTTCCTTTCTAATTTCTAATATGGGAAAAACTATGTATTTATTGTTTAATTATAGCAATTAACAGAGGTGAAACCTATCTTTTTCTTTTGTAGTGAGCCAAAATCATTATATCGGAGGCTTTATTCATGATTTGGCTGAATCATGGTAAAATAAGAAGCATCATAGATGGAAAAGGGGATAGATGTGTGAATATACGCATTGAATGGTTATATAAGGCGAAAAATGGAGCAGAAACGCTATTTCATTCAGCGCTATTACCAGCAGCGCAAGTGCTGATGCTTGTGGAGGATGTCATGCAGACAGGGCGAGTGAAAAATATTGTGTTAACAGATGCATATGACAGCACATGGACGTTAAAGGAGCTAAAAAAATATGTGCAAGAAGTCGCCTCTGAGCCGCAAAATATCACGATTTACTTTGACGGAGGCTTTCAGCAAAATACAAAAACAGCGGGCCTAGGCTATGTTGTTTATTTTGAGCAAGATGGCAAAGCTTATCGCATGCGTAAAAATGCCTTTGTAGAAGGACTGATATCCAATAACGAGGCAGAATATGCAGCACTGCATTTAAGTATTCGCGAGCTAGAGGAGCTAAACGTACATCATGCAACCGTGCATTTTAAAGGTGACTCACAAGTTGTCATCCGACAAATGGCAGGGGATTGGCCAGCCTATGAAAAGGAATTAGCGGCATGGGCAAATAAAATTGACAAAAGGCTAGAAAAGCTGCATATTACACCGATGTATGAGCACGTCTCAAGAAAGCAAAATGAAGAGGCAGATAGACTAGCAACACAAGCCTTAAATGGCGTTACTATTGATGGGCGGAAGGAGCTGCAATAAAAAATCAATAGTGAAAATAGTCGAAATAATGCTAAACTAATGATATCTAAATTTTGTCGGAAATGAGGCTATGTTATGAATGAAAAGCTAAAAATAGTAGTAGATGCAATCGATTTTTACCACGCAACATACTCAGAGGATGCTTGTATCATCGTAGCAGACACGGAAAAAATTATTGCTTATAAAGAAGGAAAAAAGGTTCGTCTCCCGATTAAGGTTGGACAGCTTGTTGACAATTATAAAGGAACGACCTCGATTAAAGCACTATACTCAGGGCAATATTTACGAGAGGAGCATGGACCAGAATTATTTGGCTTTGCTTATATTGCGACAGCGCAGCCTATCAAAGACAATGGGCAAGTAGTTGGCGTTGTAAGCGCAATTATTTCCAACGAAAAAATAGAGGGTATCCGAACGTTAGCAACTGATTTGTCAAGCACAGTAGGCGATATGACGACAACAAACCACTCCTTAACAAAAGCGAGTGATGATGTCGTAGTGCGTCTTGATGAGCTATCAAGTCTTTCAGAAACGATGAATGAGGATATCCAGCAAATTAATACAATCGTGGCATTCGTTAAAGATATTGCGGTTAAATCAAGAATTCTCGGCTTAAATGCTTCGATTGAAGCGGCTCGCTCTGGTGAGCATGGACGCGGCTTTGCGGTCGTGGCAGCTGAAATTCAAAAAATGGCACAAAACAGTACAGAAAGCGCGGAGGAGATCGCACAGCAATTAGAAAAAATTAAAGCATCCATCGACCGCGTCAATTTATCAACGAGTGAAATCGTTGCATTTACAGAGCAGCTATCCTCTAGCATTGAGGGCTTTGATGGTGCCTATAAAGATATCGACAATACAGCAAGCAAGCTGTTGGACATTAGCAAATATTGACGGAGGCACACAATGAGGCAATTTCACAATGAGCAATTGACCGTTTATATGAGTCAGCTCTTTAAAACAACTTCCACCGTTATTGCAACAGCAGATTGCATTATCTTAGTTGATCCGACTTGGCTGCCAGCAGAAATCGCCACAATTCAAGCTGATATCGCTAAAATACGCAATGACCGACCACTTTACTTGCTTTTTACACATTCGGACTGGGACCATATTCTCGGCTATGGAGCATTTCCGGAGGCAAAGGTCATTGCAAGTGAAGCGTTTCAGCAGCGCACAGACAAGGAGCAAATCGTCGAGCAAATTCGCACATTTGATGATAATTATTATATTGATCGTGCTTATCCATTGCATTATCCAACTGTCGATATTGAGATTACTGAGGATGGACAAACACTGACAATCGGTGCTACGAAGCTTACTTTTTATTTGGCAAAAGGGCACACGAATGATGGGCTATTTACAATCGTCGAACCGCTCGGCATTTGGATTGCAGGTGATTATTTATCAGATGTAGAGTTTCCATATATTTATGATAGCAGCTATGCATATGAGGATACGTTGGGCAAAGTGGATCATATATTACAGCGACATGCTATTCATTATTTAATTCCAGGGCATGGGCATATGACAATGGACAAGGCAGAAATGACAAAGCGCCAGCAGGATGCCCTTGCCTATATTCAGCAATTGCGCCAATGCATTTTACAGCAAAAAGAGAGCGACTATTTAATTACCAATTACGCTTATCCACGTAATATGCGAGCATTCCATCAAGCAAATATTCGCTTGATGAAAGAAGAGCAGAAGACTGTTTAAAATAGGCTTAATGAATGTTATTAACATGGCACTAGTTCAAAGTGAGCTGGCTCCTTTATCTGAGGAAATGAATATTTATGTATCGAACAAAGATTGTGCTGTACGTGCAAAAGGGGAGAAAATCGACATTTTAGGCAATGTCTATTTAATGTCCCATTCAAAGATTCAGAAATTGGCTGAGACCCTGTAGTTGTAAGATTCACTTCTTGAAGGTCATTAGAGCGTGCTTTGAACAATTGCTGTCAAAACACGCTCTTTTCTTTAAAGCCACACTTATTAAGCAAATCATTTAAGAAATAGCTACTCTACAGCTTAACCTTCCCATACACACCGCCACCACCAGCTTCAAACGCTAGCTGTCCAGTGCGGGCAAGGATAATTTTTTCCGCTAATGGCTGCGCTACAATTTCCATTAATTGTTCAAGCGTTGTGCGATGCAAAATATTCATTTCAGTACCGAAAGCCGTTAATAGCTTGTCCAGCGTCTTTTTACCTAGACCAGGAATAAATTCTAAAGGCACTTGATGAATATAGGGTGGGCGCTCTACTGGAGTAAAAGTAGCGCTAGAAAGCTGCTGAATGCGTGTCGCTACACCACGCACGATATGCTTGCTATGGCAAAATGGACAAATTTCAGCGCCTTCTGTCACAGCCTTGCCACAAGCCGCACAAACCGTTTCATGATATTTCCCTAGCAACGGATGCAAGCCATAATTTGATGCGATGGCTCGACCATTCTTACGATGTAGCGCCAGTCGCAATTCCTCAAAATTAGCTGCCTCCATCTGTATTTTTTGGTATTCACGTGCGATTTTGCCAAGCGAATGCGCATCTGAATTCGTTACAAACGTATAGGGAGCTAATTCCTCTATGCCGCGTACCATATCCGTATCAGCGCTTAGTCCAAGCTCAATGGCATCGATAATTGCAGGGTCAAACACTTCTGTTAAGCTCTTTTTAACCCCTTTGCCATATAAGCTTTTAAAAGGTGTGAACACATGTGCAGCAATAAATAGCCCATTCAGTTCAGCGACTTTTTGCTGCAATGTTTTCGCATCACAATAAATGCGCTGTGAGCTAAGATGAATATTTTTCATATGCTTACTTAACCATGCTGAAAAAGCCTGCATTGATTGCAATGTAGGCAAATAAGCAAGCACATGAATAGGTCCATGACAATGACTATCGTAAATTTCAAGCTCGGAGCCCATAATGAGCGTTGTCTTTTCATAGAGTAAGCCACCCTGTGCTAATTCGGTCATTTTTCCTGTTCGCACATGCTCCTCCAGCTCCTCCAATACCTCTGGGCTATGACAATCAATAATGCCTATCATATCAAGCCCTTTATTGGCACTTGCTGTATGTAATATATTAGAAAGGGTTAATGTGCGACTTCCCGTAATTTTGACAGCACGCCCGCTATGCGTTCGTCCAATATGAATATGTAAATCCGCATAATAATCGTTCAATGAAAGTCCTCCTTGCGACAATTTTTATTATTATTTCCACACATGTCTCTACCTATTCTAATATAACATAATTAGCGCAGCATTCTCCTGAGCTGGCGGACTTCCTTTGTAAGTTCCTCCATTTGCTCATGTAATTTTGTCATTTCAGTCGATGAAAAATTTTCTTCTTTTTGCTGCTCTAATGCCTTTAATTCAAGTCCTTCTGCAATGGCAGATAAAGCGTAGCCTAATACTGTTATAACTGTGCCGAGATAAGCAAGTCGATCAATTTGAATATCCGTACTTTCTGCTGATTGCCCAGTTTTTTTCTCTTTGCTAGTCATCTCCATCACTCCTTCTTACACTAGCCTATGAATAGTAAGCGGAAAAAGTGAATACATACATAAAAGGAAAGAAATCTTTGATAAGCAGAAATGGAGGAAATAGCATGGCAAAATTATTAACAGCAATGCAAAAGCATTTAGCAGCTGCACGACATCATCTGCACTGTATGGAAAAGGAGCAGCAAAAGCAAAATAAAAAGCGCTTTTTGTACGAGCTTCAAGCTTTCCAAATATCAATGACAGCAATATTAAGCACTGCAAAGGAGTACAATAAACGCATTTATAAAAAGCAGCTTGTGAATTTGTCGCATAAAGCTTTTTTTCAAGCTATTAAAAAAAAGCATATTATCGAGCGACCAATGGCTGAGAAAATTGAAATGTCAATCAACTTGCAGGCAGTTTATGCGATAAAAAGAAATAATAAATTTGATGCTCGGACAGGCTTTTATCATAAAGAAAGACCGAATGATTCCATTGTTAAGCTAGGCACGTGCTATGTGCAGGAAGTGCAGCAAGTCGTTTTTAGTATAAATGATGCAGGAATAAGCCAAAAATAAAAATTTCAACTATTTTTTCTCAAAATTGTACATGCTATACTATCTAAAAGGAGATGACTAGCATGAAAAAAATGATGCAAGGTATATTGGCAATTTTATTTTTGTCAGCAATTATCATCCCATCTGCACAAGCCGCAGAGGAACGTGCCATCAAAGCAGAAATTGTTACAACAGATAGTATTGCTATGCGCAATGCTCCTATGAAAACGGGCAAAACATTAGCGATTATACCAAAAAATACAAAGCTGAGTGCAACTGCTCGCAGCGGTGATTGGTATAAAGTTTCCTATCAAAAGCAGGTAGGCTGGGTGCCGATTGATTATGTGACAAAATATGTAGCACCAAAGGCGAGCGCAAATCCAACTACTACAGCACCAAAGGGCAGTAGTGCAACGGTCAATCCAAAAGCTCCAACTTCCTTTCAAAACTGTACAGAGCTGCGCGTTTATTATCCTAAAGGTGTAGCGCAAGGACATCCTGCCTATGCCTCGAAGCATGACCGCGATAAAGATGGCTGGGCTTGTGAGAAAAAGTAGTCTAGAGCTTTAATTAAAAACAGTGTGAAATGCTATGATTTCACACTGTTTTTCCTATAATACATCTTTTATGACAGTAAAAAGGGCATCCCTTGGTATAATGACAGGAATATTTAGTTTGTCCTGAATCCTCTCTTTCATCGTATGTGAATAGCCCATACAATCAAGAATTAAAAGGTCAGCTCCCTGTGCCTCTAATTTTTGAGCTGTCATGAATAGGTGCTGCTCATTGAAGTGATACGGTGAGCTTGCGGCAAAGGAGACATTAAATTGTGCCTTTTGCCATTTAGCACAGACGCTATTTTGTTGTTCAGGCTCAGGGCCAATCAAGCCAAGATGTAGGCTAGGGTGAATGCCCTTGATTAAATGTGTCATAAAATGGTCAGGCAGCAATAAATTTTTTCCTGACAATTTATTAGCGAAATCACCTGTGCACATTAGTAGAATCCATTGAAAATTCGACAAATCATGAATGCGCTTTTGAATATAGGGCATTAGCTTTTGTTTGCTCAGCTTCACTTGCTCGCCGCTTGTTAATAATGTAACAAGCATGTCCTCGTCATTTGAGGTAGGGGCGAGTGTGTTAATTTCATCTAAGGTAAGTAAGTCTAATACGCCAAATTCAGTTATGTCTAATCCAGCATCTTTTAATTTTATAATGTCTGAAGCCATATCCTTACGTGGTGCTTGACCGATTGTGACAACTGCAATTTTCATATTTTTCATTTGACATACTCCGCTTCGTAATATTTTATCCCATTGACATATGTTTGTAATACTTTTGCTTCCGTTTCGAAAATAGGGTGTGACCAGACGACAAAATCGGCATCCTTTCCTTTTTCCAGTGAGCCGATTCGATGCTGTAGGTGGACGAGCTTTGCTGCATGTAGGGTAATGCTTTTTAAAGCTGTTTCTTCATCTAATCCATAGCGAATCGCTTCAGAGGCGCAATATTTTAAATATTGTATAGGGACAAATGGATGGTCTGTCATAATGGCAAAGGGAATTTGCTTATCTTGAAAAATTTTAGCGATAGCAGGTGTTGAATGGCGCGTTTCATATTTAGAAGGTGTCAGCATATAGGGACCAACAGTGGCATTAAAGCCGCTAGCCTTCACTGCATCGACAATTAAATGACCTTCTGTGCAATGCTCTAGATGAAGCTCCACATCAAATTCCTTTGCGATACGAATTGCTGTCATAATATCATCTGCGCGGTGGCAATGCAGACGCAATGGCATAACTCCACGCAACACCTCGATAAATGGACGCAATTCTAAATTATTGTCAATGTGTATATTTTGCTGCTCTTCATCTAATTGCTTCGCACGCTGGAAGCCATCCCGTAAAATTTGTGCGATTGCCATTCTTGTCATCGGCTTGCGCTTGTACTGATTGCCAAAAACATTTTTAGGATTTTCACCTAAAGCGCCTTTCAAGCCACTGCGCTCTACAAGGACACGCGATTCAAGTGTTGGGCCTGCAGTTTTTAAAATGCTCCAAATACCACCAATGACGTTGGCACTACCTGGTCCTGTTTGTACTGTTGTAACGCCACCTTCAATAGCATGCTGGAAGGAGAAGTGTCGAATATCGACGCTATCGAGTGCGTGCATTAAAGGGGTAAAGGGCTCACTATATTCGTTTGCATCATTAATATCCTCCGTTACTTCAGCCCAAGTTCCTACATGTGCATGAATATCAATGAGCCCTGGTGTGACGACAGCTCCTTGTAAATCAACGGGTTCGGCATGTGCAGGAATGTCGAGCGCTTTACCTACATAAGTGATAATGCCATCCTCTACCCAAAGCTGTTCAACAACATCGTTATGTTCATTTGCTGTGACAAATTTTGCATTGTGATAAATCATCATATGAGAGCACCTGCTTTCTGGCTATACACTTGCTGTCCTTTAATAAAGGTCGCAATGACTTGGGCATCTAAATCTAAAGGATGCTTATTCCAAATAACAAAATCAGCAAATAAGCCATCACGAATTGAACCCGTCATATTTTCAATGCCTAAAAATTGTGCAGCACCAGTTGTTAACGCATAAAGTGCATCGGCACGTGATAAGCCTTCACGCACAGCTAAGCCTGCCTCAATGGCTAAATGTGTTGCACTGCTCGTAGGGTGATCTGTGCAAAAGACAAAGGGCGTATTCATCATAGCAAGCTGTTGATACAGCTTTGGTGAGAGTGCCATCATTTCATTGTGCTCGATATAGCGAAATACTGGGCCTGCAACGACTGTATTCCATTTAGCCTGCTCGATAAAGGAAATTTCTGTTGCATGAACAATATGGAATTTATAGTGAAATTCCTTTTGCAAACGCTGAATCAGCTCAATATCGACTGCTTTATGTGCACGAATCATTATTTTCTTAATTGCTGGCTCCTGCTGTTGAAGCTGCTGCAATGTATCTCTTAAAGTTTTAGCGATACCCATGCGCGTTAAAGGCTTTTTCGTCGCATTAAAAAATGTATGCTTTGCACGGTGACCAATGGAAAAGGTAAAAGCAATATTGTTATCAATGACCATTTCATCAACCGTTGTATGTGTGTGATGTACAACGGCAGTCTTTGCCCCAATTAAGCTTTTAGGGGAGGGGACAATGTGCGAGGCAGTAATGCCATGTTGAAGTGCCTTATTAAAAGCTGTGTCAAAAGGGTAAATGCCGTCAAGCACAGAATAATGTAGATTGCTTTCCATTTCAAAGCTATCGTCACCTTCCCAACGAATGCCAATCTCTTGCAAGCCGATTTGTGAGCAGCTATCAATAAAGCCTGGTGTCACATAGCAATTTGTTAAATCAATTGCTGGCGTATCTGATGCGGATGGTGCTGTGAAATATTGCTTATGCACTTCAAAATCAATTTTTTCAAAGGTGCGTGACTGGTAGTTAAATACAAGCCCGTTTGTATAGCGAGTCATTAATGAATTCCTCCTATTTAAATAGAGAAGATATTTTCTCTGTATTTGAATGAACAAATGGGGCTGCCCTGAAAGGAATTTCTTTCTGGACAGCCCCATTTTCTTATTCCCGCAGTAGGGGAATCAAATATAATTTATTTAGAAATTGAAACGTTTGTCCCATTTGGATGTACAATTTGCACTGAGTTATCAGGTGATACTTCGAAGCCTTGTACTTTTTTATTAATCGCTGCAACAGCCTCTGTAGCTTCTAGCTCAATACGTGGTACATCAGCCATAATAAGCTTTAATGCTTCTTTATAAATTTCTGCACGCTCTTCTTGTACAACTGTTTCTGAAACAGCACGAGCTAATAGGGCATCTACCTCTGGATTGCTGTAGCCTTTACCATTGCCAAGAGCCCCAATTTGATTTGTGCTGAATAGTTGGTATAGGAAGAAGTAGGGGTCTGGATACCATGTCCATCCACCAATATTCATCGGCGCATTGCCTTTCGCAACCATGTCGCTATAAGTACCCCATTCAACAACTTTAATTTCGACATCAATGTTTAAGTTATTTTTCAATTGACTTTGGAAAATTGTTGCGTATGGAACACGCGCTTGTGCTGCATAAATCTCTGTTTTGAAGCCATCTGGATAACCAGCCTCCGCTAAAAGCTGCTTCGCTTTTTCTGGGTCATATTTTGGCACAAGGTCAATTAATGATTCATCGTAGCCCCATGAGCCAGGTGGTAACGGTAAATAAGATACCTCGCCGCCACCCCATTGGTTTACTCCAGAAATAATTTCCTCGACATTTGTAGCCATATAAATCGCTTCACGTACGCGCTTATCCGCTGTAGGACCAACCTTGTTATTTAAGTCTAAATAAACAATAGATAGACCAGCGTTCGTTAATAACTCAAGATTGCTATCTTGTTTAACAATTTCGCGGTTTTGTCCTTTAACATCCATTGCGATATCAATATCACCTGAACGTAGGGCATTTGTTAGCATATTTTGATCAGCGATAAATTTCATTGTTAATTTATCAAGATGAGGCTTTTCACCCCAGTATCCATCGTGGCGTACTAGCTGTACTTCTTGGTCCTTTTTCCATTCAGTTAATTGGAATGGGCCTGTGCCAATAAAGTGCTCAGAGAAATTATCGCCCCAGCCCTCAACCTCTTCTTTTGGAATAATAATATTCCCTGCGTCTGTTAACATCGCTAATAACGCTGCATTCGGTGTAGCTAAATGAATTTCTACTTCATAATCAGAAACAACCTTCACTTCTGTTACACCATTTAAGCGATTCATAGCAGATTCCTTAGCAGAGCGCTCTAATGAATATTTCACGTCCTCTGCTGTCATTTCACGGCCATCTTGATATTGACCTTTTTGGAATTTAACGCCTTCACGTAGCTTAAATGTATACACAAGCATATCATCAGATACGCTCCACTCTGTAGCTAATGAAGGAATAACCTCAGATAAATCTTTGTTATAAACAACTAATGTATCAGCCATTTGACGTATAACTTGAGATTCATAAGCACCCGTGTATTTGATAGGGTCAAAGGTTTTCGCATTCGCTGAAAGACCGACGCTTAATGAACCACCTGCTGTTACTTCACCAGCTGCTTCTCCATTTGCTTCCTGTTCCTTGTCCGCACCTTTATTATCTCCACCACATGCAGCTAACACTGAGATGACTAGTGCAAGAATTAATAGTAAGAAAGACTTTTGATGAAAAGTTTTCTTTGACATTGTATTGCCCCCTTTAATTTTTGTTTCACAATATGAACCTATGATTCAAAAATAGGTTTGAACTAAAGTTAGCACTTCGTAAATAAAAAGTAAATAAAAAATATTAAAAAATTTCAGAAAAATATTTACAAACAAAGTTCGTTAGGTGTAGTATATGATTATTCACAATATGAAACAATGTTTCTAATAACGAAAAAGGAGGTTTGGGAAAGTGGGGTCATTTATTTTAAAAAGGTTAATTAATTTAATTCCTACATTGTTAGTAGTAGGCATCATCGTCTTTGTCATTACAAGAATGATTCCTGGTGATCCTGCATCTGTCATGCTTGGCCCACAAGCCAGTGTAGAGGATGTTGAGAACTTACGAGAGGAATTGGGGTTAAATAAATCTTTGCCATTGCAATTTGTTTCATATATTGCAGACTTAGCACAGCTAAATTTAGGCTACTCCTACTCTTATAGTGAAACGGTTTTCAGTTTAATTGCGGAAAGATTTCCAAATACGGTTATTCTCGCTATTGCCGCGTTACTAATTGCTGCGCTCATTGGTATTCCAGCAGGGATTTTAGCAGCGAGAAAACAAAATACAATCATTGATTATATCGTTATGTTAATTTCTTTAATCGGTGTTTCGATGCCAATCTTTTGGCTAGGGGTCATGTTAGTTTTATTCTTTAGTGTTAATCTCGGCTGGCTACCAGCGACAGGGATGGGCAATATAGAAGAGGGGCTTTGGCCATTTGTAAGGCATTTAATATTGCCAGCATGTGCCTTAGCAACAATTCCAATGGCTACCTTTGCACGTATTACACGCTCTAGTATGCTGGAAGTAATTTCACAGGATTATATAAAAACAGCTCGCTCGAAAGGGCTGAAAGAATATTTAGTTATTGGCAAGCATGCATTTAAAAATGCTTTAACACCTATTTTAACGGTGTTAGGTATGCAAATTTCTAATTTATTGGGCGGCGCTGTTTTAACAGAAACTATTTTTAGCTGGCCTGGTATGGGTCGCCTGATTGTTGAGGCGATTGATAAACGTGATTTTGTCGTCGTACAAGGAACTGTTATTTTTATAGCCTTTATTTTCGTACTAGTGAATTTGATTGTTGATGTGCTTTATAAAGTAGTAAATCCAAAAGTAAATTTAGATTCGAATGGAGGGAAAAAATAGCTATGGCTCAAGCGATAACAAATGATGCGAAAAAGAAAAAAAATACATTAGTTCGCAAACTATTAAAAAACAAGCTAGCATCAATCGGTTTAATGATTGTAGCTTTTATGACCGTTGTAGCTATTTTTGCTCCATGGATTGCAACACATCCACCAAATGAAATGGCTGTTGGTAAAGCATTTCTACCTATTAACACGGATGGACATTTGCTTGGCACTGATAACTATGGTCGTGATTTATTTAGTCGCCTTGTGTACGGTGCGCGTATTTCCATTGTGGTAGGGATTGCTGCCGTATTATTCGGTGCCGTATTTGGCACGCTGCTTGGGTTAGTAGCAGGCTATTTTGGTGGTCGCTTAGACTCTATTATTATGCGTACAATGGATGGCTTGTTTGCATTTCCTTTCATTTTATTAGCGATTACATTAATGACGGTTTTAGGACAAGGTTTATTCAATGTTATTGTAGCAATTGGCATTGCCAATATTCCCGGATTTGCGAGGCTTGTTCGTGGACAGGTGCTTAGCGTGAAGGAAGAGGAATTTATTGAAGTAACACATTCATTAGGTGCGACACACCGCCGCATTATTTTCAGTCATATTTTACCGAACTGCTTAGCGCCATTAATCGTATATGGCACGATGAGCACAGCTGGTGCAATTATTTCGGAGGCAGCATTAAGCTTTTTAGGCTTAGGAGTTCAGCCACCTACCTCTTCCTGGGGAAGTATTTTAAAGGACGGTAAGGATTTCTTAGTATTAAATCCTCAAATGGCAACATTTTCGGGAATCTGTATTTTAGTCACAGTATTAGGTATTAACTTATTAGGAGATGGCTTGCGTGATGCGCTTGATCCAAAAATGAAGGTGTAATGGGGAGGTGACAGTATGACAGAACAATTACTTGATGTAGAAAATTTGACGGTAGAATTTAAAAGCAGCGGGACAACGATGAAAGCAGTGAACGGTGTCAATTTACAATTGAACAAAAAGGAAACGCTCGGCATTGTAGGGGAATCTGGCTCAGGTAAAAGTGTAACAGCAACTGCTTTAATGCGATTGATTCCAGCACCACCAGGGAAAATAACGGATGGCAAAATTTATTTTAATGGACGCGATTTAATGCAGCTATCTGAAAGGGGGATGCGCGAGATACGGGGAAATGAGATATCAATGATTTTCCAAGACCCCATTACAAGCTTAAACCCTGTGCTGACAGTAGGAAATCAAATCGTTGAGGTTATTCGTGCACATGAAAGGCTCTCTAAAAAAGAGGCGAATATCAAGGCTGTAGAGATGTTGAAGATGGTAGGTATTCCTGAGCCTGAAAAACGACTGAAAATGTATCCTCACGAATTTTCAGGTGGGATGAGGCAGCGTGTCATGATCGCGATTGCACTCGCCTGTAATCCAAAGCTGTTAATAGCAGATGAGCCAACGACAGCACTGGATGTTACAGTGCAAGCACAAATTTTGGATTTAATGAAGAAATTGCAGCAGGAGCATGATACAGCAATCATCATGATTACCCATGATTTAGGCGTCGTCTGGGAATTATGCGACAAAGTAAATGTGATGTACGCTGGACGCACTGTAGAATCCACAACGACGAAGCAATTATATGAAGGCTCGCTACATCCATATACGTGGGGGCTACTTGAATCACAAATTACGATGGATACACATGGACAGCAGCGATTGCCTGCCATACCGGGAAGTCCACCAGATTTAACGATGCCAATTAGCGGCTGTCCCTTTGCAGCAAGATGCCCTTTAGCAACGGAGCTTTGTCATACAACAGCACCTGAATTAGTGGAAGTAAAGGACCAGCATTTTGTAGCCTGTCATTTGCAATCGAAGGAGCAAATTATCCCGCGTAAGGAGGGGATTTTTAATGCAGCAAAATAAAGAGCTCGTATTAAAAGTAAGCAATTTAAAAAAGCATTTTCCAATTAAAAATTCGATTCCTTTTAAAAAGGTAACACAGCATGTCAAGGCAGTGGATGGTGTTAGCTTTGAGCTATATAAAGGAGAAACATTAGGCATTGTTGGGGAGTCCGGCTGCGGCAAATCAACGGTTGCACGCCTAATTAATCAACTGATTGCCCCAACGGAAGGAACGGTGGAGTTTCAGGGCGTCGATTTAGCTAGTTTAAATACGTCGGACATTCGCTCAGCACGTAAATCGATTCAAATGGTCTTTCAAAATCCATATGCATCGCTCGATCCAAGAAAAACGATTGAATACTTAATTGCAGAGCCGATGGTGATTCATGGAATTGGCGATGAGGCGGCAAGGAAAAAGCGCGTAATAGAGCTGCTTGAAACAGTTGGCTTAAGCGATTACCATGCAAAGCGTTACCCACACGAATTTTCAGGCGGTCAAAGACAGCGTATTAATATTGCGCGTGCGCTTGCTCTAAATCCAGATATTGTCGTATGTGATGAGCCGGTTTCAGCACTGGATGTATCTGTTCAAGCGCAAGTGATTAATTTACTAAAGGATTTACAAAAAGACTTTGGGTTGACCTATATTTTTATTTCGCACGATTTAAATGTTGTGAACTATATGTGTGACCGCATTGCTGTTATGTATTTAGGCAAAATTGTTGAGATGGGCACATATGAGGAGATTTATAGCAATCCACAGCATCCATATACACAGGCACTATTATCAGCAATACCGAAGGAAAATCCATTTGATACAAAGGATCGCATTATTTTATCTGGCGATGTACCTAGCCCTGTGAATCCACCGAGTGGCTGTGCATTTCATAAACGTTGCCGCTTTGCGATGGAAAAATGTGCGCAAATTCAGCCACAGCTAGATTCATTGACAGATACACATCAAGTATCCTGCCATTTATTTGAACAAACAAAATAACTAATAGCGTATAAAGGAGAATGTAATATGTCGTTAAAATATGTAATGGAAGTTTATGAGTTAATGGATAGTATTCATGTAAGTGGAGAGGTAGTGAAGGACTATTTACATGCAATTAACCCCGATGTGGAGATAACCGTTCAAACAATTGAGGGGGCAAAAGGCTCTACTGATTTTGTGAAAGTTGTCGTAAAGGGTAAAAACGGTAAATCGTCAGGTGGCATTGCACCAACGTTAGGTATTATTGGACGTTTAGGAGGCATCGGCGCAAGACCAGAGATGACAGGCTTCGTATCGGATGGCGATGGCGCATTAGCCTGCATAGCAAGCGCAGCGAAGACAATCGATATGGCTTTAAAGGGAGACCAATTAGAAGGCGATGTTATTTTCACGACACATATTTGTCCGATAGCGCCAACTTTACCACATGACCCAGTGCCTTTTATGGATTCACCTGTAAATATCGGTGTCATGAACCAGCACGAAATTGATCCAGATATGGATGCCATTTTATCGATTGATACAACGAAGGGAAATCAAGTTTGTAACCATAAAGGCTTTGCGATTACACCAACTGTTAAAGAAGGCTATATTTTAAAAATTAGTGATGATTTACTGAATATTTACAAGCAATCTACTGGTATTGCACCTGTTGTATTACCGATTACAACACAGGATATTACCCCTTATGGAAATGGTTTGTTCCATATTAATAGTATTTTACAGCCAGCAGTGGCAACAACGAGCCCTGTAGTTGGGGTAGCCATTACAACCGAGACAGCGGTTGCAGGCTGTGCAACAGGTGCTACACATGTTGTGGATGTAGAAGGGGCAGTGCGCTTTTCTTTAGAGGTGGCGAAGGTCTTCGGTGTGAATAAATGTAGCTTCTATGACAAAGAGCAATTTGAGTTAATGGAAAAGCTATATGGCAGCATGCATCATTTACAAACGAAAGGTAGCGAGGTATGAGGGTATGGAAAATATACATGATTTAAAGCTTCGATTAATTGATGAAGTGGAAAATAATAAAGAAGAGTTACTGGATTTATGCTCAAAATTAATTCAAATTCCAAGTGTCAACCCACCTGGTGATACAACGGAAATTACAGCGCTTATTGAAAAGTATTTAAGCGATGTCAATATTGCCTATGAAAAATATGAATCTGCTGATAAAATGTTTAATTTAGTAGCGAAAATTGGCAATGGTGAGGGCAAGGAGCTCGTTTATTGTGGACATACAGATGTCGTCCCAGTAGGCGATTTATCGAAATGGGATTTTGACCCGTTTTCAGGTGAGATAAAGGATGGCTGGATGCTAGGTCGAGGCGCTAGCGATATGAAAACAGGGCTTGCGGGTATTATTTTTGCAGTGAAAATGCTGAAAAAATTAAATATCGAGCTACCCGGACATCTGACATTAGCTATCGTGCCAGATGAAGAAACAGGTGGGGAGTACGGTGTACCATGGCTTTTAGAGCGAGGCTTAGTAACGGGAGATGGCTGTTTAATTGCTGAGCCATCATCCTACTTAAACCCTACAATAGGACAAAAGGGCTCCTATTGGTTTGAGCTTGAAACGCGCGGTGAGCCAGGGCATGGTAGCTTATCACCGTTAGCTGGGAAAAATGCGATTGTTGATGCGATTCACGCAATTGAGGAAATTCGTACATTATGGGATGTGAACATTCAAATACCTGAAGAGGTGCAGCCTTTAATTAACGTTTCCAAAAAGTATATGCGAGAGGTTGAAAAAGACCGCTTGAAATATCAAGAAGTTTTAGAGAAAATTACTGTGAATATTGGTACAATAGAAGGAGGAACAAAATCTAACGTTATTCCTGATTATTGTAAAGTACAAGTCGATTGTCGTTTACCATTTGGTATTACACAGGAAGAAGTAACAGCCATTTTGACAGAGAAGCTAGATGCGTTGAATATCGATTATTCGATAAAGCGCTTTGGCTTTAAAAGTGTCGCAAACTATACTTCTGCTGAGGACCCAGTATGTAAAGCGATTGTAGATAATATTTCGCTCGTGACAGGTCAAGAGGCATACGGTGTCATGCAGTGGGCAAGCAGTGATGCACGTCATTTTAGACAATACAATATACCAGTCCTACAATATGGACCTGCGTATTTGCCAAGCATTCATGGCTATAATGAAAAGGTACAGGTTGATGCGATCATACGCTGTGCTAAAGTGTATATTGCTGCGGCAATTGATTTCTTGTACAACAAGTAAGAGAGAACGTTCTCTCTTACTTATACAAAAGGAGCTGTCTGAAACTTTCTGGCAGCTCCAATATTAATCGTATAAAAGGGTGAGAGAAATGTTAAAAACTCTAAATTTATCAATTGCTGTGTTAAGAATGTTCACAAAGGAAAAGCCAACTTGGGGTGGTCGAGAGTTAGCTGTTGCAATGGGTTTAAACCATACAAATTTATATCGAATTTTAGAAACCTTTGAGATGAATGGATTTATAACAAAGGACCCTGTGACGAAAAAATATTCGCTAGGCATTGCACTTTGGGAGCTAGGAATGAATATGTACGATTCTTTAAACATCGACCAATTATGTATCCCTATTTTAGAAAATTTGCAAAAGGAAACAGGTGAAACAGCGATTTTCACCGTTTTAAATGGCTTAGAGGCATTAACGTTGTTAAAGGTAGAGCCTGAAAACAAAGTGAAATTTTCTGTATCGCGTGGCAGTAGAACACCGCTATATGTGGGAGCATCCTACCGCTCTATGCTTGCTTATTTAACGGAGGAGCAAATTTCACAGGTAATTGATCAGCCGCTCATTGCTTATACAGAGAGAACGATGATAGATGCCAAGGAAATACGACAAGAGCTAGAAAATATTCGCATAAATGGCTATGCAGTGAGCCAAGGAGAATACACGGTAGATGTATTAGCAGTTGCCATGCCTATTTTTAATAGCAATCAACAAATTGTCGCATCCGTTACGGTTTCAGGCCCTTTATATCGTTTTACAGAGCAAAAAATTGGTGACGTTATCGAGCCATTAGCTCGTACGAAAAAAGAAATTGAATCCATTATTGGTCGCTATCATTTGAATTTCAATTAAGGAGAAGGATGCCATGCAGCATTTACATAACATCGCATTAAATGTTTTAACGGGTAATCTACAAGTTCAACCAACAGAAACTTTGCTAATTTTAACAGATGTTCATCAGCAAGAGATTGCCAAAATCTTTTATGAAGCAGGCTTAACAATAACGAAAAATACGCTATTTGTTGTGATGCCATTATTAGAAAAGTCAGGACAGGAGCCGCATCCAGCAGTGACCGATTTAATGGCAAGCACTGATGTAACGCTTTGCGTAACGTCGCACTCCTTAACACATACAGCCGCTCGAAAAAATGCCTGTGAAAAAGGTGGTCGAGTAGCGACAATGCCAGGTGTGACATTATCTATGCTAGAGCAGGGAGCACTACATGCAAATGCGGAGGAGATTGAAACACTGGTAACACATTATGTACAGCTTCTTGATGCAGCATCAGATGTGCGCATTGTAAAGGATGGATATGAATTAGCGTTTAGCATTGCTCAGCGCAATGGAATTCCATCTACTGGCATTGTGCGTAATTCAGGTGATTATGGCAATATTCCTTCAGGCGAATCGTATATCGCACCAATTGAAACATCGGCAAATGGCGAAATATTAATTGATGGGTCAATTGCTAATATCGGTGTATTACAAGAGCCGCTGCTGTTGAAAATTCGCAATGGACGATTAGAGGATGCCATCGGTCCTGATGGAGAAAAGCTCTTATCCTTACTTGGTGAAGGGAATGGACGCATTATTGCGGAGTTTGGTATTGGTGCGAATAAGAGCGCTATTCTTTGTGGCAATGTGTTAGAGGATGAAAAAGTTTATGGCACAATTCATATTGCCTTTGGCAGCAATGCACCATTCGGAGGTAACAATAAAGCCGATGTTCATATCGACTGTGTTGTCAAAAATCCAACTGTTTATTTAGATGGCAAAGAATTAATAATGTAAAAGCAGGAAGAAATATTTGTACTTTAAAGCATTGCTTTAAAGTATTTTTTTATGGCTAAGATTTTTATTTTTTCGCTGCTTATAGGCAATCCATGTTGTTTTTAATGACGCATAGCTACCGATTGCAGCATAGCCATAAAACCAGCCCATAAATATGCCTGCCACTAAGTAATGCTTATGACTAATAAAAATAGAAATGAGCAACCCGATAATTAAGGCAACGGTTGGCACCCAAAACGGCTTTATATGAAAGAGCTTCTTGCAAAGCTGTGTCAATAACATCGTTGCAGGAACAGCAATAACGGCATCCCAAAAGTTTGTATGAATAAGCGGAAAGTGAGCCATTTGTACACCTCATTTAAATCATTTTCATATTATGATGTCGTAATATGCTTTTTTCATACGAGGCAATTTATAGGCTAAAAATAGCGGGATTGTACTGGCGCGCATTTGATGATAAACAAAAGCAGCAAATCTTCCGTAAAGGAGATACAGTTGATGATGCAGAACTATTACAGCAGGAGCTACAAGTTTTTACACGGCAACACCTCATAGACTATAGCAGTGGTCGTTTCGCTCATAAAACTTATAGAAAGGCGGAAAGGATATGAATTCTTTTGCATTAAGGCTGTTAAAAATTTATGTTTTATTGCTGGCAGGGCTTTTTGGCACATTTGTATTTATTGGGAATTTAATGGACTATGGCTCAAATGAGCAGTTCGTCAAACATGTTTTGTCGATGGATACTACATTTGAAGAAAATGCATTAATGTGGCGAGCGATTACAAATCCAGTCATCCACACAATAGGCTATTGGCTGCTTATTGTTGCAGAAGCTATTTTCAGTTTTCTTGCTATTTTCGGCGCATATCAAATGTTTAAACAGCGCAAAGCCTCTGGTGCTGCTTTCAATGCCGCTAAAAAATTTGGCTTCTATGCATTTATCGTTGGATTTTCCATTTGGTTTTTAGGACTTATCGTGATTGGTAGCGAGTGGTTCGCGATGTGGCAGTCACCTATTTGGAATGGCAAGCAGACCGCTATGGATATTACAGAGGTTTGGATAGGCTTTGTCATTTTACTAGCTTTAAAGGATGAAGATTTAAAGGCTGCATAATTGGAGAGAACTAAAATCAATAGGCTGTTGGGAAATTGCGATTTCTCAGCAGCCTTATATCACTTTTCTAAGTTAACGCATCGTTTTTTTGACTTGCTTTAATTCATTGATGATATAATCTATCTGCTTTTGTAAATCATCTACATCCTTAGATTGATTTTGATATGGCGCGCTCTGATTATTCGATTTCTCTAGTGCTCTTAAAGCCAAGCCTGCTGCAACAGCACTTAGTCCGTCACCAAGTGCAGCAATTGATGCCCCAATATAGGCAAGTCTTGCTATTTGAATATCCGTTAGCTCCGAAGATTGATTTCTGTTATTTTTATAATCATTCATGTCAAAAACCTCCTTGAATAGCATAGTGATGAAAGGCTCAACTGTATCCTATGAATTCAAGAGAAGAAAAGTGACACTAGAGAGGATTCAGCAGTATTATTTGCTGTGTTGAAAAAGCTTCTCCTCTAGTAAAGTTAAAGCGCCCGATATTGCCTCCACATCCTCTGGGGATACGCTATGAAGCAGCTGTGAAAAGTTCTCTTCAATGCTGTTAAAGACATCTGTCATCATTTTGTCTCCCTCCAATGTAAGACGAATCACCTGCTTTCGGCGATCAGCTTGGTCATTTGTTTTTTCAATAAGCTGTCTTTCCTGCAATTTCCGTAATTCACGGCTTGTATTTGGCAAGGACATATGCAGGCAATCGCTAATTTCCGTTGCGGTTACCGCCTGACTAACTTTAATATACTCCAAAATTTTATATTGGAGTGCTGTAATATGGTCAAGCTTAACATTTTGCGTTAATGCTTGTGTCACTTGATGTAAGTTAGTAGTAAAAGCTACAAATTGCTGAAATAAATGATGTTTGTCCAACTATTTTCACCTCTTATTTATCAAGATAGCAAATAGCTTATCTGAAAACAATTATCATTTGACAACTATTGTCGTCATGCTCTATCATTTTATTATCAAATGATAAGTAATGGAGGCTATATATGAATACGTTAATTATCTATACATATCCAAATCATCAAAGCTTAAACTATGCCTTTTTGCAGGAGACGCTCAAGGGCTGTCAAGAAAACCCTGCCATAACCGAAATCCAAGTGCTTGATTTATATGAGGAACAATTTGATCCGAGATTAATCTTCCATGAGCAAAAGCGCCGACGTGATATGTATCGTGACCCACAGCTAGAAAAATATCGACAGCAATTAACATGGGCAGATAAAATTATTTTTATTTATCCCATTTGGTGGGGCAGACCACCAGCGATGTTGCTAGGCTATATCGATCAGCTTTTCGCAGCAACCTTTGCGTATCGGGATAAAAAAGGCTTATTTCCTGAAGGCTTGTTGAAAGGTAAATCGGTCGTCTGCATTTCTACAATGAAAGGCCCAACGCACTATCCATTATTATGGCTACACAATGCACATAAAATCATGATGAAAAGGGCACTATTCAATTTTGTTGGAATCAAGCGGGTGAAGTTTTTTGAATTTGGCAATATGGAAAGCAAAAAGGGAGGACAGCAGAAAAAGCTTGAAAAGGTGTATCGATATTTTCGGGAAATACTGTATTAGCCTATATCCAAAGTGAGTAAGAACAAAAAAACCGGCAAAAAATTGCCGGTTTAGGGGTAATAATCAGCTTATTTTGTACCGTTTTGGTTGCGATTATTAGCAAATTTACCAGAAGCTTGTTGCTTGTTCGTTTCTGCTTTTTGAACTTGTTGCTTCACTTCGTTTACATCAGTTTCTGTACCAAACTCCTCGTTCATTGGGTTTGGAGTGTTTTGATTAAAGTTTTGGTTATTATTTTTTGGCATGGATTTCACCTCCTGAGATTTATTTTGTTCAAAGAAATTTTTATTATGCGTAAATTTTTAAGATGAAAATTATGGCATTGTCAGCCGAAGTTAGGTTAAAATAAATATTACTCGAAATTCGCCATTATAGTTAAATGGTTTTAGGTTATAATAAGGCTGATTAAAAGGTAAAATTAAATGAAGTTTTTTACATAAATAATGATCATTTATTTCTTAAAATGTATAGAAGGGAGTTTTTCATGGATATCGAAGTACTTAAAAACAATATAAGTGAGCATGGATGTTATTGCATGAGAAGTATGAAGAAGTCTGATGGATACAAACAAAAAATAAAATGGACAGAAGAAGAAACTAAAAATGGTCTAGTGTATCTTCAGTTAAAAGACAAATACAGTGGAAAGCAATTAGGTTTTATAGAATATGCACCTGAAGAAGCCTCATGGCGAGTTGTGCATGCAGAGAATTATTTAGTGATTCATTGTTTATGGGTTGGGGAGAGTAGTTTGGGTCTTGGCTCTCAGCTTATTCAAGAGTGTATTGATGATGCAAGAAGCCAAAATAAAAAAGGGGTAGTCGTCGTGACAAATCCAGATACAGGCTGGGCTCCTTCAAAAGACATTTTTATTAAAAACGGATTTATACAAGTGGATAGTGCACCTCATTCCTTTGAATTATTAGTGTATAAGGTGCGAAGTGAATACGAGAATCCTTATTTTCCAAATAACTGGAATGAGCGTTTGGCTCGTTTCAATCAAGGGTTAACTATATTACGTACCAACCAGTGCCCTTATCTAGATGTATCAACACAAAATGCTATTGAGGCTGCTAAATCTTTAAATATTGAACCAAATATTATTAATATAAAAAACCGTTCAGAAATGATGGAATTCTCTCCAACGCCCTATGGTGTCTTTAATGTGATTTTTGAGGGGCAATTAATCTCTTTTCATAGAATGACACCTCGTTCATTTGCAAAAAGATTAAGGATGAGCACACCTAGCTAGGGATAGCATGAATAGAAACTAGTTGTCTCAATCATAAACATTTATATATCCAGGTTTTTAGCAAATAAAATGAAATATCAGGCCTGTTGATTAGCCTTTATTTTACAGAAAACACCTAAGAATTCGTTGATTTTCGTTGCGGAGGGACGCTTTCCGCGGGTGCGGCTTCAACTAATTTATTTTGGCAAATGCCAAAATAAATGGATTTTCAGCTCGCACGCTTTCCGCTGGAGTCGCCACCCTCCACTTCAATCAACGAGTGTGTGCCTAATAAAAGCGTTTCTCCCTAAAAACACGCCAATTAATAGACAATATTTACATAATGATGAGATCAATCAATTAGCCCTTTTTAGGGCTAATTGATTGATTATGTGCGCCCAGCATGCGCATGAACTATAGGGTGCAAGTCCCGAACCCCGAAGACAGAAGTAGAGGTTAGCCAAGAGC
>NZ_JAMBIZ010000020.1 GCF_025291715.1 Metasolibacillus sp.
TTTTTTTATTCGAAGAATAGATTACAGAAAATTCAGTATTATTTACCGTGTTAAATTATTTTAATGCGACGCTTGTGATAGTATATGACTAAAAATAGGAGTATGTAGGGTTATTAATAAGAGGGATTTTATAAAAAAATGATAGAAGATGGATAATATAGAGCAAGCTTAATAACTGTGTGACTAATAATACATAAAAATAGTTTTGATACGAGGAGGGCATATTATGAAATTTAAAACATTACGTGCAAAAATTTTATTTGGTTTTAGCATCGTTTTATTAATTGTGGCAATCCAAAGCATATATGTCGTATATGAAGGGATTAAAATGAACGATGAAATTGGTGAGATGATACAAACAGAGCTAGAGCTATCAATTTATGATCAACATTTAGCAAATTCTGTATCTGCACGTATTGCGGCGGCTAGAGGCTATGTGTTGTCTGGTGATCAAACATTTAAAGATCGTTTTCATGAGTATACAGAGCTATCATTAGCAAATGAGCAAGCTGCTCATCAAATTATGGCTTCTGAAAAATTAGAAGAATTTTCAGCAAGAGCGAAGGTGTGGCGTGAGCATGTGGAGAAAGATGTGTTTGCGGTTTATGATAGCGGTGATGAGGAAAGGGCTATTGCCAATTTAATGAGCTCTGCTACAGCGGCACGAGAAATTCAATTAGGCTTTGAGGAATTGGCAGCTGGACGTGAAGAAACTGTGCGCCAAACAGGAGCAGGACTTGAGCAAGATAATGCTAGAATTAATACAATAACTACTATCGCAGCAATCGTTGTCATTGCTTTAGCTTTAGTCATTGCATTTTATACAGCAACGGTTATTTCTTCACCAGTAAAGCGCGTTTCGGAGCGTGTACAGCGCATTGCAGATGGCGATTTAACAGACGATGCTTTAAAGGTGTTATCACAGGATGAAGTTGGGCAGTTAACCGTAGCGACAAATGCCTTGAGTGAAAAATTACATAGTATGCTGCGTCAAATTCAAAGCGTTTCGAATGAAGTTGCTTCACAAAGTGAGGAATTGCTACAATCGGCTGTGGAAGTGAAAGAGGGAACAACACAAGTTGCTCTGACAATGAATGAAATTGCAGAGGGTACAGAGGCACAGGCGAGCAATGCGAGCGATTTAGCAAGCCATATGGACGATTTTGTAGCGAGTGCCCGTGCAGCTGATAACAATGGTGATGATGCCAAGGGACATTCAGATAGTGTGCTAGCATTAGCTACAGCAGGGCGTACATTAATGGAAGCTTCCACACAGCAAATGTCAAAAATTGATCATATTGTCCATGATGCAGTTGTAAAAGTGGAAGGGCTAAATAATAAAACACAGGCGATTTCACAGCTTGTACTAGTGATTAACGATATTGCTAATCAAACAAATTTATTAGCATTGAACGCGGCAATTGAAGCGGCACGCGCTGGTGAATTAGGAAAAGGTTTTGCGGTCGTGGCAGATGAAGTGCGCAAATTAGCTGAGCAAGTTTCTGTTTCAGTTGTTGATATTTCGCAAATTGTGGAAGAAATCGTAGAAGAAACAGGCGATGTAACAAATTCATTGAAATCTAGCTATGGTGAGGTACAAAGTGGTACAACAAAAATTGCAGAAACAAACGAAACATTCAATCATATTGAACAAGCGATTTCTGCGATGTCTGCTAATATAGCAACAGTTTCACAAAACCTAGAGCAAATCGTTGAAAACTCAACAAGTATTAATAAAGCCGTTGATGAAATCGCAGCGGTAGCAGAGCAATCGGCAGCAGGGGTGGAGCAAACATCTGCAACGATGCAGCAAACGACTTCAACAATGGAAGAAGTAGCAAACAGTTCTAACGAATTAGCAAAAATGGCTGAGGAGCTCAATAAACACATTCAACAATTTAAGCTTTAAAACTAAATTACAGCTCTGAAAAGTCAGGCTATTAAGGCACACATCATGTGGTTTCTTAAATAGTTTGGCTTTTCATTTTACATGGCACATGGCATAATGCAGAAAAGGGTGATAAGTAAATGAGAAAAATTTTAGTTGTGGATGATGATCCAAATATTTTACAGCTAGTGAAGCTACATTTACAGTCTTGGCATTATGATATCATTTGTGCTTCAAATGGAATCGAAGCATTACAGCAAATGACAGAGGCTGTTGATTTAGCAGTTGTTGATGTAATGATGCCGCAGATGGATGGCTTACAATTAACGAAAAAGTTAAAGGAAGAATGGGAAATTCCAATTTTGCTGTTGACGGCTAAAGGGCAAATAGAGGATAAAAGAGAAGGTTTTAGCGTTGGGGCAGATGATTATGTCGTCAAGCCTTTTGAGCCAGATGAATTGTTATTCCGCATTCAAGCGATTTTACGGCGCTACGATAAACCAACAGAAACAGCCATTGAAATAGGAGATTTACTCATTGACAGGCGCACATTACAAGTAATCAAAGGGCAAATGAAGCTTGTTTTACCCCTTAAAGAGTTTGAGCTACTTGCTATTCTTGCAAGCAGGGCACAAATTTTTCAAAGAGATTATTTAATGGAGCAAATATGGGGATTAGATTATGAGAGTGATGATACGTTAAATACACATATTAAACGCCTAAGAGAAAAGCTTGTACGGCTTGAAAGCACTGTACAAATTACGACGATACGCGGCGTAGGCTACAAGCTTGAGGTTATGCAATGAAAATTTACTCTACTTTATATTTCAAATATATTGTCGTGACATTGGCTATTATGTTTTTTAGTGGTGTACTCGCATTGCTTGCAACAAATGCCTATTATCATCGCGTTATTAAAGAGCAAAACGATGCGAAAAATGTGGCGATTGTGCAAAAGATGACACAATATATTATGGAAAATGAGCAGCTAAATTTAGATGCCTATTTGCAAACATTGGCAAATGTCGGTTATCAGTTATATGTAGTTGATGGACAAGGACAGGATACCTTTTATGGTAGTGCTTTTCGCTTAACAGAGCTTGATGATAGCGTGAAGCATGCTGTTTTGGAGGGGCAGATTTATCATGGAATGCGCGATTATCCACGCCAGCTGTTTATTACAGGTTTTTTTGCCAACGATTTAACAAATTCTGTAGGTGTACCTTTTCATTATGATGAAGAAAAATATGCATTGTTTGTTCGTCCGGATATTCGTATGCTGTTCAGTGAAATGCATGTTGTACTTGGGAATATGATGCTGATTTCTTTAGTCGCAACGTTAATGGCTATTTTGCTTGCTGCTTGGTATTTAGTAAAGCCAATACGTGCTTTAACAAAAGCAACAAAGCAAATAGCGAAGGAAGATTATGATGTGACAATTGAGATTGCACGTACAGATGAGCTTGGGCTATTGGCGAAAAGCTTTAATAAAATGGCGCAGGATTTAAAGCAGCAGGATGAGACACGCAAAAGCTTTATTCGCAACATTTCTCATGATTTGCAAACACCGTTACAAAATATAAATGGCTATGCGAATTTATTAAAAAGTAAAGAGCTAACAGACGAAAATCGCTTGCATTATGCGGACATTATCGAAGCAGAAACAGGTCGTCTCTCAAGCTTAACAAAGCAGCTCTTACTGCTGAATTCACTAGACGAGCTTGCCTATAAAAGGCAGCAAACAGCTATTAATATATCTGAGCAAATTGAACGAATTGTCATGAAAAATCAATGGCTAATTGAGCAAAAAGAGCTTGCGATATGGCTACAATTGGACGCGGCGATATTTGATGGTGATGAAACATTGCTTGAAAACCTTTGGGAAAATCTTATTGCCAATGCGATTAAATATAATCGTCAAGGTGGCGAAATTAATATTACAGTACAAAGCGATTCGGCTGTAATTACGATCGAGATTGCCGATACAGGTATCGGCATTGAACAGGAGCATCTCCCGCATATTTTCAAGCGCTTTTATCGCGTGGATGAAGCAAGACAAACGAAGGGAACAGGCTTAGGACTGGCGATTGTTCAAGAGATTATTCATTTTTACAATGGCCAAATTACGATGAATAGCAAAGAAAATGCAGGAACAACAATAATCATTAAATTGCCTAAGTAGTTCAGCTTGAGTTCAGATAGCGATATTACAATACTTCCATACACAATAGTATGGAGGTTTTTTTATGGAAAAAGTATGGAGTATACGTTTAATTCGTTTAGCAGCAATTTTTGGTTTAATAGGAGCAGTATTAGGCTCTGATATGGCAGGTTCGGGCAACTACCAATTTAGAGCAATTCATGCACATATGCTTGTTGTAGGCTGGCTATCTGTTTTTGCATGGGGATTATTTTATAAGATTTATCGTGTTCGTGTGAAAAAGTTGGTATCTTTACATGGTTGGATGACCGTGATAGGTTCAGTCGGTTTAACAATCGGCATGCTATTTTACAATGTCAATCCACTGCACATGAATGAAGTGTTCACATTAATTACGTTTATTGCAGGAGGCACTGCCCTATTAGTAAGCTTTTCGTTGTTTATTGCAATTACATTTTTGCTGGAGGAGTGAATTGTGTGAGAATTGTGTGTGTGCCTGGCACCCACACAATATGCTACAATAATTCAATGAAGGAGGCGTTTAAAATTGCAGCCAAATTGGATTAAACAGCGTGCCTATTTAACACCAAATCGCATTGGACTCCGCTTTGGAGGAGAGGGCTGGACTTTTCAGCAATTGCATGAGGAAGCATTATATAAAGCAAGACAATTAGCCAAATTTGTTGGGCGAGGCGAGAGAGTAGCGATTTTTGCACCTTCTACCCCAGAGCTGATTAAAGTGATTTATGGATGTATGCACCTACAGCTAGAAATGGTGCTTTTAAATGGGCGCTTGTCTACGGAGGAGCTTGCCTATCAAATTGAGGATGCACAGGTAGCGATGGTATTAGCCGCAGCTAGTGACGTACATAAGTTACCACAAAATATCGAAGTCATGACATTTGAGCAGCTAATAGAGACGGAAGCAATTGACATCAATATTGCGACAGAGTGGCAGGACAATCAAACGATTTCTATTATGTATACTTCTGGTACGACAGGATTTCCGAAAGGTGTACGCCAAACTGTGCAAAATCATAGTATGAGCGCGATTAGCTCTGCATTGAATTTAGGCATTACAGAGCAGGATGTATGGCTTTGTACTGTACCAATTTTCCATATTAGCGGATTTTCCATTTTAATGCGGTCATTGTTGTACGGAGCAACGGTTTGCTTATATGAGAAGTTCGATGAGCAGGCTTGTGTGCAGGAAATTGTAGCAGGACGTGTAACAACTATATCGCTCGTATCAGTTATGCTCGAGCGTGTTTTAAGTGAAATGGAGCGCTTGCAGGTGCAGGCACATCCTAATTTTAAAACAGTGCTTGCGGGCGGTGGCTCGATTCCAGTTGATTATTTACAGCGTGCAGCGAAAGTACAGCTACCTGTTGTGCAAACATATGGAATGACAGAAACGTCGTCGCAAACAGCAACCCTTGCTAGCACTGATGCATTGCGTAAAATTGGCTCAGCCGGAAAGCCGCTATTTTTTAATGAGGTACGCATTCAAGGTGCTGATGAGCCATTTGCTGAAGGAGAAATTTGCATTCGTGGCCCGCATGTCACACCAGGCTATATTGGTCGCTTTGCTGAGCGTGCAAGCACAGAAAATGGCTGGCTACTAACAGGGGATATTGGCTATTTAGATGATGAGGGCTATTTGTATGTTGTGGACCGTCGTGCAGATTTAATTATTTCTGGTGGTGAAAACGTTTATCCAGCAGAAATTGAAAATGCCTTACTTGCACATCCAAGCGTATTAGAAGCCGGTGTCTGTGGTTTAATGGATGACAAATGGGGACAAGTACCGATTGCCTTTGTCGTTTTAAAGCAAGCGGTCACAGAGGCTGAGCTACAGGCATTTTGTCAGCAAAGGCTTGCGCGCTACAAGCTACCGAAGCAATTTTATTTCGTTGATAGCCTGCCACGCAATGGGGCAAATAAGCTGTTAAGAAGAAAATTAATCGAATTATTATAAGATAAAGCGCATGAAACCATAGATTTCATGCGCTTTACGTGTGAACATAAGCTGTTGTGTGCGAATTTCGCTTACTTACGTGCGAATCATGCCATTCTACCTGTGATTTATTGCAAAGCCTTTGCCAATTGCTCAATATTATGCTGCATTAATGTGAAATACGTTTCATTATTTTTAATATCATCCTTCGTTAATACGCTTAAATTATGCAATGTTAATGCTTCTGCTCCAACTTCCTTTTGAATGACAGATGTTAAATTAGAAGAAACATTTTGTTCAAAGAATATATATTGAATGTTTTCTGCCTTTGCTAAATCCACAATTTTAGCTAGCTGTTTTTGTGACGGCTCGCTTTGTGAGTTTAAGCCTGCAACAGGTACTTGGTTAAAGCCGTAATGTCCTGCAATATAGCCGAATGCTGCGTGCGATACGAAAAATGTTTTCTTTGCTGTGCTAGCAGCCATTTCTTCAAAATCAGCGTTCAATTGATCAAGCTCTTTTGTTAAAACCTCATAATTTTTTGTGAAGAAAGCCTCTTGTTCAGGCAATGTAGCGACTAACTCATCTTTAATTGCGAGCGCAAGCTCCTTTGAAAGAACAGGAGATAACCAAACATGTGTGTCATGCTCATGATGACCGTGTTCCTCATGCTCACCTTCATGGTCGTGATCATGCTCTTCCTCATCCTCTGCATGCACGTGCCCTGTAGAAATATGGAATTGAGCCTCTGAAATATTGTTTGCAGTTGCAACTAATTTGACATGCTCATTTGCTAATGTTTTTTTAGCATTTTCTACAAAGCCCTCTAACCCTTGCCCAATATAAAAGAACATGTCAGCATCTGCTAGTGCCATCATATCCTTTTGTGTTGGTTCGAATGAGTGCTCATTTGCGCCAGCAGGGTAAATCGACTGAACATTCACGAATTCACCGCCAATACGCTCTGTAAAATATTGCAGTGGGTAAACAGTTGTATAAACAGAAATTGTATCCTCAGATGAATTTTGCTCCTCACTACCACATGCTGCTAGCAATGCGACGATAGCGAATAAAAAGAAATAAAAGGTTTTTTTCATTGTTCAACTCTCCTAAATAGTAATTATTACGATTTGAATAAATCAACAATTTTTATCATATCGTAATCATTACGAAAAAACAACAAAAAAAGCCTTCGAAAATTTATTTTTTTTTCGAAGGCCATTTTTCTGGCACTGGATCAAAGCCACCTGGATGCAGAGGATGGCATTTTAGTATGCGCGTTGTTGTTAAAATGAATCCTTTTATTGCCCCATGCTTTTGAAAGGCTTCCAATCCATAGCTTGAGCAAGTAGGGTGGAAGCGGCAGGTTGGCGGTGTCATAGGTGAAATATATTTGCGGTAAAATTGGATAATCCAAATAAAGGGATATTTCATTTTCTATGGTGCTCGTCCTGTGATTTTGTAGGCATTGGATCAATCGTTTGTTTCGTTGAAAAATTATTTTGACGTGCAATCAATATAATAGCGATAGCGAATGTTGCCATTATAGCAATCACGATAATAAAAACTAATGGAAGACTCATCTAATTCACCTCATCATCATTATAGCAAATTCCATATATTTCGCTATATAATCGTTTGACAAAATGGGTATCATAAGAAAAATGAAAGGAGCATGGAAATGAAAAAATGTCCGATGTATGTTTCGATAACGGATTTGACATGTAGCCATATCCCAAATTTATCGTCAAATGAATTTAAAGTAGAGCTAGAGCCTGCAATCGCCCGTATTTTTACAAAGCTATTTCATCAAATCAATGGTCTTGAAGGGCATAATTTATGGCGTGCCCATTTGCCTTATATACCGTACCATTATGATGCCTTAAATCATGATATTGATCGACGTCTACAAAAAATTTATGTCCTGCTGCATGAATTTGGTGATGAGCGTACGAAAAAGTTTGTTGAGCAATTGCCTTATTTTAAAGCTATATAATTGAACGCTGCCAGCTCCTTCGGTACACTAATAGCAAGAAGGAGTTGGCTACTATGTTTACGTTTATAGATGAAAATGGCTATAAAGTTGTTTTGCGCTTTGATCAAGGCCCTTTTGAAATTGAGCCTCGCCACGTTTTAGCACTTGTTCAGCATCAAGGGAAATGGCTGTGTGCAGTACATAGAGTGCGTGGAGTAGAATTTCCAGGGGGCAAGCAGGAAGAAGGCGAAACGCTGTTACAGGCAGCAGCACGTGAAGTTTATGAGGAAACGCAGGTACATATAAAAGATGTGGAATGGTTTGCTTATTATGTAGTACATACAGAAACGCCATTTTGCAAGGCAGTATTTACAGCAAAAGTGGAGGATATTGAAGCATTTGTAGGTGAATATGAAACGGCAGGGCGGCTATGGCTAACAACAGATGAGCTATTGCATCATCCGAATTTAAGCTTTTATATGCGCGATGCAGGCATGAAAAAGATGTTACAGGAAGTGAACCGTGATGAAGAAAGATGGAATGATTGAGGAAATTAGGCGTTATCCATCACCAAACGAGCAGGTGCGCTTAGATGAAATTATTTATTGGTCCAATGGTTTGCGCATCAAAGGCTTATTGGCAAGACCGAAGCAAGAAGGGCAGTATGAGGCACTGCTCTATTTACGAGGCGGCTTGCAATTTATCGGCATGGTGCGTCCTGCACGAATAGCACAATTTGCTGCACAGGGATTTGTCGTATTTGCCCCCTATTATCGTGGGAACAGAGGGGGAGAAGGGAAGGATGAATTTGCAGGTGATGATCGTTATGATGCTGTTTATGCTGTAGATGTGCTTAAGCAATTTGCCGAAGTCAATCGAGTGCATCTATTTGGCTTTTCACGAGGTGGTATAATGGCACTTTGGACAGCGATTTTACGAGATGATATTAGCTCAATTGTGACATGGGCAGGTGCAGCAGATGTAACAGCGACTTATTGGGAGCGCATCGATATGCGTCGAGGGTTAAAGCGCATTATCGGTGGGACACCAAATAAAGTGCCGGAGCGCTATAAAGAACGTACGCCACTGCATCAAATAGCGAGCATCCAAGCACCTGTATTAATTATTCATGGTACAGAGGATGCGCATGTACGTATCGAGCATGCCTATAAGCTACAGCAAGCCTTGCAGAAGGTAAATAAAGCAGTGGAAACATGGTACGCACACGGCATGCAGCATCATTATCCGCCACAGCTAAATCGTCAAACGGTTCGTCAGCTATGCATGTGGATGCAAAAGCAATCACTTTAAGCGTCTTATTTTAGCAATAAGTAGTAGCAGAAGAGGCAAAACAATCGCAAATGTTGCAGAATAAGGTAGCCAAACGCCTTGATTGTAAACATTGGCATAAGTAATATTTGGATGAATGATTTGAGAAAGCCCGATAAGTAACAACATTAATGGGAAAAGAAGTGGCTTTGCATCTCGAATATGAAAAATTTGCTTTAGCCCAATAAAAGCTGCATAAAAATAAATAAAAGTACGAATATAAATCGTAATAATCCACATAAAGGTCATAATAACTTCAATTCTTTGAAAAAATTTGCCGAGGGAAACGCGCTGTGCAAGAATATAGCTCGGATAATTTTGAGAAGCGGTATTTACTACACCAAGCACTACTATACATAAAGTAATGAGTAAAATTAACACGACTCCACTTAGCAATGTGCCGATATAAAAGCCTTTGTTTGCGGAGTTGTTTTTATTAACAGTATAAGGAAAAATCATCAATAATATAATTGCTGGAAAAGAGAAAATGCTCATAAAATAAAGTATGCTTGCCACCATTGATCTCGGTGCAGTGTCCAATATAGGCTGTAAATTTTCAAATTGAATATTTGGTGTAATAAAAATCACTAAACATATAAATAAAAAAATAAATACTGGAAAAAAAATTTCAGCTGAGCGCGCAAAGGTTTCTAAACCTAAATAGCTCGCCATCATCACAATCACTATAAATAATAGGACAAAGGCAAGATTTGGAGTTTCGGGCATAATTTCGATTTGCATAAAGCTACCGATAAAATAAAGCAATTCGGCTGCATTCATAAATGCAAAAAGTACAAATAAAAGAGCGATACCTCTTCCAAGCCATTTACCAAATACTTTTTCAATAATTTCTACAAAAGAATGCTGTGGCGCAATACGAGATACTTTAATAAATAGCATCACTAGTAAAAGGCTAAAAACAACACCAATAATAGCAGCAATCCATGCATCCTGCTTAGACATTTCTGCTAAATAGGACGGGATAATTAAAATGGATGTGCCGATAAAAAATAGAAATGTAACAATCGTAAATTGCCGTGTACTAATCATTTGCTTATCGTTCATAATATGCATCGCTCCTTAAATGTGAAGGAATGCTTCAATAACATTGCTTAAAGGTTGATAAATAAATGTCACTAATTGTACAGGACTAGGTATGCGAAGGTGGAAGCTTAATGCAATTGCTATTGCTGTTCCTAATAGCAATATGATAAAAAATAACCATGTCGTTGCAGGCTCTTGATTGTTACGCAGCGTAGTCCAATGTAAACAAATTATAATGACTACAATAATGATAATTACGATAGAAAATATCATTTACTTTGACTCCTTTATTGGATAGAACGTGGAGTTTTGTATAGTGCCTGGTGTAATTGTATCTACCTTTACATTGACAGTTACTTTGGCATTTTGAAAAAGCGTTGGCCATTGCTCTTTTATCTTGCGCCACTTTTTAGGCTCTTGGCGATGGAGCACTTGACCGAAATGTACTACATCAGCATCATAGGTTTGCTGTAATGTGTGTAGTGTGTCTTCAATTTTTTTCGCAAGAGTAACAGATGTCTCATGATTAATATAATCCATCGTCTGCTTGGTTTGTAAATCAATCCTACATTTTACCTCACCTACATTTTGCTCTACATTAACTTTTATATCGAATGAAGGTACGTCATTCTCAATGGTTCCTTTAATAGTTGTCTTAGTAGCAGTAATTTCAGTTGCTAAATTACCCTCCTCTGGACAAGCAACGATTTCAACAGTGCTTTTAATATTATTCATTAAAAAATTATAGCTTTTGCTTTGTTCTTCTGTCAGTATGCCAATCATTTTTCCGTTTTTAATAACAGCTAACCCACTATATTGTAAAATGGCGGATATTGTAATCTGATCAACATTTGCTTGCGTCTTACCAATTTGCTTATTACCAAGCAATGTAATAGTAGATAACACAAGATTGTTATTGCCATCATGTAAAAAAGTGATTAAATCATTCATTGTCATTGTGACAGTTGAGCCCCATGCCTTTTCAGAAGTTTTCAAAGAGCTTGTTATTTTATTTGCTGGTATTTTTTCAATAGGTGTTAAGACACTGACAATATCTTTAGCAGTATCCTCATGTGCCACAATAATATTAAAATCATTGCGAAATTCATGATCACGCGATAAAAAATCTAAAACTGGACGAATATCCTTTGTGACAAGCTCCTTTCCTAATATAACCATTTGTAAATGTGCAAAATACGATTTACGTGGTGATTCCAATGTTACTTTTCGAATAGCTTCATATAATGTTGAGCCTGTTGCCGAATAGGACGTTACGGGAGAGCGTCCACTCGTTGGCTGTTTAGAGGAAATTTCACCAGGATTAACAACTTGGACGGTTATTTCATATTCATCATCCACCTGATCAATACCTAATGCGACAACAATGGCAATCTCGTTTAGTTCTTTTTTGCTCCAGCAAGCACTGAGCAGAAGGCAGAGTATCGTGCATAGCAAAAGAGCCGCTATTTTCTTCATAATCTCTACTGCCTCCTTCATTTATCGTTTAAATGTTCTTTCATACTTTGTTGCTCTTGTTGGATTGCTTTGGCTAACTAAACGTGGACGCTTTGTTAAAAATTTGCGTGGAAATAGTAAAACAGCATCTTTTTGATCTTCAAGAATTAGCGGTGCAAATGGACTTAAATAAGGAACGCCAAATGAACGTAAGCTACATAAATGTAAAACGAGTGCCAATGTAGCAATCATAACGCCAAATAAACCGAAGCCACCTGCGAGTAAAATAAATGGGAATCGTAAAATCCGAATAGAATTGGATAATCCATATGATGGAAATAAAAAACTACAGATGGCAGTTAAAGCAACAATAATAACTGTTACTGCAGATACAACTCCTGCTTCAACAGCTGCTTGCCCGATAACCAATGTACCAACAATGGACACAGCTGGTCCGATTGTGCGGGGCATACGTAGCCCAGCTTCTCGCAAAATTTCAAAGGCAATTTCCATAATCAAGGCTTCGATAACAGCAGGGAAGGGCACACCTTCACGCTGAGAAGCAATACTAATGAGCATAGGTGTTGGCAACATTTCATGATGAAATGTTGTAATAGCAACATAAAAGGACGGTGCAATTAATGAAATTCCGATAGCTACAATCCTTAATATGCGTATAAACGAGCTAACAAACACATTGGAATAATAATCTTCAGATGATTGTAGGAAGGAGGTAATTAAAGCAGGTACAATAAGAACAAAAGGTGTACCATCAACTAAAATTGCTACTTTTCCTTCAAGCAGCTCGGCAGCAATAACATCTGGCCGTTCGGTATTATACATTGTTGGAAACAGCGTAAATTGAGCATCTTGAATTAATGATTCAATATAGCCACCTTCTAAAATACCATCAATTTCAATTTTATCGAGGCGTGCTAGCACCTCTTTCACTACTTTGTCATTGACAATGCCATTAATATATACGATGGCTACATCTGTTTGAGTGACAGAGCCAATCACTTTCGTTTGAATCCAGAGGTTAGGGTTTTTAATCTTTCGACGAATTAATGCTGTATTTGTACGCAATGTTTCCGTAAAAGCCTCGCGTGGCCCACGTATGACAGACTCAGCGGCAGGCTCCATGACGGGGCGATCTTTTGCATCCTTCATACTTGCGGCAAGTGCAACTGCTACTCCATCTAGTAAAATAATCGTACTGCCATTGAAAAGAGAGCGATAAAGTGCAGCGAAATCTTTAATTTCCTGTATGTCACCAATTGTTAAACAATACTGTTTCAAATAGTCAGTCGTATTCTCCATATTGAGCTCAATTTCATCGGTAAATTGCCCTGTAAGGCGCTCTAGCAATGTATTCGTCAGCTCTTCTTTATTTACTAAACCATCAATATAAATAAGGGCGATGGACTGTTTGGCAGATTTGCCAACCAATAATTGCCGTACCATCACATCATTGCTATGACCAGTAGCTTGTTTAAGCGCATCAATCGTTTTGGATAATGAAGTGAATAGCGGCTGCGGCTGTGCATTTGGTGATAACTCAGAATCAGCACGATGTGGTGTATTCGAACCCTTCATTTTTATCTCCTCCAAACGACTTTCGTTGAATAAATTGAGGATGGGCAAAAAAAGGTCAATTTAAACAGCGAATGTGGAATTAATATTGAATTGTGTGAAAATTGTGTGTGTGCCTGGCACCGAAACAAAAACAAGAATAAGCTGTCAGGGAAGTAGCGAACTACTTTCCTGACAGCTTATTTTTTAAAATTATTAAGCTAATGGGCCACCTTTTTTCGAAATTTCTTCCGAAACGTTAGCGAATTTTTTAAAGTTATCATTGAAAAGGCTTGCTAAATGTTTCGCCTTTTCATTATATGCATCCTTATCAGCCCAAGCATCACGAGGGGTTAATACTTCGGATGGCACACCTTCGATTGCTGTTGGGATGTGTAGGCCGAATACATCGTCTTGCGTTGTTTCAACATCGTTTAGCTTGCCGTCAATGGCAGCGCGAACCATTGCACGTGTGTAAGAAAGCTTCATACGGCTACCTACACCATATTCGCCACCAGTCCAGCCTGTGTTAACTAAAAATACTTGAGAGCCATGCTCATCAATTTTCTTGCCTAGCATTTCTGCATAAACTGTTGCAGGAAGCGGTAAGAATGGAGAACCGAAGCATGTTGAGAATACTGGCTCTGGCTCTGTTACACCACGTTCTGTACCTGCTAGCTTTGATGTGAAACCGCTTAAAAAATGATACATCGCTTGCTCTTTTGTTAATTTAGAGATTGGAGGCAATACCCCAAATGCATCTGCAGTTAAGAACACAATTGTTTGTGGGTGTCCTGCTACAGAAGGTTTTGCAATGTTTTCGATATAATCAATCGGGTAAGCAACACGTGTATTTTCTGTTAATGAACCATCATCATAGTTGCAAATACGTGTATTTTCATCAACTACAACGTTTTCTAAAACAGCGCCAAAGCGGATTGCGTTATAAATTTCAGGTTCTTTTTCTGCTGAAAGGTTAATTGTTTTTGCGTAGCAGCCACCTTCAATATTAAATACGCCGTTGTCTGACCAGCCATGCTCATCATCACCGATTAACTTGCGGTCGCTATCTGCTGATAAAGTTGTTTTACCTGTACCAGATAGACCGAAGAATAGTGCAACATCGCCTGCCTCACCAACATTTGCTGAACAGTGCATTGATAAAATACCTTGCTCAGGTAATAAGTAGTTCATAATACCGAAAATAGATTTTTTCATTTCACCAGCGTATTCTGTACCACCGATTAAAATAACTTTCTTTTCTAATGACACGATAATGAAAGTTTCAGAGTCTGTGCCATCCACAGCTGGATCTGCTTTGAAATTAGGAGCGGAAACAATTGTGAAGTCTGTTGTATGTGCAGTTAGCTCTTCAGCAGTTGGACGGATAAATAATTGGTGGCAGAATAAATTGTGCCATGCATATTCATTAATTACTTTAATGCCGATTTGCGAATCTTTATCTGCTCCAGCAAAGCCATTAAAGACAAAAAGCTCATCGCGCTCTTTTAAATAATTAACTACTTTTACATATAGTTTTTCAAACACTTCAGAAGAAATTGGACGGTTCACTTTGCCCCAATCAATTTTATCTTTTGTGCTTTCTTCCTCAACCGTATATTTATCTTTAGGAGAACGACCAGTATATTTGCCTGTCTCAGCGCGCAATGCACCATCAACAGTTAAAATTGCTTCTCCACGAGATGTTGCTTTTTCTACTAACTGTGGAACAGAAAGTTGAACATGAACATTTGTACCATTTAATAAATCTTTCAGTTCGTTCGCAATTTCTACTGAATTCATCGTTTAAAACCATCCTTTTGTTTATAATATTCCCATTAATAAAGGGTATTTCTTTCTTTCGAATACAAAAAGTATAACACATTAAACGAAATAGTCTATACTAATCCGTTATAAATTTATGAAATTTTATGGCGAATTCGTGTAACTGTATAAAACGGATGTCATAGGATGTAGTCCAACGAAAAATAAACGTATATAGCATTTGACAGTAGAAAAAGAATTATGTATTATATGAAATTGAACGGATACTCTTATCCCGAGCTGGTGGAGGGTCAGGCCCTATGAAGCCCGGCAACCTGCATGACTTTTCACATCATGCGTTGGTGCCAACCTGATGCAAGGAGATTTCTCCTTGAACGATAAGAGTGAAAGGGAACGAACATACAATCCTTTCTCTCATACTATATGAGTGGAAGGTTTTTTTATTGCAAATTTGAACCATTACACCTTTCAAAATCCTCGTGTTAAGAAGCGATAGCGGCTTGAAATAAGCTTGACATGGGTAACGAGTACCGTATCATATTCGCAGGAATTATAGGAGGAAATAACATGACAAACCGTAGATTATTTACATCAGAAAGTGTAACAGAAGGGCATCCAGATAAAATTTGTGACCAAATTTCAGATGCAATTTTAGATGCAATTTTAGCAGCAGATCCAAATGCGCGTGTAGCATGTGAAACAACTGTAACGACAGGTTTAGTATTAGTTGCAGGAGAGATTTCAACTTCAACTTATGTAGATATTAAAGGCATTGTACGTGATACTGTTGCAGAAATTGGCTATACACGTGGTAAATATGGCTTTGATGCAGAAAACTTAGCTGTTCTTGTAGCGATTGGCGAGCAATCGCCTGACATCGCACAAGGTGTAGACCAAGCGCTTGAAGCGCGTGAAGGCTCAATGACTGATGAAGCAATCGAGGCGATTGGCGCAGGTGACCAAGGTTTAATGTTTGGTTATGCATGTAACGAAACACCTGAGCTTATGCCGTTACCAATTAGCCTTGCACATAAGCTAGCACGTCGTTTAACTGAAGTACGTAAATCGGGTGAATTACAGTATTTACGTCCAGATGGTAAAACACAAGTAACAGTAGAATACGATGAAAATAATGTACCAGTGCGTGTGGATACAATCGTTATTTCGACACAGCATGATGAGGAAGTAACATTAGAACAAATTCAAGCAGACTTGAAGCGTGTTGTCATTGCACCAGTAGTGCCAGCAGAATTATTAGATGATGCAACAAAATACTTCATTAACCCAACAGGTCGCTTCGTTATCGGTGGACCAAAAGGGGATGCTGGCTTAACGGGGCGTAAAATTATCGTAGACACATATGGCGGCTATGCACGTCATGGTGGTGGTGCATTCTCAGGGAAGGATGCAACGAAGGTTGACCGTTCAGCAGCTTATGCAGCGCGTTATGTAGCGAAAAATATTGTTGCAGCAGGCTTAGCAGAGCGTGCGGAAGTGCAGCTTGCTTATGCAATTGGTGTAGCACAGCCTGTATCGATTGCTGTTGATACGTTCGGCACAGGAACAGTGTCATCATCACAAATTGTAGAATGGGTACGTGAGCTATTTGATTTACGTCCAGCAGGCATTATTAAAATGTTAGATTTACGCCGTCCAATTTACAAACAAACGGCAGCTTACGGACATTTTGGCCGCACGGACTTAAATGTTCCTTGGGAGCAAACAGATAAAGCGGAAGTATTAAAAGAAAAAGCAGCATTATTAGTGAAATAATAAAATGATAAAAGGCTGTCATGAAATGTAGGTCAATACCTTACTTTCTTGACAGCTATTTATTATTTATCTAGTGTAAGACTCCCACTTCAAAATAGTTAAGTGGGGTGTGGTTCACACATCTTCTTTTAATGATTTATAATATTGGCCTTTTTCTACATATTCACGGATGATGCGATCCATATCTTCGCGGTCCTCTGCGTTTACTTCGCGCACTACCTTTGCAGGACGTCCCATTGCGAGCATATTGGCAGGGATTTTTTTGCCTGGAGGAACGAGGCTTCCCGCACCAATAAAGGCACCTTCCCCAATTTCAGCACCATCAAGAATGATAGAGCCCATCCCAACTAATGCACGTTTGCGAATTGTACAGCCATGCAATGTTACTTGATGACCGATTGTTACTTCATCTTCAATCACCACGGGATTGTTTGGGCTTTGATGGATACAGCTTAAATCTTGTATGCTGACACGTTTACCGATAATGGTTGGTGCTACATCGCCGCGAATAACTGTATTAAACCATATTGTAGATTCCTCTCCAATTGTGACATCCCCTGTTATTGTAGCGAAATCTGCGATAAATGCAGTCGAATCAATTTTTGGCATTATCCCTTTATATGGGTAAATCATGTTAAAAACGCTTCCTTTCTTTATGCAAACTATGCAACCATCGTATCAAAAGTAGGGAAAAATAGAAAATAAAATTTAAACAATCGTATAAATACCGATTATAATAAAGGCATCTATTTCATGATAAAAAGAACAGGTTAAAATATAGGAGGGATTGCAATGTGGAAATGGGAGGCTGAAGGACAGCCAAAAGCAGTTGTTGCAATTGTCCATGGAGCATATGAGCATCATCGTTGGTATGCTTGGCTAATTGAAAAGCTGCGAAGCGCAGGATTTCACGTTGTAATGGGGGATTTACCAGGACACGGAGCACAGGCGAAAAATATCAATTATCACGATGAGGATTTTTTTAAATATGAGGATTATGTAAAGCAATTAATAGAAATAGGCTTATCGGAAAATTTGCCTGTATTTGTTATAGGTAATGGTTTAGGTGCAACAGTATTAATGAATGTTTTACAAAAAAAGCAGCTGGAATGTGCAGGTGTAATCTTTATTTCACCATGGATGCACTTAAAGCTACTGCCTGGGAAAATGTCCAATGCCTTAACAAGTATTAGTGCATTAACGTCTAGTGTAAGGCTCAATCATGAAATTACGATGCAGCTGATGTCTCGAAATGCAGAGGTATATGAAGAGTTAAGAGATGACATACCGCATAATACAACTGTTACAGTGAAATGGTATAAAGATTTGCAACAGCTTTTAAAGCGCTTGAAAAATCCAGAAGTAAAATTTCACAATATGCCTGTTTTGATGATGACGGGTGAAAGAGATCAAATTACGGATATACAGGCAGCAAAAAGCTGGTTAATGCAGCAGCCATTATCGCATTTTCAATATAAAGAATGGGCTGATTGTCGCCATAGTTTATATTTTGAAATGGAAAGAGAAGAAGTATATTTATACACAAAAGATTTTATGAATAATGTGTTACGCTCACTAGGCTATATTATTTAAACATATATACATTATGTTTGTTTAATAATAAATTTTAAAGTTTTGTCATAGTAAACCACTTTACACAAATTGGCTTTTTTTGTTTGACAAATAAACAGTATAAGTCATAAGAATGCTTTAACCAATTAGTGAAGTAATAACAAGAAAGGTATGTTAGAAATATTTCTAACATACCTTTCTTAGTTTGAAAGCTGATAAAATCTATCTTTTTTAAAATTTCACAATGCGAAATATTTAGAATTTTTTAAAAATGTATTGCATAAAAAATGCATATGTAATATAGTAAACTTCAAAATAATACATTATTTTCAAAGGGGGATTTTAATGGATTCAATTGTAAGTTTTTTGAATGATATTTTATGGGGACCATGGTTTATTTATGGCATTATGTTAATCGGACTATTTTTCTCAATTATTACTCGTTTTTTACAAGTACGCCATATTAAAGACATGTTTGTACTGATGTTCAAAGGGGAGAAATCGGAAAAAGGTATTTCGTCATTCCAAGCGATGTCGATTGCTTTATCAGGACGTGTTGGTACAGGTAATATCGCAGGTACAGCAACTGCGATTGGTATGGGGGGACCTGGTGCTGTATTTTGGATGTGGGCAATCGCCTTTATTGGTGCTGCTACTGCTTATGTAGAGTCAACATTGGCTCAAATTTATAAAGAAGAGAGAGAAACTGAATATCGTGGTGGTCCAGCCTTTTATATTGAAAAAGGAACTGGTCAGAAATGGTTTGGGGCTTTATTTGCTGTCGTAGCTGTTATTGCGATGTTAATTTTAATGCCAGGTGTACAATCAAATGCGATTTCGGGTGCAGTTGAGAACGCTTTCGGTACAGCACCTTGGATTACTGGTATTATTATTGTTGTTTTATTAGGTGCTATCATTATCGGTGGTGTTAAATCGATTGCAAATGCAGCACAAATTATCGTGCCATTTATGGCGGCTGCTTATATTATTATGGCATTCATCATTATTGCAATGAATGCTAGTGAAATTCCTACAGTAATTGGCTTAATTTTCTCAAGTGCATTTGGTGCACAAGAAATTTTTGGTGGTATCATTGGCTCTGCCATTGCATGGGGTGTTAAGCGTGGTATTTATTCAAATGAAGCTGGTCAAGGGACTGGGGCTCACCCTGCAGCAGCAGCGGAAGTATCTCACCCTGCAAAGCAAGGAATTGTACAGGCAGCATCTGTTTATATTGATACATTATTAATTTGTTCAGCAACAGCATTTATGATTTTATTTACAGGTATGTATAATGTACATGATGAAAAAGCAGATCCAGTTGTTGTAGAGCACGAATCAAAAGAGTATGAAATTAATCCAACGATTTTTGTTGGTGAATTTGGTAAAGGTGAATACACTGGTGATACGCAAATTTCCTTTGCACAATCAATTGAAGCAGGGGCTGCTTACACACAGCATGCTGTAAATAGTGCACTTCCAGGGTTCGGTGGACCGTTCGTAGCAATTGCATTATTCTTCTTCGCATTTACAACAATTATGGCTTATTACTATATTGCTGAAACGAATGTTTCATATTTATTCTCAGGCAAAGCTGAAAAAATCGGTATTTGGATAGCCAAGTTTGCCATTTTAATTGCAGCATTTATGGGAACAGTCCGCACATCTGGTTTAGCTTGGGCTATGGGGGATGTTGGATTAGGCCTAATGGTATGGGTGAACGTTATCGCTATTTTACTGGTGATGAAGCCAGCGATTGTTGCATTAAAGGATTATGAGAAGCAGAAAAAAGAGGGCAAAGACCCACAATTCAATCCTACTGAGCTCGGTATTAAAAATGCAGATTTCTGGGTTGAGCGTAGTAAAAAATTAAAGTAAGGCTGCATTCAATGATAGTTCTACAATTCATTAATATGGGCTAAATAGAGATAACAGGTGCTTGAAAAGCGTGTTAGTGCATGCTTTTCAGACACCTGTTTGCTGTTTTAATGAGAAGAGATAAGCAGAAATTTTGTTGGTATTTTCCCCTCGTTCCACCAAATATGACTTTCCGTAGAGGAGAACATGACGTGCTGTCCAACTTGTAAAACTCTTTTTTGCTCTTGGTAGGATTACAAATAGTAAAGTAGTTGTAGATGATTTACCTGGTGTGAAGGATGAGGCAGGCGAGCTAATTGATGCAGCTAACAAAGGTGTTTGGAGCTTCGACGATATATATGGGGAGCTAGAACAGCTTGTTGCAGGTGAAAAAGTAGGACGTCAGCAACAAGAGGACATCACATTCTTTAAATCGGTTGGAGCCTCTTATTATGATTTAGCTGTAGCACAAGGTGTTTATAAAAAAGCGTTAACACTGCAAATTGGGAAAACAGTAGAGCTTTAAAGGGGTGTTCCGAAGCGACTTAGGCTTCGGAAGCACCCCTTTTGCTCTGCTAATTACTATGTTGCTCTGCTACTTGTGCAGAAGAAGAGCCTTTTAATGAAATGGCCGCACAGCCTAATGCTGCTAGCGCAAAAATAGCGCCAAAGATGGATAAATAAATAGCCGATGATGTAAAGGCGAATACAACACCACCAACTGCCGAGCCAATGGAAATACCGATTTGTAGTGCAGCTGTATTTAAGCTTTGCTGAACGTCGGATGTTTTTGGGGCAATTTGAATTAAATATGCCTGTAATGGTGGTGTTAAAGCCCAGCTTAGTGCACCCCAAAATACAGTGATAATTAAAAATAACGGCAATGATACGATTGTAAATGGAATTAACAATAATACAATTGCAAATGCTGACACAACAAATAAAATGGTTTTTTTCGTGCCAAGTTTCCCATTTAACCAGCTACCAAGCGCATTCCCGCTTACAGAGGAGACACCGAATAATAAATAACAAGCGCTAATCCATGAAGCGCTCATATCAAAGGCTTCAACTAAAAACGCAGTTAAATATGCATAGAGCATATAGTGCCCTGCTAGCATAAATAATGTTGTAAATTGTGCGCTTAAAATTTTTACATCTGCTAATGATTTAATCTGCGCTTTTAATGGAAGTATTTCAGCAACAGGCATTCTTTCTAGGAAAATAATATTTAAAATAATCGATAAAACCGATAGTACCGCAATTCCTAAAAAGACGGAGCGCCAGCCGAATGATTCTGTAATAAAAATGCCAAGTGGCACACCGATAACAAGGGCTGAGCTGACACCGATAAAGACATAGCTCAATGCTTTTGCACGGTAGCGTGGCTCAACGATTTTCGCCGCAATTGTTAACGATAAAACAATAACAAGCGCTGTACTCATTGCAGAAACAATACGGGCAATCATAACGATTGTAAATGTCGGGCTGACATACATCATTAAATTACTTAAAGCAAAAATAACTAATGCAATAATAAATAGCTGCTTTCGTTCAATTTTGGCTGTTAACGATAAAAGTATCGGCGCAGATAGGGCATAAATAAAGGCGAAAACAGTAATCAACTGTCCTGCTGTCGCAATGGATACGTTTAAATCCTCTGCAATGCTAGGCAAAATCCCTCCAACGATTAATTCAACTAAACCAACTGCAAATGCAGTGATGGACAGAATATATACTCTCCAATTCATTTTTATCAATCCTTCCTTTCAAAATAAAAAAAACTTCCGATTACAAAAATAAAAATTTTTGTAATCAGAAGTTTACGGTTTCTGGTAGAGACCCTCAATCCATATTATTGAGGTTATACATTTGTTATCCTAGCATAAAGTGAGTCGTCTGACAACCCATTTTATTTTAGCTGCTGCATATGATAAAAAATGCCCTGTTTTTTAATCAGCTCATCGTAATGGTCTGCTTCTACAAGCTGATGCTCGTAGATGACAAAAATGCGGTCAAAGAGGGCAAGGGCATCAAGCTTATGTGTAATACAAATAACCGTTTGTGGCAATGTGAGTAACAACTCCGTACAATGTGTTGTTAATGAGCCGTCTAAATGTGCAAATGGCTCATCCAATAAATAAATGGGCGCATCGCGCAGTAAGACGCGGGCAAGTGCTAGACGCTGCTGCTCCCCACCTGATAAATTGCGCGCATTTTCCAATACCTCTTGCTCAAGTGAAAAGGGGAGCTGCAATTGCTCTAACAGTTGCTCCATTTGTCCGGCCTCTTTCTCACTTAATAAATTTTCCTTAATTGTGCCGCTAAAGAAATGATTATGCTGTAGCATAATGCCCATTTGACTCCATAGCTGTTCATGCTGAATTTGTGCAGTATTGTCCCCATTCCATAAAATTTCTCCATTGCTTGGCTGCAAATTTTGAATTAACAGTTGGAACAAGGTCGATTTTCCTGCACCGCTTGGCCCAACAATGGCAATTTTTTCACCAGCATTAATCGTAAATGAAATATCCTGCAATGCTTGAAAATCACTATTTGGGTAGCGATAGCTGACATTATTAGCTTGCACTGTTTGCAATTGTCCTTGCGGCAAAGCTTGTGTTGATATTGCTGCAGCATTAAATGCTGTTAAACGATCAAAGGCATCCTTTGCTTTTGCTTTATGCAAAGGGACTGTGCCAAGCGGGATTGCTACCTCAAAAACAGTTAATGCAATTAATAGTAGCATCGCTAAATAAAGCCCGTCTAAAGCCCCAGTGGTTACAAAATAAGCACCGAGAATGACGACCGCAAAGGCGGTTGATAAGGCGGTTGCTTGATTGACAAGCTGTGACTTTAACGCCTGTTTTTCTTCGTTTTGTATATTTTGCTCAAAATCAAGGCTGAGCTGCTGTAGTGCTTGCTCTGCAGCAGGGCGTTTCCCTGCAACTGTTAAATCGGTTAAGCCGTAAAAATATTCCGTCAAGCTTTCTGTGTAGTGCTGCTGGCTTGTTATTTCTTTTGGCTTTTGCCAAAGCAACGGCAAAATTATGCTGCAGAGAATAACGCTAACAAGCAACAGCAATGTAATCCAAATTGAAAACCAAATAGTAAATAGCATTGTGCCGAAAAAAACGAGCAATGCAACGAGCGGTGGATAGGCAACGCGTAAAAAATATTGCTGTAATGTATCAACATCCTTCGTCATACGCGTTAATAAATCGCCCCCTCGGTAGCTCGAAAGTAAAGAGTGTGCATATGGTTGCAAGCTTTGGAAAAAGCGGAGGCGAATTTTTTCTAGCAACGAAAAAGTAACACGATGTGAAATATAGCGCTCCGCATATTTGCTTGCCGATTTCGCCACACCAAACAATTTTAAAAAGGCGGTTAAAATTAAAATGATATAAAACGGTGGCAATAATGCTGCCTTGGAAATTAGAAAGCCGCTTTGTGCAAAGAGTGCCACCGCTGTTAGGCCACTGATTGTGCCAGCTAAAAGGGCGAGTAAAAAGTCTCTTTTTTCACTTAAAATCATTTGCCACATGCTGCTTCACCTCTTTCCAGTTGACCGTTCCGTACTTCATAAATTGCATCTGCATGTGCAATGCTTTCATGACGATGTGCAACAATAATGACGGTGCTACGATGATGGAACTGCTTAATAAGCTGATGAACGGCTTCGGCTGTTTGCACATCAAGTGCAGCAGTTGGTTCATCTAGCAATAAAATAGATGGCTGCTTTAACCATGCTCTTGCTAAAGCGATGCGCTGTTGCTCCCCACCTGATAAGCCAAGCCCACCTTCGCCAATTTTTGTGTCAAAGCCATTGGCAAGCTGCTTAAACCATGTTATTAACTGCACTTGCTGCAATGCTTCAAGCAACTGCTTCTCTGAATAATTGCCACCCATTTGTAAATTTTCTCGCAATGTCGTTGCAAATAAATACGGTTTTTGCGAAACGAGCATCATTTCTTGCCGCCATTGTTGCTCATCAACTGTTGATTGGGGCTTGCCGTTGATAAGTAGCTGTCCAGTATCAGGCTTCATTAATGCTGCGAGCATATGCAAAATCGTCGTTTTTCCGTGTCCAGATGGTCCAACAATGGCGATTGTTTGTTTTGCTGGAATCATCAAGGTAATTGGACCAATTGCTTGCTGCTCGTATTGAATCAAAGCATCCTTTAATGCGAGGGAAGGTGCTTCAGAAAAAGCTTCTGTTCCCCATGTAGGTGCACGCTTCGGCTCATGAAGTGCCTCCTGTAAAATTTCTGCCGCTGCTAGGCTACCACGTCCTGTGTGAAAGGCTGCGCCAAGCTCCTTCAATGCTTGGTAATATTCAGGTGCTAATGTTAAAACGAAAAAGGCTGGTGCAAAGGCAAGCGTTTGGAAGACAATCATGCGAAAGCCGATTTCCAGTGCAACAAGGCCGATACCAAGCGTTGTAATCAGCTCAATAAACAATGTAGAGGCAAAGGCAATTTTTAAAACAGTTAGTGTTGCGGCTGAAAATTGCTTGTTATGCTCATTCAGCTTGAGCTCTTGCTCACGCGCTTTACCAAATAATTTTAATGTTTGTAGACCGTAGAGCATTTCTAAAAATGTGCTGGAAAAGCGATTCATTTTCGTTAGCTGTTGTTCCACTTTTGCCTTTGTTTGAATGCCAACTAAAATATACGTTAAAGGAATAAACGGTGCTGTAATTAACATAATAACAGCACTTGTTGGATGCACGAAAAACAATGAGATAACAATGATTGCAGGTAGCATCAACGTTTTAATAAATTGTGGGATATATTGCGCATAATAAGCATGCAGCTCCTGTACCGTATGCTGTAAAATAGCAATTTTTTCGCCAGCAGGCTTGGCAGATGGCGTAGACCAATGTGCCAATAATTGTTGACGCACCTTCGTTTTGACGCTTCCTGCATAGCGATTCGCAGCAAGCTGCATGAAAGCCTGTGTTGCAAGCCTCACGCAAATTGCGACAGCTAAAAGTGCCGCATAAGGCCATATCACTTCAAAGGATGCTTTGTTGATAAAGACGCTATCCACAATTTTGACGATACTATACGCTTGCCCAATAATCGCACTAGCGAGCAGCAAGCTAAACAACATAAAAAGTGTAATATATTTTTTTTCTGAAAATGCGAGCTGCCTGAGCCAAGCCATGTTGTATCCTCCTTAATTGTGTGGGTGCCAGGCACACACACAATTCTGACAATTAACTACTATTAAGGTATACTAAGTTTGTGCTTTTTGAAAAGGAATACACTTGCAAGAATCAGCGTTTTTTGCGCTTTGTGACAAATTTCTGTATGTCGAATATGTGAATATGTACGGAAGCAAAGTAACGACAATAGATTACGCTTATATTTAATGCTACGATGAAGGAAAAATAGGCAATAAAGGAGTGAGGGAAGTGGATTCTGTTTTTTGGAGTAGGGCTTTAACGGAGCTGACGCTATCGTTCCATATTATTTTTGCAACAATTGGTGTCGGTGTGCCGTTAATGATTTTAATTGCACAATATGTAGGTTATAAGAAAAATGATATGCATTATACGATGATGGCTAGACGTTGGGCACGAGGCTTTACAATTACCGTAGCGGTTGGGGTTGTAACAGGTACGATTATTGGCTTGCAGCTATCGTTATTATGGCCACAGTTTATGGAAATGGCTGGGCAAGTGATTGCATTACCGTTATTCATGGAGACATTTGCATTCTTCTTTGAGGCGATTTTCCTTGGCATTTATTTATATACTTGGGACCGTTTTAAAAATCCAAAATATCATATGTTGCTGCTAATCCCTGTAAGTATTGGCGCTTCGATGTCCGCTCTTTTTATTACGATTGTTAACGCTTTTATGAATGCACCGCAAGGCTTTACGGTAAAGGGTGATGCATTAATCGATATTCAGCCGTTTATGGCGATGTTTACACCTGCGATGCCCACAAAGGTTGGGCATGTTTTAACGACAGGCTATATGACGGTTGCCTTTATTCTTGCAGCGATTGCTGCCTATAAATTATTGCGCGGTGAAAACCACGTCTATCATAAAAAAGCACTTGTTTTGACGATGAAGCTAGGCTTAATTTTTGCACTCGCTTCAGCAGTTGTTGGCGATTTTTCTGCAAAGTATTTAGCGGAGTACCAGCCTGAAAAACTAGCTGCGGCAGAATGGCATTTTGAAACAGAAGAGGGTGCCGACTTAATTTTATTCGGTGTGCTAGATGACGGTGAAGTGAAATATGAAATTCGCTTACCGAAGCTGCTTAGCTTCTTATCGCATACCGATTTTAACGCAGAGGTAATTGGGCTCGACCAATATCCAAAGGATGAGCATCCACCCCTTATTATCCATTACTTCTTTGATACGATGGTAGGGATAGGTGTCTTTATGATTTTACTGTCTGCTGCCTTTGTGCTTGGCAAATGGAGAAGCTGGTCATGGGTTGAAGCAAGGTGGTTTAGATGGCTTATCGTGTTAGGGGGACCGCTATCCGTTATCGCCATTGAAGCGGGCTGGTGGCTTGCTGAAATGGGGCGTCAGCCATGGATTTTATACGGCATTATGCGCACATCAGAAGGGGCAACAACCGCCACAGGTGTTGAATATTTATTTATCGCCTTTGCCGTTGTCTACTTTATTTTAGGTGTCGGCAGTGTCGTTATTTTACAGCGCATGTTCAAAAATAATCCGATTGAGAAGGAATTAAATTCAAGACAGGACGGTGAAGGCTCATGGCATTAGAAATATTAGGTATATCTGTGTTGTGGCTGTTCTTGTTCGGCTATGTGATTGTAGCGTCCATCGATTTTGGCGCAGGCTTCTTCAACGCGTATAGTTTAATTAGAGGAAATCACCAAACATTAACGAAAATTATTAAGCGCTATTTATCACCAGTTTGGGAAATTACCAATGTCTTTTTAGTATTTTTCTTTGTTGGAGTTGTTGGTTTTTTCCCGCAAACTGCTTACTATTATGGAAACGTCTTAATTGTACCTGCCTCAATCGCTTTAATTTTATTGGCAATTCGAGGAAGCTATTACGCATTTGAAGCGTATAGCGGTGTTAGTGGGCATAAAGGCTATGCGCTTGCTTACGGTATTGCTGGGCTATTTATTCCTGCAGCTTTTTCGGTCGTTTTAACCATTTCAGAAGGTGGCTTTGTTAGTATGGACAGCGGGCATCCGAAGCTAGATTATGGTGCCTTATTCGCCAGCCCTTTATCTTGGTCGATTGTGGTGCTGTCAGTTGTTGCGGTGCTGTATATCTCCGCAGTCTTTTTAACATGGTATGCGCACAAGGCTGGAGAGCGTGAGGCAACTGAAGTAATGCGAAAATATGCCTTAATTTGGGCGGGACCATTAATTGTCAGCGCATTCGGTATTATTATCGAAATGCGTCAATTAAACAATTGGCATTATGAAAATATGTTCGATGTGTGGTGGCTCTTTGCACTATCTGGCTTATTATTTGCGGGTACAGTTTATTTCATTTATAAGCGCATTCGCTATAATTGGGCGCTCGTTTTACTTATCGTCCAATTTGCGCTCGCCTTTTTCGCATATGGCGTTTCGCATTATCCATATTTACTCTATCCGTATTTAACGATTCACGATAGCTTTACGAGTGAGGCAATGGCGATTGCCTTAGTTGTCGTGTTTATTGCAGGGCTTGCATTACTATTGCCTTCGCTTTACTTAGTGTTCCGCTTATTCGTATTTAATAAAGAGTATGTATCAGGCAAATCTGATCACCATGTATAGGAGGGCAAAACATGAGTAATTTTTTAATATTTGTCGCACCATTTCTCATTGTGATTGCATCGATTGTCGCTGCTTTTTTCGTAGCGACACGCATGAGCTGGGTGGATGAGGAATAAAAATGGGGGTGTTGGCTAGCCAACACCCCTATTTGTTGCCCATTTCCTTGACCTTTTCAAGCGCCACCACAAACGGTGGGCTGTTTTGCTGATTTAAAAATTCATAGCGCAAAACATGCACATGCTTTTGTGGAAGGCTGCTAACAAAGCGTAGCACCTCATCGCGTTCCTCAGCGCCACCATCATGCCCATGATAAATGACTAAGACGATAATGCCGCCAACTTTTAATAATTGCAGCAAGGTTTCTAGTGCGGTAATCGTTGTGTTTGGCTTTGTAATAATGGAATGGTCACTGCCTGGTAAATAGCCGAGATTAAAAATTGCACCAGCTACAGGCTTTGTCACATATTTGGCGATGTTTTCATGCCCATCCTTTAAAACGAGAGCTCGGTGTTCAAGGGCATTGTCCAACAGACGATGCAAAGTTGCGTCAACCGCCTCTTTTTGTACATCGAAGGCATATACATAGCCATCGTCACCAACTAAATTGGCTAAAAATAATGTGTCATGCCCGTTACCAGCTGTTGCATCAACGGCGATATCGCCTTCTTGAATCGCGTCTGCTAAAAGGCTTTGAGCATATTGTAAAACGCGTTGTAATTTCATTTTTTCACCTCATAAAGTCTACTTTGCCATGTGTTGCGGCGTTCTAGCTCTGCATCAATACCGTTTAACACGCTCCATTTATTGACACTCCACATCGGCCCAATCATTAAATCAATCGGCCCATCGCCTGTAATACGCTGCACAACCATGTGTGGTGGTAACACTTCAAGCTGGTCAACAACGAGTTGAATATAATCTTCCTGTGTCATAAATTGCAGCAAGCCTTTTTCGTATTGCTTGACTAAAGGTGTACCTTTTAATAAATGCAGCAAATGAATTTTAATGCCTTGTACATCGAGCTTTGCTACTTCACGTGCTGTTTCGAGCATCATATCGTATGTTTCTAAGGGCAAACCATTAATAATATGTGTGACGATGCGAATATTGTGACGACGCAGTTTTTCTACACCTTCTACATATGTTGCGTAGTCATGTGCACGATTAATTAAATTTGCCGTTTTTTCATGCACCGTCTGTAAGCCAAGCTCCACCCATAAATAGGTACGCTCATTTAATTCAGCTAAATATTTCACGACATCGTCAGGCAGACAGTCAGGGCGCGTTGCAATACTAATCCCCATAACACCTTCACAGGCGAGTGCCGCTTCAAATTTTTCCTTTAATACGGCGAGGGGCGCATGTGTATTTGTATAGGCTTGGAAATAAGCCATCGTTAAGCCATCTTTCCATTTATGCTGCATTTTTGCTTTGATTTTTTCGAATTGAACAGGAATCGGATCCACTTTGTTACCAGCAAAATCACCGCTACCAGCAGCCGAGCAAAATGTGCAGCCTCCAAAAGCGACCGTGCCATCGCGATTTGGGCAATCAAAGCCCGCATCTAAAGCTACTTTATAAACCTTTTGTCCAAATTCATTGCGTAAATAGCGATTCCATGTATAGTAACGCTTTTCGTCAGAAGGAAAAGGGAAATTTGTCATCGTTGTCACTCCTCTAAAAAATGATTGTAACACGCATTGACGTAGTGAAAAACTTTTTCTTGTATATTTTGCAAAAGAGGCATAGACTGATATTTTGAATATCGAAGGAATTTGGAAGGAGAGAGGATATGCCAAGACAGGTATGGTATTTAGTCATCGGGATGTTTTTAAACACAGTAGGTAGCTCCTTTTTATGGCCTTTAAATGCTATATACATACACCATCATCTAGGAAAAACGTTGACGATTGCGGGTTTTGTGTTAATGCTTAATTCATTAGCGGCGGTCGTTGGTAATTTATTAGGTGGCTATTTGTTTGATAAAATTGGTGGCTTTAAAACAATTGTGATTGGTGTCACATTAAATATAGGCGCATTAAGCTTATTGATGTTTTGGCATGATTGGTGGCCTTACGTTATTTTGTTAACGGTTATCGGCTTTAGTGGAGGGGTAGTTTTTCCTGCAATGTATGCGTTGATAGGTGCTGCGTGGCCAGAAGGTGGGCGCAAAGCGTTCAATACGTTATTTTTATCGAATAATGTTGGGGTAGCGATTGGTCCTGCACTAGCAGGCTTTATCGCAGATATGAATTTTGAATATGTTTTTAAAGCGAATTTCTTTACTTATTTAATTTTCTTCCTGCTTGTTGTCACAACATATAAACGCTTTGATACGAAAAGTATGGCACCGAAAAATGTACTTGCAGAAAGAGGGGGCAAGGAGTCGAAGGCAGGACTTTATGCATTACTTACTTTGTGTCTCGCTTTAGTATTATGCTGGATGTCGTATTCACAATGGAGTGCGACGATTTCTTCTTACACACAAGGCTTAGGCATGTCGCTCTCACAATATAGTGTGATTTGGACGATCAACGGCTTGCTCGTTGTCGGTTTCCAGCCAGTCATTCGTCCACTCGTTCGACGTTGGGAGAAGAAGCTCAAGCATCAGCTCGCATTGGGACTTGTCTTAATGTCATTCTCCTTCTGTATCGTGGCGGTTGCAGAGGAATTCACAATGTTCGCGGCAGCAATGGTCATTTTAACATTAGGGGAAGTATTTTTCACACCTATTATTCCGACAATTGCTAATCAACTCGCCCCGAAAGGTCGACAAGGCTTTTACCAAGGCATTGTCAATAGTGCCACGACAATTGGACGAATGATTGGTCCACTCTTTGGTGGGATGATGGTCGATATATTTGATATGCAGACATTGATGTGGAGTGTCGTTGTGCTGCTGCTTGTAGCAATTATCCCTGCATGTGCCTGGCACACGAACAATAAAGAAAATTCAGAAAACTAAATACAATTCAATCGAAAAGCTAGTGTCACAACGAGTGAGGACACTAGCTTTTGTTATAGCTCAAGTCAATTGCAAATCATAATCATCCTCACAATGCATTAAATAGAGCTCTAGGGTAGCGTATCTGGAATGAGGTAAATAGGATAGAAGTGAATTTTTATGCAAAAAATTAAATGGTGCTGGAACGTTATGGTAGTAATAATAGAAAGAGCTATAAGGATAAAGAGCTAGGGCCTCTACCAAGGGGATAGTGGTATTGATTGGATTACGGTGAATATAGCGGCTAACAGCGATAATATCGAGGGCTGAAGGAACAATATCTGAAAAAAACCTTTTTTCATAGAGGTGACCAGTGTAGTCATATCTCTTCTTGAAATAATCACTATAACGACGATTAATCATCGCCATGATTTTGCTGTGGGAAGCATGAGAAGAGCGCAGTAATAAATGATAATGATTTGGCATAATGCAAAAAGCAATAATGGAAAATTGATATTTTTGATACGTGTACTCTAAAATTCGCAAGAAAGCTTGATAGTCAGCATGATGTAAAAAGATTGTTTGTCGATTATTTCCACGCATCACGATATGAAAATAGTGATGCGGCGACCAAAGACGATGTTTTCTAGGCATAGCAGCCCTCCTTTTATATGAATTGAATATAGTGTAAAAACAATGATAAATCTTGTCAAATGGCTCAAGAAAGCACTTATTGTGCAAAATGTTTGAAATTAGAAATTTGACTGTGAAAAACGAATGAAATTTGTCATTTGAATAGTAAAGTGCATAAAAAATTTTTTTTCATGAATTGTGTGGAAATTGTGTGTGTGCCTGGCACGCAAAAAAAAAACTTGTACTTTCAAGCTAATTCCTTTAGAATGAAGGCATTATATACAACGACTATGACAAGGAGTAGTAAATTTCGACACTTTTTAGAGAGTTAGCGGTTGGTGTAAGCTAACAGGTGAACAAATTGAACTCGCCTTTGAGTTTGCTTTTAGATACTAAAAGCCGTGTTTTCGCGTTAAGAAGCTGGAGCTGAGTGCAGTGTCACTAATTTGGGTGGTACCGCGGGAGTCAAATATACTCTCGTCCCTTTCTACGGAAGGGGGCGAGTTTTTTATTTTTCTAAAAATTCAGTCACTTCGGTTTGGGCGATAGAAAACAAGTCGATACTATGATTTTGAGGAGGAGTAATATGAGTTTCAATCATCAAGAAATTGATAAAAAATGGCAGAAGTATTGGGCAGATAATAAAACATTTAAAACGGTGAACGACAACAGCAAGCCAAAATTTTTCGCGCTAGATATGTTTCCATATCCATCAGGTGCAGGCTTACACGTAGGGCACCCACTAGGCTATATTGCGACAGATATTTTAAGCTCATTTAAGCGTATGCAAGGCTATAACGTGCTGCATCCAATGGGCTGGGATGCGTTCGGCTTACCAGCGGAGCAATATGCGTTAGATACAGGCAATGACCCAGCGGAATTTACAGCGAAAAATATCGCAACATTTAAGCGTCAAATGAACGATTTAGGCTTTTCGTATGATTGGGATCGTGAAATTAATACGACAGACCCGAAATATTATAAATGGACGCAATGGATTTTCATCCAATTATTCAATCGTGGCTTAGCATATGTTGATGAAGTGCCTGTCAACTGGTGTCCCGCATTAGGTACAGTGCTTGCTAACGAGGAAGTAATCGATGGCTTATCAGAGCGTGGCGGACATCCTGTAGAGCGTCGCCCAATGCGTCAATGGATTTTACGCATTACGGAATACGCGGATCGTCTATTAGAAGATTTAGATGAGCTTGATTGGCCAGAAAGCTTAAAAGAAATGCAGCGTAATTGGATTGGGCGCTCTGAAGGTGCAGAAGTAACATTTAAAATCGATGGTACAGAGCATACATTTGATGTCTTCACAACGCGTCCAGATACGCTATTTGGTGCAACGTATGCAGTATTAGCACCAGAGCATAAGCTAGTTGCTGAAATTACAACAGCAGAGCATCGTGCACAAGTAGATGCATATCTTGATAAAGTAAAAACAAAATCAGACCTTGAGCGTACAGATTTAGCGAAGGAAAAAACGGGTGTCTTCACAGGCGCATATGCAGTGAATCCAATTAACGGTGCCAAAATCCCTGTATGGATTGCGGACTATGTGTTAGCAACTTACGGTACAGGCGCGATTATGGCGGTTCCTGCTCACGATGAGCGCGACTATGAATTTGCTAAGCAATTTGGCTTAGAAATTAAAGCGGTGCTTGCTGGTGGTGATATTGAAAATGAAGCATTCACTGGTGATGGCGAGCATATTAATTCTGATTTCTTAAACGGTTTAAATAAAGAGGATGGCATTGCTAAAGCGATTGCATGGCTAGAGGAAAACGGTGTCGGTGAGAAGAAAATTTCATACCGTCTACGTGATTGGCTATTCTCACGTCAACGCTATTGGGGTGAGCCAATTCCTGTTATTCATTGGGAAGATGGCACAATGACGACTGTTCCAGAGGAAGAGCTACCATTAATGCTGCCAAAAACAAATGATATTCGCCCAAGCGGTACAGGTGAATCACCACTTGCTAATATTGAAGAGTGGGTAAATGTAGTAGACCCTGTGACAGGGAAAAAAGGTCGTCGTGAAACAAATACGATGCCGCAATGGGCTGGTAGCTGCTGGTACTACCTACGCTATATCGACCCGAATAATGATGAAATGATTATCGATCCAGAGCTAGCAAAACGCTGGTTGCCTGTTGATATTTATGTTGGTGGTGCAGAGCATGCGGTGCTGCATTTACTATACGCTCGCTTCTGGCACAAAGTGCTATATGATATCGGTGTTGTGCATTCAAAAGAGCCATTCCAAAAGCTATTTAACCAAGGAATGATTTTAGGTGAAAACAACGAAAAAATGTCAAAATCAAAAGGCAATGTGATCAACCCAGATGATATCGTTGAATCACACGGTGCAGACACGCTACGCCTTTATGAAATGTTTATGGGACCACTTGAAGCCTCAAAAGCATGGTCAACAAATGGCTTAGATGGCTCACGTCGCTTCCTAGAGCGCATTTGGCGTCTATTTATTGATGATAATGGCACGGTAAGTAGCAAAATCGTGGACACAAATGACGGCAAGCTAGAGCTTGTTTATCATCAAACAGTGAAAAAGGTAACAGAAGACTTTGAAGCAATGCGCTACAACACAGCGATTTCACAAATGATGGTATTCATTAACGAATGCTATAAGGTGGATGCTGTACCAAGAGAGTATGCAGAAGGCTTTGTCCAAATGATTTCACCAATCGCTCGTCATATTGCAGAGGAGCTTTGGCAAAAGCTTGGTCATGCTGAAACAATTACGTATTCTACATGGCCAACATTCGACCCATCGAAGCTTGTAGAAGATGAAGTGGAAGTGGTTGTACAAGTACTAGGCAAAGTGCGTGCAAAAGTAAAAGTTGCAAAAGATATTTCAAAGGAAGACTTAGAAGCTGCTGCATTAGCAGACGAAAAAGTACAAGAATTTATCGCAGGTAAAGACGTTGTCAAAGTGATCGTTATTCCAGGTAAACTAGTGAATATCGTTGTGAAGTAATAAAAAAATCAGCCACCTCTCCATTATCGAGGTTGGCTGATTTTTAATATGTCGAAATTAAGGTTCATTTAACCTTCTAGCAACTTTGAATTTTTCATCGACTTTAACAGCCATCATCCCATCAAAGCTATGTGTAATTTCGATATCTTTTATTTTGTATAGCTCAGTACCGATAGGCAGTGCAAATCCTTCTCCATGACTAGATGGCAGCTCCGTCACTTTAGTAGTAGTTTCTCCTACTTTTTCCTCCACGTCAAATTCAGGTAAAGGCTCATTTGTTACAACATAATTGGCTCCCTCCCAATTAAATATGGGATTAGACAAACCCTCCTTTTTATTACAGCCAACTAGCATAATAAGAACAAAGAGTAATGATACTACAAAAAATACCTTTTTGTTTCTCATAAACTTCACCTCTTTTCTGAATTAAATGGTAATATTTTGTTGAAATAGGCTTGTGAAATCCATAGTTTGTTTTTAGTGTAATATATATTTTTTTTACACGCTCAATTTTTCGTTAAAATACAGAAAATTAAATAATATATCAATGTGGGGTAAATCATAAAAGGGGCAAAAATACAAATGAAATAATGAAAGAGTGATAGATAGAATCATACCTCTCTTTCACTGTATTTACTGGTGGTGTTGTTTTACAAGTAGAGATTCTATTTCATCTTGAGAAAGCATTTTTGGAGATGTAGTTTTAGTGGTTAAAGCTTTTCGCAAATTCAAGAGACTAACCAATAAACTAACCAATCCTAATATGGAAATAAATATCCATATTATGGGGCTTATTAAAATGAAATAAGAATCTTTAAGATGTTTGCTTTTCATTTTATACTCCTAAATAATTTGAAATAAAAAAACTCCTACAAAATCCATTTACTAAGAGCTAATGTTGAATTTATTACTGAGAAAAACTACCGTTTGGATGACTTATAGCTCGATTGAATACACTTGTTGTTGCGCCACCATCATTCACGATTGCTGAAATTTCGAATTTTGCATCTTTTTGGAAATGGGGTACAGATTTTACGCTTGTTACTACTATTAGACCATGTTTAACTTTTAATTCAGAAAAATATGTACTATGTTGTAGCACATAAGCATTAGCGTTTGGTAAAATAGAGTAACCTCGTAGAAACCCGGCAATTTGATCAAGTGTTGTCAAAGGAAGAACATTTCGAACATGAGCTGCTGTTTCAAAGTTAAAGCTTGTACGTGAATAATTGGTAAAGCCAACTGAACCTATTCCAGCAGATGCTGAGCTAAAATAATTTACTTTATCAAATTCTTCTTGTTTTACAAATCCGATATCGTTTAAATCTAATTCTTCTAAAATTTCTTGTATATCTACCTCTTCATGTGGGTTTTCATTTGTTTTTTCATCTACCATCTGAGCTATTTGATTAAATTCATATTCTGTAGCAGGTCTAAAATTTTTGTCGGATTGATAGAATGGATTTTCAGAAAGTAATGTATCAATCTCATCTTTGGACAATTCCCGCATTGAAGCTTCTGTGGAAATACTTGTGGAAATAAAAATAAATAAAATTAACGCTGTAAAAAACACTGAAAACCATCTTAATTGTTTCATAAAATTCCTCCTCGTGTATGCCTTGGCAAATTAATAGCCGTACTTAATGATTCCTTTTGCGTAAGTGAGCTTGCCTAGTCAAATTGTGAAAATCATTCCTAAAAATAGAATTACATATCTTGCTTTTTATCCATTTTATAAGCTTGTATTTCATTATTTGTATACTGCAAAACACACATCAGTTGGTTTTATTACATAAAAACTAATTTTCGCAAATCTACCTTTTAAGTAAATATTATGTAATCCCTAGGTTATTTATAAAGTAACATGTATGCTTTATTTTCTCAATACTAATATTCCGCCATTTTTTGTCGCTAACCGCCAATATTCCGCCAAAATGTAGAAAATCAAAAAATATAGCTACACTTTTTAATTCATTTCATTTAAAGAAATTTAATGATATTTTATTAGGTAACTAACGAATAAGTGTATAATAAAGAAATACCAAAACAAAGGATGACGATATGCTAACATTATTGATAAAAGACAACTACGTAAAAGAATTGCAAAATGGCTATCCATTAATTTTAAAAGATGCGACAGAAAATGAGGATACTGCAATTGAAGAGGGGACGCTTGTACAATTAATAGACAAGCAAGGGCAATACATCGCAACAGGCTATTATGGCGTGCAAAATAAAGGCATTGGCTGGGTACTCACACGCAAGGAAAATGAACAGATTGATGCGGCATTTTTTGCGAAGAAAATTCATGATGCTGTCACGCGCCGAGAAAGCTTTTTTGATGCGGAGGATACGACAGCTTTTCGCGTCTTCAATGGCGAAGGAGATGGCGTTGGTGGCTTAACGATTGACTTTTTTAACGGCTTTTATATGGTGAGCTGGTATAGTGAAGGTATTTATGCATTCCGAGAAGCTATTTATACAGCACTTGCAGAAGTAGTCAATGCCCGTGGCGTTTATGAGAAGAAGCGTTTTCATACGAATGGTCAGTATGTAGAGCAGGATGACTATGTGTCAGGCGAAAAGGGCGAGTTTCCAATTATTGTGCAAGAGAACGGCATGAATTATGCGGTTGACTTGAACGATGGAGCGATGACAGGTATTTTCCTTGATCAGCGTAATGTGCGTAAGGCATTGCGTGATTCGTATGCGGCAGGGAAAACGGTGCTCAATACTTTTTCATACACAGGGGCATTTTCGGTTGCGGCAGCACTTGGTGGTGCAGTGAAAACGACAAGTGTCGATTTAGCAAAGCGTAGTTTAGCAAAAACGATTGAGCAGTTTAGCGTCAACGCTATTGATTATGAAGCACAGGATATTAAGGTGATGAATGTCTTCGATTACTTTAGCTATGCAGCACGCCATCAATTAACGTTCGATGTTGTTGTACTTGATCCACCAAGCTTTGCGCGCACGAAAAAAATGACATTTAGCACAGCAAAGGATTATCCAAAACTACTAAAAGATGCACTGGCAATTACGGCGGAAAACGGCGTTATCATTGCCTCAACAAATAATGCGAGCTTCAATATGAAAAAATTTAAAACCTTCATTGATAAGGCATTTAAAGATGCGAAAAAGCGCTATAAAATTTTAGAGCAGCATCAACTGCCAGAGGACTTCCAAGTTCCACATAATTACCCAGAATTCAATTATTTAAAGGTTGTCTTTATCCAAGTACTATAAGGAGGCAAAAGCCATGAAATATAATAAAAATACAATGCTCAAGCTAATTAATGAGCATCGTGAGCTTCATGATGAGCTAAAGGCCATCAAAAAAGAGATGGGCTTAGATAAAACGGCTGCTGTTAAAGCGCTTTACCATTCTGCTGTAGCAGATGGTGGACGCTTTATGCAGGATTATCAGGATTTAGAAAGAATAAGATAAATGAGCAAGCTGGCTGTTAAGGCCAGCTATTTTTTGTAAAGAGGCGATAATCATGTGTCCAATAAAAATCGAAGAAATACCATATGAAATTCAAGCATATTTACAAAATATAAATTCTATGAAATTTCCAAGACAGGGTCACGCTTCTAACGTAGCTATCATTGAAAATAATCAAGGGCTGCATGTATTAAAAAGAGCAAAAGGTCAATTCTCTTCATGGTTAATGAAAGAAGTAGCTATAATCAATTGTTTAACAAGCAAAACGAATTTACCTATTCCACAAGTGAAGCTTGCGATTGAGCAAAAAGCTAGCAATGAATCATGGGCTCTTATTGAATTTTTACAAGGAGAAACGATTAGAAGTGCTTTAGCTAATGAACGAAAGCAAGAAAAACGACAACAAATAATCTTTAATTTCGGGCAAATATTGCAGCGCATTCATTCAACACCTTGTCCTAATGAGTTGAGGGGCGAGCAGCCTTGGCTCAAGCAAATGTTAAAGCAAGCACGCTATAATTTTAATAATAATCAAGCAGATGGAACGCAAGAATTGCTGGAAAAAATTCAAGCAACTCAACCTTCATATGTTAAACAAACGCTTATTCATGGCGATTTCACAATTGATAACATTCTAGTTGAGAATGGTATTATTACAGGTATAATCGACTGGAGTGGAGGCGCGTTTGGAGATCCAAGATACGATTTGTCGCTAGCTATTCGTCCGAAACCAAATGCTTTTGACAATGACATGGACAAGCAAATCTTCTTTGAGGGATATGGGGAAAGGGGAATGGATGATGATATATACCATTATTTTGCGAAGGGCTTATATGAATTTTTCTAATAAAACCTCTTGCAATCAAATTGTAACAATTGTCCGAAAGGTTGATATTATCAGTATTGTATTGCATTTTTCTCACATTTTTCAAAAAAACCTGCCTCATGTAATTGACAAATAAAACGTCCATTGTTAAACTGAACGAGTTGTTAAATTGGAAAGCCAATATTCATGAAGGAGTCTTTCCAGCAAATACTTTTTGACCACTTTCGGTAAGCTTCATTTGCTGAGGAAAGTTAAGGCCATACGGACAGCCGGGTCAACTGCCGACTGGCAACGTCAAGTTGCTTTATTGATTGAGTTAGAAGCTCAAATTTTATAAGTTGGTTACTTTACAACCAGTGTAGAAATGCACATCAACTTGTGAAACGGTCAATAAGAGTGGTAAAAGTAATGATTTGCTATATAGACTCTAAAAAAACCTATTCGGTTATGTATGAATATTGAAAAAGAACTCCTCCTAGCAGCGCTACGGGTCTATTTGTGCCCGCTGTAAATGGAATTTTTTTCATAACGATACATACAAAAGCAAGTGATGGTGCGTATACCATTCACTTGCTTTTTTTGCGTGAATGGGGATAAGCACTAAGTTTCAGTAAAGAGGTGAGAGAGATGAGTACGCGATTGTCACAACATAATGCGCCAATCTATGAAGCGTTACAGCAATTTAAAAGTCAGCGCATTGTGCCATTTGATGTACCAGGACATAAACGAGGACGCGGCAATCCTGAGTTGACAGCATTTTTAGGCGAGCAATGTGTGGGCATTGATGTCAATTCGATGAAGCCGCTCGATAATCTATGTCACCCTGTGTCAGTCATTAAAGATGCGGAGGAGCTAGCTGCAGAAGCATTTGGTGCAGCCAATGCCTTTTTTATGGTGAACGGTACAACCTCAGCGGTACAATCAATGGTGTTAACTGCATGTAAGCGTGGAGAAAAAATTATTTTACCACGCAATGTGCATCGCAGTGTCATTAATGCACTCGTTGTTTGTGGAGCAGAGCCTGTTTATGTAAATCCAGATATGGATTATCAGCTTGGTATTTCACTTGGCATGAAAATTTCACAGGTGGAAAAAGCGATTAAGGAAAATCCTGATGCGAAGGCGATTTTAGTGAATAATCCAACGTATTATGGCATTTGCTCGGATTTACAAGGCATCGTTAACTTAGCACATGAGCATGGTATGCTTGTACTTGTCGATGAAGCGCACGGCACACACTTTTATTTTGGTGAAAATATGCCGATTACAGCGATGGCGGCAGGTGCGGATATGGCGGCTGTTAGCATGCACAAATCAGGTGGAAGCTTGACGCAAAGCTCATTTTTATTAATGGGGCCTGCGATTAACGCTGGCTATGCTCGCCAAATTGTTAACTTAACGCAAACGACAAGCGGTTCGTATTTATTATTATCTAGTTTAGATTTATCCCGTCGTAATTTAGCGTTAAATGGCAAAGGCATTTTCGAGCATGTCGTGCAGCTATCGCAATATGCGCGCGATGAAATTAATAAAATTGGTGACTACTATGCCTACTCCAGTGAGCTGATTAATGGTGATAGCATTTATGATTTTGATGCAACAAAGCTGTCGGTGCACACATTGGATATTGGCTTAGCTGGGATTGAAGTGTATGACATTTTGCGTGACGAATATGATATTCAAATCGAGTTTGGGGATATTGGCAATATTTTAGCCTACGTTTCTGTCGGTGATCGTAAGCGTGATGTCGAGCGTTTAGTGAGTGCATTAGCAGAAATCCGCCGCCGTTATAAAACGGATAAAGCGGGGTTAATTACACAAGAATATATCGACCCACAAGTGATGACAACACCACAATATGCATTTTATGCAGAGAAGGAATTGCTGCCACTACGTGAAACGATTGGTCGCGTTTGTAGCGAGTTTGTTATGTGTTACCCGCCAGGCATTCCGATTTTGGCACCAGGTGAAAAAATTACCCAGGAAATTGTCGAATATATTGAATATGCAAAAGAAAAGGACTGCACAATTATCGGTCCTGAAGATGTGGAAATTGCACGACTCAACGTATTAACGGAGGTGCTGTGAAATGGATTTATGGTTTAGCGAAAATCATACACCGAATGTGCGGCTGTCGATTAACGTAGATAAACAGCTATATAGCGCACAAAGCGAATTCCAGCGAATCGATGTTTTTGAATCAAAGGAATTTGGACGCTTTCTCACATTAGATGGCTTTATGATGCTAACAGAGAAGGACGAATTTATTTACCATGAAATGATTACACATGTGCCAATGGCGGTGCACCCGAATCCGAAAAAGGTATTAATTATCGGTGCAGGCGATGGTGGTGTTGTACGTGAGCTTGTGCAATATCAATCGGTTGAGCATATCGATTTAGTAGAAATTGATGAAATGGTTATTGAGGCAGCGAAAACTTATTTGCCACAAACAGCAAGCAAGCTAGATGATCCGCGTGTCCATATTCATATTGAGGATGGCTTAAAATATGTACGTTTTTGTGAAAATGAATACGATATTATTATCGTTGATTCAACAGACCCATTTGGACCAGGCGAAGGGTTATTCACAAGAGAGTTTTATGGCAGCTGCTATAAAGCCTTAAAGGAAGACGGCATTATGGTTAATCAGCATGAGAGCCCGTTTTACGATGAGGATGTTGCTGCAATGCAGCGTGCACATCAGCGCATTATCGAGTGCTTCCCAATTAGCCGCGTTTATCAAGCGCACATCCCAACATATCCGTCAGGGCATTGGCTTTTTGGCTTTGCCTCTAAAAAATATCATCCTGTGAAGGATATGAGTGCAAGTGTTTGGAAATCGAATAATATTCCAACAAAATATTATAATTCGAATTTGCATAAAGGTGCGTTCTATTTACCGAATTACGTACAAAAACTACTAACAGAAGTTGAACATAAAGGAGACATGTAAAATGGCAAAAGCATTAATTATCGGAGCAGGCGGCGTAGCGTCTGTAGCAGTTCATAAATGTGTACAAAACAGCGAGGTATTTGAAGAAATTTGCATCGCAAGCCGTACAAAATCAAAATGTGATGACTTAAAAGCAAAATTAGATGGTCAAGGTACAAAAATTACAACAGCACAGGTTGATGCAGATAACGTAGAGGAGCTAATTGCGTTAATTAACGAAGTGAAGCCTGATATCGTGATGAACCTTGCATTACCATATCAAGACTTAACAATTATGGACGCATGTTTAGCAACAAAAACGCACTACATGGATACGGCAAACTATGAGCCAGAAGATACAGCAAAATTCGAATACAAATGGCAGTGGGAATACCATGAGCGCTTTAAAGAAGCAGGCATTACAGCACTTTTAGGCTCAGGCTTCGACCCAGGTGTAACAGGTGTATTCACTGCACATGCATTAAAGCATCATTTCGATGAAATCGAATATATCGACATTTTAGACTGCAACGGTGGCGACCATGGTTACCCATTCGCAACAAACTTCAACCCAGAAATCAACATTCGTGAAGTATCAGCGAACGGTCGTTACTGGAAAGAGGGCGAATGGATTGAAACAAAGCCAATGGAAATTAAACGCGTCTACAACTTTGAAGAAGTTGGCGAAAAAGATATGTACTTGCTATACCATGAGGAGCTTGAGTCATTAGCGAAAAATGTGCCAGGCTTAAAGCAAATTCGCTTCTTCATGACATTCGGTCAAAGCTATTTAACACATTTACAATGCTTAGAAAATGTAGGGATGACTTCAATCGAGCCAATTATGTTTGAAGGCAAGGAAATTATTCCGCTACAATTTTTAAAAGCGGTATTACCAGATCCAGCATCATTAGGACCACGCACTAAAGGGAAAACAAATATCGGCTGTATTTTCCGTGGTAAAAAAGATGGCGAAGACAAAACATATTATGTTTACAATATTTGTGACCACGAAGCTTGCTACGCAGAGGTTGGTTCACAAGCGGTTTCTTACACAACAGGCGTACCTGCAATGATTGGTGCGATGCTAGTTGTCAATGGTGAGTGGAACAAGCCAGGCGTTTACAATGTAGAGGAATTCAACCCAGACCCATACATGGACGCATTAAACAAATGGGGCTTACCTTGGAAAGAAAGCTTCAATCCGGAGTTGGTTGACTAATGAAATTCGAACAAGTACCAACACCGAGCTACGTTGTAGATGAAGTGTTGATTGAAAATAATTTAAAGATTTTACACGGTGTGATGGAACGCACAGGCTGTAAAATTATTTTGGCACAAAAAGCTTTCTCTATGTTTTCGTTGTATCCACTTATCGGCAAATATTTGAGTGGAACAGCGGCAAGCGGCTTGTATGAGGCGAAGCTTGGACGCGAGGAAATGGGTAAGGAAAATCACGTCTTTTCACCAGCATATCGTGAGGACGAAATCGATGAAATTATCGAGCTTTGCGACCATGTCGTCTTCAATTCCTTTGCACAGGTGGAGAAGTATGCTGACAAGGTACGAGCGGCAGGTAAAAGTGTTGGTTTGCGTATTAACCCTGAATGCTCGACACAGGAAGGGCAAGAAATTTATGACCCTTGTGCGCGTGGCTGTCGCTTTGGTGTGACATTAAAGCATTTTAAGCCAGAGCTTTTAGACAAAATCGATGGCATTCACTTCCACACTTTATGTGAGCAGGATTCAGACGCATTAGCAATTACGCTGGAAGCAGTGGAAGAGAAATTCGGTCAATGGCTGCCACAAATGAAATGGATTAATTTCGGTGGTGGGCATCATATTACACGCGATAGCTACAATATCGAGCTGCTGGAATCTTGCATTACACGCATGCAAGAGAAGTATGGGCTTGAAGTGTATTTAGAGCCAGGTGAGGCGATTGCTTACAGAGCAGGCTTCTTAGTGACGACTGTTTTAGAAACGCTAGAAAACGGCATGGAGTTAGCAATTTTAGATACATCAGCCTCTTGCCATATGCCTGATGTACTAGAAATGCCATACCGTCCACCGCTTCAAAATTCGGGTGTTGTTGGCGAAAAGCCTTATGCTTATCGCTTAGGTGGACCTACTTGCTTAGCGGGTGATGTCATCGGTGATTACTCATTCGATCAGCCATTAGCAGTAGGTGACCGTTTAGTATTTGAAGATATGGCGATTTACTCCATGGTTAAAAACAATACATTTAATGGCATGGCATTGCCTGCAATTGTTTTGCAGGATGCAAATGGTGACTGCCGCATTCAAAAACAATTTAGCTATGAGGACTTTAAAGGTCGACTTTCTTAATGTAAAGAACCCTGAAAATTTTTAATGCAAAATTTTCAGGGTTTTATCGTTTTAATAAGTATTTGTGCTTATTAAAATAGGTGAATTTACTTAACAATATCAGTTTGTACCTATTAACATATATAATCATCTAGTAAACTTTTATCATGTTTGATTGCTACAAATTTATTATAAACAGTAACGAATAGGTGGTAGATATGATAAGATAACTGCAAGAGCGGAAACATGTTATTAAAGAGGAGAGCAATTTATGAGAAAAATAGATGAGAAATTTCCTTATATTAAACATCCAACTAGGCTTTTTATCATAATTATTGCAGTATTAGTCATAACACTATTGTTACAAGATCATTTATATGCTCTCTTCGGTGAACATAATTATATAATGGTTCATCTTATCGTTGAAATGTTTATTGTGGCAGCAACCGTTTCCATTGTTATGCAAGTGCTAACAAGTGCACATTATAAACTAACAAATAGGGCGGTGTATTTAATTGCGTTATTCGGTTCCATTACGCTTTTAGAAATTTTACATACATTATCATATGAAGGAATGCCCTTCCTTCTTTATGAAAGTGAGGCATATCGAGCAACTTGGCTCTATATGGTTATTAGAATACTGTTGCCGATAGGTCTGATTTTTATTTTTTTAGTACCGTTAAAAATTGTTCAAAAAAGCTTTGCATTATTAGTTGGAGCTGGGGTTGCTATTGCTGTATTCGGAATTGCTTATACTGTGTATGCGCCAGTGAAAATATTGCCGCTACTTGCTAATGAACAAGGTCCAACTGCATTAAAAAATAGCTTACAAGCAACTGCTGCAGCTTTACAATTTGTATTAATTATCATTATTTTAGGTGGTAAAAAAAGAGATACCAACTTGTATTATGTATTTGCCTCTATTTGTTTAATTTTTAGCGATATCTTATTTATCTTTTTTGCAGATGTTCATAATATTAGTAATTTTTTAGGGCATATTTTTCATTTATTTGCTTTTTATTTATTTGTACAAGCGATTTACTATTCAGCTATTGAAAGACCTTATCGAGAAATTTCCAAGGCGAAAAAATCGCTGGAGCAATCTGAGCAAGCAATGTATAAAATGGCTTACTACGATGAGCTTACACAGCTCCCAAATGAGCGTTTCTTTATGGAGCAGCTCCATAAATTCACTAAAAATGAAGATACGAAAACGGTGTTGATTTTAGAACTAGGGCGACTGTCCATGATTCAATCAACGTTAGGCTCTCATTATGCAGATCGTTTAAAATGTAGCGTAGCAGACCGCATACGTGAAATGTTGCCAAATAAGTATAGTATTTATTTTCTTGGGGAAGATCGCTTTGCTATTTTGATGCTAGATGATTTAGGCGATGAGACTATTTTAAATGTTGTTGATAGCTTGCAAAGCATTATGCAGAAGCCATTTCCAATTCAACATTTTTCATTGATGAGTCACTTTAATGTAGGAATCGCACAATATCCAAAGGATGCTATTGATAGTCAAACTTTATTTAAATATGCGGAGTTTGCCATGTATGAGGCAAGACAGCACCAAAAAAATGTATTATTTTATGAGCCTGTAATGTCGGAAAAGCGCTCAGCAAAGTTAGTGCTTGAAAACGATTTACGTCAAGCAATTGCTAGAAATGAACTAATTGTAGAATATCAACCACAGCTCCATTTAGCATCAAGAGAAATTGAATCTGTTGAGGCATTAGTAAGATGGCAGCACGGTCAACTTGGTTTGATTTCACCAGCGAACTTTATTCCAATTGCTGAAGAAACGGGGCTTATTATACCGATAGGGCAGTGGGTATTGAAAGAAGCTTGTATGCAGGCGAAAAAATGGCAAGCACAAGGAATGTTTATCAAGGTGGCTGTAAATATATCATTAGGGCAATTGCTGCAAGATAATTTAACGCAATATGTGCAGGATATTTTGGCTGAAACAGAGCTAGACGCACGTTATTTGCAGTTGGAAATAACGGAAAGTATGACGATGAATATTGAATCTATTACAACAGTTATTCAAACATTGCAGGAATATGGTGTGACAATTGCAGTGGACGATTTTGGGACAGGCTATTCATCACTATCTTATTTAAAAGATTTTCCACTCGACTGTTTAAAAATAGATCGCAGCTTCATCTGGAATATGGACCAAAATACAGAAGGAGATGCGCTCGTTTTGATGATATTATCAATGGCGAAGCATTTAAAGTTAAAGGTCGTAGCAGAGGGGATTGAAACAGAGAAACAGCTAGTATACTTAACAAAGGCTTCTTGTGATACAATTCAAGGTTTTTTAATTAGCAAACCATTACCTGCTCAAGTATTAGAGGAAACGTTCAATGAAATTGAAAGTAAAGCACAGCGATTATTAGAAAAAATATATGAGGAAGCAAGATAGGCATTTAATAATTTAAAGAGGTTGTTTGAGAATGCATCGTTTTCAGACAACCGTTTGCTATTTTATCCTGATTCAGTAGAAAGCATCCACCGCTGCAGGTGCAAGCTATAATTTTGGTTAATTTCTAAAATCTTAAATCAATTACGCCAAGACATAATTAATTTAAGGAAATAGTTGTAGAATTTGAATTTTTTAATCTATTAAAAATAAATTTCCTTTTTTGTTTTTATTATTTCATACCTCTGTTATAATTGACGATTATTTTTTATGAAAAGGAAACAAAGTAATCAATTTATGTTAAAATAACCTGTAGATAGCCATTTAAAGGAAATGACTGCAAAGGGATGAGACAATGGGAACTAATGAAAGATTTATATATATTGAACACCCCATCCGTTTATTAATCATAATCATTTTGACCGTCATTATTTCTTTAGTCATGAATGATTATTTATATAGTATTTTTGGGATGAATAATTATGTAATTATCCACCTTATTTTAGAGTTGTTCATTATTGCAATGGCGGTCTCCATTGTTATCCAAGTATTTATCTCTATGCGTTATAGCATAAGCAATCGTCTCACTTTTTTAGCAATGATTTTTTCGGCTGTGACAGTAGTAGAAATTTTACATACAATCTCTTATCCAGGGATGCCGTTTTTCTTTTATGAAAGTGATATGTCTCGAGCAACTTGGTTTTATTTATTTATGAGAATCATTGTGGCAGTGGGTTTAAGTTCATTTTTAATGGTCCCATTCAAATATGTAGGCGTTCGATATGTCGTCGTTTTCGCTGCGGTTGTAACAAGTATCTTAAGCATTTTTACATTCCTTGTTTATTCAGGACAATTGCCACCGTTAATGGATGCGCAAGGAGCTACTCCTTTAAAGCATCTTTTACATGGAATCGTTATATGTCTACAAATTATGTTTCTTGTTGTGACAGTGAAAAAAGGAACGAAACGAAAAAATTTATATTATATTTTTGCCTCTATTTGTTTTATTGTGAGCGATGTTTTATTTATTGCCTTTCCAGATGCGTTGAACATTAATAATTTCGTCGGTCATTTTTTTCAGCTTGTCGCTTATTTTTTAATTGTGCAAACGATTTATTATTCAGGAATGGAGAAGCCATATCGGGAAATTTTAGAGGCGAAGGATTCCTTGGAGCAATCTGAGCGAGTTGCACATAAGCTAGCCTATTATGATGAACTGACAGGGCTTCCAAATGAGCGTTATTTTAAAGAGCAATTAAATCATTCTTTAACGGTTGATCAGCGTGTGAAGACGGTGGTTGTCTTAGAAATAGATCGACTATTAATGATTCGTTCAACGTTAGGTTCAAGCTATGCTGATATTTTTAAACAAAGCGTCGCACAAAAAATTGCGCAAATACTACCATCGCAATATTCGGTTTATTTATTGAGAGAAGAGCTTTTTGCTATATTTATAGAAGACTTAGATGATTGGCATGTATGCCGACTTGTTCAAGATTTGCAAAATATAATGAAAGAGCCATTTCAAATTCAACATTTTTCATTAAACAGTCATTTTAACGTTGGCATTGCACAATATCCAAAAGATGCAGAAGAGGCAGACGGACTATTAAAATATGCACAATTTGCTATGTATGAGGCACGGGAGGATAGCGGTAGTGTACTATTTTATGAAGAGAAAATGTCAGAGTCGCGTGCCAATCGCATTTTATTAGAGCATGATTTGCGTCAAGCGATTGAAAGAAATGAACTATATATTGAGTATCAACCACAATTGAATTTGCAAACAGGTAAAATTTATTCTGTAGAAGCCTTAGTAAGGTGGCAGCATGGTAAACGAGGCTTTATCTCTCCTGGAGAGTTCATTCCACTTGCAGAGGAATCAGGGTTAATTATTCCAATTGGACAGTGGGTATTAGAGCAAGCATGTAAGCAAGCAAAAGCATGGCAAGCGCAAAATCGCTATTTAAAAGTTGCTGTTAATTTATCATTGGGACAACTATTACAAGATAACTTTGTTGAGCATGTTCAAGATATTTTAGACGAAACCGATCTTGATGCGAGCTATTTGCAGTTAGAAATTACCGAAAGCATGACGATTAATACGGATTCTGTTATGGCTGTTATTCAAAGCTTACAGGAGCAAGGAATTACAATAGCTGTCGACGATTTTGGAACAGGCTATTCCTCGCTATCCTATTTAAAGGATTTTCCTGTCAATTGCTTGAAAATCGATCGAAGCTTCGTATGGAATATTGATAACAGTACAGAAGAGGATGCGATTGTGCTATTGATTTTATCGATGGCAAAGCATTTGAAGCTGAGCGTTGTTGCAGAAGGTATTGAAACAGAGCAGCAGCTGGCTTATTTAGAGCAGGCACAATGTGATTCCATTCAAGGTTTTTTAATTAGCAAGCCTTTACGAGGAACTGTGTTAGAGGAGCAATTTGAAGAAATTGAAAATAGGGCACAACAATTACTAGTAAAAATTAAGCCCCAGCCTATATAATGGTAGAGGTAATAACGATATAGAAGGAAAGTAGTGAAAAAATGGCAACAGCATCACATTCAGTAACAATTCCTGTACCTGTTGAAACGGTATGGAAGTATGTAAGTAAAATTGAGCATTGGGCAACATTGGTTCCTGCATATAAGGAACATGAGCAAATTGATGAACAAAAATCACTTTGGACATTTGAAGGTAATTTTAAAGGCTTGAAAAAGACAGTGAAAATGGAATTAAGCATTATTGAATTTAATGAGCCATCAAACATTAAATTCGAGCTAAAGGGCTTAACGGATAACTTTACAGGAAGCGGTAAATTTACGGCTGAAGAAGATGCTGGAAAAACAACGATGACAGGTATTCTCGAAGTAAACGCTGGCGGCTTGTCAGGTGCGGTTTTAACACCGGTTATTAAAATGGTGCTACCAAAAGTAACATCACGTTTGACAGAGAAAATCGCACGACAAATTAAATAATGTATGAGGGACTGTCTAAAAAATGGGCAGTCTTCTTTTTTTACGAAAAATATGAAACTTTTTTATAAGAGTGGCAGTCTAACTACAAATTGCTTTTAGGAGGTGAGTGTGTGAAAGGGCATGACGAGCAATTGCGGCAAGCAATGGAGGCATACGGAGATTATTTAGCAATACCTGTTAGCATGCAAGAAAGTGATGGACATTTTACCTTTCACTACTACGACCAACAAGGGAATTTGTTAGAGTAGTTCAAAGGTAGTGATTCGCACATTAAACATTAAAATTCGCCCGTAAGATAGCAAAAAACTGCGGGATTCAATGCCCCGCAGTTTTGCCGCCTGCGCTCATCCCCGCAATGCGTCCTGTGACAAGTGCTGACGTAATGTTATAGCCACCTGTGTAGCCATGGATATCTAAAATTTCGCCGCAGAAATAAAGTCCGTGCTTTTTCTTTGATGCCATCGTTTTTGGCTCAATTTCTTTCACTGAAACGCCGCCACCTGTGACGAATGCTTTTTCGAGTGGCTGTGTGCCATGTACATTCATTGTGAAGGCAATGAGCTCATGAGCAAGTGCACGAATTTTTTCTTGTGAAAGGTCTGCACCTGTTAGAGCGCTGTCAATGCCTGCTCGCTCTAATAAAAATAGTAGCCAACGTTCTGGCACAAGCGATTTCCATAAATTTTTGACTGCTTTTTTTGGCTCTGCTTTTATCGTTTGCATGAGCATTTGGAAGCAGCCTTCCTCGTTATAGGCAGGCAGCGATTGAATGCGAACCTGTACTGGTGCCCCGCCATTTTTTTTGCGTTCTTTGACGATAAATTGGCTACAGCGTAAAATCGCTGGGCCGCTTAAGCCGAAATGGGTGAAGAGCATATCCATCTGATGTGTCACAAGCGGCTTACCTTTTGCATTTAATACAGACACAGCAACGTTGCGTAATGCGAGTCCCTGTAGCTCACGTGAGGCGATGAATGGCTCCTTCGATAAAACAGGCACCTCTGTTGGATATAGCTCTGTGACAGTATGACCCGCACGCTCTGCCCATGGGTAGCCATCTCCCGTGGAACCCGTTTGTGGAACAGCTTTGCCACCAACCGCAACGATAACGGCATTTGCGCGAATTTCAGTACCATCTTGCAAGCGTACACCAAAAACGCGTTCCTCATCGATTAGCAATTTTTGTACTGCGGTATGAAGACGGACTTCAACAGCTAATTTTTTGAGCTGTTTTTCAAGTGCGTCAACAACGTCCTGTGCACGGTCAGATACGGGAAACATGCGCCCGTGATCTTCTTCCTTTAATGCTACACCTAAGCCTTCGAAAAAGGCGATAATGTCCTCGTTGTTGTAAACGGTAAAGGGGCTATATAAAAAGCGACCATTGCCAGGGATATGACGAATAATTTCCTCTGCGGGTAGGCGATTTGTCACATTGCAACGACCACCACCAGAAATGGCTAGCTTTTTACCGAGCTTGCCGCCTTTTTCGATTAATAATACTGTTTTTTTTTGCTCTGCCGCTGCAATGGCGGCCATTAAGCCAGACGGACCACCGCCGATGACGATAATATCATACATAGTTATATGCTCACTTTCTAGTACAATTGATTTTTCTTTACCATTATACACAATTTGTTTGAGTTAATGGTCACATAGATGTAAACTTACAGGTAGGCTAATTTTAGATTGAGAAAAGATAGGAAGAATAACATGTCATCATTAATGAAGGGAACTGCGATTTTAACAATCGGGTTATTTTTATCAAAGCTTTTAGGTCTTGTGTACTTATTCCCATTTTATGCGATTGTTGGTGAAGAGAATATGGCTCTTTATCAGTATGCATACATACCTTATACGATTATGCTGTCGATTGCCATTTCTGGGCTGCCACTTGCGGTTTCAAAGTTTGTTGCCAAATATAATGCACTCGGCGATTATAAGACGGGCGTACGTTTAATGAAATCAGGCACAATTGTCATGCTATTGACAGGCTTGGCATCATTTATTTTATTAAATTTACTGGCAACACCGCTTGCCAATATGGTCATTAAAGATGATGAGCAACTGTACAGTGTGGAGCAAATCGCTTCAGTCATCCGTTGGGTGAGCTATGCGTTACTTGTTGTCCCTTTGATGAGCTTAATTCGCGGCTATTTCCAAGGCTACGGTCATTATATGCCAACGTCTGTTTCGCAGTTGATTGAGCAAATTGCGCGTATCGTTGTGTTGCTCGGCGGCTCGTTCGTTGTCGTTGTGCTGTTTGGTGGCTTGCCAGAAACAGCAATTAAATTTGCCGTATTTGCCGCATTTATTGGAGCGCTCGGTGGTTTATTTGTGTTATATCATTATTGGAAAAAGCTTAAACCTGAATTTCGGGTGCTACAAGCTAATTCCATTGCGAGCCAACAAGTATCCTATAGCGAAATTTATAAGGAAATTTTCACCTATTCGATTCCTATTATTTTCGTGGGCATTGCCAATCCACTATTCCAACTAGTGGATATGCTAACGTTTAATGGTGCAATGATTGCAAAAGGTGTCGATGCGAAGCTAACAGATATTTACTTTTTAATGCTCAATTTATTGACGCATAAAATCGTTATTATTCCTGTTATGCTAGCAACTGGTTTATCAATGGCTTTAATTCCAACGATTACGAAATATTTTACACTTGGTCAGCTACATACATTGCGCAGTACGATGGATAAGATGTATCAAGTGTTATTGTTTGTGACGATTCCAGCTGTTGTCGGCATTATGATTTTAGCGCCATCGTTGTACCATGTTTTATATGAACAAAGTGAAAATGGTGCGATGGTCTTAATGCATTACGCACCAGCAGCAATTTTATTTGCCATCTTTTCTGTGACAGCTTCCTTGCTGCAAGGTATCAACTATCAAAAATGGATTATTTTTAGCTTGCTGACAGGGATTTTAGTAAAGCTTGTTTTGAATATTCCGCTCATTAAATGGTTGGAAGTAGATGGAGCAATTTTAGCGACGATGATTGGCTATGCGGTGACTTGTGTGATTAATATTACTGTTATTCATCGTACGTTGCAATATAATGCTAAAGTGGCGATGCGTCGCATATTATTAATTTGCATTTTAACGATTGTAATGACGCTTGTCGTATCAATTATTTATGCCGTTTTACAATGGATTGCGCCAGCTGATAGCAAAATGTTAGCACTTGTTTATTTATTAATTTGTGCAGCAGCAGGTGCAGGCGTATATGGCTATTTATCGCTACGCCTTGGATTAGCGCAAAAGCTATTAGGTGCTAGAGTTAAAAAAATCGCCGATAAATTAGGCATGAATTAAGGCGGAGGAATTATGCGTTTAGATAAATTATTAGCAAATATGGGCTATGGCTCCCGTAAAGAAGTAAAGCAATTATTGAAGCAAAAAGCTGTGACGATTGATGGTGCTGTGGCGAAGGATGCTGCAATGCAGGTTAATCCAGATGAGCAGCATGTGACAGTTTTCGGTGAGCGCGTGCATTATGTAGAATTTATTTACTTAATGATGAATAAACCACAGGGGGTCATTTCCGCTACGGAGGATAATTATGATAAAACAGTTATTGACTTATTAGACCCGCTTGCTCAGCATTTTAAGCCTTTTCCAGTAGGACGTTTAGATAAAGATACGGAAGGTTTACTGTTAATTACCAATGACGGGCAGCTTGCACATAATTTATTGTCACCGAAAAAGCATGTACCAAAAACATATTATGCAAAAGTAGACGGACAAGTAACAGAGGAAGATATCAAGGCATTTGCTGCAGGTGTTACATTGGATGATGGTTATGAAACAAAGCCAGGACATTTGGTCATTTTGAAATCTGATGCACTATCAGAAATTGAATTGACAATCCAGGAAGGTAAATTCCATCAAGTGAAGCGTATGTTTGAAGCTGTTGGGAAAAAGGTAACATATTTAAAACGCTTATCAATGGGCTCACTTTTATTAGATGAAAATTTAGCGTTAGGACAATATCGTGAAGTGACAGCAGAGGAATTAGAACTATTAATGAATAATAAATAAATATTTTTTAACGAAAAATAGAATGAATACGAGTAACAATGGGAAAAAATTATTCCTTATTGTTACTTTTTTTATCTTCTTAGATATATAGAACTAATATAATTTGATATTTATTCTAAAATAGTTAAGACTACTAGAAATATACATACTTTATAACTACATTATTAACTCATTTTTCCTTTTGATAATATTTTACTCATGTTTTATAATAATTCAAAAAATATAAATTATTTTATAACCAATTTGTTAAGTTGCTGTAAAATATTTCATTTAATTTTAATGAATAGTTTATTTTTTACTGTAATCTTATTTTGATAAGGGAAGTAAGGTGCTTGATATAAGCGGAAAAATTTATACATAGAATACAACTTCAATTTAGTAGGAGTTGTTCTCAAGTTTTAAAGTGGGTCGTTGCGCTCTTACAATTATTCATCGCATGTCCGTTAAATGCGAAATAAATAATTCATTTTGGTAATTCAATTTCAATGAGGGAACGTGTTTAACATGAAAAATTTACATATTAAGCTTCTTTTATCTCTTATCATTTTTGCAGTGATTTTAGTAACTGTTGTAACGTTCACTAATCGTAAGCTTGTACAAAATGATATTCAAGAACGGACAAAAGTCAATTGGTCATTAATTGAAAATCAAATTTTAGATAATTTAGAGGCGACTGATACTGTGCAATATCATTTAGAGCAAGACCTTTCGAAAACTGTAGAAACAGAGCTTCGTAAAATGGCGATGCTGTATAAGGAAAATCCGGATATATTGTCATGGGATTTAGAGAAAATGAAACAGCAACATGGTATGGAAATATTTATTATGGACAATACCAATACAATCGTTCATACAACATACCCACCGGATTTAGGTATGAATTTTAAAGAGTGCTGTGCAGAATTTGATCGTGTCCTTACACAAAGAAGATTGAGTGGGGAATTTTTCACAGAGGGAATAGATATTTCAACACAGCTGAATGAAATGTGGAAATATAGCTATTTAGCAACCCCTGATCATGAATATTTAATGGAGCTAGGTATACGAGCAAAGGATGTTGCTTTGTTCAGTGATTTCAATTTTTTTGATATTGCGACAAAATTACCAAAAGAATATGATGATTTATTAGAAGTGAAAATCATTAACCGTGCAGGCAATTATTTAAGCAATTCAGAGGGGGAACATGAATCTGTCAAAAGCAATGATACAGAGTTTCAGGCAGCTTTCCGACGCGCGCTTGAAACATCAAATATTATACAGTATGAAAGGCATATAGGGGATGGAATTATCGAAACCTATCGCTTTTTACCTTATGATAATGTGCAAAATAGAAGCTACTCTACGAAGCGAGTAGTTTTTCTAAAATATAACAATGCATCAGAGCTAGCATGGCTGAAAAGAAATACACAGCAGTTTTATTTCATTTTAGCGGTCGCTATTTTTACATCGATTATCGCGCTCATTGTATTAAATTTAATTTTAATGAAAACAATTCGACAGGCAGAACGTGATCCATTAACAGGTGTATACAATCGCGCAACTTATTTAGAGCAAGTAGAAAAGCTATTAAAACGACAACAGCGCAAAAAAATGGGCGTATTGTTATTTGATGTAGATAATTTTAAACAAGTAAATGACCAATATGGCCATATAAAGGGGGATATTGTTTTAGTAGAGCTTGCTAAAATGCTTGAGCAACTTGCTCGAAAGGAAGGCTTTGTCGTTCGATTTGGCGGAGATGAATTTGCTATCGTTATTAAAGATGCAACCATTGAAAAGTTAGAGCAAATCGCCAATCAAGCGATTGAGGAAATTACTCTAAAAAGGCAAGGAAGCGACTTAGCGTGGGCAGTGCTGTCATTAAGTATTGGTGGTACGTTGCAAGCCGATTTGCAAGAAACAGAACGAGACCTATATTCAAGAGCAGATGAGGCATTGTATATGTCAAAGCATGGTGGTAAAAATCGCTATTCGTTAAAAGTATTATAATGCAGAAAAAGAATGCCCCCGACGAAAAGGGCATTCTTTTTGTTACGTTCACCTAACAAGGTGAAACTAGGATGTCAGTTTTACTTTTTTCTTCGTCGTTGTCCATTTACCTCGACTTGGGCTCATAACCAAGTCGTTGAAGGCTAACACATTCAAATCTCTTTGAATGGTGCGAGGAGTGATGTTGAACTCTTCGACTAAATCCTGTGTAGACACTTCTCCTTTTGTAAGAATAAACATGTACACGTCTTTAATACGATTAAGCATTCTATCAGTAGTTGGTTTCATCATTAGTGAACCACTCCTTCGATCTTAATTCTCATGGCAAAGACTAGCGGACGACAATATGTGCGGAGTGCACGTAGGCTTTTCGTTGATGCCCCAGACAACCCCTTTTCAAAAGTAATCTATCAGAACAAATATTCTGATAATATGATTATAACGCATATTTGTAACAATTTCTATTAGTTTTAAATGATTTCATAAAAAATTTACTTCTTATTTACATTTTTTATGCGCAATACCAATTCATTATGTCTTCGATATGAAGGGGTAGCATTTGCTTAAAAAAGTATAATATTTTCCGTTGTTTTTTCACGAAGAAGGCGTAAAATAGACGGTATTAGAAAATGAGGTGGAATACATGAATTGGTTACAAATTGCGCAAAATCGTCAGGATGAATTGCTGACAGAATTACAGCAGCTTATTCAAATTGAAAGCGTGCTAGATGAAAACAATGCAACGGCAGACAAGCCGTTCGGGCAAGGTCCACTTGATGCCCTCCGCTTTATGCTAACTAAAGGTGAGCATGCAGGAATGCAAGTGAAAAATATTGATAATATGGCTGGCCATATCGAGATGGGGGAAGGTCAGGAGTTACTCGGACTTTTATGTCATGTAGATGTAGTACCTGTTGGTGATGGTTGGACATATCCACCGTTTGAAGGACGCATTGTGGATGGCAAATTGTTTGGTCGTGGTGCGATTGACGATAAAGGACCAACAATGGCTGCATGGCTTGCGATGAAAATGGTGAAGGATAGCGGCATTCAGCTTAATAAACGAGTTCGTATGATTATCGGAACGGATGAGGAAAGTGGCTTCCGCTGTGTGACACGCTATTTTGAAAAAGAGGAAATGCCAACAATTGGCTTTGCACCAGATGCAGATTTCCCTCTAATTAATGCGGAAAAAGGTATCGCACATCTTATTTTTTCACAAAAAAATAAGGCAACTGAAAAAGATACACTCATCTCATTTAACGCAGGAAAACGAACGAATATGGTACCGGATTTTGCTGAGGCGAAATTAGTGACTATTTCCGCAGATGGAGCTACAAAATTCCAAGCATTTTTACAGGAAAATGGGGCGGAAGGTGCTTTAACAAAAGAACAAGACCACTATATAATAGCTGTTAAAGGAAAATCAGCACATGCAATGGAGCCTGAAAAAGGTATCAATGCAGCGGTATTACTAGCGCAATTTTTAACGACAGAGCTAGCAGGTAGCGGCTTGGCATTTGTACAGTTTATTGCAGATGTCTTTGGAGCAGATCATTTTGGTACAGCATTAGCGCTGAACTATCGTGATGAGATGTCTGGAGAAACAACATTGAATCCAGGCATCCTTCGATTTGATGACAATGGTGGCACAATTGAAGTGAGCATGCGCTATGCTGTTACCTATTCATTTGAAGAGAAAATAACGGCTGCGCAGCAAGTGTTAGCGCAAACAGATTTCATATTAGATATCGCAAGTAATTCAGCGCCGCATTATGTACCTGAAGATGATGAGCTTGTTCAAACATTAGTAGGTGTTTACCAAAAGTATACAAATGATTTTTCGAAAGTGCTATCAACAGGCGGTGGCACATATGCTCGCGTATTAAATAAAGGGGTAGCATTTGGTATGTTATTCCCAGGTGAAGCAGATGTGGCACATCAAAAAGATGAGTTTGTGGACGTGGAAAATTTAATTAAGGCAGCAGCTATCTATGCAGAGGCAATTGCTAAGCTAGCAAGTAAATAAAGATGAGAAGAGGAATGTATGATGGGGTATAGTTTATTAAATGATCGCATTGTTGGAGATGAGCAAGTTGTTGTTAATAAAGAGGATCGCGGTTATCAGTTTGGTGACGGCGTTTATGAAGTAATCAAAGTGTATAATGGACAATTTTTTATGGCTGAGGAGCATATCGATCGCTTCTATTTAAGCGCAGAAAAAATTCGTTTAACAATTCCATATACGAAGCATAAATTACATCAATTATTGCATGAGCTTGTAGAGGCAAATGAAATTCATACAGGACATGTATATTGCCAAATTACGCGTGGTGCGACAGCGCGCAATCATATTTTCCCAAGTGCAGATGTAACGCCTGTTTTAACAGGAACAGCAGTAGAAGCAGCAAGACCTGTTGCCAATTTAGAAAATGGGGTAAAGGCGACGTTTGTTGAAGATATTCGTTGGCTGCGCTGTGATATTAAATCATTAAACTTATTAGGCGCAATATTAGCAAAGCAAGAAGCATTTGAAAAAGGCTGCTATGAAGCAATTTTACATCGTGGTGAAACAATTACAGAGGGCTCATCAACGAATGTTTTCGGTGTGAAGGACGGCGTTTTATATACACATCCAGCAAATAATCTCATTTTAAAAGGTATTACGCGTGAAGCAATTTTAACATGTGCGGCGGAAATCGGTCTGCCAGTAAAGGAGCAGCCAATAACGAAAGAACAATTGCTTGCAATGGACGAAGTCATTGTTGCATCAACGACGTCGGAAGTTACACCAGTAATTGAAATTGATGGCAAGCAAATTAACGGCGCTCAAGTAGGTGAATGGACACGCAAATTGCAAGCGCAATTTGAAACGAAAATTCCAGCAGCGATTACCATTTAATTGTAATAAAGCACAGGCAGCTCAGTTTAGGGTGCCTGTGCTTTTCATTTTGTATCGAAAGTAAGGTGGCGTGTCATATATTTTGGCGGTATGTAACTTTCAATTGTATATTTTTTTACACATAATTCATGTACAATAGAAAGTATGAAGCTAGTAGATGGAGAGTGTTAGATCATGGCACAATTAATAAAAATACAAGACTATATATCTCGCTATGAGATTGACTTCACACGCTATCCTACACAATTTGTCAGATTGAAGAAGGTGCAGTGGGAGCGCATTAAGCATCAATGGGAAACGGGCGGTGAACTGAACCAGCAATGGGAGCATGTTGATACAACGGATGATATCGTTGAAGTAGCAAAGCCGAGGTTTTCCTTCTTGAAAAAAATATTTCCATCAAAAAAGCAAGAAGTAGAAGCGCTTGTGGAAGATGAGGCAGAGGAAGATGAAGAAATTCTCGATGAGGAAACGACGCTATTTTTCGAGCCCAATATCGTGTATAATCCGCAAAGCTTAGAAGAGCTCAAGCGCATGTTTATGGATCAATTTTTCCATTTTCAAATGAAATGGGCCAGCTCTACACTGCGTGAAAAATCATATGTCGATCCGAAATATATGCGTGACACATTGCTGCGTACACTATTGCAGGACTTACCTGATAATTACTTGCTGCTTTATTACCCGATTTTGCGAGTGAAAAAGGCACCAATTGAATTAGAGGTCATTATCATTACACCTGTTGAATGTATTTGCATTACGGTGGTGGAGGAAGAAAGTCAAGCTGTTTATGTTGGGAGCAGTGAACGTTTTTGGTTAAAAAAAGTAGGGAAACAAGATAAAAAGACGCTGAATCCATTTATTCGTTTGAACCGAATGGAAACATTAGTGAAGCAGCTATTTGAACAGGCAGAGGTTGAAATGCCGGTTCGCAAAGTACTGCTATCGCGCAATGGCTATTTTGATTATCCAGGCTCTGTTTATGGCGTGCAATTTATTGATAAGCGCAACTATGCAGAATGGCTACAACAAATGAAACGCACAGTTTCACCAATGAAGCATATGCAAATTCGAGCAGCTCAATCCATTTTAGCAATTGGACAAACGACATCGTTCCATCGAGATATATGGAGCGAGCAGAAAAAGGATGACGAATGATGCAGCTGCATATTATTTTGAACGAACATGCAGGAAGCGGCAGGGGGATGAAGCGCTGGAAAAGTTGGCAGTCCTTATTAGAAATTCCTTATATACTTCATATAACAAAGTACAGAGGGCATGGATTGCAAATTGCTAAGCAAATTGCACAGGAGGCAGAGGAACAGAGAAGACCAGCATGTATCGTGATCATTGGAGGAGATGGAACGATACATGAAGTAATTAATGGTGTGCTTGCGAACGAATGGGTAACAATCGGTGTGATGGCTGGCGGCTCAGGCAATGATTATGCACGTACATATGATACATTTCATTCGGTAGAAGAGCTGCTTCAATTTATACAGCAACCTACGAGAAAGCAGCAAGACTGTGGTATGGTCACATTGCAAGGACAGCATGCTTTTATGAATAACTGTGGCATTGGCTTTGATGCAGCTGTTGCTAAGGCTGCTAATGACTCTGCATTGAAAACAGTTCTAGGCAAATTAGGGTTCGGCAAACTAAGCTACATCTACTACTTAATTAAACAATTGTTTGTTTTTAAACCATTTGAGTTAACAGTGACGAAGGATGGAGAGCAGCATGTTTTTCATAATGTTTGGTTTGCAACAGTATGTAACCAGCCATATTTCGGCGGCGGTATGAAGCTCTCACCATCCTCTAAAACGGATGATCAAGTGCTTGAAGTGATTGTTGTACATAATCTATCAGCAATAAAATTACTATTTTTATTTATGACGATATTTCCTGGTATGCATGTTCATTTAAAAGAAGTAACACAGCTAACAGGACAAAAATTTCAATTGACACATAATGCAGAGCTGCTTTGCCATGCAGATGGAGAAATATTGGCAAAGTCAAAGGAAGGGCTAACATTTTATGTGAATCCTTTAAGCTGGTATGCGACAAAAAAATAGTGAATCAGTTATACTAAAAAGATGTAAAAAAGAAATGAGGAAAAGTAAGTGAGATTAAGAAATAAACCATGGGCAGAGGAATTCATTAATGAGCATCCAGATGTGATTCTGCCAAACCCTGAGCAATGTAAAGGAAATTGGGCAACTGTATTTGGGAATGATCATCCTATCCATATTGAGGTTGGCACAGGAAAAGGTCAGTTCGTTTTAGGAATGGCATTACAAAATCCTGATATTAATTATATTGGTATTGAGCTATATGATAGCGTAATTGTCAGTGCGCTAGAGCGTATTGTAGAAGCTAATAAGCCAGCTAATTTGCGTTTATTAAAAGTAAATGGTGCGAAATTACAGGAATATTTTGCAAAGGGCGATGTCAGTCGCGTTTATTTGAACTTCTCTGATCCATGGCCAAAAGCGCGCCATGCGAAGCGCCGTTTAACACATGAAGGGTTTTTATCTATCTATGAAAGCGTGTTAATTGACCAAGGAGAAATTCATTTTAAAACGGATAATCGAGGTTTATTTGAATACTCTTTAGTGAGCATGAACGCCTATGGAATGGCATTAAACTATGTATCTCTTGACTTACATGCTAATATGCCAGAGGATAATGTGATGACAGAGTATGAGGAGAAATTTTCAGCAAAAGGGCAGCCGATTTATCGCTTAGAGTGCCAATTTAAGTAATAGGGGGAGAAATGGATGGATAACTATGTATTTCATGAAATGAAGCTTTTTTGGTTAAATGGTGGGGTAACTGCGCTAGATGGGGGAGCGATGTTCGGTGTTGTACCGAAGGCGTTATGGTCACGCAAATACCCTGTCAATGACTTAAACCAAATTGAATTGGCATGTGAGCCAATTTTAATTCAATATGCAGGCAAAAATTATTTAATTGATACAGGTGTGGGCGCAGGCAAGCTCACAGAAAAGCAGCTGCGCAATTTCGGCGTATCAGAACAGTCTAGCATTGAAGCAAGCTTAGCGGAGCTTGACATGAAGCCTGAAAATATCGATGCGATTTTAATGACGCATTTGCATTTCGACCATGCAGGTGGCTTAACGCGCTGGGAAGGTGACAAGCTTGTACCTGTCTTTCCAAATGCAACGATTTATACGACGCAAATCGAATGGAATGAAATGTGCAACCCAAATATCCGTTCACGCAACACATACTGGAAGGAAAATTGGGAGCCTGTACAGCATCTAGTGAAAACGTTTGAGGGTGAGCTAGAAATCGTACCTGGCTTGAAGATGGTACATACAGGTGGACATAGTGACGGGCATGCGGTCATTCGCTTAGAGCAAAATGGTGAGGTTTTGTTACATATGGCAGACATTATGCCAACACATGCCCATCAAAATCCACTATGGGTGTTAGCATATGACGATTACCCAATGACAAGCGTTTTTGCCAAGGAAAAGCTGATGAAGGAAGCTTTGGAAAATGGCTATAAATTTATTTTCTATCATGACGCATATTACCGCATGATTCAGTGGGACGCGACAGGCAAGGAAGTTGTTGATAGCTTAAAGCGCAGCAATGAGGCGGTTATTCAGTTTAAGTAATAAGGAGATTTGGAAAATTAAGAGAAATCACATGGTACATTCCTGTAATTTCTCTTAAGTTATTTATATCTTGATATATAACAAGAGAGTAATGGCAATTTGAAAAATACACAATTATAAATAAACCTTATTATAACATGTATGGTAAAAAAATTTAAAAATCTATACTTTATTTTTTTGAGAAATAACTTTATAGTATCTAATATTAACTTTTATTTATGTATATTTCAATTTCCTCTTTCAATATATTTATAATATTATCTTCTTCTATAGAAAATAAAATATCTAAGCCTCTATCAATCCAGTAAGTAGAATCATTTTTTGGGTTTATAATATGAGATGCTATGATTCCTTTCCTTATATAAGATATCCCAAGTCTCAAATATTCCCCCAATTCTTTACTTAGATTAATACAAACATCTATATTTTCCATGGATTCTGGATATTTTTCATATTTTAATAGTAATAGGCTGTAATTAATGAGGATATTTAATTTAATAGTTTCTAAATCCTTGTCTCCTTTATAATAGTCTATACTCTGAATTAAAAGATTTTTTATTGTGGGTATAGTTTGTAATGGAAAATAAAATAGAATGGAGTTCATTAGGTAAATATCAGCTATGTACAACTGATTTCTTTTACATAAAATCTCCCATACCTCATTTAAACCAATTTGTGCTTCTTTTAAATTATTCGTTTTTGTGAATATTAAGAGAGATTCGCATATTTTTTTTATGTGTTGAATCACTAGTGTCGCATTAAAATAATTCAACGCTTTATAAAAATCTAAATTTTCAGTAATTTTATCTTTGCATAAAAAA
>NZ_JAMBIZ010000021.1 GCF_025291715.1 Metasolibacillus sp.
TTGGGGGTTTCCCCCTGTGAGAGTAGGACATCGCTTCGCAACAATGAGACCACTGAATATTCAGTGGTTTTTTTGTGTATAGAAAAAAATTGGGCAAAATAAGCTGTTTTATGGGCAAGTTCAATATATAATCAGGCGGATTTCTGCCTAAAATGGGCGAGCTATTTTTGATAGCTCTTATAATACAAAATATGGTTGAATAATCTTATGAAAGTAGGACGTCGCTTCACATAGGCGATCCTATTTGCCGATAGAGTATCAAAGTTACTGATAGAATATAAAAACTTGCCGATAGAACCATGAAAGCTGCTGATAGAATGCAACAACTTGCTGATATACTTTATCATAAATATTAAATGTTCAACTTTCCAGATTGCAAATTATGAAAAAGAATTTTCTTTATAAAATCGGGCGGATTTCTACCTAAAACAGGTGAATCATTTCTCTTGAACTATGATTAAGAAACGCCCAGCTATTAAAGATGAAAGCTGCTGTTTATTTTTCTAAGCGAATCCTCAAACTTGCTGATAGTCCTTTAAAACATAGCGTGCATATTATATACATTAAAAGTTATATTTTTAGGTTGCTGCTCCTACAATAATGTAGGAGGGGAAATATGCTAATCGATGGGGTTTTCTCTGGTGGGGGCTTGAAAGGATTTTCATTAGTTGGGGCATATCAAGTTTTAGAAGAAAAAAATTATCGCTTTAAACGTGTAGCAGGAACGAGTGCAGGAGCGATTATGGCAGCGTTTATTGCTGCTGGTTACAGTGCGAAAGAAATAGAGCAGCTATTGGATGAGTTAAATTTAACAACACTTTTAGATACCCGTAAAATGCTGTTTAATTTGCCGTTTTTAAAATGGTTAAACGTATATCGACATATGGGGATATACCGAGGTGTAGCATTAGAAAAATGGTTTTATCGAAAGCTGGCTGATCGAAATATTTATACATTTTCAGATTTGCCACCTGGTACTTTAAAAGTAGTTGCTTCAGACCTTTCGAATGGGAAAATCATGGTATTGCCAGACGATTTAATTAACTATGGTATTAATGCGAATGAATTTTTAGTCGCACGAGCTTTGCGCATGAGCTGTAGTATACCTTTCTTTTTTGAGCCTGTTATTTTAAAAGTAAGAAATAAGGAATCGATTATAGTCGATGGTGGGGTATTAAGTAATTTTCCTTTTTGGATATTTGATAATCCAAAAGGGAAAAGGATACGCCCTTTGTTAGGGATTAAACTTAGCTCCCGTTCAGAGCATCAACAGCCACGAAAAATAAATAATGGGCTACAATTATTTGAATCACTTTTTACTACAATGAAGGATGCCCATGATCAACGATATATATCAAGAAGGCATGAACGAGATATTATGTTTATTCCTGTAGAAGAATATAATGCAACACAATTTGCTATGGATGAAGAAACGAAAGAAGAATTGATTGTGATTGGAAGAACACGTGCACAGCAATTTTTAATGAATTGGCCCAAAGTACGCCTCTTTTAAATAAGAGGTGTATTTTCATAAAAAACTATTGTCAATAGTAATAAATAATGTTAGTATATTTAATGTCGATAAAATAATTTCATATATTGGTCCCGTGGTGTAGCGGTTAACATGCCTGCCTGTCACGCAGGAGATCGCCGGTTCGATCCCGGTCGGGACCGCCATTATTATAGTTTTTGTAAGTATTATTGCTTATAAAGGCTTTTTATTTTGTCGAAATTTAGTTTTTAAATAGGTCACCGTGGGTATGTATTAGTAGATACATATTGTTGGAGGTGATGCGTATGCTAATGAGAATTGGCGGCATATTTGCATTAATGTTTAGTTTAAGTAGCTGTGAGGCTTATGAACAAGGAAAATTAATTGATATTGAAGATTCCAATGCATATGTATGGCAAAAATATATGAATGAACAAGAGTTTAATCAGCTACAGCAAGGCATGAGCTATCTTGATGTTGTAAAGGTTGCAAAAGGTATTGGGACCTTTCAAGAGGAAGGTTTATACATTTGGCAAGATGAACATACACTGACACAAGCATATGAAATATATTTTCAAAATGATCAGCTTGTTGACAAGAAAGTAATTGAATTAAAAGGACATTCAACAAGATAAATAAATGGGAGCGCTTAGAAATTATTTCTAAAGACGCTCCTTTTTATGTGTAGTCCTTTGAACATTTTTTCGCATTCGAGTAAACTAAAAGTAATGTATTTTTGGGAAGGGTTAATAATATGACATTTGAAAAGCATATACAATCATTAGATGAAACGAAGCAGCTTGCTCAAGCATTAGCGGAGCAATTAAGAGCACAAGATACAATCACACTAGAAGGCGATTTAGGCGCTGGAAAAACAACTTTTACACAAGCAGTAGCAAAGGGACTAGGTATTCAAAGAACTGTAAACAGCCCTACTTTTACGATTATGAAGCAATATGAAGGACGCCTATCCTTAAATCATTTAGATGTGTATCGTTTAGCAGACAGTGACGAGGATTTAGGTTGGGATGAAATTTTTTATGGTGATGCGGTGACGATTGTAGAGTGGGCACATTTAATAGAAGAAGATTTGCCGAAGGAACGCTTAGCAATTACAATTAAGCGATTAGGAGAGCAAGAAAGATTATTTATTTTAAAGCCAATAGGTGCTCGTTATGTTGAGCTTTGTGAGGAGTTAATGAAATGATTTGGTTAGGAATTGAAACAGCAAATGCACCATTATCCATTGCATTAGTGCAAGATGGAAAAGTTATTGCAGAAGTTGTTCAACATATTAAAATAACACATTCGGCAGGTGCGATGCCTGCTATTGAAGAGCTTTGTGCGAAAGCTTCTATTAAGCCAGCTGAAATAGATGCTATTGCTGTGTCAGAGGGCCCAGGTGCATATACAGGCGTGCGTATAGGTGTCACATTAGCAAAAACATTAGCATGGACATTGCAAAAGCCTTTAGTCGGTGTATCAAGCTTGCGAGTATTGGCTGTCAATGGTCGCTTGTTTAACGGGTGCGTGTGTCCTTTATTTGATGCGAGACGTCAGCACGTCTATGCGGCAATTTATCGAGGACAAACGGCATTGTTGGAGGATGGACATTATGCAATTGCTGATGTGTTAGCGCAAGTAAAACAATGTGGAGAGCAAACGTTGTTTATTGGGGAAGATGTAGCCTTGTATAAAGAGCAAATTGAAGAGATGTTAGGAGAGCAAGCAGTTTTTGCCCCATTTACATTGAATTTGCCTCGCGCTTCAGAGCTTGTGTCGTTAGCGATGAATCAAGCGCTGCCATCTATTGAAGCAACACATACTTTTGTGCCACAATATCGTCGTATTGCAGAGGCGGAGGCCAATTGGCTACAAACACAGAAGGAGAGCAAGTAAGCAATGGTACAATATCGGAAAATGACGGTGGAGGATGTCGAGGCGGTTTACGCAATTGAGGTTGCCTCGTTTCCTGTGCCTTGGACGCTTGATTCCTTTTATTATGAAATGCTTGAAAATCAATTTGCTTATTATACGGTAGCAGAGGAAAGTGGCGAAATTCTCGGTTTTTGTGGTAGCTGGATGGTCGTTGATGCGGCGCAAATTACCAATGTAGCTGTAGTGAAATCAGCACGTGGACGAAAAATTGGTGAAGGTCTAATGCGCGAGGCAATGCGTGTGGCACGTGAGGCGAATATGGAAACGATGAGCTTGGAAGTGCGTGTATCAAATGTTGTTGCGCAAAATTTATATTATAAGCTAGGCTTCCAAGATGGGGGTTTACGCAAAGGATACTATACTGATAATCAAGAGGATGCTCTTGTCATGTGGGTGAAATTATAAATGGAAAATCAATATATTTTAGCAATTGAAACGAGCTGTGATGAAACAGCAGCTGCGGTAATTAAAGATGGCACAACGATCATATCAAATGTCGTAGCCTCGCAGATTGAAAGTCACAAGCGCTTTGGTGGTGTTGTACCAGAAATTGCTTCACGTCACCATGTGGAGCAAGTAACGATTGTTATTGAGGAAGCATTAGCGCAAGCGCAATTACAGCCGAGTGAGCTAACAGCGGTAGCAATTACAGAAGGGCCAGGACTTGTAGGTGCATTGTTGATTGGTATTAATGCAGCAAAAGCATTTGCTTGGGCGCATCAATTGCCAATTGTTGGCGTGCATCATATTGCAGGGCATATTTATGCAAATGCGCTTGTACAGCCGATGGAATTTCCACTATTGGCGCTAGTTGTATCAGGTGGGCATACGGAGCTTGTTTATATGAAGGAGCATGGGCATTTTGAGCTGATTGGAGAAACGCGTGATGATGCAGCTGGTGAGGCATATGATAAAGTAGCGCGTGTTTTAAACTTGCCTTATCCAGGTGGGCCGCATATTGACAGATTGGCACACGAGGCAGATGAGGCGGTGGCATTCCCACGTGTTTGGTTAGAGGAGGATAGCTATGACTTTAGCTTTAGTGGCTTGAAATCAGCTGTCATTAACTACAAGCATAATATGGATCAGCGTGGTGAAGAAATTATTGCGGCACATGTAGCAAAAGGCTTCCAAGATAGTGTTGTGGAAGTATTAACAACAAAAGCAGTGAGGGCTGCACGTGCATACAATGTAAAGCAAGTGATTGCAGCGGGTGGCGTTGCAGCAAATAAAGGCTTGCGTACAGCGTTAGAGCAAGCTTTTAAACAGGAGGGCATTCCATTTTATGTACCACCACTAAAGCTATGTACAGACAATGCTGCGATGATTGGTGCGGCAGGTGCGAAAATGTATGAAGCAGGTGTACGTGGTAATATGATGATGAATGGGCGCCCAGGAATGGAATTAAAAAGCTGGATGTAAATATAGAGAATGCCATTAGCGATGAAAAGCTGATGGTATTTTTTTATGCGATTCAGCATAATGTAAAAATATAATGTTTTTTGCTGTCGATATGCTAAAAAAAGCACCGTTATAAAAAAGGTTTAAGTTTTCTGAAAATTATCCACAGATTGTGAATAGAAAAATGCAAAATGTCAATAAGAACATTCGTACTTATGCACAATTTGTGGATAACTTGTGGGTAAGTTGTGATTTATCAATATATAGTATGTCGTTTTCCTCATCATCATGTGGAAAAAATAATTTTTGATTGTGGACAATGTGGAAAAGTCTGTTGATATGTTGGTATTACTATATTTAAAATGTGAATAAAATTGTGGGCTAATTTTATCGAAATTTGTATATTGACCAATATATATGTAATATAAAGTAGAAACAATAGTAGTATAAATGAAGGAGGTAGTGGCTGTTGAAGCAAACTAAAAATTCAATGATTATGTTATTAATTTTCGGAGCGGTGATAGCGAGCCTTGCTTTATGGCTACTTAGTCATACTGTATTCGGCACCTATATTTTATATTCATTCTCAGCTCTGTTTATTTTTATAGCGATTACTTGCTATCCTTTAGCGATTGTTTATGGCAAGCGCGATATTAAAAGAGTATACGATAGTATTTATATAGGAAATTATCGTCTATTTCGTATGAGGAAGCCTTATGCAAATGTATTGAATACAGTAGTTGCCATTGTTATTACAATATTTTTTGGCTGGGCATATGGTGCATATGGAGCTTATCGTGATTCCAAATATAAAAATAAAAGACCTCCGTTAAGAAGAGTGAAATAAAGGACATTGAGCCATCATTGCTCAATGTCCTTTATTTTATAAGTTTTCTACTTCTTCACTTAGCTCTAACCATTCCATTTCAAATGTTTCATGTGCGGATTTGGCGGCATCTAATTCATTTTGAATTTTGAGCGCTTTTTCATGATCAGAAAAAATAGCTGGATCGCATAGTTGTTCTTCTAAAGCGGTGATTTGTGCATCAAGCGCTACCATTTTACCTTCAATTTCTTCTAATTGACGACGAATTTGTCGTTCGCGCTTTTTAGCATCTTTATCAATCATTGAAGTTGATGCCTTTACAGTGGAAGTTGCTTCTACTGTTGAAGATTCCTTCATCGCAGCTAATTCTGTAAGCTCCTGCTTTTTCTCCACGTAATAATCATAATCTCCTAAATACTCGAATGAGCCATCTGAGGCTAACTCTACGACCTTTGTCGCAATGCGATTAATGAAGTAACGGTCATGTGATACGAATAACAGTGTGCCTGGATAGTCAATTAACGCGTTTTCTAAAATTTCCTTGCTATCTAAATCTAAATGGTTAGTTGGCTCGTCTAGTACAAGGAAGTTTGCTTTTTGCATCATGAGCTTAGCAAGCGCTAGACGTGCTTTTTCGCCACCTGATAAAGAGTTAACCGATTTACTAACATCATCTCCACTAAAGAGGAAACGGCCAAGTACTGTGCGAATATCCTTTTCATTCATTAATGGCCATTCATCCCAAAGCTCCTGCAAAACGGATTTATTGGAATTGAGCTTTGCTTGCTCTTGGTCATAGTAGCCGATTTGGACATTCGTACCATAGCGAATTTCTCCAGCGAGCTGTGGTAAGTCTTGGACAACTGTTTTTAATAATGTTGACTTCCCAACACCATTTGGACCAACAAGTGCAACGCGGTCTTCTCGGAAAAGGCGTAGCTGGATATTATGTGATATTTCCTTGTCTGGATAGCCGACAGTAAGCGCATCAACAGCTAATACGTCATTGCCGCTTTGCTTATCAACTGTAAAGCCAAAGCTAGCTGATTTTTCATCACCATCTGGCGCATCCATCCAGTCAGTACGTTCTAGCATTTTGCGTCGACTTTGTGCCATTTTCGTTGTAGAGGCACGAGCGATATTTTTTTGAATAAAGGCCTCCATTTTCGCCTTCTCATCTTGCTGACGTTCATATAATTTCATATCACGCTCATAATTTTTTGCCTTTTCATTTAAATAAGCGCTATAGTTACCCGCATATTTTGTGACGCGTGTGCGCGATACTTCATAAACAATCGATACGACTTGGTCTAGGAAGTAACGGTCATGTGAAACGATTAAAATAGCTCCAGCATAGCCTTTTAAATAATTTTCAAGCCAAGCGAGTGTTTCGATGTCTAAGTGGTTTGTCGGCTCGTCCAAAATTAGAAGGGCAGGCTTAGAAAGTAGCAGCTTTGCCAATGCTAAACGAGTACGCTGACCACCTGATAATGAGCGAATTGGTTTGGCATAATCTTCAGGATAAAACTGCATGCCGTGAAGGACAGAGCGTGTATCTGCCTCATATTGATAGCCACCCGCATCCTTAAAATCATGCTGCAATTGGTCATATTCAGCCATCAGCTTTGCATAGACTTCCGCGTTTTCATAAACAGCAGGCTCTGCCATCTGTTGCTCTATAGTGCGGAGCTTTTTCTCCATTTGCTGTAATGGTACGAAAATCGTCATCATTTCATCCCACATCGAGAGCTCAGAATCCAATCCAGCGTGCTGTTCTAAATAGCCGATTTTAATATCTTTTGGAATGATGATTTCACCAGAATCATAGGACATCTGTCCAGCGATAATTTTTAAAAGTGTCGATTTGCCTGCGCCGTTGCGTCCAACAAGCGCTACTCGGTCTCGATGCTGTACTTCTAGCTTGACGCCGCTTAAAATTTCATCCGTAATAAATGATTTATATAGTTGATTTACTTGTAAAACAATCATATTTACACCTCAGTTCATGCTTTAAGTGTAATAGATACGCATGCTTGGTGCAATGATGGATACTTTACTTATTCGCCTATGTTTAGTAAGATGAAAACGACTTCGAACTAGATTGCAGGAGGATTGTATGTGAGCAAAGAAACGAAAATTCCACAAGCAACTACGAAGAGGCTTCCTTTGTACTACCGATTTTTACAAAATTTTGCGAGTGAAGGCAAGCAACGTGTGTCCTCCCAAGAGCTGAGTGAAGCGATGAAAATTGACTCAGCAACGATTCGCAGAGACTTTTCTTATTTTGGTGCTCTCGGTAAAAAAGGCTATGGCTATGATGTCCAGCATTTATTACAATTTTTTCGAGAAACGCTTGATCAAGATGAAGCAACAAATGTTGCTTTAATTGGGGTAGGTAATTTAGGAAATGCCTTTTTAAAATATAATTTTCAAAAAAACCATAATACGCGTATTGTTGTTGCATTTGATTCAAAGGCGCCTGTAGAAGGAACAGAAATTAGTAATATTCCAGTTTTCCATCCGGACCGCTTAGAGGAAATGTATGAGAAATATAATGCGGAATTAGCGATATTAACCGTATCAGCAAGATCGGCACAAGCAATGGCAGATCGTCTGGCACAAATGAATGCGAAAGGTATTTTAAACTTTACGCCGATTCGTTTAAATGTGCCTGAAACTATGAAGTTAATGAATATCGATTTATCTGTAGAGTTGCAGGCACTTATTTATTTGATACGCAATTAAGCATGGCGTTTATTTTTTTTGCGCATGCTACGGTATGGATGACGAAGTATTTGAAGTGGATGCTTGATATAAATGTCTCTAGATATGTATTGTTTCCTACATACGGCGATAACATCTTTTACTAAATTGGCGGTGGAATCTTTGTCATAAGGGGATTGCATGACCTCGAAAACTTCAGGTTGAACAGTAATCAGCCAGCCATTGTTTGATCCCGTAATAATTAATTTGATGAAATTATACTCACCGATATGTTGGTAAGTGACAGCTGTAATTGCGATTTCTTTTTGATGCTGCAATTTAAGCCATTTACGTATACGGAATTTATTCATATTCGTAATTCCTATCTATATAAGTTAAATATTGCTATATAGTATAACAAAGTTACGAAATTATTCACAACTAATGTATTAGCTAAATTGCGGAGAATGCGTTAAAATGTACATGAAGAGGAGGTGGCGTAATGGTAATCCATTTAAATGCGATTGGACCAGTAAGCCTTGTTATTATCGGTGTTGTTGCCATCCTGATTTTTGGACCGAAGAAGCTTCCAGAGCTTGGCAAGGCAATGGGCTCTACACTTCGTGAGTTCAGACAAGCAACTAAAGGCTTGGCAGACGATGATGATGATAAAAAGAAAGTTATTGAACATAAAGATAACGATAATGTTAAGTAAGTTAAGGATGTCTCATATATGAATCCAAAAGAACTAACTGTTATAGAGCATATTGAAGAATTAAGAAGTCGCCTTGTTGTCACGGCGTTCTTCTTTGTTTTGGCGCTTGTCGGTAGCTTTTTTTTAACAGAGCCGATCATAAAATTTATTCAGGAAAGTGATGAGGCGGCTCAATTTACACTCAATGCTTTTGCGCCAACAGACCCGTTGGCAGTATTTTTAAAAGTTTTGTTTATTGTAGCATTTGTCTTAACATCACCTGTCTTACTTTATCAGCTATGGTCGTTTATTACACCTGGCTTACTTGAAACGGAGCGTAAAGCAACACTTAAATATATACCCTATTCCTTTGTCTTATTTTTAGCGGGAATATCCTTTGCGTATTTTGTATTATTTCCATATGTCATGCATTTTATGACGAGCTTATCGAATAGCTTGGAGATACAGCAAACGATTGGAATTGATGAGTTTTTTTCCTTTTTATTCACATTAACACTACCATTTGGCATTGTATTCCAATTGCCAGTTGTGACGCTGTTTTTAGCGCGTATTGGAATTCTAAATCCAGCATTAATGGTGAAATTTAGAAAATATTCTTATTTTATTTTATTTGTACTCGCAGCTATTTTAGCGCCACCTGATTTTATTTCTAATTTAATTGTTGCGGTACCGCTCTTTATTTTATATGAATTCAGTATTGTTATTTCCAAAGTAGGCTATAAAAAATATTTAGCGGCAGAGGAACAACGTCAGCGTGAGGAAAAAGAGGCTGCTGAGCAAATGCAAGTAGAGGCATTGTTAGCAGAGCAGCGTCGACAAATGGAAGAGATGAATAGATAATAAAAACTGTAGGAAAAGATTTCCTACAGTTTTTATTTTGGTACAGCATCAACAAGCGGTGCGATTTTATCAATATTTAATTGGAGAATTGTAACAAAGCCGTTTAATAGCATATGTGCAATAATCGATGTCATGAGACGCTTCGTTTTATAATAAAGAAATGAGAAAATCAGTCCCATAGATGTATAAAGGATAATATGTGTCAGCTCCATGTGAACAATTCCGAAAAGAAGGGCGCTAATAAAAGCGGATACCCAGAAATTTTGCTTTTGAATAAGCGAGCCGAAAATGACACGGCGGAAAATTAGCTCCTCCAAAATAGGTGCTAGAATGACAGAAGACACAATCATAATTGGTGCTGCACGCGTAATTTCCATAATTTTTGCGGTGTTTTCAGAGCCAGGCTCAATTCCTAATAATAGTATTTCGATTTGCGCAGCAATACCTTGACCGAATAATACAAGGAAAAAGCCGATGACACCCCACATAATTGAGATAGGGATGGAAACTGGTTTTCCGGGAAATACATTGAAAAACTGCTGATGGCGTGCAATTAAAATGACGCTAATAATGATTACAAGTATCCAAGCGACTGTATTCCACCAAGCCATTAATGTATAACTAGGATATTCCGCATTCGCCACAAGCTGAAAGAAAAAATCATTTACTGGCGGAATTAATAAAAGAAAAGTGGAAAATTGGGAAGCAACGTATAACAGCAATATATAAAATGCTGTTTTTTGTGTTTTAAATTTTGGTGATTGAATAGATGTCACGTGCATAAAACCTACTTTCTGTAACTATAATACGTTATGCTTTCTTTATTGTAGAGGAAGTTCGTAATAAATGAAAATTTTTTGTAGTTCTGACTTGCAAAAAATTTAGAGATTATTTAATATAGTAAGTGTGTTAGCACTCCTTATGAATGAGTGCTAATAAATCCAAAGATTTAATATTTTGTAGGAGGTTGTTTCACTTGTTAAGACCATTAGGTGATCGTATCATTATCGAACTAGTTGAGGTAGAGGAAAAAACGGCATTTGGCATTGTTTTACCAGACTCAGCAAAGGAAAAGCCGCAAACAGGTAAAGTAGTGGCAGTTGGGACAGGTCGTGTATTAGATAACGGTACACGCGTAGAGCTTGATGTGAAAGAGGGAGACGAGGTTATCTTCTCAAAATTCTCAGGAACTGAAGTAAAATATGACGGCCAAGAATACTTAATTTTACGCGAGAGCGATGTATTAGCTGTTATTGGTTAATGAAATAAGGGGCGGGCAAGTGCTTGCTTGCCTCGCATATAAAAAGATAAGTAATGAGCTGACAATCAGCAACATATAACACGAATGGATAATTATTTTCAGGAGGTTTTTTTAGAATGGCAAAAGATATTAAATTCTCAGAAGAAGCACGTTCATTAATGTTTCAAGGTGTAGATAAATTAGCAAATGCAGTGAAAGTAACATTAGGTCCAAAAGGGCGTAACGTTGTATTAGAGAAGAAATTTGGTTCACCTCTAATTACGAATGATGGCGTTTCTATCGCAAAAGAAATTGAGCTTGAAAATCCATATGAAAACATGGGCGCAAAGCTTGTAGCAGAAGTAGCATCAAAAACAAATGAGATTGCTGGTGACGGTACAACAACTGCAACAGTATTAGCACAAGCAATGATTCGTGAAGGTTTAAAAAACGTAACAGCTGGTGCAAATCCTGTAGGTATTCGCAAAGGTATCGATAAAGCAGTAGCAGCAGCTTTAACAGAGCTTCAGGCAATTTCACGTCCAGTAGAAAATAAAGAAGCGATTGCACAAGTAGCAGCAATTTCTTCAGCAGACGAAGAAATCGGTCAATACATTGCAGATGCAATGGAGCGTGTTGGTAACGACGGTGTTATTACAATCGAAGAATCAAAAGGCTTCACAACAGAGCTTGATGTAGTAGAAGGTATGCAATTTGACCGTGGCTACGCATCTCACTATATGGTAACAGATACAGATAAAATGGAAGCTGTATTAGACAATCCATATGTATTAATTACAGATAAAAAAATCTCAAACATTCAAGAAATTTTACCTGTATTAGAGCAAGTAGTACAACAAGGTCGTCCGATTTTAATTATTGCAGAAGATGTTGAAGGCGAAGCTTTAGCAACATTAGTTGTTAATAAATTACGCGGTACATTCAATGCAGTAGCTGTTAAAGCGCCAGGCTTCGGTGACCGTCGTAAAGCGATGCTAGAAGATATTGCAATTTTAACTGGTGGTCAAGTAATTACACAAGATCTAGGCTTAGACTTAAAATCAGCTGATATTACTTCTTTAGGTCGCGCGGCGAAAGTTGTTGTATCAAAAGATAATACAACAATTGTTGAAGGTGCAGGCGACACAGCAGCAATCGAATCGCGCGTTGGTCAAATTCGTGCACAGCTTGCTGAAACAACTTCAGAGTTTGATAAAGAAAAACTACAAGAGCGTTTAGCAAAATTGGCTGGTGGCGTAGCAGTAATCAAAGTTGGTGCTGCAACAGAAACGGAATTAAAAGAGCGTAAACTACGCATTGAGGACGCATTAAACTCGACTCGCGCAGCAGTTGAGGAAGGTATCGTTTCAGGCGGTGGTACAGCATTATTAAATGTTTATGGCGCAGTGGAAAAAGTACTTGAAGAAGTAGAAGGCGACGTAGCAACAGGTGTGAAAATCATCCTACGTGCATTAGAAGAGCCAGTACGCCAAATCGCTGAAAACGCAGGCTTAGAGGGTTCAATCATCGTTGACCGTCTAAAACGTGAAGAAGTAGGTGTTGGCTTCAACGCAGCAACTGGTGAATGGGTAAACATGATCGAAGCAGGCGTAGTAGACCCAGCAAAAGTAACGCGTTCAGCTTTACAAAACGCAGCATCTGTAGCAGCATTATTCTTGACAACAGAAGCAGTAGTAGCAGACATCCCAGAGCCAGCAGGTGCAGGCGGCGGAATGCCTGATATGGGCGGCATGGGTATGCCAGGCATGATGTAGGTGCCTGACACGCAAACAATTCTGAAAACTCACTACAATTTATAAAATAGTGTAGTTCATATTTGATTAATCAAAACCATCTCTTATTAAAATTTAATAGGAGGTGGTTTTTTTACAGGTAAAAAGTTAGAATAGTCATACAGTTTATGCTGAGAGGAGGGAGCTTCAATGAAATATGATCAAACGAATATAACAATTACAACAGAGAGATTAGTTCTTCGTTTATTTCAAAAAACAGATGCAGAAGCAGTAGCAACGCTTTGCAATAACTATAATATTTATAAAAGCACCTTATATTTGCCGCATCCATATAAACTAGAGGATGCGTTAAACTGGATAGAATATCACTATGAAAATTTTGTAGAAGGCCGTTCCTACGAATTGGCCGTAACGAATAGAGAAACAAACGAGCTATACGGAGCAATTGCTTTATCGCACAATAAACACTTTAATCAAGGAGAGCTTGCTTATTGGATTGGTGAGCCGTATTGGGGAAAAGGCTATGCTACAGAGGCAGCAAAGGCAATCGTGCAATTTGCATTTGAAGAAAAAAAGCTGCACAAAGTGTTTGCGAGATATTTTGCAACAAACCCTACTTCAGGAAAAGTAATGGAGAAGATTGGGATGGAGCAAGAAGGTGTATTAAAGGATCATATCGTAAAGGATGGCAAGTACGAGGATTTAGTATATTACGGGATTATTAATAACTTAGAACATCACTAAGTAAGGAGTTTCGTAGCTATGGCAGAGAAAAGAATAATAGACATAAGATTATTTGAGGAATTAGAAAATACTCGGTCTTTTTCTGATTATGCTGGAAAAATATACGCAATTGAAAAAGAAGTGCATTTGATTTGTACTAGATTCGCTAGAAAGCTTAGAGAACAAAACTTTATAACTGGTGAGTTTGATCATGTATATATTGTGATGACACCACTTCTTGGAGAGCAAGTGGTACGAGAGGCAGAGCGGCAGATTGATAAGCGAGTCAAATGTTATTATGTTGGGGTAGCAATTGATTCTTTTAACTATAAATCAGTAAAGGAAAAAGAGGTCTATATTTTAGAGCTAGTGGCAAAGGTGCTGCTGGAAATTGCGCATAATGCTGAGCAAGCGGATTTAGTAATAAGCACACATCAGCTCTTATTACAGCTGGGAAGTGAAGTGGAGATTACTCACCTAACAAAGGAAACGAAAAAATATAAAATAATGATTACGTATCAAATACATCCAAATAATGCGAAATCAAAAGCAATCATTGAATATCATGATTTACAACAGGCTGTAAAAAGAAAAAAGGCATTTTTAGAGTTAAACATGTACGAGGATATTTATTTTTTAGCATCTACTGTCATGGTTCAAAGGGATATGATATGTATAAAGCCAAAAACGTCAGAAACTGCACGCTACCATACGAAAGATTATGTAACGCCAATTAATCTTGTAATAGGAGAAATTCCTTTCATGGAGTAAGCAAAGACCCTATAAACAGTTTTTATATGTTTATAGGGTTGGTTATTTTTAATGACAATCCCAATTATAGAGCACATTGCTAAAATCTTTGCGTTTTAATTCGTCTTCTGTAATGAAGAAGTTGCCAACGCCAACATCTCCCCACATAATATGATCACCGACACTATCCACTTGTAATAATAAAATTGTAGAATCAGTGTAGTCACCATACGCACGAGGATCCTCCTGAGTAAAGAAAGGATAGCCCCCTATTTTATGACCAGTCCCGCTAAATGTATCGTAAAATTGATCCTCTAGCTCAGCGTCCTCCTCCACTTCATCTTTAATAGCTGCATAGACGTCATTGCTACGGAAATCATCAATCATCAACGGTTCAAAATCTGTTTCAAAGGAAAGCGCCATTTCTTTTTCGACTGGGAAATACAATTCTTCATCCTTTAATTCAACAAAAGAAAAATCTTGTATTAGTTGCGATTCATCTTGAATGATTTGCTCATGAAAAATCACACGAAATCCAGCTTGATTTTTTCCATTGTCAAAATCCATACCTAAAACATCATCATAGCCATCAATATAAAATTGCAAAATACCTTCAGTAGGGAAGTTAGGAAGATGCCTTGGTACATCTGCAAAATTGATTTGTGCTAACAATTTTAACGGTTGTCCTTGTTCATTTTTAGGATATTCCATTGTTAACGGAAAATAAGGATTGCCTTCAAATTTGCTTTCAAATAAAGATGTTTGGCGTTCAACTGTGTTAATGCGTACAACAGGCTGGATTGTTTCCTCAATAATAGCTCGATATTGTTCGAATTGTTGTGGTAGCTGGAAAGTCGATTTGTTTATCATGTGACAGCCTCCTAGATTTAAGATACTTTCATTATAGAACAAATGTTTCTTTTTCGGAATGGTCTAAATTCACTATATTTTATAGTACTACTAAAAAGCCCAATAAACACATGTGCTCCTGCAATGAACTTATTGCAGGAGCACATTAATTCTTACTTATGCTTTTTATTGATTCAACTTGAATTCTTTTTGTGTACCATCTGTAAAACGTACTTCAAGCTCAAACTCTGTATAGTCTGTAGATAATCCAAATGCATCTAAAACTTCAGCAGCAATTGTGGCATTATCTGTTGTTGCATCAAATGCTAGCTTTTGCAGTAATGGCTCCAGCTTTGCATAAGCATCATTTCCTTTTAGCTTTTCACCATTTACCTTATCATCAATTTCGGCCTCAATTCCTTCGTTATCATTTTCATAATCAGCCTCGTATTTTTCTGTTAAGCCATATGACACTTCTAAGGAGAATTTTGTAAAGGCTAAGCTAGCAGTTGGCTGGTTTTCATTTGCTGCACTATCTGGATTGCTTGGTGTTGTGACAGGTACTTCCGTTACCTTATCGCTATTGCAGGCTGCTAGTAAAAAGATGCTTAATGGAATAAACAACCACTTTATTACTTTCCTCATATAATTTCCTCACTTTCTTCATGAACTTATTATATTTATTACCCAACTAGCGAAAAAGTAATCATGGACACATGAAAATCGGCTAACTATCATAAACTACCACTAGCATTAAGGATTGATAGGAGGAGCTATTATTCAAATTCATGTCGTAAGGGCAGGAGAAAGCTTGTGGAGCATCGCACAAGGCTATGGAACGACAGTTGACGTAATTGTGCAGGCAAATCAAATTCCAGAGCCGGATCAGCTTGTTATAGGGCAGGCATTAGTTGTACCAATTTATGGGAAATTTTATACGGTGCGGGCAGGGGATAGTTTATGGTCGATTGCACAAAGGTTTCAAATGAATTATTTAACCTTAGCACAAATTAATGGAATTAATCCTTATCAAACATTATCAGTAGGTCTTCGCCTATATATTCCACCAACAGTGAAAAGTAACACAGAAGCACTTGCTTATATTGAGCCTAGAGGAGATACAGTAAGTGAGGCGGTGTTAAATCAGGCACGTGAGGCTAGTCCATATTTGACATATTTAGCTTTATTCAGCTTTGAGGCCAAACGAGATGGTTCGTTGAAAGTGCCGCCATCAGGGGAATTACCAGCAATTGCACGACAATCAGGTACGATGATGTCGCTCGTTGTGACCAATTTAGAGGAGGGCAATTTTAGCGGGGAGCTGGCACAGGATATTTTGCAAAGTAGCGCGGTGCAGGAACGTCTGTTAAATAATGTGTTAGCAGAAGCGAATCGAATTGGCAATGTGAGAGATATTCATTTTGATTTTGAAGCACTACCTGCAAGTCAGCGTGAAGCATATGTACAGTTTTTACAACGTGCAGGTGAAAAATTTCATCCAGCAGGCTATTTTGTATCGGCAGCGCTTGCGCCAAAGGCGAGTGATGAGGCACAAGGGGCATGGCAGGTAGCACACGATTATGGAGCGATTGGTGAAGTTGTAGATTTTGTTGTGCTGATGACCTATGAATGGGGCTACATTTCAGGGCCTCCGATGGCTGTTTCTCCTATTAATGAAGTGGAGCGCGTTTTAAATTATGCATTAACGAAAATGCCTGCCAGCAAAATTATGATGGGGCAAAATTTATATGGCTATGACTGGCCGTTACCTTTTGTACAAGGGCAAACGAGAGCGACGGCATTAAGCCCACAAAGAGCCATTGAACTTGCAAACCGCTATCATGCAGCAATCCAATATGATACAACGGCACAAGCTCCGTATTTCTATTATGTCGATCAGCAAGGGCAGCAGCATGTTGTTTGGTTTGAGGATGCAAGGTCGATTCAGGCAAAGTTTGATTTAATGAAAAAGCTCCAAATACGTGGAATTGCATACTGGCGCTTAGGATTGCCATTCCCACAAAATTGGCTGTTGTTAGAGGATAATTTTAATATTGTTAAAAGATAATGCAAAAGAGCAATAGTTTTAGTAAATATTTAGTATATAAGCGAGGGCTATCTAAAAAGAGATTCTCTTTTTAGATAGCCCGATTATATTTTGCCTAGTTATATAGCATTATTCTGGCGAAAAGTTGCAGGACAATCGATTCGTATCTAAAAGAATAGCAAGGAAATTATAATAAATCGAGTGTTCAAACATTGGCAATATTGTATACTAATAAAAACGTGGTCAAGCTGTTGGCGCTTACGTTTACTAATCGATTAAAGGGGAGATTGCTAGAATGAAAGGTTTTAAACTAGTTGCCATTTTATTTTTAGTATTACAATTAGTTTTACCGATGTCAGTAAGTGCACAAGAAGGAGAAGGTATTGATTACTTAGCATTAGGTGATTCACTTGCAGCAGGTATTCAAGAAACTGGTGAGCTTGGGCTTAGTTATGCAGACTTTTTAGCAATGAGCATGTCTGAGGAATATAATGTAAGCTCGTATAATAAAGGATTTTCCTATCCAGGGTATACGACATTAGATGTATTAAATGACATTAAAAACAATGTAACAAAGCCTATTTACAACATAGATGGACTACAAAGTGAATCAGCAGCAATACGTGATGCAATTGCGAATGCAGAAGTGATTACAATTAGTGCAGGCGCTAACGATATACTTAAACATTTTAATAAAGAGACGTTAGCATTTGATTTAAATGGTGCGTTCACAGGCATTCAGCAGCTAGGGAAAAATTATGAGGCAATTTTAAAAGAAATCGCAGCAATTAACCCAGATGCTACTGTATTAATTATGGGCTATTATAATCCGTTTCCTTATTTAGATAAAAATTTGCAAGTCCAATTAGATGCGCTTGTATCAGCCATTAATAAAATTATTCAAGATACTGCCTATACTCATAATGCGGTTTTTGTAGAAACAGCTCTATATATTGCAGAGGACTTCCAAACGTATATACCGAATCCGCAAAATATCCATTTAAGTGAAGCTGGTTATAAATTAGTGGCAGATTTATTTTTGACAGAAATTTATTATAATTTCTATGAAGATGCAGCTGGTTATGAGGATATTGAATATGTAACATTTACGGATACAGAAGGTCATTGGGCTGAGGAGTATATCGGCTTTATGGCTATGACTGGTATAATGGGCGGCTATGAGGACGGCTCATTTAAGCCAGACCAACCATTGAAACGTGTACATGTTGCCACAATTCTAGGACGTGTTATTGGCAATGAAGCAACACAGCTTGCACCATTTAAAGATATTACTAGCTATGCCGAAGCAACACAGCAGCAAATTGCTGTAGCATATGAGGCAGGTATTATTAAAGGTAATGGCAATGCTTTCAAGCCAGAGGAGAAGATAACACGTGCACAAATGGCATTAATGGTTGCACGTTTATATGAATATGTGTTTGAAGCACCATATGAGCCAGAGAAAATAGCGCCATTTAAAGACATTAAAAAATACGATGAAGAAACACAAAAGGCTATTACGCTGTTATATGTTTTAGGTATTGATGAAGGCGTTGATAATGGGAAGTTTGCGCCGAAAAATGAAGTGACACGTGCACAAGCGGCACAAATTATTACAGAGTTTATCTACTCAGCAATATTTGAATAAAGAGAAGGCTGTTTGAAAGTAGATAAGATACTTTCAAACAGCCTTTGTTATGGTTCAGTAGAAAATGTCTAGGTGCGGATGAATACTTAGATTACTTTTCATTCAGTGGTTGCCCAAAGCCTTCGACGCAATTAAGCCAAGGCATAATTGATTATTGCCACTTTAACCCTTCGAAAAAGCGGTATACTTCCTCGAACACAAGCTCTCGCTCTTGCCCTAGTGTTAAAATATGACCAGAATTTACAAATGTTTTAACTGATTTAATGCGAGATTTCACAGAGCTATAAATAAGGTCTGCGCTTTCGCAATAATATTCATCATCCTGTAAGCCACGTAAAATATGGACGGGTGCTTGAATATTGTCTAGCTTTGCACTTGTATCATTAATCATGCCCTGTAAATATTCCAGTGATGGCATTTTGACCGCCTTAGCAATCGTTGATCGATTATCAGTCGTTTCATCAAATGTACCTGATAATTTTTTATAATTAATCGTATAGTCAATAACACGATTTTGAAGGCTATCTGTATTTTTGGCAATCGCTGGTGCACTCATAGCAACGATAGCCTTTGTTGGGCGCTCAGCTCCAAGCTTTAAAGAAAAAATACCACCAAGTGAAACGCCTGCTACAGCAATTTCCTCATAGCCTAGACTGCGTAAAGTGTCATAGCCCTCGATTACGCTATTCCACCATTCTTTAGGGTTTGTTTGAATTAATGTTGATGGATCACTACCATGCCCTTTATATAATGGTGCATGAACTGTGTAGTTACGGTCTGATAAATAACGACCAAGGCGTTTAACATCATTCGTATTTCCTGTGAAACCGTGTAATAATAATACTGCGCGATTACCTGCCTCGATTGTGAAAGGTTTTGGGGCAACAATTTTCATCATAAAATCTCCTTTATAAATATGACAGTTTTAAGAAAAATGTATTTTAATCATTGTAATTATGTTTATTTTTTGCTATGCAATGTTGTTAAAATTATTATAGTCATGAAAAAATATAAATACAATTTATTATTTCTATCATTTTAATTCCATTTAGTTATTAAAAAGGAGCGATCAAATGGAAATTCAACAATTACATTATTTTAAACTAGTTGCGACATTGCAGCATATGACACAGGCGGCGGAGCAATTAAACATTTCCCAGCCAGCCTTGAGCAAGTCGATTGCGAATATTGAGCAAGAATTAGGGGTGCCGTTATTTGACAGGCAGGGACGTTCCATTTTTTTAAATCGCTATGGCGCATTATTTTTGGAAAGTGTAGATATTATTTTAGCTGAGCATAGTAAAGTCATGCAGGAGTTTGCTGAAATTACGAGACCTGGCTATGGTGAGGTTTCTTTTGGATTTATACATACGCTTGGAATGGAAGTCGTTCCTGACCTGATGGCACGTACGTCAGAAAGATATCCGCATATGCAATTTACATTGACACAGTCGACTTCGCTGCGTTTATTAAAGCTTTTAGAGGATGGAGATATTGATTTATGCTTATCACAAAAAATCGAATCGAAGCTGCTAGATATTAATTGGGTAGAGCTGTGGACAGAGGAGCTTTTTGTCATTGTGCCAGAAAATCATCCTTTAGCAGAGCGAGAATATATTCAGCTAGTGGAAATTAAGGACGATCCGTTTATTTCAATTAAGCGAGGCAATTCGCTACGCCAAATGGTGGATACATTATTTGAGTCTGTCGGGGTTACAACAAATACGACCTTCTCAGCGGAGGAGATGCATACTGTAGCAGGATTTGTTGGCTCAGGCCTTGGCGTGTCATTGATTCCAAATATTAAAGGCCTAGATCAATTTAATGTTAAAAAACTTAGAATAAGTGAGCCAGCTTGCTTTCGAAAAATTGGGCTTTCTTGGGTGAAAAATCGCTATATTTCACCAGCGGCAAATGATTTTAAAGACTTTTTAATCGAAACATTAATAAAAGAACAAAATAAATGAGGTGAGTGATTTGTTGCAATTATTAGCTGAATTACCAGCAGAAGAGCGTGCATATTGGCTGGAGCAATTAGAAATGGGAGAGCGTGGTGAACGACCTGCGATTTATAAGCTGATTGAGCTATGTGAAAATAATGCTTGGCATAGTGAAAAGGTATTTTGGCTTCAACAAATAGGGGATGAGGCAGAGGCACAATATGCGCTTGCGAATCATTATTTTATGGAAGGCAATGAAGAGAAAGCCTTCTACTATTACGAAAAAGCTGCACTGCAACAGCATGCGGATGCTGCCAATAATTTAGCTGACATGTATTTGAATGGTGAAGGAGTAGCAACAAATGAACGACTAGCATTTCATTGGTTTATGAAGGCGGCAGAGGCAGGGGTAGTAGAGGCAATGTTTACGCTAGGCATTATGTATGAGCAAGGTCTAGGGCAGGAAGTGAATGAAGTGAGCGCATTGCACTACTACATAAGCTCGGCAAATGGCGGATATGTAGAGGCACAATATCAGGTAGGGATGATTTATTTAGAAGGCTTACTTGGACAACAGCAAAATTTACAAAAGGCGATTATCTTTTTTGAAATGGCCGCCCAGCAACATCATGTCGATGCATTGTTTAATTTAGGCTATATTTTTGCGGAGCCGCAGTACCGTATGCAAGATGGAGTAAAAGCGATGCATTACTTTAAAAGAGCTGCTTTATTAGGTGATACATCAGCAAAATGGCAGCTTGTGCAACATTATGAAAATGGCGTACTTGTTGAACGAAATGAGGATGAAGCACAAAAATGGAAGCAGTCTATAAATCAAAAACTGCAATAGCCAATTTTTATGATATCTACTAGTGAAATAGGGTCGTCATTATATATATATGTTGATTCTATATACCTATTTATTGGTTGTTTTGGAAAGGGTATAATATACTGAAAATTTATAATCATTATTGCCAAATGTTTAAAAAATCATAAAAATGTGAAATAAACTATAAAAGTGTGTTTTTTTGAAGTGATTGTCGTTTGAACTTGATTCAGCAACCTTTCCTAGGTGAAAGTCCTGTTTCAAAATAGAACAATAAAAAATAAGATGATGTGGATGTGATAAGGATGAGCGAGCAAATACCATTACAAAAAGGCAGCGAAAATCAAAACTTACGTGATTTACAAAGAATTTTGCTAGAGCAGCAGGAGGATATTACGTCCTTATGTACAGTTATTGAACAGTTAAGAATACTGGAACAAAGCATTTACAATCAGAATCAACAGCAAAACATGCATATGCTCATGCAAATGCAGAAAAGACAACAGCAGCGCTTTCAGCATCTAGATCAGCTTATTTTTACGAATAGACGCCATCTGAAAAAAGGTCAAATTACGGATAGTAGCATCATCACATACAGTAAAGAAGTGAGAAAGATGGAGGCGGGTGTTCGCACTTTACGTTTATATTGTGAAGATGTAGTAGAAATGACATCAATAGACTATACGAAGCCTAACCGAGCAATGGAGAGAATTTATTATTTTGATAAACGTTCAACATCTTTACAAGTAGAAATTCACCTATTAAGAGAAAACATCGATAAAATACAATAATTTTGTAGAAATGGGTGTTGCTATGTTCATGAGAAAAAAAGAAAAGATGGAGCGCATACATCTTGATAATCTTTCTGTAGAAATGCGTATGGATACTACAATTGCAAAGCAAATTGAAATGTTGCAAATGACAGAGAGTGATTTGAAGTTTTTAAAAGCTTTCCAACCGTATGTAGAGCAAAACATTGAGGGAATCGTAGGTCATTTTTATCGTTCAATTGGTATGGAAACAAGCTTAATGAAAATTATTGATGATAATAGTTCTATAGAGCGATTAAAAACGACGCTCAAAAAACATATTGGAGAAATGTTCAACGGTCAAATTGATGAGCAGTTTTTTTTAACACGACAACGAATTGCCCAAGTACATGTGCATATTGGCTTACCAACTAAATATTATATTGGAGCATTCCAAAATTTGTTTATAAGTTTAATGGAAATTGTACAACAAAAAATTGAACATCCTGAGGATCAGTTTGCTACATTACGTGCAATTTCAAAAATATTAAACTTTGAGCAACAAATTGTGTTAGAAGAGTTTGAAAATGTTGTACAAAAGGCCAAGCTTAGACATGAGGAACAAAAGCAATATATTAGCCAACAAATTATTGGAGCTACAGAAAATTTAGTAGCTATTTCGGAGCAAACCTCCGCATCTGTTCATCAATTGCATCAGCAATCAGAAGACGTTGTACATTATGCTGAGGAAGCTTTACAAATTTCAAGCGAGGCAAAAAACCGAGCGCAAGAGGGGAACATTCAAATTAAACAATCGCTACAGCAAATGGAGCAAATTATTCACTCCGTTGAGGAAATTGCAGGAGATGTGAATGAGCTCGTAGCGATTTCAAAGGAAATGGAAGGCATTATCGCCATTGTAACAAACATTGCTGACCAAACTAATTTGCTGTCCTTAAATGCAGCGATAGAAGCGGCACGTGCAGGCGAAGCAGGTAAAGGGTTTAGCATTGTTGCAGGTGAAGTGCGAAATTTGTCGGAACAGACAAAGCAATCTACTAAAAATGTAGCTACTTTACTACAAAGCTCAAATATTCAAACTGAAAAATTACTAAATTCTATGCAACGTATACAAACAGCGGTATCCTTAGGGGAGCAAGGCTTAGCAACAACTGCCCAAAGATTTACGCAAATTTTATCAGCGATGGAAGAGCAGCAACAAAAAAATAGCTTAGTTGGTCAAGAAGTACATGTGATTGGTCAAGTAATAGACGATTTAGGATCGACATTTAACGAAGTGTCACACTCTGTAGATTCATTAGCAACAGTTGCGAAGGATTTAGTATAAATACTTACCGAAAAGCTGAGGATGTTGGAAAAGCAAAACTTTTTCTAACACTTCAGCTTTTTTATGTTGGATTTCACGTATATTATAGTATAAAGAGATTAACTGTGAACAGGAGAACATGTTATGAAAAACATTGTGATGATTTTAGGTGCATCCATATTAGTAGCGTTTGCTTATAATTTTTTGTTAATCCCACATGAAATATTAAGTGGAGGCTTAAGCGGGATTGCGATTTTGCTTGGGATTGTGACGCCAATTAATACGGGGATATTAAATTTACTACTCAACTTGCCGTTACTGATTTTAGGGGTAATTAAGCTAGGGAAGCGATTTATTAGCTATACGATTTTATCGGTTGTTGTCTTATCTGTTAGCTTATATGTTATTCCAATACATAAGGCGACAGAGGACCCTATTTTGGCATCTTTATTTGGAGGGGTCATTGTTGGGCTTGGTGTTGGTTTGATTTTTAGAGCATCTGGGTCATCAGGGGGCTTCGATATTGTAGCAATGCTTTTAAGCCGCAAGCGTGATTTTCCGCTTGGCGTCCTGATTTCTGCAATGAATGGTATAGTTGTTGCTTTTTCAGGCTTTATTTTTAGCTGGGATGCAGCATTGCTAACGCTCGTCTCTATATATGCAACAGGTAAGGTAGTTGACACTGTTCATACAAGTCATATTAAGCTAACGCTAATGATTATTACGAGCAAGGGAGAGGAAATGAAGGAGCAGCTACTAACGAATTTATATCGCGGTGTCACAATTATGGATGCAGAAGGTGCTTATTCAGGTGAAGGGCGCAAAGTGTTGATGACCGTTATTACTCGTTATCAGCTTGCTGAAGTTCGGCACATTATTAAGCAGGCTGATGCAAAAGCTTTTGTTAATATATTGCAAACGACAGAGGTTATTGGCATGTTTGATCGCAGCGCGAAATAATCGTAGCTATTTTGTCACAGAACAAGCGAATAATATAAAGTACAATGAAAGAAATGGATGTTTCGCAAGGAGAGAGGATCATGAAAACAATCGTAGTGATTGGTGGAGGCATTACAGGGCTTTCGACAATGCATTATATAGCGCAGCAAAATATTGATGCAAAGCTTATTCTTATCGAAGGAAATCAGGAGCTAGGTGGAAAAATTCGCTCACAGCAAATCGGGGAATTTATTATGGAAACAGGCGCAGATTCGATTGTGGCACGCCATCCAGGAGTGCTTGATTTAGTGCGTGAAGTGCAGTTCGAAGGTGAGCTCGTATATAATGCAACAGGCATCTCTTATATTCATACAAACAATGAATTGCATGCCATTCCAGCAGGCTCGACATTCGGCATTCCAATGAGCGAAGAATCGTTAATGGCTAGCACTTTATTAACTGCTGAAGAAAAGCAACGTGTATTACAGGACGCAGAAATAGCGAATGATCGTTTTACGAAGGAAAGCTCAATTGGCGAGTTTTTAGAGTATTTTTTAGGTGAAGGAATCGTGCATAAGCAAATTGCACCAGTGCTAGCAGGCGTTTATTCAGGCAATTTATATGAATTATCAGTGGCATCAACACTCCCTTATTTAGTTGACTATAAAAATAACTACGGTAGCATCATGGCTGGCTTCAAGGCACATCGTGAGCAATTTGAAAAGGCAGCAGATAAAAAGTTTATTTCATTCCAAAAGGGCATGTCAGATTTTATTCATCATATTGAGAAAAGTTTAACACAGGTGGAATTTAAAAAAGGTATCAATGTAACAGCTATTGCACAAGCTGATGCACGTTATACGATTGCGTTAAGCAACGGAGAAGCGGTCGAGGCGGATATTATCGTCTTAGCTGTGCCGAATGAAACGGTAAAGCACCTGTTAGTAAAGGAAGAGATTGCTCCACATTTCGAGCAATTTACAAATGGCTCAGCTCTTACATTATATGCAGGCTTTCATGTGTCAGATTCGGTACTGCCTGCGGATGGAACAGGCTTTATCGTTTCGCATAATAGCGATTTGTTATGCAATGCATCAACTTGGACGAGCCGTAAATGGGCGCATACTTCCGCAAATGGCAACCTGCTAGTACGTCTATTTTATAAAGATAGCAACCCGCGCTATGAAGAGCTTGTGGCAATGTCGGATGAGCAGTTAACAGAAATTGCTTTACAAGATATTAAGCTAAGCTTAAATATTGAGGACAAGCCAACTGTCATCAACATTACTAAATGGATCAATAAAATGCCACGCTATGACCTCGCACATCGCGATGCTTTGCAAGCAGTGGAGCAGAAAATGACTGAGTATTATCCAAACGTGCTATTAGCTGGATGCTCGTATTATGGTGTAGGGATTGGCGCATGTATTCAAAATGGTCGGGTGATAGCGGAGAAAGTTAAACACTTACTATAGGTATAGAGAAAAATATAAAGAACACACAGAGTGATTGACTTTGTGTGTTTTTTGTCTTTGCTAGTGAAGTTTTTATTTGCTTTTAAGGAATGTAGATTACTCACGAAAAAAAATAAATATTTTTTTATTTACGTATTTTTTAACTAAAATTTAACCTTTGTCGTATATAATGAAAAAAAACAAAATTTATACGAATATTCTGATAATTAAAGTAGATAAATATTAAGGAGGAATTTAGATGGAAAGAAGCAGAAAAAGCTTTATTTATTTGCTTATTGTATTACTAGCATTTGTCAATGTACCAATATCGACGTATGCTTCGACAGATGATGCAGTAGCGCCAATGATTACGGCACAGTCAACCCATCAAATGGTCGTTGTGAACGACAGTAGAACACTTAGTGTAACCGCAACTGTAGCTGATGGAGGTACATTAAGCTATCAATGGTATAGTCATACAATGAACAGCAATAGCGGAGGTACAGCGATTAATGGTGCAACAAGTGCAACCTATACTGTACCAACAAGTGTATTAGGAGATACTTTTTATTATGTAGTCATTACAAATACAAATAACAGTGTGAGCGGTATACAAACAGCAACCACAGCAAGTAATGCGGCTCGTGTCAGAGTGCATGAACAAGCAACCTTCACTGTTTCGGACACAGAATGGACATTCCCTGCATTGACAGTGGGTTATACAACAGCGCAGGTAATTCCAATCAAAAAAAATATTACATTAACAAAGGTTGGTGTTGGCGCAATTGACAATGTAGCTGTTAGTTTTAGCGAAGGAGCAAACAGTAGCTTTATGACAGGCACAGTACGACCAGATGCACTTGATGATGGTACGTTATCTGCTGTGATGATGGTGTTTCCGAAGCAGGGCTTAGCAGCAGGGACATATACAGAAACCGTCACAATTACGGCTGATGCTGTCTTGAGTCAGAGCTTTCAAGTGAGCATTACAATTCATTCATTAGTAAATGCGGAAACACCTGTAATTCAGACACAGCCGAGCGATCAAACGACACTTGTAAATGGCAGTAGAACACTTAGTGTAGCCACAGCAGTAGCTGATGGAGGCACATTAAGCTATCAATGGTATAGTCATACAATGAACAGTAATAGCGGTGGTACGGCGATTGCAGATGCAACGAGTGCGACATACAATATACCAACAAATATAGTAGGTACAACTTATTATTATGTGGTCATTACTAACACGAATAACAGTGTAAATGGTACCAAGACGGCAACAGTAACAAGTAGGGCTGCACGTGCTCTTGTACACGATCCACCTACATTTACTGTTTCAGAAACAGCATGGACATTTCCAGCATTAACAGTAGGCTATACAGGTACGCAGGTCAATGCTATTAAGAGAAATGTGATATTAACAAAAGTTGGACCAGGGATTATTGAAAATGTAGCTGTGCATTTTAGTGGTGGTGCAAGTAGCAGCTTTATGACAGGCACAGTACGACCAGATGCACTTGGTGATGGTACGTTATCTGCTGTGATGATGGTGTTTCCGAAGCAGGGCTTGACAGCAGGAACATATACAGAAACGGTAACTGTCACAGCTGATGGAGGGTTAAGTGAAAGCTTCCAAGTTAGCATTACGATAAATTCGTTGATGAGTGCAGAAATTCCAACGATTACAGTGCAACCAAATCATCAAACAATACCTGTAAATGGAAGTGGTACACTAAGTACTGTAGCAACAGTAGCGGATGGTGGTACTTTGAGTTATCAATGGTACAGTCATACAACGAACAGTAATAGTGGTGGTACAGCGATTGCAGGTGCAACGAATGCGACATACATTATACCAACAAATGTAGTAGGTACAACTTATTATTATGTGGTTATTACCAACACTAATAACAGCGTAAATGGTACAAAAGTAGTCACAATAACAAGTAATGTGGCAGAAATTAAAGTAGAGCCATTAGTTGAGCATACAGTAACTTTTAATTTAACTGGTGGTAGTATGACAGACCCAGCTAATGTGATCGTGATTTATGGACAGAAAATAAACAAACCAGGAGATCCTATAAAAGCAGGGTATACATTTGTTGGCTGGTATAAGGATAGTAACCTTAATGCTGCATGGGATTTTACGACAGATGTAGTGACAGGAAATACAGTGCTATATGCAAAATGGCTAGCAGTGATTGTGCCACCTAATGACAATATCAATAATACGAACACCGAGGGTCCTCTTTCAACAACTGAACAGTTAATGGTAAATGTACAGTTAGGTGAGGGAACAGAAGTGTCTCAATTAACGATTAACCGAACAACTAATGCAGATGGTACAGTACAAGATCAGGTTATTTTGACTAGTCAAAGTATCAGAGACGCCCTACTAAAATTACAAGGAACACAAAAAAAGGAAATTTATATTGTGTTGCCAACAGATACAGTGAATCAAGTTCAACAAACGATAGTTACTGTACCATTAACGGTGCTATCTATGTTAAAAGAGGAACAAATTCACTTAGGAATTGTGTCTGATGATGTGAAAATAGATATACCGCAAAGCTCGCTACAGTCCTTTGAGCAAGAGTTGTATTTCCGTATCGTGCCAGTAAGAGGAGAGGAAGTACAGCAATTGCAAGGAAGAGCAAGAACAGAGGAGCTGGTTAGACAATTGCTTGGCAATGCAAATGTGACATTGCTTGGACAACCAATGTCAATTGAAACGAATATGCAAAATCATCCTGTGACATTAACATTGCCATTACCACAAGATGTGACGCAGGAGCAATTAGAAAATCTAGCAATCTATATCGAGCATAGTGATGGTACGAAAGAGGGGATATATGGAGATTTAGTAGATTTCAAAGGAGATACACTAGGTATTCAATTTGAGGTAAGGAAATTTTCAACATTTTCGATTGTGCATGTACCACAGCAAGAGAACAAAGTATCTATACCGTATATTCAAGGCTATGCAGATGGAACATTCCGCCCAGATGTAGCTGTGACAAGAGCACAAATGGCAAGTATGTTGGCACGTTATTTAACAAATAATACAATCCCAACAGTGCAAGTAAGTTTTAAAGACACAAATCAGCACGGTGCGAAAGATGCTATCGAGTTTGTAAAATCGCAAGGTTTGTTCCAAGGAACAACAGCCACAACATTTAATCCGAATGGTACAATAACAAGAGCACAAATGGCAGCAGTAACAATGAGATGGATTGAGCGATACTGTGGAGGTAGTAGCACAGCAACGTATTGCACAGAATCTACCTCGGTGATGCCATTTACAGATGTCAATCTCAATCATTGGGCAGCTCAAGCGATTGCGAAAGTGAATGCATTAGGCATCATGACAGGTATAAATGCAACGACATTCAATCCAGAGGGTTCTTTGACACGTGCACAGGCAGTAAAAGTTTTAAATCAATTATTTGAATATCAATTGCAAGCAGATGCTCAAACGCCATTATTCAAAGATGTTACACCAGCACATTGGGCATTTGATAATATTCAAGCAGCGGCACAATAAATCCATTATAGACAATTTTCGTTCGTTTCGTAAAAAACACTTCTCAAATTGTCTACACTACTCTATAATGAACAATAAGAATTTAATATGCATTCAATTTCTTATCGAGAGAAGCAGAGGGACTGGCCCGATGAAGCTTCAGCAACCAACAAACATGTCAGGTGCTAAATCCAGCAGGTGTATGCCGACAGATGAGAAGGAACGATACGAACGAGTAGAGCCTTCTTTATATTTAAATAAAGGAGGCTTTTTATTATTCAGCAAATATCTGTTGAATAATACAGCCTCTGGCAGATGTCGCGGATTAATCCGTACCCAATTACGATGAGGCGTAATTGATTATATTAAGCGAGAGCGAGGATGAAAGATGGGACTACGTGAAGCATTACAGGCAAGAGTATTAACAGCAGATGGGGCGATTGGAACACTGCTTTATTCATATGGATTGGATTATTGCCATGAGGAAATGAATGTTACAAAACCCGAGATTGTAGAGAAGATTCATAGTGAATATCTTACGGCAGGAGCTGATGTTATTCAAACGAATACATATGGGGCAAATGCTATTAAATTAGCACGCTATGGCTATGAGAATCGCGTGCAGGAATTCAATGCGGCTGCAGTTAGGCTAGCAAAGGCAGCAGTTGGCAAAGGTGAGCAATTTGTGCTTGGGACAATTGGCGGTGTGCGTGGAATCCGTAAAAGTGATGCGACATTAGAGGAAATTTTATTAGCGATTCGTGAGCAGGCAGAGAGCTTATTAGCAGGTGGCGTAGATGGGCTATTGCTTGAAACATATTATGATTTTGAAGAGCTGTCTGCAACGGTTCAAATGCTGCGTCCATTAACAGATAAAGTTATTGTGGCGCAAGTGTCGATGCATGAGCCAGGCATTTTACAAAATGGCATGAGCTTAAATGATGCATTAACGGAGCTAGATGCACTCGGTGCAGATATTGTTGGCATGAACTGTCGCTTAGGTCCGTATCATTCGATTCAAGCAATGGAAACGGTGGAGCTACCGAAGCATGCCTTTCTTTCAGCATATCCGAACGCTTCTTTATTAGATGTAGAAGATGGTCGCGTTGTCTATGAATCAGAGGCTGATTACTTTGCACGTGCGGCGGTGGAGCTAGTTGGGCAAGGAGTGCGGTTGATTGGTGGCTGCTGCGGTACAACACCAAAGCATATTGAAGCAGTGAAAAAGCGTCTAGCAGGTGTTAAGCCACTGACTGAAAAGGAAATTAAGCCTAGAAGTGCAGAGTTTGTACGTGTGCCAGAGCCACCAGTTGAAGAGCCGTTACATATCAAGGTGAAGCGAGGCCGTTCTGTTATTGTTGAGTTAGACACACCACGTCATTTAGAAATCGATGGGTTTGTAAAAGGGGCGAAGGAGCTGTATGAAGCAGGGGCTGATGTCATTATGATGGCAGATAATTCACTTGCCTCCCCACGTATTAGCAATATTGCGATGGCTTCGATTTTAAAATTGCAGCATGGTGTTCGTGCATTGCCTCATTTAACATGCCGTGATCGTAATTTAATTGGCTTACAGTCGCATTTAATGGGCTTAGATGCCTTGGATTTAAATGATATTTTAGTTGTGACAGGTGACCCGACAAAGGTAGGAGATTTCCCAGGAGCAACAAGCGTTTATGATGTATCCTCAATGGAGTTAATTACTTTAATTAAAAAATTAAACGAAGGCATTTCTTTCTCAGGGAAATCATTGCGCAAGCAGGCGAACTTCTCTGTTGCTGCGGCATTTAACCCGAATGTGCGTGTATTAGACCGTGCGGTAAGCCGTTTAGAGAAAAAAATTGAGCATGGTGCAGATTATTTTATTACACAGCCTGTTTATACGAAAGAAAAAATCGTTGAAATATATGAGGCAACAAAGCATTTAGACACGCCAATTTATATCGGTATCATGCCATTAACAAGCTTTAGAAGCGCAGAGTTTTTACATCATGAGGTGCCGGGTATTAAATTATCTGATGATGCATTAGCACGTATGGAAGCGTGCGGGGATGATAAGGAAAAAGCAACGGCTGAGGGTATTGCTATTGCACAGGAATTACTCGATACAGCATGCGAATATTTCAATGGTATTTATTTAATTACACCATTTTTACGCTACGATATGACACGACAATTAATGGACTATGTGAAGCAATTTGATGCACAAAAAGGAGTCAAAGCAAATGTTTAATCACCCAATTCAAGAACAGTTAGCAAAGCGCATTTTAATCATTGATGGCGCAATGGGAACGATGCTACAAAATGAAAATTTAACATATGACGATTTTGGTGGTGAGGAGCTGGATGGCTGTAACGAGAACCTTGTACTGACACGTCCAGACGTTTTGCACAAAATACATCGTGCCTATTTAGAAGCGGGCGCAGATATTATTTGTACAAATACATTCGGTGGGACACCGCTCGTATTGAATGAATACGATTTAGGGCATAAGGCAATTGAAATTAATAAGCGTGCTGTAGAAATAGCCAAGGAAGAGGCAGCAAAAATTTCGACACCAGAATGGCCACGCTTCGTAGCAGGTGCTATTGGACCAACGACGAAAACGTTGTCGGTAACGGGTGGTATTACCTTTGATGAATTAGAGGAAAACTTCTATGTACAAGCACATGCACTTGTAGAAGCGGGCGCAGACTTAATTTTGCTTGAAACGAGCCAGGATATGCTGAACGTCAAAGCAGCGACAATTGGTATTAAACGTGCTTTTACTGATTTGGGGAAAGAGCTACCAATTATGATTTCAGGTACGATTGAACCGATGGGTACAACGCTAGCAGGACAGTCGATTGAAGCCTTTTATATTTCAATTGAGCATGTCCAGCCATTATCAATCGGCTTAAACTGTGCAACAGGTCCAGAGTTTATGACAGACCACATTCGTTCATTATCTGAACTAAGCACAAGCTATGTAAGCTGTTATCCAAATGCAGGGCTACCTGATGAAAATGGCTGTTACCATGAAACACCAGAATCTTTATCGAAAAAGCTACAAGGCTTTGCAGAAAAAGGCTGGTTAAATATTGTTGGCGGCTGCTGTGGAACAACACCTGCGCATATTGCGGCAATTCGAGAAGCGGTAGACGGACATACACCACGTCAGCCACAGCAAGCAAGTGGAGAGCATATGGTATCTGGCATTGAGCCATTGCAATATGATGAGTCAATGCGCCCATTATTTATTGGTGAGCGTACAAATGTTATCGGCTCACGTAAATTCAAAAACTTAATTATTGATGGCAAATTTGAAGAAGCAGCGGAAATCGCACGTGCACAGGTGAAAAGCGGTGCACATGTTATCGATATTTGCTTAGCGAACCCTGACCGTGATGAAGTAGCCGATATGCAGAACTTTATGCAGGAGGTTGTGAAAAAAGTAAAGGTTCCGCTTGTAATTGACTCGACAGATGAAAAAGTAATGGAAGAGGCGCTGAAATTTTCGCAAGGAAAGGCCATCATTAACTCGATTAACTTAGAGGATGGCGAGGAACGCTTTGATGCGGTCATGCCACTTGTTAAAAAATACGGAGCTTCCATTGTTGTTGGAACAATTGATGAACAAGGGATGGCAGTTACACGCGAACGTAAATTAGAGGTAGCAGAGCGCTCTTATAAGCTGTTAACAGAAAAATGGGGCATTTCGCCAGAGGATATTATTTTTGACCCACTAATGTTCCCAGTTGGCACAGGGGACGAGCAGTATATTGGTGCAGCAGAGGAAACAATTGAGGGGATTCGCCTGATTAAAACGAAATTGCCAGGTGTTTTAACGGTGCTTGGTGTAAGTAACGTCTCGTTTGGCTTGCCACCAGTTGGTCGTGAAGTATTAAATGCAGTGTATTTATATCACTGTACACAGGCAGGTCTTGACTATGCAATTGTCAATACTGAAAAGCTAGAGCGCTATGCATCCATTCCAGAAGATGAAATTAAGCTTGCCAATGATTTAATTTTTAAGACAAATGATGAAACGCTAGCGGTCTTTACCGATTTTTATCGCGATAAGAAAAAGGAAAAAACAGAGGCGGACATCCCGAAAACAGTAGAAGGTCGATTAGCGTACTACATTTTAGAAGGTACGAAGGAAGGCTTAGTAGATGATTTAAATGCGGCGATGGAAATGTTCGATACCCCTCTTGATATTATTAATGGACCATTAATGGCAGGGATGGCGGAAGTAGGTCGTCTATTTAATGATAACCAGTTAATTGTAGCAGAAGTGTTGCAATCAGCAGGTGTTATGAAGGCTGCTGTTGCTCATTTAGAGCAATTTATGGAGAAAAATGATGACTCCGCAAACAAAGGGAAATTAGTGTTAGCGACAGTAAAAGGGGATGTGCACGATATCGGGAAAAACCTTGTGGATATTATTTTAAGTAATAATGGCTATAAAGTAGTGGATCTGGGTATTAAAGTAACACCAACTGAGTTAATTGAAGCGATTCGCAAGGAGCAACCTGATTTCGTTGGTTTATCAGGCTTGCTTGTAAAATCAGCACAGCAAATGGTATTAACAGCGCAAGATTTTAAGGAGGCAGGTATTGATATCCCGATTTTAGTAGGCGGTGCGGCATTATCGCGTCGCTTTACAGAAACGAAAATTGCTGCGGAATATGATGGTCCTGTTATTTATTCAAAGGACGCAATGCAAGGCTTAGATTTTGCCAACCGTTTAATGAATAAGGCAGAACGGGAAGGGCTGTTAGAAGAACTTCGCGATGCGCGTGAAAAGCGTTTAGAGGCGGATGAAAAACGTGCAGCTAAACCGAAGGCAGAGCCACTAGTAAAGCCTGCTCGCACAGTGGAGGATGCATCTGTATTTGTACCAAAAGATTTAACACGTCGCATTAAGCGTAATTATGCTGTGTCACATTTACAGCCATATGTAAATTTACGTACATTAATCGGGCACCACCTTGGCTTAAAGGGCAATGTTGATAAGTTTTTACAGGAAGGTGATAGCCGTGCGATTGAGCTACATGAGCTTGTAACAGGCTATTTACAGAGCGACACATTCCAGCCATCAGGCATGTATCAATTTTTCCCAGCACAAGCGGATGGTGATGATGTCATCGTGTACAGTCCAGATGATGCAAAAACAGAAATTGAACGCTTCACATTCCCGCGTCAGCAAGTAGAGCCATATTTATGCTTAGCAGACTTCTTGAAAACAGTAGATAGCGGTGAAATGGATTATATTGCATTAATGGTTGTCACGGCCGGTCATGGTGTTAGTGATAAAGCCCGTGAATTGAAGGAGCAAGGTCGCTTCTTAGAAAGTCATGCACTACAAGCGACAGCGCTAGAATTAGCGGAAGGCTTTGCGGAGCGTATTCACCAAGAAATTCGCGACCAATGGGGCTTTCCAGATACAACAGACTTCACAATGCGTGACCGCTTTGCAGCAAAATACCAAGGACAACGCTTCAGCTTTGGCTACCCAGCTTGTCCGAATTTAGAGGATCAAGAAAAACTATTCGGCTTATTGAAGCCAGAGGAAATTGGCGTACAGCTAACGGATGGCTTTATGATGGAGCCTGAGGCGAGCGTATCCGCAATTGTCTTTGCACATCCAAATGCGAGATATTTTAATGTATAAATAAGATGAAAGAGCCTGAAAAGCAGTATAGTATGCTACTTTTCAGGTTCTTTTCTTATTCCGCGCACAAATTATAAATATCAATGTCGACAGAGGCATTGAGTTGATTGAAAAAAATGTATCGTCAAATAGACGAATCATAATACTAGAATGATATTTTTTCATAGCTCACTCTCCATTTAAATATGTATCAATAAAATTATTTTCTATATAAATGGTTGAATATCCTTTAAAATACAATATTTTCCTATATAAGTTTTGATTGAAAACAAATATCTATAAGTATAGTATTTGATAAAAAGGAGGAATCGCCAATGATTCGCAGAGCGGTAAAAGAAGATGTTGCAGGGATGCTTGAAATTTTTAATGATGCGATTTTAACGACTACAGCAGTTTATTTATATGAGCCACAAACGTTGGAGCAAAGATTAGCTTGGTTTGAGGCGAAGCAAGCGGCAAACGAGCCGATTTTTATTTATGAGGAGAATGAACGAGTAGCAGGCTATGCCACATATGGACCATATCGTGCCTATCCGGGCTATGCGTATACGGTTGAGCATTCTGTTTATGTACATAAGGAGCATCATCGCAAAGGAATTGCGACGAAGCTAATGCATGCATTAATTGCAGAAGCAAAGACACAAAAATTAAAAACGATGATTGCTGTCATTGATGCTGAAAATGAGGCGAGTATACTTTCGCATGAAAAGCTAGGCTTCACTTATAGCGGGACAATTCGCAATGCAGGCTATAAATTTGAGCGCTGGTTGGATGTGTCATTTTATCAGTTAGATTTATAAAAGCATCATGATTTCGCCCATTTTTCTTACATTTCGCCCTAATTTAGCACCTAGTCATATGACAGTTGTCATAAAAAAATCATGATATTTAAGTCTACTTGTCATTCGTTTAATTGTTTAATATGAAGTTAATAAATTGAACGAAGGTAGGGATTTTTACATGGCACATATCGATGCTGAAAAAACAAAGCAGCTCCGAAAAGATGTTGCTCCATTTGCAAAGTCTGAAATGAGAAAAAGTATTCAACAGCTTATTAATACGCTTTTGCCAATGATTGCATTGTGGGCACTCGCATTTTATGTGATGCAATATTCACCTTGGCTAAGCGTTGCATGTAGCGTTTTTGCGGCAGGCTTTTTAGTACGCACGTTTATTATTTTCCATGATTGCACGCACGGTTCATTTTTCAAAAATAAAACAGCGAACAATATTGTTGGCTTTATTACGGGCACATTAACATCTTTCCCATATGAAAAATGGAAACGTGAGCATACAATCCATCATGCGACAAGCTCGAACTTAGATAAGCGTGGTATCGGTGATATCGATATGTTAACAGTAGAGGAATATGTAGAGAAGTCAAAGCTAGGTCGTATCGGTTACCGCTTATACCGCAATCCGATTGTCATGTTCGGTTTAGGACCACTTTACATGGTGTTAGTGTTAAATCGTTTTAATCGCAGTGATGCAAAAAAGAAAGAGCGTATCAATACACATTTAACGACACTTGTATTAATTGCAATTTGTGCAATTTTAATTTATGCTTTCGGCTGGCAAGCGTTTTTACTTGTTTATGGTGTAACATTATTTATCGCTGGCTCTCTAGGGATTTGGTTATTTTATATTCAGCATACGTACGAAGATTCGTATTTTGAATATGAAGAGGATTGGGATTATGTAAAAGCAGCAGTAGAAGGAAGCTCATATTATAAGCTACCAAAAGTGCTACAATGGATTACAGGAAATATTGGCTTCCACCATGTGCATCATTTATCACCGCGTATCCCGAACTATCATTTAGAAGCAGCGCATGAAAATGTAAAGCCATTGCAGCATGCAACGACGATTACATTAAAAACGAGCTTAGAGTCAATTCGCTTTAAGCTATATGATTCAGATAGCAAAAAGTTTGTAACATTTAAAGAAGCAAATGCATTGATTGCCTTGCGCAATAAAAAACCTATACAAGCATAATGACTAAGAGGCTGTTCGGAAAGTAAGACTTTCTGAGCAGCCTTACGTTTGTAAAATCATTGTAAGCTTTTTTCAACTATATGGAAGAACATTTTGATATAATACGATTAAAAAGGTACACATTTTAATGGAAAGGAGGCGCTTATGCAAAGCTGGTATAGCATTATCCCGAAAAGCCCGTGGTTAAGTATTTACATATGGATTATTTTTTGTATTATGCCATTTTTCTTTATCGTTCGTTCGCTTTCCATTTGGCATATATTATTGGGCACTTGCTTAATATTACTTTACTTCGTTTTCCACCGCTTTTCATTTAAATCTAGAAATGGGCTCGTCTACATGTGGCTGAGCTTTCAAATGGTACTGAATGTTGTAATGACATTGCTGTTTGGCTACGTCTACTTGTCGCTATTTACTGCATTTTTTATCGGTAATATAAGACGACCTGTAGGGTTTTATATTATGTATGGTCTACATATCGGTTTCACAGTGCTATCAATCGTAGCAGGCTATTTTATTTATTTAGAAATGTTTTTAGCGCAGACGCCGTTTATTATTTTGGCGGTGATTGGGGTTGTCTTATTACCATTTACGCTCTATACGCGCAATAAGCAGGAAAATTTAGAGGGTGAGCTTGAAACAGCTCGCGAGCGTATTTCGGAGCTCATTATTCATGAGGAACGGCAGCGCATTGCACGTGATTTGCATGATACACTTGGGCAAAAGCTATCAATGATTGGTTTGAAAAGTGATTTAGCAATGCGTCTCGTAGAGAAAAACCCAGAGCAGGCAAAGGTTGAAATTAAAGATATTCGTCATACCGCATCAATTGCTTTAAAAGAAGTGCGAGAGCTTGTTGCAGATATGCGAGCTGTTCGCATTGAGGAGGAATTGTATCGCATTGAGCAAATTTTAAAGGCGGCGGAAATCGAGCTTGTTCTCCATAATGAAGGGCATGATTTGAACATGCCTGTACTATCCGAAAATGTTGTTAGCATGGCGATGAAAGAAGCTGTCACAAATGTAGTAAAGCATAGCAAAGCATCTCGCTGCGATATTACAATTGCCCAAACAGATAACGAAGTGATTATTACAATACAGGATAACGGTATCGGTTTATCGAAGCGTGTTATTAATAGTGGTAGCGGTTTGAAAGGGATGCAGGAGCGATTGGAGTTTATTAATGGCACAGTGGAGTTAATGGATGACAATGGTACGCTATTAATCATTCGTGTACCACTTACGATAACGCATCAGAAGGGGAGTGAGTCGAAATGATACGAATTGTCATTGCTGAAGATCAAGGAATGCTACTAGGAGCGATGAAATCCTTGCTTAGCTTAGAGGAAGATATGGAAGTAGTAGGTCTGGCAAAAAATGGTGAGGAAGCAATTGAGCTTGTGACGGAATTGCAGCCTGATATTTGTATTATGGATATTGAAATGCCCGTGAAGACAGGGCTAGATGCAGCAGAGCTGCTGCGCGAGCACGAATGTAAAATTATCATTTTAACAACATTTGCTCGCCCTGGTTATTTTGAGCGTGCGCGTAAAGCAGGAGTGCGTGGCTATTTATTAAAGGATAGCCCGATTGAGGAGCTAGTCCATGCGATACGTACAATTATGGATGGTCGCAAAATTTATGCACCAGAGCTCGTTGATTTCGTTTATGAGGATGATAGTGAAAATCCTTTAACAGAGCGCGAAAGCCAAGTGTTAGAGCTAGTTGCGGAAGGGAAAACAACGAAGGAAATTGCAGCAGAGCTTTATTTATCGGCAGGCACAGTGCGCAATTATATTTCAACAATTTTAGATAAGCTCGGTGTCAGCAACCGCATTGAAGCAATTGCTCGCTTTAAAGAAAAGGGCTGGAATAAATAAGGGAACATGGAATAAACCTCGAAAAATGTGGAATAAACTGCTGAAAACGTGGAATAAACCTTGAAAAACATGGAATAAACTAAAAAAGCTGTCGGAAAAACTTTTCCGACAGCTTTACATATTATTTTTTCTTTTTCGTTAAGCGACCTAATGCGAATGCACCTGCTGCTACTGCTAGCACTGTGTTCGTTTTTTTGTTAAACACTTGCTTTGTTACAAGGTTTAAGTTTTGTGGACGCTCTGCTAGGCGACGCATGAAGTAACCATACCAGTCTTTACCGAATGGTACATACGTACAGAAGTTATAGCCTTCTTTTGCTAAAGAAATTTGCATTTCTTTGCGGAAGCCATATAACATTTGGAATTCGAATTTATCGTTCGGAATGTTATGGTCTTTTACGAAACGTTTCACATGCTCAATTACATTGTGGTCATGTGTAGCGATTGATGTAAATTTACCGTTTAATAAATGGTATTCGATTAAATCGATATAGTTTAAGTCGATATCCAATTTATCTTGATACGCTACAGATTCTGATTCTTTATATGCACCTTTTACAATACGTAAACGGTAGTCTTTGAATTTTTCGATGTCTTCTTTCGCGCGGAAGAAGTAAGCTTGGATTACTGTACCTACGTTATCGTAAGTTTTAGAAAGCTCTTCAACTAAATCGAAGGAAACTTGTAAACGATCGTAGTTTTCCATATCAAAGTTTACAAAAATATCGTACTCAGCAGCTTGTGCTACGATTTCACGTAAGTTGTCATAGCAGAAGTCGATGTCGATATCAAGACCAAGCTGAGAAGGCTTTAATGAGATATGAGCATCTACACCTTCAGCATGAATTGCTTCGATTACAGCTAAAATTTGCTCTTTTGCTGCTGTTGCCTCAGACTTTTCGAAAACGAATTCGCCTAAGTTATCTACTGTACATGAAATGCCTAAAGCATTTAATTCTTTAATGCTTTGGATTACTTCAGGGATATTTGTTCCTGCAACAACGCTTTGAGCGCCTAATTTTAAGCCATACTTTTGTGCTGCGCTATTTAAAAGTTGGTTTTCAGATAAGTGGATAAAAAAGTCACGTAATAGCATAAACAGTGCTCCTTTTATTTTTTAGAATATAAATCTAAATTATTATAACATATTTAGGCGAATATGCTATAAAAGCATGAGGGAACTTTAATTAAAAGAATTTTTAATTAATTGCATTCTCTCATTATAGCACTAGCATGTATATGTTGTGAGATATTATGTAAAATACTTTGCTCATTAACTGTATAGCTCATGTTTTGAAACTGTATAGCGTATGACATAGCTCGCTCCTTTTAAATGGTATTTGCTAATAAGCATACCTCTATATGATGACAGTGACAATGAGGAAAGTTAGAGTAAAAATAAAAGCTCGAGCTACTTAAAAATAGTACAGCTCAAGCTCCACGTGATTACGCTGAAGTTTGCTTTGTCCCCGCAGTTGTTAAACGGTGGGCGAAGGATTCATTCGGCACAAGCCCTTTAAATGTTTCTTGCTGGAACTCATATGCATTAGCTCCATGCTCTGTAATATCAAGTCCACCGATTTCCTCTTCACGTGAAACACGTAAGGGCATAAATACTTTAATAAGTGACAGGCTTGCAAATACTGCAACTGCTGTCCAAGCAATAACAGCAACAACTCCAATAGCTTGCACCCCTAATTGTGCAAGACCTCCACCGTAAAATAACCCATTTGCTACATCGAAGAAGCCGATAGCTAATGTCCCCCAAATACCGCATAAACCATGCACAGCAATTGCTCCAACAGGGTCATCTACTTTTAAGCGATGTTCAATCAAGCGAACACCTTCCACTAGTATCGGAGCTGCTAGCAAGCCGATAATAATGGAACCAACAATACTGACGTTTGCAGCACCAGCTGTAATACTTACTAAACCAGCTAATGCACCATTTAATGTTAGAGAACCATCTATATAACGGTAGCGTAGCTTTGTGTAAAAGGCAGTAGCAACTACAGCAGCAGCGGCAGCTAAAAAGGTGTTAGCAATGACGCTAGGTACTGCTTCAGGGTCAGCAGCTAGTGTAGAGCCACCATTAAAGCCAAACCAGCCTAGCCATAAAATGAAGACACCTAGTGCACCAAGTGGAATAGAGTGACCAGGAATAACATTGACACGATTTTTTGTGTATTTACCAATGCGTGGGCCAATCATTGCTGCTGCAACGAATGCACCAACAGCTCCCGTTAAGTGTACAACTGTTGAGCCTGCAAAATCGATAAAGCCTAGCTGCGTAATCCAGCCCTCGCCTTGCCAAATCCAATGTCCGACAACTGGGTAAACGAACAATGTCATCACGACAACAATCACCATATAAGCCATAATATTTGTACGCTCTGCAACAGCTCCTGAAATGATTGTTGCACATGTTGCGGCAAACATCGCTTGGAAAATAAAGAAGCCAATATCATCAACACTGTTTAAAAAGAAGCCTGAGGTACCGACAAAGCCACCAGCTGTATCGCCAAACATAATGGCATAGCCTGCAACGAAGTAAACAATACCGCCAATCGAAATTGTTAAAATGTTTTTAATTAAAATATTGACCGCATTTTTAGAGCGGGTAAAGCCAGCCTCGACCATAGCAAAGCCTGTATGCATGAAAAATACTAAAAATGCTCCTAACATGACCCATACAAGATTAATGGAAAGTTCTAATGCCTCATTTGTCATACAATCTCCTCTTTTCTTTTAAATTTAATTAATGGCAACTGAGCCAACTTCTTTCGTACGAATGCGTATTGCTTGCTCTATAGTAGAAATAAAGATTTTCCCATCCCCTACTTCTCCTGTGGAAGCCTCCTGCAAGATGACATCAACAATTGCCGGCACCATAGCGTCTTCCACAACCATTTCCAACTTTAGCTTTGGAGAAAACTCCATCGTGTATGAATTGCCACGAAATAGAGCTGTACGTCCTTCTTGTCTTCCACAGCCAGCAATTTCATAAATGCTTAACCCATCGATTCCTTGTTCTGCTAGCCCTTCACGTACTGCTACGAATACTTCAGGTCGAATAATTGCTTCAATCTTTTTCATACAACCACTCCTTAAGTTAGAATATAGAAAATGATAAAGGGTATTTGCATGGAAAAAAAGGTTTGTGTAAGGAAACCTCACATAGAAAAAATCGATGACTTTGATCTAATTGTGAGATGTATATTTCAGCCATCATATTGTGTGAGAAGTTTTCTATGCCGATTAATAAAAAAAATAGTGTATACTAGGACTAATATATTTTGGAAGAAGGGAATTAGTATGGAAACGAAGTATCGAGATGATGGTTTAGCGTTACACACAGACTTATATCAAATTAATATGGCTGAAAGCTATTGGGCTGATAATGTTCATAATCGAAAAGCTGTGTTTGAGCTATATTTTAGAAAGCTGCCATTTGGTAATGGCTATGCTGTTTTTGCAGGACTTGAACGAGCACTTGATTATTTAAAAAACTTCCATTTTACAGAAAGCGATATTGCTTATTTACGTGAAGAGCTTGGCTATGAGGAGGATTTTTTAAGCTATTTACAGGGAGTTCGTTTTACAGGAACAGTGTATTCAATGGTAGAAGGTGAGCTTGCTTTCGGCAATGAGCCAATTATGCGTATTGAAGCCCCTTTAATTGAGGCGCAGTTAATTGAAACAGCGCTATTGAATATTGTTAATTTCCAAACGCTAATTGCAACAAAGGCGAGTCGTATTAAGCAAGTCATTAAAGATGAAATCGGCATGGAGTTTGGTACGCGACGTGCGCAGGAAATGGACGCTGCTTTATGGGGAGCAAGGGCGGCAATTATCGGTGGCTTTGAATCGACATCGAATGTGCGTGCTGGAAAACGCTTTAATATTCCCGTATCAGGCACACATGCACATGCGCTTGTTCAAGCATATAAAAATGATTATGACGCCTTCCATGCTTATGCAAAGCGCCATCGCAATTGCGTCTTTTTAGTAGACACATATAACACATTGAAATCAGGTGTACCAACGGCTATTAAGGTGGCAAAGGAGCTTGGCGATAAAATTAATTTTATTGGCATTCGCTTAGATAGTGGCGATATTGCCTTTTTATCGAAGGCTGCACGTCGCATGCTTGATGAGGCAGGGTTCCCAGATGCAAAAATTATCGTATCGAATGATTTAGATGAATATACGATTTTAAACTTGAAGGCACAAGGTGCAAGAGTAGATATGTGGGGAATTGGTACAAAGCTTATTACTGCATACGATCAGCCAGCATTAGGTGCTGTTTATAAAATGGTAGCGATTGAAAATGATGATGGGGTAATGGAGGATACAATTAAAATTTCTGCAAATGCGGAAAAAGTAACGACACCAGGCTTGAAAAAGGTTTACCGTATTATTGACCGAGTAACAGGTAAATCGGAGGGTGATTACATTGTGATGGAAGATGAGCAGCCACAAGCGGAGGAGCGCATTAAAATGTTCCATCCAGTGCATACATTCGTTTCGAAGTTTGTGACAAATTTTGAGGCGAAAAATTTGCATGAAAAAGTAATCGAAGATGGCAAAATCGTTTATCAAAATCCAGAGCTTATGGCGATTCGTCAGTATGCTGCAGATAATTTAGAGCTGCTTTGGGATGAATATAAGCGCTCATTAAATCCAGAGGAATATCCAGTTGATTTAAGCCAAAAATGCTGGGACAATAAGATGCGCAACATTAGCGAGGCGCGTGAAATGGTTGAAAAGTTGGAGAAATCATAAGGAGTGTTGAAAAGTGACTTTACAACAGCAAATTATTGAAGAACTAAAGGTTTTACCAGCAATTGACCCAGAGGTAGAGGTGCGTAAAACGGTTGATTTTTTGAAAAGCTATGTGAAAAAGCACGCTTTTATTAAAGGCTTTGTGCTTGGCATTAGCGGTGGGCAAGATTCAACTTTAACAGGAAAGCTTACGCAATTAGCTGTAGACGAGCTTAATGCAGAGGCAGGAGAAAATAAATATGCATTTTGGGCTGTGCGCTTGCCATATGGTACGCAATTTGATGAGCAGGATTGTCAGGATGCACTTGATTTTATTCAGCCAACACATATTTATACAATTAATATTAAAGCAGCAGTAGATGCGAGTGTACAAACGCTAGAAAATGCAGGCATCCAATTAAGCGACTTTGCGAAAGGCAATGAAAAGGCACGTGAGCGTATGAAGGCACAGTTTTCGATTGCTGCAATGCATGGGGCAGTTGTGGTAGGAACGGATCACGCAGCTGAGGCAGTGACAGGCTTTTATACAAAATACGGCGATGGTGGCGTAGATTTAGTGCCGATTTTTCGTTTAAATAAGCGTCAAGGGAAGCAAATACTAGCTTATTTAAATTGCCCAGAGCACTTATATATGAAAGCACCAACTGCTGATTTAGAAGAGAATCGGCCAGCATTGCCTGATGAAACTGCTTTAGGTATTACCTATGATTTAATTGACGATTATTTAGAAGGCAAGGAAATTCCAGCAGAGCCTCGTGCTATTTTAGAAGGACATTATTTACGCTCACAGCATAAACGCCATATGCCAATTACGATTTTTGATGATTTTTGGAAATAAGAAAATGAAAAGCCGAACTATGAACTGTTTCAGCATAGCGCGGCTTTTTTATTCAAGAAAAATTTATGCTTCTTAATAAAAATACGATATAAATAATACAAATATGGAAAGGAGGTATGTGTAATGCGCACATCGAGAGTAAGTGCCACTCATAATAATATGTTTCGTGATAGCCGCCATTATGTGCAGGCAAGTGATGCTTTTCAGCAAGTGATGGATGGAGATAATCGACCACCTTTTAATCAATCCAATCAGCAATCATTACTGCAAAATAATAATAAGCAAAAGAAAAAGAAGAGCATCATTTTAAAAAATAGTCCACGTCTTATTATTAAAGGGATGCAATACAATGCGGACTCAGCCATTATTCGCAATCGATTGCTCGTGGCCTCTCAGGTTGTCAATTATACGAGCAATATAAAAAGCCGCCATTACACGTACCGAAATTCGATTTGAAGAAGGAGAATAGCCAGACTTCATAGAAGGGCTTTATGCGAATAGGAAACTCTATTTAAATTAGAGCTTTTTGTTTTTGCATGATATCATATCCCCTTTCAATTGTGTTTAAAACCATTTTTCGTTATGCTTAAAGTACTGGAAATGAGTTGTTAATGTCTCGCATTGTGCCGAGGTATGTTTGATTATTCAAAAAATAGCTGCTGTTGCAAGGGGGATATTGGATGCATCATCAAATTGAAGCGATTATTCAAAATATAGAAAAAGTGATGATTGGTAAGAGGGAAGTAGCCGAGCTAAGCGTTATCGCACTGCTTGCAGGAGGACATGTTTTATTGGAAGATGTTCCAGGAGTAGGGAAGACGATGATGGTTCGCTCTTTAGCGAAATCGGTGAGTGCGGAGTTTCGCAGAATTCAGTTTACACCAGATTTATTGCCATCAGATGTTGTAGGTGTGTCGGTTTATAATCCGAAAACATTGGAATTTGAGTTCCGACCAGGGCCAATTATCGGCAATATTATATTGGCGGATGAAATTAATAGAACCTCTCCTAAAACACAATCGGCTTTACTTGAAGCGATGGAAGAGGCATCTGTCACAATTGATGGTGAAACATTAAAAATTGCTAAGCCGTTTTTCGTTATGGCAACACAAAATCCAATCGAATATGAAGGTACATATCCGTTGCCAGAGGCGCAACTTGATCGTTTTTTACTGAAAATTAAAATGGGCTACCCAACAGTAGCTGAAGAAGTGGAAGTATTGAGAAGGGCGCAATATGCACAGCCAATTGAGCATATTGAAGCAGTTTTGACTTTAGATGAGTTACTTGCATTGCAGCATGAAGTAAAGCAAGTTTTTATCGAGGATAGCATCAAAACCTATATTGTTGAATTAGCTGCTGCCACTCGCCGTGACGGCCAAATTTATTTAGGTGTCAGCCCACGTGCCTCACTCTCTTTAATGAAGGCAGCGCAAGCGTACGCTTTATTAAAGGGCAGGGATTTTGTTACACCTGATGATGTGCAATATTTAGCGCCATTTGTTTTTAGCCACCGTTTAATTTTACAGCCCGAAGCACGCTATGATGGGATTACAGCAGAGCAAGTGATGGGACGCATCGTTGAGTGGGTAAATGTGCCTGTTCAAAGGTATAGTGAAAGATGACAATCATTCGTCAGCACGTTAAATTTGTAAGCCTCGCAGTGCTTACAATTATTTTACTTTGTTTTGCGATGTTTCAAGGTGGCTTTGTCAGTTGGTTTATTTTTTTCGCTATAAGTCCATTTTTACTTTATGCAATGCTATTGCATTTCACTCCGCTGAAATTTGAAATTGTGGAGCGTTCAGTTTATCCAGCTCATCCAAAGCATGGCGATGATTTGGGGGTTATAGTAAGCTTCCGCAATAGCACGAGACTGCCGTTAGCGTTTGTTGTTGTTCGTGAAATAGCGAATGACCAGCATATAAACGACCATAGCAAATTGCTGTTTGTTGGCTTCAAACGTTCCTTTGACTGGACGTATGAAATCAAAAATGTGGCACGTGGTGAATATCATTTTCAAGGTTTAGAATTTGTGGTAACTGACTTCTTCGGCTGGATTACACGTACGAAAAAAGTGGAGCGACCACATACTACGTTAGTGTATCCGAAAACTGTTGCAATTCCTTTTTCAACAATGCAAATGCAGTATGATCAAGGTACAGTTCTTTCTAAATATACGATGATGAAGGATACCACAATGGCAACAGGTATCCGCAATTATCAGCCAGGTGATCGTTTTTCATGGATTCATTGGAAGTCCTTTGCAAAGGGTGGGGAGCTGCGTACAAAGGAGTTTGAAGACCGTCAAGCACAACGCTTGCTCGTTTGTATTCAGCAATCCTCATCTAAGCATTTTGAACAAGCCGTTAGTTTAACTGCTTCTATTATGCAATCAATTGTTAAGCATCAAGGGGAAGTGTCGTTTGCCACAGCGGGAGAAAAACGCGTATATATGCCGCTTGTTCGCACGGATGGGCAGCTTGAAAAGGTGATGCGCCATTTAGCTGTTATTGAAGCGAATGGAGAGGATACTGCCTCAGCGCTTGTTCGCAGCCGCTATGAAAGGTTAAATCAATCCATTTTAATTATCATCACAGGGGAATTTACGAAGGAATGTCAGCAGCTGTTATTAAGTAGTGCTCAGCATGTACGTGCAATCATTTGCTTTGTTGTCGTTACGCTAGATGAATTAAAAAGCATGGCAAATACATACCGCACGATTGGACAAAATCGAGTTGTTTATTTAACGGAGGATATGTTTAATCAAGCGTTCACGGAGGTGAATCGACCGTGAAAAGAGATAGTCAATTTTATGTAGAATATAGCATCTATTACCTTATTGTTTTTCTTATTTTATGTGAGTGGCTAAAGCCGATTATGGAACTAACCAACACAGGATACAACCATTATTTTCTAATTTTTATTGCTCTTTCACTTGCACTTGCTTTGTTGGGATTACCGTTAATCATTACATGGCTCATTAAAATAGCTTATATCGCCTTTTTTATTGTTCAAGCCTATAGCGATTATTCCATAGCTTCAACAGAGGGATTTGCATTTTTATATAGTGATTTGCAATGGAATATATGGCAGCTAGTGCAACGGAATTTTACAGAAGTATCAAATCCATTCCGCACATTGCTCTTTTTAATTTTAATTTGGATGCTCGTGTATTTAATACATCATTGGATTACTGTACGTATGAGCATTTTTTATTTTTTAGCGCTAACGATTTTCTTTATTGCAATGCTCGATACATTTAGTGAATATGATGGAAAAGTGGCAATTATAAAGGTTGTATTACTTGGATTAATGCTAACAGCCTTCCTGTTCTTAAAGCGCTTCTCCACAACGATGGGCGCGTTTATGCAAAGGAAATCATCTCTGTACTATTGCATACCTGTCATCTTCTTTGTTAGCTTAGTAGGCTTGATTGCTTTTATGCTACCAAAAGCGCCACCTCAATGGGCAGATCCTGTACCGTTTATTAAAGGGGTAGCAGGGGGAGGCATTGGGGGCACAGTAGAGGGGAAGGTTGGTTATGGAGAAAATGATGAAAAATTAGGCGGTGGCTTTTCTCAGGATGATACGGTGGTTTTCCGTGCCCATGCACCAAAAAAGCAATATTGGCGCATAGAAACGAAGGATTTCTACACGACAAAAGGCTGGACTGTTGCAAATGGTAGCTATAATGAATGGGAAATCCCTTCGAATACATTATTACCACTATCCATTCCGATTGGTGAAGAACAGTCACAGGCAGAAATATTCCCACTTACTGATCTTCCATTTATTTTACAACCATATGGCTTGCAGCGCGTATTATTTGATGGTTCCACTATTTTTACAGAGGAAACGGAAAAGCTACAAACAGTCGTACAGAATACTATTGCTGTGCCAGAGCATTATCAGCTTATTTATAGTGAGCCTTCTTATAGCTTTACAGCATTGAAGGATGAAAACATGCCGAGAACGACTGTGAATTCAAGGTTTTTGCAATTGCCGCATGAATTGCCAGAGCGTGTACGAGATTTAGCCGAGGAAATTACTGGAGAATATAATACGACGTATGATAAAGCGAGAGCAATTGAGCGTTACTTCCAGCAAAATGGCTTTATCTATGACACAAGAAATATTGCCTATCCGGCGCAGGAGCAGGACTATGTAGATCAATTTTTATTTGAAACGAAGCGTGGCTATTGTGATAATTTCTCTACAGCAATGGTTGTTATGCTGCGCTCTGTTGATATCCCTGCAAGATGGGTTAAAGGCTTTGTTGGCGGTGAGCAAATTGATCGTACAGATGATGGGTTAGTTGTCTTTGAAGTGCAAAACAATGATGCCCATTCTTGGGTAGAAGTCTATGTCGATGGGCTTGGCTGGATGCCATTTGAGCCAACAATTGGCTTCTCTAGCCCAGCATCTGTTGATTATGATGTAGATTTATCTGATATCGAGGATGAGCTTGTACCAGAGGAACAACGTGAGCTTGAACAGCAGCAGAAGGAAGAAATGGAGCAAGCTGTACAAAATGATCAAACAAATGAAGTAGCTACAAATCTATTCAACGAAAAAAATAGAAAATGGCTCATTGCTTTAGCTATTGTAGTTATTGTTATTGTATATATCATGTATCGCCGCCGTCACAAGTGGCTACCGACAGTATATGTAAAAATGAATCGCCAAAAGAAGCAAAATGCAGGAAGCTTTGATTTATCGTATAGCCGTTTATTAAAGCAATTGGAGTACCAAGGCTTTAAACGTCAAAACTATCAAACACTGAAAAGCTTTGCACAAGAAGTTGATGCGCATTTTGGTACAAGTGATATGACAATTTTAACAGAAGCATATGAGCGCATGATTTACAGTGAAAATGGTGAGGAATTAGATTTTGAACAGCTGAAAGAAAGTTGGGAATATTTAATCAATCGCACAGGTAGTTGATTTTACACGATACAAAGGGTAAAATTGCAGAAGAATATTTGTTATTTAAAAAAGGAGCTACAAGCCTTTTTAAGTACAACAAACAGAAAAATAGAAAATATATGCCTTCATATAGGTCCGATAATATGGTTCGGATGTCTCTACTAAGTTGCCGTAAATAACTTATCTATGATGGCGGATTTGTTATATAATCCGCTTGGAGAAGGAACGCGCTGAAATGTAATTTTCTGCGCGTTCCTTCTTATCAATATGAAGCATTTTAAACTAAAGAAGAGGTGGAATTTGTGTCAACTCCTTTATTAAAAGAGCAAGAGAAAATTGTCGTTCTTGACTTCGGAAGCCAGTTTAATCAATTAATTACGCGTCGTATTCGTGAATTTGGTGTATTTTCAGAACTACATCCTCACACAGTAACAGCGCAGGAAATTAAAGAAATGAATGCTGTAGGTATCGTATTTTCAGGCGGGCCCAACTCAGTTTATGATGAGCAAGCATTTAAAGTTGATCCGGCTATTTTTGACTTAGGGTTACCAATTTTAGGGATTTGTTATGGTATGCAGTTAATCGCACATACACTAGATGGAAAAGTGGAAAGTGCAGAAACACGTGAATATGGTAAAGCAGAAATTAATATTGTGACAGAAAATAAATTATTTGGAGACTTACCAAAGGAGCAAATTGTGTGGATGAGCCATGGTGACCATGTAACAGAGGTACCATCAGGCTTTGAGATTATTGCAACAAGCCCTGCATGTCCAATTGCAGCTATTGCAAATGTGAAACGCAACCTTTACGCAGTTCAGTTCCATCCAGAAGTACGTCACTCTGTTTATGGTAATGACTTATTAAAAAACTTTGTGTTTGATGTATGTAACGCAAAGGGCGATTGGTCGATGGCAAACTTCATCGATATGGAAATTGCTAAAATTCGCGAGCAAGTCGGCGATAAGCAAGTTCTTTGTGCACTATCAGGCGGCGTAGATTCTTCAGTTGTAGCTGTATTAATCCACAAAGCAATCGGCGATCAACTAACATGTATGTTCGTAGACCACAACTTAAACCGTAAAGGCGAAGTCGAGCAAGTGATGAAAACTTTCACTGAAGATTTCGACATGAAAGTTATCAAAATTGATGCACGCGAACGCTTTATGAACAAGCTAAAAGGCGTATCAGACCCAGAGCAAAAGCGCAAAATTATCGGCAACGAATTCATCTATGTATTCGACGAAGAGTCAGCAAAACTAAAAGACATGGACTTCTTAGCACAGGGCACGCTGTACACAGACATCATCGAATCAGGCACAGCAACAGCCCAAACAATTAAATCCCACCACAATGTAGGTGGATTACCAGAGGACATGAAGTTCCAACTAATCGAGCCATTAAATACATTATTTAAGGATGAGGTACGTGCACTAGGCTTAGAGCTAGGCCTTCCAGAAGCGGTCGTATGGCGTCAACCATTCCCAGGCCCAGGCTTAGGTATCCGTGTACTTGGCGAAGTAACAGAGGAAAAATTAGAAATCGTACGTGAAGCTGACTACATTTTACGTGAAGAAATCAAAAATGCAGGCTTAGAACGCGACATTTGGCAATACTTCGCTGTACTTCCAGATATCCGTTCAGTAGGTGTAATGGGCGATGGCCGTACATACGACTACGCCATCGGCATCCGCGGCGTAACATCCATTGACGGCATGACATCAGACTGGGCACGCATTCCATATGATGTGCTAGAGAAAATTTCAGTACGTATTGTCAATGAAGTGTCAGGTGTTAACCGTGTGCTGTATGACATTACATCGAAGCCACCTGCGACGATTGAGTGGGAATAATTAAAATAAGCTTAGAATCCTTTGCTTTAAAGGTTTCTAAGCTCTTTTTGTTTTTGTTTGCAAACAAATCGCAAACATCAATACAGGTTTAATTACTAACTTCTTGTTTTTTTTCTTTATAGTGTTCTTCTAATTTGTTTAGAGAGTAGTTGAAAGTCGAACGGTTTGCTTCAGCTATTAAAATATCTACACGTTCTTTAAACTTTTTATCTTCTTTTTCTTTCAGTTTCCCAATGGATTCCTTTTTTACCCTATCCCATTCTACCTTCATATAAACTTGTGTATATAGAAGTAAATCGTCATGTAAGCTATTAATAGTTTCGTTTATTTTTCTTGGCTCTTTTATAAGATTGCTATTAAGTTGATTAATATGTTTAAGTATATCTTCATGTACTGCATCATCTATAGATTTTAATACTTCATCAACACCGCCTAGTTTTTCGATTTTTAACCGAAACTTTTCTGCGTCATCAATATCAAGATTTAAAATGTTTTCTATAAATAGTTTTGGATTATTTTTAATGAGTTCATTTTCATACAATTTGAGAGCAAAATTTCTTTTGTCTTCATCAGTTGAATTATACAACTCTAATAAGTCGGCAAGAACCTGAATTGAATATTCAATTTTATTTATAGTTTCGATAATTTTTGAATCAATATACCCTTTAAAATTTAAGTGTAAAAGAATTTTATTTCTTGTTTTAGAAAGTTCATTAAAATATTCAAATTTACTATCTCCAGAAATTTTAACAGGTGTATGTGTATTGACTTCAGTTAATACAATAAAATGATTAATCATCTCTTTGGTGTTGTTCATCCATTCGATACGATTATTTGTAATCGTGTTGATAAATAAAGTCTTTTTACTACGACTATTATTTATTAGTGCAACAATTAAAGAAATACCAGCCGTTATCATTACACCTATTAAAGTGAAAATAACTTTAGTAATATCAAGTGTGTTATCTTTGTTTGTAAAAAAATCAGTAATAAAATTTTCCATTTTAATTAAGGACTCCCTTGATTTGTGTCTGCATCAATAATACTAAATTAAGGGAATTTTTCATATGTTATTTCGATTTTTTACATACTGATTTGAAATCATTTTTCGATTGGGCGTAGTTGTATGTTTAACGTTTATAATGTTTTTTAATCGATTCGCCACTTCGCGATTCATATTAGGATATAAATGTCCGTACGTTCCTAATGTGGTTTGAATATCCTCATGACCTAATCTATCACGTATTACTAAAGCATTTTCCCCTAGTGAGATTAGCAATGAAGCGTGGGAGTGTCTTAAAGCGTGAGTTCTTATTTTATGAACGCCAGCTAATTTTGAGTGCTGCTCAAGAATATGGAATGTAGCACTTTTATTTGTGGGGAAACCGTTATAGGATAAAACATACTTGGAGGGAAAGACGTGTTGCTGTCTTTCTCTCCATTTTTTTAGAAAGTTGATAGTATCATCATCTAGAGCAATAACACGATTACTAGCTTTTGTTTTAGGCTCTGTAATGTAAAACTCATTTGCGTTTTTATAATACATTGATTTATTTACCGTTAGCGTTTTTTCCTTCAAGTCAATATCAGAATCCCATTCTAATGCTTGTGCTTCACCAAAGCGTAAGCCTGTCATGAATAAAAGCCAAATCATGATGAATGAAAAATGTTGGTGGAAATCAGAAATGTTAAATGTAGCGATAACTTTTTCAAATTCTTCTTTCGTCCAGAAGTCCACTTTCTTTTTGACCTTCTTCACGTTACCTACTGTTTTAGCTCCGTTTGTTTGTAATAAACCTAATTTCACAGCTAGGTCTAAATTCTTTTGTAACAATCCATGAACATTACGAATATAGGCATTAGAGTAATTTTCGGAAAGTTTATTTTGCCACTGTTTTATTAATGGTGGGCTAATGTCTTTCAATTTTTTAGTGTAGAAAAATTTGAAATGAAGATCCATAGAAGATTCTCTATTTTCAAATGTTCTTGCACTTACTGACCGCTTATAATCTGGTTTGAAATAAGTTTCATAAAACTCTTTAAATGCCATTGTGCTATTTTTCTTCACAGACGTAGAAGAATAATTATTCATATACTCGTCATAAGCCTTTTTAGCTTCTTTTTGAGATAGGAAACCACGCTCCCAATGTTGAATTCGTTTGCCTGTTTCATCGTATCCAAGACTTGCTACAAAGTACCATTTGCCATTTCTTTTATCCTGATAGACATTAGCTATCTTAGGCATGATGTTTATCTCCAGTTGATTCAAGTGAGAAACCTAGAATTTCCTCTACTGCTTTAACTGGAACTCTTCCTAAGCGTTTACTTGCATAGTAGGAGAACCCTTTACTTTGCATTAAATACTTAGCTTGGCGAATAATATCAGCTGATTGGCTAGGACCAAATCCTAAATTAATTAATTCTTGTTTAGTTACTGTAATCATTGTTTATTAACCCCTTTCGATATTTCGTATAATGAACGGTTGAATTCTTAAAATTTTTATCTGGGGACTGAAAGTCTGGGATATTTCGTGTATACTCTTTAGTGTAAATAATATTTGTTTTGGGCAAATCAATCGGTTGCAACGAGTTGATTCGTCTAATTGTTGGCTTTTTTAAATTTTGCGATTTAAAAAAAGCCTTTTTTTTATGCTCTTTAAATTCCAAGTCTTTAGAGAAATATTTACTAACATAACGACCTCGATTCTCTTGACTGTCTACATCGATTTTATTTAATTTAACAAATCCATGTCCCCAGATGTTTTGTAGATTCTTTATTTTGATAAATGGTAAGTCAAAGAAAATTACATGGTAATGAATAGCGCCACGTTTTTGCTTTTCCCAAACAGCTAAATATTTTAATTGCTGTGTTTTCTGTTTATACAAATCGTAATTTAATCGTTTTATAAATTTGTTGAATTCTAAATTAGTAAAGTTAATATCTTGTTCGTTTTCTTTGAATGTTAATGTCATAAATTTTGTTTTGTTATCAAAGTTGCAGTCGACAATATGAGCAATTTCCCAACGCATATGCTCATAATGTTTTTGCTTTCGTTTAAGGCTGTCATATTGATTGTTGGTTTTTGTAGGGATGGAATCATCACTTATTTCATTTACCCTGTCATTAAGGTTATGCAATGTTTCGCTATCAACTTTAACGGAGTAAAAAACAGGGTCATCAATATATTCCCAAACTTCGATAGTTGTCGGTGTTTCAACAATTTTAAATTTATAGCTTCTAGTTTCTTTATTGATAGGAATCACTCATTTCAAATCCCTGTCATGAACTTCTCCAGTATTTATTTTCTCTAGATGTTGTTCTATATATCAAGTTAAGAAGCTCGCATAAACCGCTCGCTTGGACCTCTCAATCAATAGAAAAGACTCGGCCACTCCGTTCGGACGCTAGGGCGTCCGCCTCCCTATTTCGATTGATTTCGAGGTTGCAGTTGGAGTGTTTTGTTTGGATATATTTTGTAAATCATCTAGTAAATTATACCCTTTCGGGATTAGAGGGGTCTCAAAATATATAGGCAAATTATTATTTTGACCATCAATCAAGATATATCCACCTCCAATTTCCTTGATGGATTTATACTCCATATCTGAAGAGCCGAAAAGCATTCTTCTGCCATCATCAGTCATATTTGAGAGACCTATTCTTACACCAAAATTATCCCTTAAAGAACCATTTAGTATAGATGCATCTGGGCGTTGGAGTAATATACATATTTCTCCGCCAACCTGCCTTGACTTCAAAACAAGGCTGTATAGATAATTTTGTACTTCTTTAACTATTTTAGGAGTACTTATTGCTGAAAATATAGCGTATTCGTCAAATACCACCAGAAAAGGTTTTGCACCATCGATATCTTTCCATGTTTTCCCGAATGAGTCCTGTTCAGCAAACCATTCTTTGTAGCGTCTTTCCATTTCTTCGTGTGCCTCTCGTAATAACTTAGCAATTTCATTCTCGGTCGTTGCAGTATGTTCTTTATCTATGATTCTCCCAATCGTAGCAAGATCAGCTGATTTAGGATCAGCTATAAACAATTTAGCTCCTTTGCTCAAGTAATCTAGAATTAAGGTATTGACTAGACTTGTTTTACCTGAGCCAGTTGAACCTGATATAAGGATATGTGGAGGGGAGCCAATTTCCCAATTAATCTTGGACGTAATTTGGATTTTGTAATTGCTAGTATTTCTGCTAGAGTCTGTAACCATAATTCGTTTATCTGGGATTAGCTCAAAGACATAATCACAATATTGAACTTCATTGAATTTTTTATATAATGGTAGTCCGAATAATGCACAAAGTAATGTATCATATGAATTTGCCTTATCAGAGAATTTATCAGCTTTTTTTAATGCTCTTATAATTAATTCGTCGTTATCCGTTGTCTTATATAAGAAATATGCAGAGTTAACAATTGCTTTTGTTTTCTTCACACGCCCATTCCCATTTATCCCAACTTCACGAATTTCTTCTTCGTACAATTTATTATCTTTAATGAACCGTTTTAATTTCTTAAGAGGAGAACTGTTATATTTTTTTCGAAGTGATATCCAATTTTTAAAAAAATATATCGACATTGTTAAAAACAATAGAGAATAAAAGAATTGTAGTACGTTTGAGTGTGAAAAATAATTAATAGTGAAAGCTGCAAGACCAATTATAAAAATGACTGTGGTTAATAGAAAACTGAAACTAGGGAATATTGGAGTTTTTGAAAAGTAACTCACCTTTTTAAAATTATTCTTACGTTTCTTCAATAATTATTCCTCCTTACAAACAAAACATTTATCAGCTTTACTAGATAATTGAATCCAGCCATTTTGGACATAAGGAGTAATGGTTAAGTTTTCAAAAGCTACAATTGTGCCTTCAGGGATGTCTTCTTTTTCTGTATTGAATAAAGGACGTTGTTCGTCAATTTTAATAGACACTTTTTCAAATTTGCGCTCTACACAAACTACACTGTACACGTAAGAAATAATTTTATCTGTACGTTCGAATTTTCCATCACCATTTTTTACTTGTTCAAATTTGGGAGCTATATCAACTAATAATAGTGTGCTACCTAAAGTAGCGATTGGTGAGTACTGCGGAGCGTTTGAGCCAGCAGTGCGGAACTTTAAGCCAGTGAATGCGGAGTTTTGAGCCACCGATTGCGGACAATTGAGCCACTTTTAAGAAAAGGAAAACAACTACTGAAACTGCAGCTAGTTGTTTTCCTTTTTAATTTGAAAATAATCTATCGCTTAAGTGGTTTTAGACCATGGCGCTCGCGCATCGAGACTTCGCCATCAATTAAAATGTGGTAAGAATCATGTACAATACGGTCTAAGATAGCGTCTGCGATTTGGGCATGGCCAAGTTTCGCGTACCAGCCTTCCGGCGCAAATTGAGAACAGAAGATAGTTGAAGCCTTTTTTAAACGAGCCTCCACAATTTCGAAAACGTTTAAAACTTGTTCCTCTGATAGGTCTGTTAAAAGCCATTCGTCTATAATGAGTAAATCGATTTTTTTGTAATGCTGAATAAGTTTTCGGTAGCTGCCATCTGCTTCATATTTCGCTACAGCTAGTTCATCTAGTAGTTCCGGGAGGCGTATATATTTAACTTTGTGAAATTGACGGCAGGCATGAACACCGAATGCATTGGCTATATAGCTTTTTCCGTTGCCTGAAGCGCCCATTAAAATGATGTTGTGGTGATTTTGAATGTAGTTTCCTGTAGCTAATTCTAAGATGAGGTTTTTATCTAAACGGCGATCTGGATGGTATTCAATATCTTCAATGGCAGCCGACGGCTCATTGAACGTCGCTTGTTTGATTAAACGAGCGAGTTTATTCGATTTGCGGCGATCATATTCTGTATCTGTTAAGAGACTAAAAAGATCATTAAAATCCATATCACGATAGGCTGGATTTTGGTTGATTTCCTGATAGAGTTCCGCCATTGCGCTTAAACCCATTTCTGAAAGCTTACGTAGTGTTTCTTGTTTACTCATTTTTTCTCCCTCCCGAAATAAGCAGCACCACGTGTAAATCCGTGATTTTCATTCGAAGTTTTTATGGATGGTACGCTCTTTGTTTTTGAAGCCTGTTTTGTTCTTTCTAATAGGCCTTTTAAAACTGTATTAGAGGGGCTTGATGAGATTTCAAGTAACGTCTTAATGGCTTGCTCAAGTTCTTCTGCCGTATATTTCTTCACCATGTTTTGTAATGTACTTAAAATTTGGAGTGCTTTTTTCTCTACATGATTTTCTAAAATATACGCGACATATTTTTCCGTAAATGAACCGATGGTTGTTGCCCATTTAGTTACGTTTTCAGGATTATGTTCTACGTAAGAACGATGGTGATCTGGCATATGATCAATGTTTGTAGAATATTGTCCTATCTCACCTTTTAATCGTTTATGGGATGCAATTCGTGCTTCTTTAAAGTACACTTCAATTAGATCTGTTGTTAAACGAATATCGACCGATTCACGGGCGTATTCGTAAGGGACGGAATAATACATGCGTTCAACTTGGGTGTGGTAGTTCAGTTGAACCTTGGCGGTTTTCCATTCCGTCATTTTGAAGCGTGTTTGAGGCAGTTGCTGGAGAGTGCTTTTCTCTTCTTCCTCAAATACGCTTTTTCGTGTTCCTGGACGTTTTTGAAAATCGGTTGTGTTGATTTCTTCTAATTTTTCAGCGATATACTGATTCAGCTCGTTAATGTGAAAACACTGTGCGTTGCGTAATGCAGCGATGATTTGTCTTGAGGCATGTCCTACGCTACCTTCGGCACTTGGCTTATCTTTTGGCTTTTGCACACGACTTGGCACGATAACTGTACGATAGTGATCAGCCAGTTCACGGTATGCCTCATTTAAAACAGATTCTTCGCGTTTCGCTTTAATGACACCGGTTTTTAAATTATCAGGTACAAGGGTTTCCGTAACACCACCAAAATAATCGAAGGCATGGATGTGTGCTGTTAACCAACTCGTCGATTTCATGTCTAAAAAAGCTTCTACATACATCATTTGGCTATACGGCAAAGCAGCGACGAATACATACGCAGGCATTTCTTCACCTGTTGCACGGTCTCGAATAGAGAGTGTTGCACCAGCCCAATCGACTTCCATAATTTCACCTGGCTTGCGTCTTAGCGGCATCGTTAGTTTAAATTTTCGCGCATAATGACCATATTTTTCAGCGAATGTCCGATAGGCATAGGGGATTTTCTCTGCTTCCTTTGCAGCTAGCGCGTACTCGTGATGTAAAAGTTTGAGCGTCACATGCTTTTTCTGTAATTCTTTATGCACCTTCTCCCAATCCACAGGATAATAGCCTTTTTCAATTGGCTGTTTCTCGGGGTAAAGATATTCCTCTAGCCAAGCGTTTGTCATCGTGTCGTTTAACAAAGTAATCCTGAGATTTCTCGCACGTTGGATTACGTCAGATATGGTATTGCGAGAGTGTCCGGTGCTAGCGCTAATCGTTCTTTGGCTAATGCCATCAAAGGAAAGAGCTAGTATTTTACGGTAATCAATCATAAAAAATCCTCCTGTTCTGAAGTGTCATGCTGGGTGGCATGCTCCTTCATTATACAGGAGGTTTAAGGGAATATATGTAAGTGGCTCAAAGTTTCCGCACTCGGTGGCTCAATTGTCCGCATTGAGTGGCTTAATGTTCCGCACTAGTGGTCTTTTTTGATCGCAATATTCAATTGGGTCAATTACGGGTTTTAACATAGTAATTCCTCATTTCTACGGTTTTTTTGTTGTACTAAAGTTTCTATATCCTTTCTCTATATTCTGGGTTATTTAGATTTCGTAACAGTGATTAAGGGTATAATCGTTCTAAATAACTTAAATTTACTTTAAACTCCTTGAATTTAATTGTCAAGCTTTTATGGCTATATTTCTGTTTATTTACTGCTTCGTGGTAATATAACTTATAAATATAATGTGAGGTGTTATTACTAATGAAAAATGAAAGACATCAGAAGTTTCGTGAGATTTCAGAACGACGTATGACTCGAGTGTTCGAAAATATGAATTTGATAGCCAATCTATCGAATAAAAAAAATTATGAGTATGTTGTAAATGAAGAAATAGAGGAATTATTTTATGCTTATAGGAAGAAGGGAGAAGAAATTAAATCTTATTTTGAAAACAATGTAAGTATTAAACCTACTGTAACTGAATTTAAATTTTTGGTAATAAATGATATTGGGGATTTGGAACCCAAAAGGAAGAAATTTAGAGAACTTGCAGAATCCAGAATGACTAAAGTTTTTCAAGATATGAACTTAATAGCTAACCTTTCTAATAAAACGAATTATACTTACACAATTCAAGAGGTAGATGAATTGTTTCAAGCATATGAAGAAAAAGGAAGAATGGTTGAATCTAGATTTTTACCTTTAATAAAAGAATTCAAATACACGATTTAAGAACATTAAATATGCAAACAATTTGCAAACAATAGAAATAAATTTATACTCAATTAAAAGGATATAACCATTCTAAAAGTGCTCTAAATCAATGAATTACTTTTAATGAATCGTAAAAATCATGGAGTGGGAATAATTCACTAAGAACATTTGAAGTAAATGATGATAGTCTAAATTATGGACACAGTAAATTGGGAGTTTATAAAGTATAATAGTCTCAATAATTTACTAGGAGTG